>NZ_JBQGAE010000009.1:0-154210 GCF_056542645.1 Ruegeria sp. AB5
ATGCTCGACGGGCTGCGCGAATACGACAACGATACCGAGCTGAAAGCCATGATGGGACAGGAATTCTCAAGCGCATTCCTCAAAATGAAACACCAGGAATGGAACTCATTCGTCAGCCATTTCTCACGCTGGGAAAAGGACCACACCCTCGATATTTGAGTTCTTAGGCATCGATGCCGGGACTGAACTGGCCAAACGGCGTATCGTCGCAACCCTTCTGACGGAACGGCCTCAAGAAAAGGGGTGGGTGGGTAGTGTCAGTTGTTGAACGACATACGGGCCATCCCGCAGACGCTTTGCACCGCACCAAGAACAGCTTTGCGTCCGTCTGGCCATAACGTCTTCCCATCCCTTCAGCAACGCCGCCCAACGGCCGGGGTACGTTTTGCCCAAGACGTGCACGTCTTGCGCACGTTCGGTCTTGAAATGCCGGTAGTCATTCCTGGTTTCGCGCCAGGCAACAAGAGATCTTTTGCGATCCAGAAAGGCGATCAACAGCGGCCAGACGACCCGGTTTGTCGTTCTGCTCTTACGATTCGTATACACAAGCTCAAGTTGGTAACGCTCTCGAATGGTGTGACGCAGGAGGGCGCTGTCCAAGGGTTCGAGCATTTTTATATCGGTCTGAATGGGTTTCGCGCTGCCGTCGAGCACGACAGGGAGAAGCTCTTTCGGAATGGCGGGTGAGAGTTTTGATACATGATCGCGCGCAGCGCGGGCGAGCGATGGATCAGCCGGCGAGCTTGTGGATCGCAATATCTGGATGATCTGGAAAAAGCATTCGGTGCGCCGCATTTTTTGCTCCTCCTCTCACGCTGCTGTCACAACGGTGAGAGCAGCAGAGTTCCAGGGCAGGTTCGGAAATCGACATCGCGCGATATGTGCGCAAACCGACGGAGCCAGACATGATCCACCATGTACGCAGCATGACAATCAACGCGACCCCTGATGCCGTTTGGGAGGTTCTGAGCCGGTATATGCATATTGATGAGTTCGCGCCGCAGGTTATGTCAGTCGATGTTTTGACCGTAGGGGAGGCGGGCCTCGGGTCCTAGCGCTGCAACCGTTTCGCCAACGGAACGTCGGTGGTCGAGGAAGTGATCGATTGGAAACCGGGCACAGGCTACACGGTCGCGCTGTCTGAGATGGCGGCGATGCCATTGCATCAGGCGCGTTCGGAAATCCGTATCACTCCGGCAGGCCAACAATCGAAAGTCTCATGGACATTTGACTTTCAGGTCAAGTTCGGGCCGCTTGGATGGCTTATGGGGCAAATCAATACGAAAATGATGATGAGCAAGATCATCGACGCCAATCTTTAGGGGCTCTCTGAAAAGGTTCAAAAAAGCAATTCCGCCCAGAGCCATCCGTGAACAGCACGCCAGCCTTTGCGCTACCTTTGAATAACGGCGTTTTCCCAATCTGTCAGGAATTTGCGCCGTTTCAACTGATCAAGATAGGTCAGCAAAGCCGGGTCCAGAACAATCGTTCCTTGCGTGGTCGCAGTTCCGTCGACTTGAAGTGCCGGCAAGGACAGTGTGTCGTCGTCCGATCCAAAACTGTTTGCAATAAGGTGCCTGACAAACAATTCAGCGGCTTGCGGCTGGGGCGTATCTGCCAGCACCATCGCCGTTCGCATCATGGTTGTCTGAAAGTCGGTCGGCAGAATGACCTGTAAAACATCAACCCTGTCAGTGCGATCTGCTGCGTAGCTGCCCAGCACATTGTAGGCGACAAGGATGCGGCCATCCGCCAGATCATCGATCATGTCCCCGGAACAGCAATAAAGCCGCACCCCAAGGCCGCCCATGACCTCCATCAGCCGCCAATAGGTTTCAGAGGCGCGCGCGTCTTGCGTCGCGAACAGATACCCAAGCCCAGAGTCCCGTATGTCATACGTGCCGACTTTGCCGCGAAAGTCGTCCGGTCGGGCGCGCAGGATTTCTATCAGTTGCTGGCGTGTCTCAGGGATTGGCCCGTCCTCGAATGCGGCGCGGTTGATGACAATGGATGCGGGCTCGGAGGTGAAGGCAAACAGGCTGTCATGCCATTGGGCCCACGGCGGATGTACGATGTCCTGCATCCGCAGTCCAAACCCGTCATTGGCCAGTTTCAACTGCAAGTCCATCGCGCTTGAGATGACGACATCAAAGGTGCTGGGGTCCGCGCGCACCAAATGGTCGATATCGGCGGTCCCGGTCACCAGATACTCGATACTGATCAGGGGGTTCTCAGAAACGAAGCCCTCTATCAGTGGCGCAAACAGCGCCGTGTCGGTGCTGGAGACAACACGCAGTGTTGCCGTTTCGGTCTCTGTGTTGAAGAGTTGCCGGTCCTCCCACTCCTGTGCGTCGACGGCCAGGGGCAGCGCGGATACTGCTAGAGCAATAAGGTAACGCACGCGCCCCCCCGCTCTTGGTTGCATAGGATCAATTCTCCGCCATGAGCGGACGCCACATCCTGAGCGATCGTCAGGCCCAGACCGGATCCGATTGTGCCAACGGCGTTCTGCCCACGTTCAAATCGACGGGTCAGCAAATCGATTTCGTCGGGCGGAAAACCCGGTCCCTGATCGCTGACCGAAATCTTGGGATTTGGGTGTGCGGTCACCTCGATCCCAACCGTGCTGTCGGCGGGCGCGTATTTCAGAGCATTGTCAATCATGTTTCGAACCGCGTTCTGAATCAGAATGGGGTCTCCCGAATAGGGCACGGATGGATCACCGGTAAGAGACAAGGCCAAATCCTTCATCTCGGCAATCGGCGTAAGACGCTGCACCAAATCGTGGACCAGCGCCACCAGATCAACGTCTGCGCGCTCCAGATGGTCGGCGCGGAACGTGATCATCGCATGGTCCAGCAATTGCCCCGCCGCGCGCGAACTTTCGTCGATCGCCCGCACCATCGAGCGCAAAGCCTCGCGGTTCTCTTCCTTCTCGACACGTTGCAGGGTCGCGTCCGCGTAGGATCGTACCGTTGCCAAAGGGGTTCGAACCCGATGGGCTGCCTCGGCGATAAAGTCCTCGGACTGGCTGAGCGATTGGTCCAACCGTCCCATCAGGGAATTCAACGACGTTACCAAAGGCGCCATTTCGCGTGGAACCGGTTTGCGAAACGGGCTGAGGTCCTGTGGACCGCGACGTGTGACCGACGTGGTCAACTTGTTCAACTGACCGATGGCGGTCGAGGCCGCCCAGAACGACAAGCCCGCAGCCAGCGCAAAAAAACCCAATCCCAGTAGCGCGGCATTGCGTGAGATCTGGTCCAGTGTCTCGGCCAAGGCATCCTGGGTCTGACCCAAAGCTACTTCGACCTCGGTTCGCATCCCCAGGCCGACCAGGGTTCGGCTGGCGCTGACTTGCCGTACAACCTCGCCGCGGACTTCGCCGGACCGAAACGTCCATCTACCATCCGGAACAGCACTGGTCACTGACAAGTCACTATACCCTGACAAAAGCTGGCCATCCTGAAAGATAGCGTAGAACACCCGGTCATCCGACGATGTACTGAGCATGGAGAACGCAGCATAAGGAATGTCGACCTCAATCTCACCATCCCTCAGCGCCGCAGCATCCAGGATCGATGTGACCGAAGCGCCAAGAATATTGTCCTGCCCTTGCTGCGCGACGCGCGCCGCATAGCTGCGCACGGCAAAAAACAGCAACAGCGCCAGAATGGCCGCGCCTCCGATCAGCGTCACCACCAACCGGTTTCGCAGGGACCCTGATACGGCAGCGCTAGCTGACATGATCCAACCTGTAGCCCAGTCCGCGCAAGGTCGTGATCTTCAGATCCGAATTCTCCAAATGCTTGCGCAGGCGACCGACATATACTTCGATCGCGTTGTCCGAGACATCGTCGTCGTAAGAAAAAAGCCGATCCGCAAGTTTCTGTTTCGAATACACCTGACCGGGCGCGTTCAGGAACAACTCCAGCAGACGTAATTCGCGATTGCGCAGGGACACGGTCCGGGCTCCCACACTTAGGTGACCAGCGACAGGGTCAAAGACGATCCCTCCAAACTCAATCGTTGACTTGGTTATACCTGATTTGCGACGCAGCACGGCGCGACAGCGCGCCTCAAGTTCGGCATGATCGAAAGGTTTGGTGACATAGTCGTCGGCCCCCAGATCCAACGACCCGATTCGATCCGACACCTGACTGCGGGCTGTCAGAACGATGACCGGAGTGTCCAGATGACTGGCGCGATGCCGTTTCAGGAAATCGCGCCCGTCGCCATCAGGCAGCATGATATCCAACAGGATCAGATCATAGTCTTCGGTGTCTACAAAGGCCGTTGCGTCCTCTAATTTCGCTGCATGATCAACGACATGCCCGTCCAGGCGCATTCGCGAACTTATCGCGTTCGCGAGGTCCATATTGTCTTCGACCAAAAGGAATTTCATGAGACCTTTGCAGTATTTTTGCGCGTGACAGGTTGATGTCAGGTTGATGTGTTTTTGTATCGTGCAATCTGAGCCGCCAAGCGGCCGGTTGTCAAATGGGAGGAAAACATGACGACATTCAAACTGGGCCGTCGCGCCCTAATCGCAGCTGTGGCCGCTGTTGGTCTGACCGGACCGGTTCTGGCCGACGGCCACAAGGTCGTGGACAGCGTCCACTTTCTGATCCCAGGCGGCGCAGGCGGTGGCTGGGACGGTACCGCGCGCGGGACCGGCGAAGCGCTGACCAAGGCGGGCCTCGTAGGTACCGCATCCTACGAGAACATGTCGGGCGGCGGCGGTGGTAAAGCCATTGGCTATCTGATCGAAAACGCCGACAGTAACCACGGAACCCTGATGGTGAATTCGACCCCCATCGTTATCCGTTCGCTGACCGGTGTGTTCCCGCACAACTTCCGTGACCTGACGCTGGTCTCGGGCACAATCGGCGACTATGCGGCTATCGTTGTGGGTAAAGACAGCCCCATCAACTCGATGGACGACCTGCTGGCCGCCTATGACGCGGACCCAGGTGCAACCGCCATCGGCGGCGGGTCGGTGCCGGGCGGCATGGACCATCTGGTTGCGGCCATGGTTATGGAAGCCGCGGGCAAGGATGCGCTTGGCGTCAAATACATCCCTTACGATGCAGGCGGCAAAGCCATGGCGGCCCTTCTGTCGGGTGAGATTGCCGCGCTGTCCACCGGGTTTTCGGAAGCCGTCGATTTGTCTAATGCAGGTGAAGTGAAAATCATCGGCGTGACCTCGGATGAGCGGGTGGATGCCGCCCCGGACGCACAGACCATGAAGGAACAGGGCATCGACACCACCTTCGTCAACTGGCGCGGTTTTTTCGCAGCCCCCGGCCTGCCCGAGGACAAGCTGTCCGCCTATCAGGACGCGATTGCCAAGATGTATGACACACCCGAATGGGAAGAAGTACGCGCGCGCAACGGTTGGGTGAACATCCACAACTCGGGCGATGATTTCTCGGCTTTTCTCGAACAGCAGGAACAGCAGATCAGTGATCTGATGAAAAAGCTGGGCTTCCTCTAAACACCACTCTTGGCAGAGCGGCCCGTCCGCTCTGCCGCAACCAAAAATACACGAGGGAGGGGACGTCATGGCGCTGGATCGCTGGATCGCGCTTGTTTTGCTTGGGGTGTGTCTGACGTACGGCTATACCGCCTGGTTCACGATGGATGGCAGTCTGCCCCCCTTTATGCAGCGCAACCCCATTTGGCCAAGCACCTTCCCCAAAGTGCTGTCCGTTCTGGGCATCATCGCCTGCACCGTCATCTTGCTTGGTTTCGAAAAATCCCAACCGAAAGAGGCTGAGATCGACTACCGGCGTCTGGGGGACTACCATCTGGATCAGGCATTGATGCTGTTGGCCCTGATGGTGGTGTATGCACTGTGTCTGCGGCCTGTTGGTTTTCTGATTTCGACGTCCGCCTTTCTGATTTTGGGCTCTTTCCTGCTGGGCGAACGCAAATGGCATATCATGCTGCCTGTCGCCTTCATTGCCACTGGCGCGGTCTGGTATCTGGTTCAGGAAGTCCTTGGCATCTACATGCGCCCTCTGCCGGGCATTTTCGGAGGTTGACATGCTCGAAGGACTTCTGATCGGCCTGCAAACGGCATTCTCAATCCAAAACCTGCTGATGGTCATCGCAGGCTGCCTGATCGGCACATTCATCGGCATGCTGCCCGGTCTGGGCCCAATGTCGATTATCGCAATCATGATCCCGGTCGCGATCTCCATGGGTGATCCGTCGGCAGCACTGATCCTGCTTGCCGGGGTCTACTATGGCGCGATTTTTGGCGGCTCGACCTCTTCCATTCTGCTGAATGCGCCGGGGGTCGCGGGCACTGTCGCGTCCAGCTTTGACGGCTACCCGATGGCGCGACAAGGCAAGGCAGGCAAAGCGCTGACCATCGCCGCGGTTGCCAGTTTCGCAGGCGGCACGTTGGGCGCGGTTTTGCTGATGATATTTGCACCTGCGTTATCGTCAGTCGCGTTGCTGTTCCATTCGGCTGAATACTTTGCCCTGATGGTTGTCGGTCTGTCGGCCATCGCGGCCTTTGCCGGGTCCGGCCAAGTGGCCAAAGCGCTTATCATGACGATCCTCGGCTTGATCATGGCAACCGTCGGCGAAGGCGCGTTGTTCAACTTGCCCCGCTTCACCATGGGTATCATGGACCTGCAGTCGGGGTTCGGGTTCATCACGCTCGCCATGGCGATGTTTGCCTTGCCCGAGGCGCTGTTTCTGGTCCTGAAGCCCAAAGACCTGAAAGGCGACGATGGGCAGATCAAAGACCTGCGCATCACCAGGGCCGAGGCCAAATCAATTGCTCCGGTGATTGGTCGCCAGTCGATCCAGGGCTTCTTCATCGGTGTTCTGCCGGGGGCCGGTGCCACGATTGCAAGCTTTCTGGGCTATGCGGTCGAACGCAACATTGCGCCGAAGAAGGAACAGGACGAATTTGGCAAAGGCTCGATCAAGGGTCTCGCCGCGCCTGAATCGGCCAACAATGCGGCCTGTACCGGGTCCTTCGTGCCTCTGCTGACACTGGGTATCCCGGGGTCCGGAACCACGGCGATCCTGTTGGGGGCATTGATTGCCCTGAACGTGACGCCCGGCCCGCGCCTGATGGTGGACGAGCCGCAGATTTTCTGGGCAGTCATTATGTCAATGTTCATCGGCAATCTGGTGCTGTTGATCCTGAACCTACCTTTGATCCCGTACATCGCGAAGGTTCTTACCGTTCCTCGCAACTACCTGATCCCGTTCATCCTGTTCTTTACTTTGATGGGGGCCTATATCGGGCAGAACAACGCCACCGAGCTGTTGATTCTGGTGGGTTTCGGCATCTGTGCCACGGCGTTGAAATTCGCCGACTACCCGCTGGCGCCGCTTTTGATCGGCTTCATCCTTGGCGGGATGATGGAGGACAACTTCTCTCGCTCGATGCAGCTCTATGATGGGATCGCCTTCATATGGGAACGTCCGATGACACTGGGCCTTTTGGTGATCGCGGTCCTTCTGGTGCTGGTTCCCAGCTACCGCGCGCGGCGTTCCAAGGCGCGGGCGGCCGGGGTTGCAGATGGCGACTGATCCCCTTGCCGGGGTTCGTGTTCTTGACCTGACCAACGTTCTTGCAGGCCCCTATTGCTGCTATCAACTTGCACTGATGGGGGCCGAAGTCATCAAGGTGGAACGCCCCGGTTCAGGAGATCTGGCCCGCGTGCTCGGAGCTGATCCCGAGCGCAACGCGGCGAGCATGGGGATCAGTTTTCTGGCCCAGAACGCGGCAAAGAAATCCGTCACGCTGGACATGAAATCCGATCAGGGAAAAATCTTGTTGAAGCGCCTTGTCCGCACAGCGGATGTGCTGGTAGAGAATTTCCGGCCCGGTGTGATGGAGCGGTTGGGCCTGGGATATGAAGTCCTCAAAGCCGAGAATCCCCGCCTCATCTACTGCGCAATCAGCGGATTTGGACAGGATGGACCCCGACGCGATGATCCGGCCTATGACCAGATCGTGCAGGGGATCAGTGGCGTGATGTCCATCACCGGCGCACCGGATACGGCCCCGTACCGGGTAGGATACCCTCTGGCCGATACCGTTGGCGGACTAACCGCAGCCTTCGCCGTTTCATCCGCTTTGAATGCTGATCCGCGGGGGGCTTTTCTGGATGTCGCAATGACCGAGGCGGTGATATCGACAATGGGTTGGGTGATCTCAAACCACCTGATCGGGGGGGTCGTACCCGCAGCCCATGGCAACGAGAACACAACATCAGCGCCCTCCGGCACATTTGCTACCGCAGACAGTCAGATCAACATCGCCGCCAACCGCGATGAGCAGTGGGAGGCGTTGGCCCGGCATCTGGGTCGGCAGGACCTTTTGGAAGATCCAGCCTATGCAACTCGCGAAGACCGAAAAACGAACCGCCATGTGTTGCGCGAGGAATTGGAGAAGACACTTTGTACACGACCTGCATCAGACTGGGTTCGGGAACTGAACAGCTTGGGTGTGCCGACTGGTCAGGTTCTGACGGTGCCAGATGCACTTCAGGACCCGCAGATCGCGCAGCGCGGGTTGATCGGTACACTCGATGTAGATGGAGAAGCGCTGCACCTCGCGGGGAGTCCGGTTGTCGTGAACGGTGCGCGCAATCAACCTCACTCTGCACCACCTCGTCTGGGGGCTGACAACGGTGCAATCTGGTCCGAACTTGGGCTAGCCAAATCCGAGATCGAGGCCTTGCAACACGAAGGTGTTATATGAGTGACGTCTCAGATTGGTGGAAAACCGCAATCATCGACATGGAACCGGGGCGGATCGATCTGCGCGGTGAGCCGATCCAGGACCTCATCGGCAATCTGAGTTTTGCCGAGATGATCTGGTTTATGCTGCGCGGCGACAAGCCGACATCGGCGCAGGCACGCCTGTTCGAGGCCGCACTGGTGGCTGCGGTGGATCATGGACCGCAAGCGCCTTCAATTGCTACGGCCCGCATGGCCGTTACCTGTGGGTTGCCTTTGAACAATGCCATGGCAAGCGCCGTCAACATGTTGGGGGATGTGCATGGCGGTGCTGGAGAACAAGCGGTACAGCTGTATCAATTCGTTGCGAACCACACCCAGGATCTGCCGGGCGCTTTGGATGCCTGGATGGAAAATCACGGAAAGATCCTGCCCGGTTTCGGCCATCGCTTTCACACCCCAACCGACCCACGCGCACCGCGTTTGATGGCGATGGTGCGAGAAGCCGCTGATCAGGGGGCGTGCAGGGGCGAGGTCATGCAGATCGCGGATGCCATAGAAACCGAGATGGCGCGCCGCAGGGGTAAACCCATCCCGATGAATATCGATGGGGCGACGGCAGTGATCTATGCCGAGTTGGGCTTTGCAGCACCATTGGCGCGCGGCCTGTTTTGCCTGTCTCGATCCGTCGGCATCCTGACTCACGCCTGGGAGCAGATGCAGCAAGGTGGTCGAAACAAGGGACCGACACCGCCACAGTATCGATGGACTTTTGTAGATGGCGCGAAATAGCGCGGGTGGTTGCACTCCGCGAAGTTCGCATTCCAAAGCAGACTTCCTACCGCTGGCGCAAGCAATACGGTGGAATGGGCCCGACCTACTCAGGGAGTTCAAGAGCCTGCAAAAGCAGAGCTTACGGTTGAGGAGCGTCGCGTCGGATCTGACGCTGGACAAGATTAAGCGGTGCGGGACCGTGCCGCGTCTCGGCCAGCCCCGCTAGACGCACAGGGTTTTGTGGGCCATGGCAATGCCTCGGTGTTGAATGGAGGGTGGGCATCCTGGCTGCAAGTCGGTGGTATTGCTGAGACCGACGACAGGAAACATGATGATGAGACGTTCCAAGTCGAGCTCAGTCCGAGAAGACATGCGTCAGCCGCAAATGTTCTGAACCAACGTGGCAAGCCAGACGCTGTTCTGATCGACGTCCGCCCGGCAAAGATGGATGACGAGGGGCACATACCATGGGCTGTGAACATTCCATGGGCCAAAAACCTGACGGATAACGGGCGCTTTCGGTCTGCCCGCGATCTGTTGGCACTTTTCTAATCCAAAGTCGTGGTGCCCGAGCGAGACGTCATTGTGCACTGTCAAAACGGGCTTGCGTCGGCACACAGCTATGTCACGTTGCGTCTTTTGGGTTTCCCGCGCGTGCGGGTGTATCATCGCTCGTGGGCTGAATGGGGCAGTGATCCTGCTCTGCCCAAAACCACGTCCTGACTAAACGGTGCGCGTTTGATACAGGCGCGCACCACGATACACGAACGTAAACCGAGAGACACCATGCAGCCTTTGCTTCAATTTCATGGGGGGCGGTTACGACCGACAACCAAATTCGATGCTGGTTTTTTGCTGGAATTTCTAAATATTCCCGAAGTGCGACGATATCTCTGCGACGGCAAAATTCAAACTAAAGCAGATGTCAGCGCTTTGCTGACTGAGAACGAGCGGTTTGAAACAGATGGGCTTGGACTTTGGTTGATCGAGACGGATACCCATGGTGAAGTTGGCATGGCCGGTCTTGTACCGGTTTCAGGCCCGCTTCTATGCGAACCTAGGATGGCCGGAGGGATCGAGCCAACAATTGCGCTTGAGCCGGGGGCTTGGGGCCAAGGACTGGCAAGGGCGGCCTTGTCCGCGCTGATCCATCACGCGCGTGATGGATTGAAACTGACCAGTCTTGTTGCGGCGGCTGATGCGCCGAACGCGTACTCACATCGACTGCTGGCTGCCTGTGGTTTTGAGCGTACTGGGAAATGCCCGGGTGTTGTGCACGAACTCATCCTGTACCAGCTGAGTCTTTATCGGCCGATTGCTACGAACTAGCCGGGATGGCGCTTGGACCGCAGGCGCAGCAGTCACGCAGAAATTCGCCACTAGGATGCTCTTGACGCTCCCGAGAGCTGCTCGATGAGTAGGCCAAAACAATCTCCGGGATCTTTTGGGGATTTGTACGCCGCAAGCGCGATAGGAGAGAGCTGCGGAAGACCAAGCGCTTTTGGGGCCGAAACCAAAGGTGCTACGATTGATTTTGATGGCATCACGGTCAGCGCCAATCCTGCTTGAACAAGAGTTCTCACACCGACCGGGTGCGGGCTGAGATGAGAGACACGCCCTTTCATCCCCACGGCATCCAGCGCCTGCAAAGCATATCGCCTGAGATCGCGCCCGTCCGTCAGGAACGCCAAAGGGATTGGTCCCTCGTGAGGCAACTCAAACTTCGGAGAGCAGGCCCATTCCAGATCCATCGAATGCACAAACGCCCGACAGCCGTGACGGCCTTGATCCATCATGAAAGCCACATCAATCTCCCCGTCTTCCAGCCGCCGCAGGAGACGATCACTGCGGTCACATTGAATCTGGATTTGAACGTCTGGCCGCTGGACGGCAAATGCGCCAAGGGTTTCGGGAACGATCGACATGGCCAATGTCACAGTTGTTCCCAACCTCAGAACCTGTCGGGAGTTGACAGTCTGCACCGCCTCTACAGCTTCTTCAGAGAGGGACAGGATGCGTTTTACATAGACCAGAAAAACCTCACCATCCCGTGTAAGCGAGACTTTTCTACCCCGCCCGCGGGAGACGAGATGCTGGCCTAGATTCGCTTCAAGTTTGCTGATCTGCGCACTGATCGCGGACTGGACGGTGTTTTGCCGCGCGGCGACAGCTGTGAAGTTCAACTCATCCGCCAGCATGGCGAAGGTACGCAGTTCCCGGTGGTCAAAATAAATCGTCATTCCAGATTTATAAACGCATATAAGAATGTTTTACAGATTTCATTGCGTCCAATATGCCTCGGCAAAACTGCCAAGAGCACGCTAAAATGGATCATACAATCGCGTTTTTTGCCGTAGCGGCATTTGCCGTCTTACTCACCGGGTTCTCCAAAAGTGGCTTTGGGGGCGGCTTGGGCGTGATGGCTGTTCCCATGATGTCGTTGTTTGTGACACCTCAGTTTGCGGCAGCTGTGATGATGCCCATACTTCTGGCGATGGACGTGCTGGTCGTCTGGCGCTATCGCACGACCTGGAATCGGCGGATCGTCTTTGGCTTGTTGCCTGCTGCCATCATTGGGTTGGGTCTCGGCAGCTTGTCGTTCCGGTATATGGACGCGAATACGGTCAAGTTTCTGGTCGGACTGCTGGCGGCGTTCTTCGTTTTTCAGTTTGTGGTGTCGCATAGTGGTAACCGGCCGCGAGGCCGGACGCCCCGGCCTGTTGTGTTTGCGCTTGGGCTTCTGTCTGGCTTTTCCAGTTTTATCGCCCATGCGGGTGGCCCACCGGTAAAGGGATATCTGCTGCAACAGCAGCTGGAGAAATCCTGCTTTATCGGAACCAACACGATGTTCTTCTTCTCGTTGAATTTCCTCAAGACCTTCGCCTATGGGGCTGTTGGAACGCTTTCGATATCCAGTCTGCAGACAAGCACCCTGTTGTCTCCGGTATTGTTGCTTGGCGTCCTTGCCGGATTCCGGCTGCACAGGGTCGTGGATCAGAACGTTTTTGTGAAAGTTGTGTATGGCTTTCTGGCACTGACGGCGATGAAGCTTTTGTACGACAGTGGGTCGGTCTATCTTAGATAGGTCAAATCTGAAACCTGCCGCTTGTACGTCGCACGGCAGGCCTCACTGCGGGTTCTCTGCCGAACATCTGAGCGGACACCGCGTTTGCGCGACTAAATCTTGGACAATGCGATGCCTGTTGCTCTCGTTGAGCGCTCGGACACATTGCTGTCACGTTGAACCCATAGTCACCTACCGAACAAGGTGGGTGAGAGCGTCAGATGAGAGATTTCGAGACCGAAAATTCCTCAAATGTGAACTTGAGAAATTTGCAAAAGTTTCAAAACCATCGCCCTATACGGCGCGAGATGGCCCAGTTTTTCGGGGGCGCTTCGCCTGCTGCGACAGCCAGTCTGATCACAGACTGGGCATTTCACGTGATGACTGCCCCAGACAAGCAGCTTTCGCTGGCACACAAGGCGCAACAGAACTGGGTCGACTGGTTGGATTTCGTCCTTAACGGGTGTCCGTCTGATACCGCCGATCTGCCGATTACACCTGCGAAACGGGATCGGCGTTTTTCGGCAGACGCCTGGACGAAACCTCCGTTTGCAGCGTGGGCCCAGGCATTTTTGCTGGCCGAGGACTACGTTGATCATGCGACGTCCGACGTTCCTGGCCTGAGCCCGGCCAATGATGCTGCGATGACATTCCTGGCCCGTCAGATGATGGATGCATACGCGCCGTCAAATTTCCTGTTAACCAACGCCGAGGCACTGGACAAAACTATCGAAACCTCGGGCGCCAACCTTGTATCGGGTGGCGCGGCCTTCTTCAGGGACTGGCAGGCGCAGATTTGTGGAAACAAACCCCGGCCAGATCAACAGGTCGGGCAGGACATTGCAATCACACAGGGCAAGGTTGTCTATCAGAACCACCTGATGGAACTGATTCAATACGAACCCGCGACCAAAACGGTTCATGCCGAGCCGCTGCTGATCGTTCCCGCATGGATCATGAAATACTACATCATGGATCTGAGCCCGGAAAACTCGATGGTGCGGTATCTGGTTGAACAGGGGTTTACCGTTTTCATGATCTCGTGGCGCAACCCGGATGCCGAGGATGCTGATCTGGGAATGGAGGACTATCTGAAGCAGGGTCCTTTGGCAGCTGTTTCGTATATCAAAGAGGCAACCGGCGCGGCACAGGTTCATAGTGCCGGGTATTGTCTGGGCGGGACATTGTTGTCAATTGCTGCAGCGAAACTTGCCAGAGAGGACGATCACAGCCTGCGCAGCATGACCCTGATTGCCGCTCAAACCGATTTCATCGACGCGGGAGAGCTGATGTTGTTCATCAGCGAAAGTCACGTTTCGATGCTGGAAGACGTTATGGAAGCCCAAGGCTATCTGGACGGGACCCAGATGGGCAGCGCCTTCCAGATGATCCGGTCGAACGATCTGATCTGGTCAAGGATGATCCGCGCCTATCTCATGGGAGAGGAGGCCGCGCCCATGAACGACCTGATGGCCTGGAATCTGGACAGCACGCGGCTTCCTGCGCGCATGCATTCGGAATATCTGCGGCGGATGTTTTTGAACAACGATTTGGCAGCAGGGCGGTTTGCCGTTGACGGACACCCTGTCTCGCTGCGGGACATCCGCATTCCGATCTTTGGCCTGGGGACCGAGACGGACCATATCGCGCCATGGAAATCGGTGTTCAAGATCCACAATCTGGGTCATGCTGATGTGACCTTTGCCTTGACCAATGGTGGGCACAATGCTGGCGTGATTTCCGAGCGCGGGCACAAAAGACGCCATTTCCGCCTGCACATGACCCGTGATCAGGACAAGACGCTGACCCCCGAAGACTGGCTTGAGGCGGCAGAACTGCAAGAGGGCAGTTGGTGGCCTGCATGGGCACAGTGGCTCTCTGATCAGTCGAGCGATCAGCGGGACCCTCCGGAAATCAAATTCGCGCTATGTGACGCGCCCGGCTCTTATGTGCGGATGGAGTGAAGCATGCTGGTAGAATCAGGTTTTCTGAAAGGAAAGAAGGGTCTTGTGGTGGGGGTGGCCAATGATCAGTCCATTGCCGCAGGCTGCGCACAGGCCTGCCGCGCGGCGGGCGCTGACATTGCCCTAACTTATCAGTCGGAAAAAGCGCTGCGCTTTGTCCAGCCGGTCATAGATATTGTTGAGGCTGATATTGTGAAGCCTTTGGATGTGACCGATGACGCCCAGATAGACGCTGTATTCGATACGATCCGCAGGCAATGGGGGCGCCTGGACTTTCTGATTCATTCGATTGCGTATTGCCCACGCGATGACCTGCACGGGCGGGTGGTTGACTGCTCGCGTGAAGGGTTTGGTGTAGCGATGGACATCTCGGTGCATTCCCTGATCCGATTGGCCAAACAGGCGGAATCTTTGATGACCGAAGGCGGTACGATCCTGACGGTGTCCTATCATGGGGCCGAAAAGGTGGTGGACCACTACAATATCATGGGGCCTGTGAAAGCGGCACTGGAAGCGACGGCGCGCTATTTGGCCGTTGAGCTTGGACAACGCAATATCCGTGTCAATGCCATGTCACCCGGCCCGCTGGAAACGCGCGCAGCATCTGGTATCGAACATTTCGATGAGTTGATCGAAGACGCCAGACAGCATGCGCCGCTGCGTCGGCTGACCAATATTGACGAGGTTGGTGCGATGGCCGCTTGTCTTGTGTCGGATTTTGCCCGATCAGTCAGTGGCAACACTGCCTATATCGACGGGGGGCACCATGTCGTCTGATCACGATACCGACATCGGCTTTATCGAAAACAAACCTTTTGACGAGATCAAGGTCGGTGACAGCGCCGAGTTGTCCCGAACTCTGACCGCGCAGGACATAGACGCCTTTGCGATTGTCTCTGGCGATGTAAATCCCGCACATGTCGACGCAGAATTTGCGCAGGATGACATTTTTCACAAGGTGATCGCACATGGTATGTGGGGGGGCGCGCTGATCTCCAACATTCTGGGCACACAACTGCCCGGCCCGGGAACAATTTATCTGGATCAGACGCTGAAGTTTCTGAAACCCGTGGCTATTGGCGATACCGTCACAGTGCGCGTGACCGTGACCGAGAAACAGGCCGGAAAAAAGCGGGTCGTTCTGGATTGTCTGTGCGAAAACGAGAAGACCGAACCGGTTATCAAGGGCCAGGCGGTCGTGATCGCGCCAGACCGGAAAGTGCGCAGACCAAAGGTGGTCATGCCGGATTTGGTTCTGCACCAGAAAGGTGCAGGGTATGACCGGTTGCTGAGTGCCGCACAGGAATTGCCAGCGTTGCCGACTGCAGTGATTCATCCCTGCGATGCAAGTGCACTGGAAGGCGCGTTGTCCGCGCGAGATCTGGGGATTTTGGAACCTGTTCTGGTGGGACCGCGATCCCGTATCGAAGACGCCGCTCAAGCGGCAGGACTGGACATTGAAGGACTGGAAATCGTCGATACACCGCACAGCCATGCTTCTGCCGAGCAGGCCGTGCATCTGGCCCGAGACGGGCGGGTAAATGCGCTTATGAAAGGCGCACTCCACACTGACGAAGTCATGTCTGCGGTCGTGTCCAAGGCCAATGGCCTGCGTAGTGAACGCCGCATGAGCCATATCTATGTCATGGACGTTCCGGCATACTCGAAACCGCTTCTGATTACCGACGCTGCCATCAACATTGCCCCTGACCTGCAGGCAAAGGCCGACATGGTTCAGAATGCAATTGATCTGGCACGGGCCATCGGCATCGAAGAACCCAAGGTCGCAATCCTGTCGGCCGTCGAAACTATCACCCCACGGCTGCAATCCACGGTCGAGGCAGCTGCACTATGTAAAATGGCTGATCGCGGTCAGATTACCGGAGGCGTTCTGGATGGTCCGCTTGCCTTTGACAATGCGGTCTCCATGCATGCGGTCAGGACCAAAGGCATCAAATCAGATGTGGCAGGTCAGGCAGATGTGCTTGTGGCCCCGGATCTTGAGGCGGGCAACATGATTGCCAAACAACTCATGTACCTTGCGGGTGCGGAAGCGGCCGGGCTGGTGCTGGGCGCACAGGTTCCGATTATGTTGACCAGCCGGGCTGATGACAGGCGCGCGCGCATCGCATCGGCGGCCATTGCGTCTATGTTTACCCAGACAATTCACTGATCGGCCAAACACTGCCAACGCCAGCCCCCCGTTTTTTGCAAAAGGCAAGCCCCAGCAGAGAAAACAGGTGACTGTCGACTATTGTCAATCGAACGCCTTTCCAGGCATCTGCCTTATTCCGTCTCTGCTGTCCTATATTGATGTTAACGGGCAACAACATGCCGTTGTTGTCTCTGATGCAAGTCGGCTTTGGGCGAAAAGTGCATTTGATGCCGAGGGTGTCGTAAACTGTCTGGAGCAAGAGTTAGGACATGGGATAGAGTTCATTGTTGTCCCTCCAACAAAACGCCCTTTGTTGCATAAAGTTTGTCGGAAATGCCCCAAGCGGAAACGTTGAAGTGTATCGTTTACGCTTGTGATCTCGGTGTTGGCTCTCGCAGGTCGCGCTGACGCTGCGCCTTCATCCAGTCGGCAACTGCCTGCGGGCCTTTTTGTTCCAGCAGGTTGCGTGCCCCCATCTGCGGTTCAGCCTTCAGCGCGGGCGCTTTGGCGTCTTTCAGGTCGGCGCGAGGCTCGGGGCGGTCCTTGGTCTCGGGATGGCCGTTGACGATAATATCCGCGATATAGGTCAGAACCTTGGTGCCCCGGTCGCGGCGCTTCTTGAAGTGGAACAGGTCCGGCGTCTCATCGATGAATTTGGTGGTGTATTCATTCGACAGGAAGGTCGGGTGCTTCAGCAGGTTCTCGACAAACGCGATGTTGGTGGACACGCCACGCACGCGGAATTCCCGCAACGCGCGGTCCATCCGGGCAATAGCTTTCTCGGGTGTGGGCGCCCATGCGGTCACCTTGGTCAGCAGTGAATCGTAATATCGTGTGATCACACCACCCGCATAGGCGGTACCACCATCCAGACGGATGCCCATCCCGGTGGCCGAGCGATAGGCGAATGGCTACCTCGCCGGGGTTGGCAATCAGGATCTTGGTGAAGTCGGTCATTGGAAGTCCCGGTCTTTGTGGTTTGGCCGTGTTCATAGGTGGCAGGGCTTGTCCAAGCCCCAGCCACCCTGTTTCAGAACGCTGCGAGATCCCGGAGAAACAACGCGATGCCTGGGAAAAAGATCAGCAGGGCCGTCATCATTGCCAGAATCGCGAAGAACGGCAAAGTCCCCCGGATCACTTCCAGATATGGTTTTTTAAAGATCGCAATAGCAGTGAAGATATCGCAGCCAAACGGTGGCGTTGCCGATCCGATGGCCATTTGCAGCGTGACCATCACTCCGACCAGAACCGGATCGAGTCCCGAGGCATCCACGATCGGCACGAAGATCGGCGTGAGGATCACCAGCACAACCAGCGAGTCGACGAACATGCACCCCACAAAGAAACACAGCGCAATAATGAACAGGATGTATTCCTGCGACGCGCCTTCCAGGTTCAGCGGCTCTAACAAGCCCTGCGGGATTTGTTCGAAGGAAATATACCAGGAAAACGCCTGACCGATCCCGACAAGGATGAAGACAACCGCCGTAATCAATCCAGTGCTGAGCGCGGAATCCAGCACGTCGTTCAGCTTTAGCTCGCGGTAAATCACGCATTCCACGATCAGCGCGTATAGCACCGAGAATGAGGCCGCCTCGGTCGGGGTTACTGCACCAGAATAGATACCGCCAACGATCAGGACCGGGAACCCAAGCGGCAATATGGCCTTGCGAAACGCGGCGCGTCGTTCAGCCCCGGATTTCTTTGGCACCAGCGCGATCTGGTCGCCCTGCAGGACGCTGTAGAAATAGCAATAGACCGAAAACATCAGCGCCAGAACAACGCCCGGACCAATTCCTGCGATGAACAGCTCGCCCACACTGGTATTGGCCAACGTCCCGTACAGAATCATCCCGATGCTCGGGGGAATAAGAAAGGCGATGTCGCTGGCATTGATGATCAGCGCCATGACAAAACTGTCCTTATACCCCGCCTTCAGCAGCTTTGGCCGCATAATCTGACCAATTGAAACCACCGTCGCCTGGGTCGAACCCGAAACCGAGCCGAACAATGTGCAGCTGATACAGGCCGTGATCGGCAACCCCGCCCGGCGATGCCCGACATAGGCCTCGATCAGGCCCAGCAGGTTATTGGCCGTATGCCCCCGCGCCATGATATCGG
The DNA here is from genome assembly GCF_056542645.1 of Ruegeria sp. AB5. NCBI lineage: Bacteria > Pseudomonadati > Pseudomonadota > Alphaproteobacteria > Rhodobacterales > Roseobacteraceae > Ruegeria > Ruegeria sp. AB5. The sequence continues at coordinate 18,794 of NZ_JBQGAE010000009.1, forward strand.
CGGCGAGTATGAACATCGGCACCGCGATCAGCGCGTTTGGCGAGATACCCGTCACCATCTGCTGAATGACGACGCCGGTATCGCTTTGCGAGAAATGGACAAGACCGATCAGCGTGGCGACAGCCAGAGGTACGACCATCGGGTAGCTGAGAAACAGCAACACCACCATGGTCACCACAAGCGTGAAGGTTATGACGTAAATATCCAGCTCACCGGCCAGAATATCCCCGAAAAATGCTAGGATTTCCGACATTTCAGACCCCCACATCCAGGGCGTCTTTGTCCTCGACCTCGTACGAGTGCCAGACACCGACATGGGTGACGTTCATGATGAAGGCGATCAGATATTGCAGGCTGGCCATGAACAGGCCCACGGGGATCACTGAATAGATGATATAGACCGGGAATTGCAGCGCCGGGCTCAGGCGGTTCAGCTCTTTGATCTCAAGCACGTAGAACACGGATTTATAGGCCAGAAAGGCCAGCAGTATGCTGGTAGTGATCGAGATCAGCGTCAGGATCACCTTTTTGGACCGGCGGGACAGCGTGTCGTAAACCGCCGTCATGCGAATGTTCCGACCTTTGCGAACCGCATAGGCAAAGCCAAAGAAGGTCACGCTGACGATCAGGAACTGGTTCAGCTCTTCCGAAAAGAACAGACTTTTGCCAAAGGCATAGCGGCCAATGGCGTTTACGGTCGAATTCACCATCATCAGCAAAATGGCCAGGATGATGACGAATTTCTCGATGAACTCGGTGCCCTTGCTCAGGGCGATCAATGCGCTTTTCATGACTTTCCCTCCCTCGGCCCGCCCCCTCAGCGGTCCGTAAATGAAAGGCGCGACGCCTGAACGAGACGCCGCGCCTTCCAGTCGTGTCAGCTTTTATTGCGACGCATTGCTCACCTCGTTGAGCAGGCCGGCCAGGATCTTCTGGGCTTGCTCACGTGCCGCAGGTTTTTCGGCGTCGTCATAGGCGTTTTCGACCACGTCAAAGAAGGTTTCGTGCAGCGTGGCGCTTTGGGCTTCAAAGACCGCGCGCTCATCCTCGGTCAGGACGATGACCTGCAGATCGGGGCGCTCGGCCTTGATCTTGTCCATGTTTTCCAGGTTGATCTTGATCTGATAGTCATGCGCCGCCTGTTCGCCCTCGGCGATGGCGTTCTTGACCATCTCTTGCTGATCTGCGGGCAGACCGCTGAACCATTCGCTGTTGGTGGAAACGGTGCCCACGTAAGGCAGCTGGCCCGGGAAGATCAGGTAATCCTGAACCTCATGCCACTTGGCGTTGTAGATGAAATAGATCGGGTTCACCATGCCATCGACGGTCTTCAACTGCAGCGCGCCATAGACCTCGCCCCAGGACAGCGGCGTCGGGTTGGCGCCAAATGCTTTGAAGGTTTCCACGGGAATGGTCGAGGTGAAGGTACGGATCTTTTGACCTTCGAAATCCGCCGGGCTGCGGATCGCCTTGTTCGCGCCCCAGGCCATGTCACCTTCCGAGATCATGGTCAGCAGCTTGAGGTTCACCTTCTCGAATTTCTCGCTGAGGTCTTCATAGATGGTCGGGCTGGTGGTCAGAACTTCGCGGATTACGTCGACATCGCCGCCCAGAACATAGGGCAGATCAAGAACCTGCGCCTCGGGCACATATGATCCCAGGTGGCCGGTGCCGACAGATACGAACTGAACCGTGCCTTTCGATGTCAGCTCGACAATATCGTTCTCGGTGCCCAGCTGGCCATAATAGTAGATGCGCACTTTGATATCGCCGCCGGACTGTTCTTTGATGCTTTCGGCAAAGGCCTGGGCAAAGATATCCTGCACATCGCCCTTGTCCTCTTCCGAGGCGAACTTCCAGGTATCCGCAAAGGCTGCGGTCGTCAGACCTGCGGCGACTACGGCCGAGGTAAACAGCTTGCTAAAGACAGATTTCATTCTGTTGGTCCTTTCTTGCCCGCTCATGCGAGCCCTTCTGAGATGATGACAAGAGGACGCAATTCCTTCGTCCTCGCCTGTTGGGTGGGTCTTTTGCACATCGCCCCGTAACCCGCCGCCCCCGAGGGCGTGGTCGCGATGCCAAGTGCCGTGACAGCTTCTGCGGCTGCCTTGCCTTCTTCTTCGGAAAGGGTTTCGTAACGCACGTCGCAGCGTTCCAGCACATCCCAGGCCACGATCGAGGGTGCCTTGCAGTCCAACCTGCCCATATTGGAATCCGGCCCGTCGCTGCGCGTGGCCTGTCCGGCCAGATGGCTGGCCCGCAAACAGGATGCAGCGTCAGGTTCGACAATGATCAGTTCAGGCTGTTCCGCCCAGTTCAGACGGATCATATGGGCCATCGCTGCGGCCAGCCCTCCGACACCTGCCTGCAGATAGACATGGGTGGGCCACAAGCCCGACGCCTGAAAGTGCTGGCGCAATTCCTCGGCGATGACGCAATAGCCTTCCATCACCAGTTTCGGAATCTCGGTGTAGCCGGGCCAGGTGCCGTCGGCCAAAAGCGTTGCGCCAGTGGTTTTGGCGTCAGCAATGGCGGCGGCGACACTGTCGTCATAAACATCGCCCGAACGGACAACCTCGGCCCCCAACGCCCTAAGCCGTTCACCAAACCCCTCGGGTACGGTGTTGGCAAGATGTATTCGTGCCGTAGCACCCATCGCACGCGCCCCGGCGGCAACACCCAGGCCATGATTGCCGGCACTGGCGCACACAAATGTATGGGTCGCTGCAAAGTTGCGAAAATCGGTATCTCTCAGTTGTGCAAGAGAAAGCGTTTTACCGGTTTCGTCCCGCCAGGCCGCCTCAAGGATACGTACGACGGCATAAGGCGCACCCAAGGCTTTGAAAGCGCCAAGGCCCATTCGATCCGTTTCATCCTTGACAAGTACGTGTTGACCGTCAGGACCTTCGAACTCGGTCAGCGGTGAAGCCGAATAGCGGTCCTGTGCCTGAAAAAACTTCAGGGCGCGGGCGAAATCCGGTTCAAAGCTGAGGTTTTCGGTAAGTGTCATGGTTTTTTTATCTGCGTTTGTCATCAACACAGATTTTGCATAACTCGACTGTTCCTATTTATCGTTATTCGCCGTAATCTCGATAATAAATTGCACACCTGACATGGTAGCAGCGGAGATTTTTCATGAGAGCCGAACTTGATGATGCTGACACGACAATCCTAAGAACGCTGCAAAAGGACTGTCGAATCGGGCTGGAACAGCTTGCGCAAGAGTGCAGCCTTTCGGTGCCGTCTGTGCAGCGACGCTTGAAACGGCTGCGGGACTCCGGTCTTATTCTGAAGGAGGTGGCCGTCCTTGATCCGTCGCATTTCGATTTCAGAATGACATTCGTCGTTCTTGTGGAACTTGACCGGGAATCGCTTCAGCAACTCGATGTTTTTCGCAAACGCGCCAGAAACGAACCGCAGGTCCAGCAATGCTATTACGTGACCGGTGACGCCGACTTTATTCTCGTCTGTGTTGCCCGGGACATGCAGGACTACGAAGAACTGACCCATCGGTTGTTCTTCGACAACTCGAACGTGCGCCGCTTTCGTACGTCTGTCGCGATGGATCGCACGAAGATCGGCCTGGACCTGCCGATCTGACCAGTCGACGGCCATACCGGTAGCCGACGCAATGCGTTGAGTCGGTTGTTTCCCATCGAAACATCGTACTTTCGTATAATTCCATCTGGACTTGCAGCTTTGGCGCAAGTTTTTCTGCCTTGCAGGCGGAAACTTGATGCAACTCGTGCATCGCGGCTGTGTAAGGTCGACGCAACGATACGTGGATGACGACATGAGCGACTTTGAGACCCGTTTGATACAGCTTCGGCAGGATTTGCATCGCAACCCCGAACTGGGCTTTCACGAAACCCGGACAAAGCTGGTCGTGGCAGAGCGTCTGCGCGACCTTGGGATAGACGTGCACGAAGGCATTGGTGTTGTCGGCGTGCTCAGGTCCGGGGACGGCAACAAGGCCATCGGGTTGCGTGCCGACATGGATGCCCTGCCAATCACCGAAACCTCGGAACATGACTATGTCTCGACGTCGTCAGGTGTGATGCATGCTTGCGGTCACGACGGGCATACAACCATGCTTCTCGGAGCTGCGGAACGTCTGACCCAAGACCCTGCTTTTGACGGCACTGTCGTGTTCCTGTTCCAACCGAATGAGGAACACGGCCTGGGCGCGCGTGCGATGATCGACGAAGGGATACTTGAACAGTTTCCGGTTGAGGAGGTTTATGCAATCCACAATCTTCCCGGTGCACCCACTGGCCAAATCTCGACGCGCACCGGAATTATCTGCAACAGCGAAACACTTTTTGAGATCGCCCTGGAAGGACAAGGCGGCCATGCCTCGATGCCGCAGACCGGTGTCGATGCCATAACGGTCGGCGCTGAACTTGTGCTTGCATTGCAAACAGTGGTCGCGCGAAAACTCGCGCCCGCTTCTGGCGCAGTTGTCTCCGTCACCGAATTCCTGACCGACGGTCAGCGAAACGTCCTGCCGGGCAATGCGACGCTTAAGGGCGATTTCCGGGCCAGATCACCCGAGGATCGTGTCGCCATAGAAGGCTTCATGCACCAGATTGCCGAAGGTGTGGCCGCGGCGCATGGAATTAAGGCATCAGTGACGTTCGACACCCAATTCGTCGAAACCATAAACGCCAAAGCCCCGGTCGAGGCGGTATATCGCGCAGCCGAGGCCTGTGGGTCCGATCTGATCCGCGCGCGCGAACCAATGAGCTTTTCTGAAGACTTCGCGCAGTTTTCGGCCGCCATACCGGGCTGTTTTCTTTTGCTCGGCAACGGTGAAACCGGACCCCATGGCAGGCCACTTCATTCATCGGACTATGACTTCAATGATGCCCTGCTGCCGATTGGGTCTGATTTTTGGGTCAGACTGGTCCAAGACCGTTTGCCCGTTCGAAAGGATCAACAGTCATGAGCGCCCCAGTTCGCGGTTTCAGCAACGAAGAATACGCAGCCCGCACGGCGGCGGCACAAGCGAAGATGGCCGAAACCGGCATGGCAGGCATGTTGCTAACCACCGAACCGGATGTGCGATATTTCAGCGGGTTTTACACTTTGTTCTGGCAAAGCCCGACCCGCCCGTGGTTCCTGTTCATCCCCGCATCAGGCAAGCCCGTTGCAATCATTCCCGAGATCGGTGCGGACCTCATGCGCCGCACCTGGGTCACTGATATCCGCACCTGGAGCGCCCCGGCCCCCGAAGATGACGGTATCAGCCTCTTGACTGATCTGCTGGCGCCGTATGCCAACCGTGGCGAGACGGTTGGTCTGATGAAGGGCCATGAAACCCATCTGAGGATGCCTCTTGGTGACTACGAACGGCTGATTGCTGGCTTGAACGGGCTCGTGATCGACGACGCAACCCCGATCATGCGGCAATTGCGAATGGTGAAATCCGAGGCCGAGATCGAAAAACTGTCGCATATCTGTGCCATCGGGTCGCGTATCTTTGCCCGAGTGCCCGAAATTGCGCAGGAAGGTCAGCCGCTTGAAGACCTGTTCAGAGCGTTCCGCCGCGAAGGGTTGGCGCAAGGTGCCGACGATGTTCCGTATCTTGTGGGGGGGGCGGATGCCGGTGGCTACCATGACGTGATCTCTCCGCCGTCGCGCCGCCCGCTGGGGCACGGTGATATCCTGATGCTCGACACAGGTGCTATCTGGGACGGATACTTCTGCGATTTTGACCGAAACTGGGCCATCGGCAGTGCTGATGATGCTTCGCGTCGCGCTTATGACGTACTTTGGCGCGCGACCGAAGCAGGGATCGCTGCTGCCCGTCCCGGCGCCTCTTGCCGAGATCTTTTCCAAGCCATGCAGAAGGTGATTTCCGAGTTGGACGATCAGGGCGGCGACGTAGGCAGGTTGGGTCATGGCCTTGGCATGCAGCTGACCGAATGGCCGTCACACACGACATGGGATTCGACCGAGATCACCGAGAACATGGTGCTGACCCTTGAACCTTCGCTTGGCTACGGCGACGGTCGGGTCATGGTGCATGAAGAAAACATCGTTGTGCGCGCGGGTGGCGCGGAACTTCTGACCACGCGTGCCGCGCCCCAGCTTCCCATCATCTGAGGCCCATCATGAAGCTTGAATTTCAAACAGACGACGGCATCGGGACGCGCGCAAATCTTGGCGTGATCGTCCTTGAAACGGACGAGACGCTGGAGAATGAGTTTTCCCGCATCATGAACCTGAGCGGCGTCGCGCTTTATCACAGCAGAATACCCATGGTGCCCGAGATCCGGCCTGAAACCCTGGCGCGAATGGAACAGGACTTGCCCGCCTCGGCGCGGCTGTTGCCACCTTCTCTGCGTTTTGACGCCATTGGTTTCGGCTGCACCTCTGCATCAACGGTAATCGGGTCCGAGAATGTCGCCGACGCCATCAGGACCGTCTGTCCGGACGCACGTGTCACTGATCCGCTGGCGGCAATTATCGCTGCGGGTCGACACCTAGCGGCACGACAGCTGGGTTTTGTGACCCCATACGTCCCCGAGGTTTCTGCCGGAATGCGGTCAAAACTTGAGGAGGCCGGGTTTCAGATCACCAGTTTTGGCTCGTTCGAGGAAGGCAACGATCAAGTTGTTGCCCGAATAACTGAAACATCGATCCTTGCAGCCATTGAAAAGGTGGCGGCGCAGGCACCCTGCGACGCCGTGGTTGTTTCCTGCACGAATCTGCGATGCCTTGACGTCATCCGTCAGGCGGAAGAGCAGATCGGGGTTCCGGTCCTTACAAGCAACCAGGCGCTGGCCTGGCACATGCTTCGTTTGGCTGGTGTCGATGACCCCTGCACCGGGTATGGTCGCCTCTTCCAATAGGGCGGTCGGCTTGGGTTTACCCTTTGCAATACAAACCAAGTTGGAGGACACACATGGGGTTGCTCAGCGTCCTGTGTGTGACGGCATCTGGTTGTTTTCCAGTTGCTATGCACCTGCAGATTTTTTCAGAACAAGAAAAGTCATCATACCCATCGGTGGAAGAGGCCTTTGTTCTTCAACGGTTAGCGTGTCCTCTTGCAGCACGGTTTCGATGTCGAAATCGGAATGCCAACCGATTGTATTTGCGATAGGAGCAAACGCGCGTTCCAACGCAGCAAGCAGCCCCTGATTTCGTTTGAAATGGTTGGTTATCACCACTCTTCCACCGGGTTTGCAAACCCGCGCTATTTCCATCATCACCTTTTCCGGTTCCGGAACAACGGACAGAACATGCATCGCTGCAATCATGTCGAAACACTCGTCCGGGAAGTCGAGCGTCCGGGCATCCATTTGCCTTAGTTCCGCGACATGGCTGAGCGACAGGGACCTGACTTTCTCGCGTGCCTTTTGCAGCATGTCCTCGCTGAAATCGATTCCTGTCACCAGCGTGTCGGGCCCGTAATGCTCAAGTGACAGCCCGGTGCCCACGCCAACCTCGAGAACCTTTCCAGGATGTCTATTGATGTAGTCTACCGCGTGTTGTCTGCCGGCATTGGTGAGGGCCCCAAAGGTCTTGTCATAGACAGGTGCCCAGCGAGCATATGAGGTTTGAACGGCTTTGATGTCCATATCGGGTTCCTAGCGGTTAGAAGGTACTTCCTTTTCGAGCCATGCCCACGCAACCATTCCCACATACCCGACACAAAGCGCGATCAGCGTAATCCAGGCAAATGTCAGCAGCGTCGCCCCCACAACAGCGACACCAATCAGGAAAAACTTTGCGTTCTCGCGCGAAATCCGCGTGGTCTTGAAAGACCATGTCGGTATGCGACTGACAAGCAGAAGGCCAATGAAAACCATATAGAGGCATATCAATACACTGGGCAGCAATGGGGCATCCGCGAATGCGAAAGACAGATACATGGGGAGCATGACCAGCAGCGCCCCCGCAGGGGCCGGGACCCCCTGGAAATAAGCGCTGTCGTGATCGCAGGTCTCGGATTTGCTGTCCACATTGAACCGGGCAAGGCGCATGACACAGCACACAGCAAAAATCAGAACGGCTAGCCATGCCGCGCTTCGAATATCCTGCAAGGCCCAGAAATAGAGCACGAGCGGCGGCGCGACCCCGAAATTCAGGAAATCTGCAAGTGAATCCAGCTCGGCCCCCATTTTGCTGTCGCTGTTGAGCAGTCGCGCAATGCGTCCGTCCAATCCATCCAGCACGCAGGCCGCGATGACTAGCTGCACGGCAAGCACGTAGTTGCCCTGAACGCCAAATCTGATAGCTGACAGTCCCGCGCAAATAGCCGTTATGGTCAAGGCATTGGGCAAAAAGTGGATCAGTGTAAAACCGGTCTCTTCCTGCTTGGATGGGTCTGCCACTGTTCCAGCCACCTATTTTTCTTCAGACCTGCCAAGACTGGCAAGGATGGTTTCGCCCGCAATCATCGTTTGCCCGACCTGCACCTGCAAGCCTACGCCTTCGGGAAGATAGACATCCAGCCGAGACCCGAAACGGATCAACCCAAATCGCTCTCCGGTCTGCATCGCTTGGCCCGGTTTTACGAAGCAGACAATCCGTCTGGCCACCAGACCGGCAATCTGAACGACGGCGAGGTCCTGACCCGTCTCAAGCCTGATGCGCAGACTGTTGCGTTCGTTGTCGGCGCTAGCCTTGTCCAGGGATGCGTTGAAAAACTTGCCGGGGCGATAGGCAACTGCCGTAACCTCGCCTTTTGTGGGAGTCCGGTTCACGTGACAGTTGAAGACACTCATGAACACGCTGATGCGGGTCAGGGGCGTGTCGGGCATCCCAAGTTCTTTCGGCGGCACTGCCGTTTCGATCAGCGAGACGACCCCGTCTGCCGGACTGACGATCAGGCCGTCCCCTTTCGGCGGCACGCGTTCGGGGTCGCGAAAGAAATAGTAGCACCAGATCGTCAGGCCAACGCCAATCCAGCCCAGAATGTCTGAAAGCAGAAACAGACCGACAGTTATGGCGGCAAAGATCGCGACAAACCGAATACCTTCCGGATGCATCGGTTTGATGAACGTATCGCGCATCCGCATCGCAATCTTTCCCTTAGGTCAATGTATGGCACTTTCATAAGTAGATTGGAGCGGAACGCAAGCGTGACTGGCCAAGACTGAACCGGAAAAACAGTTTTGTCCGACACCGAAAGACTTACCGCACCAAACAGCGGTGCATATTCGCTTTTGGGGGTAAAACATCACCCGGTCTCTTGGCGCAAAACCGCAATGCCCAATCGAATGAGCGTATCGCTCGGAATTGTCATTGGCAGCTCTATTGGGATGCTCCCTAAACACAGTCACCCAAATACAAGCCCCAGCCTTCCGACGGAACGGTTAAACAGTCCTTTGCGGTGCCGCGCTTAGTCCACAAATTGCTCGGCGACGATGTCCGCGAAGCTGTCAAAAAACTTGCCTGAAAGTTTTTTGGCGGTTCCCGCAATTAACCGGCTGCCCAGTTGCGCGATCTTTCCACCGACATCAACTTTGGCGGTGTATGACAGAACGGTTTCATCCCCGTCGGCCACAAGGGTGACATCCGCACCCCCTTTGGCAAAACCGGCAGCGCCGCCTTTTCCTTCGCCGGTCAACGAAAACCCGTCCGGTGCTTTTGAGTTATCCAAAGTCACGTCGCCACTGAACCGCGCTTTGACCGGGCCGACTTTCAATACAACCTTGGCCTCAAGATGTTCTGGCGAATGTTGTATCAGTTCCTCGCACCCGGGAATGCATGCGCGCAGTACATCGGGATCATTCAGTGCCCGGTACACTGCGTCTTGCGGGGCGGCGATGCGGATTTCGTCTGTCAGTTCCATTTGAGAGGTCCTTGTCTCAACAGCATTTCGGGAATACGCGGAGGGCAGCTTCGGTTGCTTCTTCCGGTGTCAGCTTCGGGTGTTCCCCCCGGATGGATTTCAACCAGCTAAGCCATTTTTTCATCATGCGATGTCTCCTCGGATGTACCAGAGTTCCGCCACAGGATGATCTCTGCCAGGATCGACAGGGCAATTTCGTGCGGATCAATAGCGTGAATGTCCAGACCTGCAGGGGACTTGAGCCGCTTGGTCTTCTCGGCGGCAAGTCCCTGCGCCTCAAGCCTGTCGCACAGCACCTTGGCTTTCCGCCGGCTCGCAACCATTGACACACACCGGGCCGGGGTTTCCAACGCCGCCTTTAAGGCAACGCCATCGCCTTGTCCTTGCGAGGCAACCACAACGAAGTCGCGTGGTTCTACGCTCAGGGTTCTGAGATCGTTCGGGTCGAAGCCGTTAAACTCGACAGCGTTCTCAGAATCCTCAGGCACGAAAACACGCAACCCAGCAAGTGATGCGTGAGAGGCAAGCGCGTGCGCGATCGGCGAGTCTCCAAAAATGATCAGACGCGGTGCCGCCTGGTAAGGCTCTATCAGCAGATCAACCGTGCCTCCCGACGGGCACCCGCTTTTGAAGGTTTGAACACCGTCCGGGTCTGTCATAGCCACAACCTTATCCGAGGGTTTTACGCGGATCATTTGCGGGGTGCCCGCCCGCAGGGCCTCCTGCGCGGAAGCTCGAACGGCGCGCTGTACACAGGCGCCGCCCAGATGTCCCAAAATGCGCCCATCCCGAGTGACCGCAGCCTTGCCGCCTGCTTTGGCTGAGGTTGCATCGGCCGTGCGCAGGACCGTTGCCAGGCAAAAGGTGTCACCGTTGCGGCGCAACTCTTCAATCGTATCGAAAATGTCAAAAGCTGCCATGATCGTGCCCTTTCACAGTTTACGGAATTCAGGTTCCAGCGCCGCCAGCGCGTCGAGCGTGTTGGCGGGCAGATGCGCGTCGAGGTAAGGTTCTGCGGCCTGCATGGCGGCCGCAGTGGGTTGATAGTTTTGCCAGCCTTTCAAAGGGTTCAGCCAGACAATCCGCCGGGCCTTGCGCCGGATCCGCGCCAATGCATCTGCCAACGCCTGTGGAGCCGAACTGCAATAGCCGTCCGAAAGGATCACGACGACGGTTCGCCCGTTCAATGCCCGTGCCCCGTATGCGTTCAGAAACCGCTCCAGACTGCCCGAAATATCAGTGCCGCCACCGAATCCTTCGGCCATGAGAGACAACCGTCCGGCCGCGCGCAACGAATCGTGATCGCGCAGTGCATCCGTGACACGCATCAGACGCGTGTGGAACAGATAAGCGTCCGCTTCGGTTCCGCTGCCAACCAAACCTTTGAGAAACGAGAGAAAAACCCGTGAGTAGACGGTCATCGACCCGCTGACGTCACACAGCGCAACGATCCGCATCGGGCGTGGTGGGCGGGCCCGATAGTAAATGTACAACGGCTCTCCACCTCTTGACAGGCTGGCGCGTTGGATACGCCGCATATCCAAAGCCTTCCCCCTTGCGGCCTGTTTTCGACGCCGCGAGCGCCGGTCGCGAATGGCTTTTGCAAACCGGGTCGCGACCTGTTCTGCCTGCCTCAATGCCGCGTCATCCATCAATTCGCGCAGATCGCGACGCGCCAGATTGACAGTCTGGGTTGCAATCAGTTGCCCGTCTTTGCCTTCGGCCTCGCCATCGCCGGGGTCGGGTGTTGTGCTTTGGTCCAAGCCCGAACCTGCATCCTGCGCGTCCGTTGCGGCCTGCTCCCAAATCATTGGCTTGGCGGACTGCACCCGAACATGTTTGGTGTTTGCGGTTCCGCTGCGTTGTTTTCCGACGTTGAACCAGTAGGCTTCGAACAGATCGTCAAACCGCTGCCAGTCTTCGCTGCTGCCGGACAACAGAACGCGCAGGGCTTCCCGGGCTTGTTTGAAATCCGTCGCGTCAATGGCGGCAAGCGCTGCCAGCGCATCCGCGGTTTCGGCGGGCCCCACGCCTATCCCGTTCACGCGAAGATGCGCCATAAATCCGCCCATGCGGTCCGCCAATCCTGCTGCGCGGGAAGGAAAGCGGGTGATCTGCATCACGCGACCTTTCCGATCAGCCGATCCAGGACTTCGGGCGGAGCAGCATCATAGTCAGACGCGGTTTTCAACAGACACACAAGGGTGGCCTGAACCTCTTCGCGGGACCGAGCCAGATCATTTACGCCCAATCCTGAAAGAGCGGCCGCCCAGTCCAGCATCTCGGCAATACCGGGCGTCTTTTCAAGATCTTCCTTCCGCATCGCCTGGACAACACCAATGATCTGCCGAGCCAACACGCCCTCGACTTTGGGCATGCGTGCTTTCAATATGGCCAACTCTGTTTCGCGAGACGGGTAGTCAATGTGGCTGTACAAGCACCGACGGCGCAGTGCATCAGACAGGTCCCGAGTTCCATTGGCCGTCAGGACAACGATTGGCCGAGATCGCGCTTTTATTGTGCCAAGTTCAGGAATCGTGATCTGAAAGTCCGAAAGTATCTCAAGCAGATAGGCCTCGAACTCTTCATCCGCTCGATCAATCTCATCGATCAACAGTACCGGCGGGACGTCTTGGCTGATTGCCTCCAGCAAAGGTCGTTTCAACAAGTAGTCGTCCGAAAACAGGTGTTCTTCGCGTGTACCGCCTTGTGCATCGCTTGCGCGAATAGCGAGCAACTGCCGTTGATAGTTCCACTCATAGATGGCGTGGTTCGCATCCAACCCTTCGTAGCACTGCAAACGGATCAACCGCGCGTCTCGATGAGCGGCAAGTGCCTTTGCGACTTCGGTTTTACCGACCCCAGCCGGTCCTTCCAACAGTAACGGCCGGCCCAATGCCTGTGCCAGATGCAACGCCATCGCCAACCTGTTATCGGCAACATAACCCTGCGCGGCCAATCCATTCTGCATTTCACTTAAAGTCAAAACCAGGATCCATTCTTCATCTGGCCAAAAATATCCCGGGGGAGGTGCGGAGGAGGCTGACCCCCTCCGCCTGGTCGGACCGGCATCAGCCGGTCCGAACCCAGTTATCCATGCATCCCCAACCCATTGGCAATCTTCCAGATTCGCCAGTGGTCGTGCGGCATGTGACTTTGAACCAACCCAAACGGTCGGAACGCATCATGCACCGCGTTCGAGAAAGCAGGCACGCCGCCCACATTTGGACTTTCCCCGACACCCTTGGCCCCAATCGGATGATGCGGCGACGGTGTCACCGTGTGATCGGTGGTGTAATTCGGCGTCTCCCAGGCCGTCGGCAGGAAGAAATCCATCAGCGTGCCGGTCTTCACATTACCCATCTCATCATAGGCAATCTCCTGACCCATGGCGATGGCCAAAGCTTCCGTCACTCCGCCGTGGACCTGGCCTTCGATGATCATCGGGTTGATGCGCGTGCCGCAGTCGTCCAAAGCGTAGAATTGCCGGACCTCCCATTCGCCGGTATCTACGTCGATCTCCATGACGCAGACATAAGCTCCGAAAGGATACGTCATGTTCGGCGGGTCATAGTAGCTGACCGCCTCCAGCCCAGGTTCGAGACCGGGGATCGCCTGATTGTAGGCGGCAAAGGCGATCTCTTTCATGGACTTGAACCGCTCGGGCGCGCCTTTGACCGCAAACCGATCCACGTCCCATTCGACATCGTCGTCATGGACCTCCAGCAGATAGGCCGCGATCATCTGCGCTTTGGCGCGGATCTTGCGCGCGGCCATTGCCGTTGCCGCACCGGCCACTGGCGTCGACCGGGACCCATAGGTTCCCAGCCCATAAGGTGCGGTGTCGGTGTCGCCTTCCTCCAGTGTGATATCATCGGCGGGCAGACCGATTTCACTGGCGATGATCTGTGCAAAGGTCGTCGCATGGCCCTGACCCTGAGAGATTGTTCCCAGTCGCGCGATGGCAGAGCCCGTCGGGTGGATACGGATTTCGCAACTATCGAACATGCCCAGCCCAAGGATATCGCAGTTCTTCACAGGTCCTGCACCGACGATTTCAGTAAAATGCGTCAAGCCAATCCCTAGCAGTTTGCGTGTCTTACCTGCTTTGAAATCCTCGATCCTCTGCGCCTGTTCGGCCCTTAGACCGTCATAGTCGACTGCCTTCAGCGCCTTGTCCCAGGCAGTGTGATAATCGCCCGAGTCATACTCCCAGCCCAGCGCGGACTGGTATGGGAACTGATCGGCCTTGATGAAGTTGATCCGGCGCAGCTCGGCTGCGTCCATGTTCAGCTTGATGGCCAGAACCTCAATCATGCGTTCGATGAAATACGCGGCTTCGGTCACCCGGAAAGAGCAACGATAGGCCACGCCACCCGGCGCCTTGTTGGTGTATACGCCGTCCACAGCAAGATAGGCTGTCGGGATGTCATAAGACCCGGTGCAGATGTTCATGAACCCCGCTGGGAACTTGGTCGGGTCGGCGCAGGCGTCAAAACCGCCGTGGTCTGCCGTGGTGTGGCACCACAGGCCGGTGATCTTACCGTCCTTCGTCGCGGCGATCTTGCCCTGCATCCAGTAGTCGCGCGCAAAGGCGGTCGACATCAGGTTTTCCATCCGATCCTCAACCCACTTCACGGGCTGGCCAGTCACGATCGACGCAACTACAGAACAAACATATCCGGCGTAGGCCCCAACCTTGTTGCCGAAACCGCCACCGATATCGGGGCTGATCACCCGGATATTGTGCTCGGCCAGACCCGAGATCAGCGACACAACCGTCCGGATCGCATGTGGAGCCTGGAAGGTGCCATAGAGCGTCAGCTTGCCGGTTACCTTGTCCATCGACGCCACGCAGCCACAGGTCTCCAGCGGGCACGGGTGGGTGCGATGGTAGTAGACCATCTCTTCGGCCACCACATCGGCCTCGGCCAGAATAGCCTCGGTCGCGTCTTTGTCGCCCTGTTCCCAGGTGAAGATGTGGTTGTGATGCTTGCGAGGGCCATGCGCGCCTTCGGTCTGCCCCTCAAGGTCTTCGCGCAGGACAACATCGGATTTCAGGGCCTCAAACGGGTCGGTCAGAACCGGCAGTTCTTCATAGTCGACCTCGACCAGTTCCACCGCATCTGCCGCAATGTAGCGGTCTTCGGCAACGACATAGGCAACTTCCTGGCCTTGAAACAGGACCTTTCCGTCGGCAAGTACCATTTGCTTGTCACCGGCCAGCGTCGGCATCCAGTGCAGGCCAAGTGGCGACAGGTCTTCGGCAGTCAAAACGGCGATCACGCCGGGCAACGCCAAAGCGGCCTCTTTGTTCACGCTGACGACGCGTGCGTGCGCATAGGGGGAGCGTACAAAGTCACCGAACAACATTCCATCCAGCTTGATGTCATCGACATAGTTGCCTTTGCCCTGGGTAAAACGGACATCTTCGACGCGTTTGCGCGAACTGCCCATCCCTTTGAGATTGGCGGCGCGTTCTTCGGGGGTCAGAGTCTGGTCATTCATTCCGCAGCCTCCTTCTGAGCGTTCAGCATGTCAGCCGAAGCCGAGATCGCCTTGACGATGTTCTGATACCCGGTGCAGCGGCAAAGGTTCCCGGCCATGCCAAAGCGGATGTCTTCTTCGGTCGGGTTCGGGTTTTCCTGTAGCAAGCGATGCGCGCGGGTGATCATGCCAGGCGTGCAGAAGCCACATTGCAGCCCGTGATGTTCGCGGAACATTTCCTGCAGAACGCCGAGGCTGCCGTCATCGTTGGTCAGTCCTTCGACGGTGGTGACATCGGCCCCGTTCACCTGCGCCACAAAAGTGGTGCAGGACTTGACGGACTTGCCGTCGATATCGACGGTGCAGGCGCCGCAATGGCTGGTCTCGCAACCGATATGAGGGCCGGTGATTTTCAGATCTTCCCGCAGGAAGTGGATCAGCAGCGTGCGCGGCTCGGCCAGACCTTCGACCTGCTTGCCGTTCACGGTCAGTTTGACGTGCATTTTGGACATGATTTCCTCCCCTCAACCCGCGCGGCTTTGCGCACGGTCGATGGCGCGGCGCAGCATCACGGCGGCCACATGTTTCTTGAATTCGACAGGCCCACGATTGTCGGCCACCGGATCGATTGCGGAAAGCATTGCGGTCACACAGCCTTCGACATCTCCGCCCGCCAGGGCGCTGCTGGCGCTTTCGGACCAGATGGGCGTATCGGCGAGATTGGTCATCGCAACCGAGGCCTGACCGTTGCCGACGATTACAGCCGCAGCAGCAGTCGCGTAGTCCCCGATCTTGCGCTTTTGCTTTTCATAGGCCTGACCGACACCTGAACCCGGCACAGGGATCGAAATCCGCGTCAGAATTTCTTCATCGTCCCGCGCCGTGAAATAGGCAGCTTCATAAAAATCACGCGCGGCCACGTTGCGGCTTCCGTCAGGACCTGCCAGTACGAATGTTGCGTTGAGACACTGCATCAGCCCCGGCATGTCATTGCCCGGATCGCCATTGGCCACATTGCCACCAACGGTGCCCATGTACCGCACTTGGGGATCCGCAATCTGTAATGCCGCCTCGCGGATCAAAGGAATGGCCGCGGCCAGACCGTCATGAGTAATCAACTCATGCTGCGTGACCATCGCACCCAGGGTCACGGTGTCGGACCCGAATTCGATGCCCCTGAGTTCGTCAATGGCCTGAAGATCGACCAGATGGCCCATCTCGGCCATGCGCAGTTTCATCATCGGGATCAGGCTGTGCCCCCCCGCGATCACGCGCGCCTCGTCTCCGTGCTCCTGTAAAATGCCAATGGCCGAGGCGATATCGCCTGGCCGGTGATACTCGAAACCGGCTGGTATCATCTTTTTCCTCCCTGGGTCCGGACAAATTGCCTTGGGGAACCTGGCCTCAGGAAAAGATGGGAGGACCGTCTGTGCCAGCCAATGAAAACAGGGCGCGCAGCTTGTTTCACGAAATGCGAATAAGCTGCACGAGTTGCGATCAGAGGCCCAAAGCCTCGCGGATGTCGTTGAGGCGGGATCGACTGACTGGAACTTTGGCCAATGCGTCGACGCCGTCAAAATAACAGGTGCCGTTGTCCTTGTGGCGCTCAAAGCTCGATACATGTTTTGGGTTCACCAGATAGCTGCGGTGCGCCCGCAGAAAACCGTCAGGTTTCAGGCGCGATTCGGCCTCGGTGATCGACCAGGGGCAGAACAGTTTCTCGGCACCCAGGTAAAGAACGGTGTAGTGCCCTTCGGCCCGGACTGCCGCGATATCACCAGCCGGGCTGAAAAATGTCTGGCCCTCACGCTCGAATGGGACACCTGCCCGCATCTGAACCGGGGCAGCCTGTTCCGGATCGGGCGTGTCCAGCTGCGCCTCTTGCTCTGGCTCAAACCCAAAGAATGTCACCCCTGTCAGCAGAAAAGCTCCGCAGATCAGGAAAACCGCCACCGTAACACCCATGGCAAGCACCTGATTGTTCAGCGCCGGACCGGCGCCGCCTGTATTCTCGCTGGCGACAAAGTCGGTCAGTCCCGTTGCCACGAAGTGCATGGTGAACACCGCCATTCCGAAACAGACCGTACCAAGCAGAATGTTGCGTTGCGTTCGATTGTCATAGGCCACCCAGATGGCCAGAACCGACAACACCACGGATGCTAACGTTGCGATCACCACGTCCTGCACATTGTAGACCGGGCGGCAAAGCTCCATCCCGGCCATTCCGATGTAGTGCATTGCGACGATGCCAAGCCCCACGATCACGCCGGCACCAACGATGGTTGGCAGAGTTCTGGGACGAAAATGCAGCAAAAGTAACGCCAAACCCACCATCAGAATGGCAACCAGCGCCGAAATCAATGTCACCAAGGCGTCATAGTAGAACAGGATTGGAAGCTGCAGACCCAACATCGCGACAAAGTGCATGGACCAGATGCCACCACCCAAAATGATGGCGGCAAGCGCAACTATGAATTTCCGCTTTTGACTATCTAGTTTAGACGCGCCATGGGTCAGGTAGAGACCTGTAAACCCGGCCATAAGTGCCACGGCCAAAGAGGCCGCCACGAGCCACGCATTGTGCGAATAGTCCAACATGAAGATGTACGCGCCCTCCCCAGCGCGTGTTTGACGTTATCAAACTGAAATTCGTGATACAAATGTCAGTTTTGTACGTGTTTTTCCCAGTGACCTATTGGACCTGTCTCATGCGAGGGTCTTGGTCAACACATAGCGAAAATTCATGGTATCATGGCCAAAAGCAAGGTCGATTATGCTTTGCCGACGGTTTGAGCAAGATGGGCAAATGGCGGAAAACCCACCCCTACTTCTGCCAATCACTCCATTTTCGATGATCGTCGAATGGCGAGGCCGGACCGTTGTGTGACCCATTTTTGTTTTCACGAGTTTTTCGGTTTGGCACAGACGTTTGGAGGACGGACGATGCATACCATTTCTCGTGATATTGACGGTGGCGAGACCTTCAATCTGGTCATTGATGACGACATTCACCTTGAGGGCAAAATTGACGGTCGAAGCGCGCTCAATCTTGTCAGCACAACCGGGTCTATAACGATTGATGGAAAAATTGACGGTGCCAGCTCTGCGTCGCTGACGGCTTTTGGCGATATCGTTATCGGAACGGAGGATGACCCAGGTGGATCAAAATGTGATGGCCGAAGCACCTTGGTGGCGACGTCGAGCGGCGGCATCGTCGAACTAAAAGGCAAGATAGACGGCAACAGCAATGTGCGCGTCGAGGCCCGTGGCGATATCTCGATCGGCACGACGGGCGGCAGCGGGGATCGGAAGATTGACAAGGACAGCAACGTACGCCTGACCAGTCTCGATGGTTCGGTGAGCATCGGAGGAAAGATCGACAATGCCTGCAAGGTCGAGATTTCTGCGGGCGGGTCGGTCTCGATTGCCACCGAAGGAGGTGACGATGAACGCAAGATAAACAATGATTGTGATGTCCGCGCCACCGCAGGCGAAGACATCTTTGTCGACGGAAAAATCAGCGATGAATGCCGTGTGGACTTCGTTGCCTGCGGTGAAATCGAAATTACGGGGGACATCGTTCGCGGGGCGGCTGTGCGCCTTGCGGCGCAGTCATCCCGGATCGTTGTTGCAGGTAATGTGCGGGACAACAACACAAGCGTCCAGTTCTGGCCTGAAGGTGCGTTGACCATCGAGGGCGAAACCGACGACGATACCGTTCTTGAGACCGACTGGATTGGCGGCGTCTGGCCCTGTCCTGGCAGTTTTGATGGCGAATCCGGAACGCTGTTCCGCAACTGGGGCTGGAGCTACGGGTTCGCGTATTCCAAACGCATTCAACCGCAAAGTCTGGCAGAACTGGTGGCGGCAATTCAGGACCTCGGGGCGGACGACAGGGTGAAAGCGATGGGAGGGGCGTGGTCCTTCGGTGACGCGGTTCTACCCTTCGCAACTCAGGATGAAGTTAATGCTGTTTCCATTCAGGATGGCCGGGGTCCGGTAGAACACGATTTTCGAAACACGCTTATGGGGCGGGGTGGTCGCGAACGTCTGCCAATTGATCTCAGACCCCAGACCTTTGATCAGGGCTATCGTCAGGGACGGCGCTACAATCAACAAGCGCTGGCAGAGGAGGTTGCGCCGGGACCGAACATGCCGTTCGCGTCGGACCGCTACAGCATCATTGATACCCGCGGTCTTCGAGGCAGCCTGCAAGCGGACATGGCGCGCGTCCTGGGACAGGACGCGCAGGCTGCAATTGAAAACGGGTCCCACTATGTCTGGGTTGAGGCAGGGATCACCATGGCAAACCTGAACGTGTTGCTTGATCACCAGAGCCCGCGGTTGGCGCTCAGAGCCAGTGGGGGATCACCGGGTGCTACTTTGGCCGGAACCATTGCAACCGCAACCCATGGGGGCGAGTTCCGCTGGCCGCTTCTGGTCGACATGGTCCGCGCGATACATCTTGTCGGTCCCGGCGGTCTGGAATGGTGGATTGAAGGCGAGACCCCGATTGCGGATTTCGAAGCTGTTCATGCCTTGTACCCCGGTGTGGAACAAGAGCGTTTTATTACTGGCGCATGGGAGGGCTTGGACGATCTGACCGGGCAGGACGTGTTAAACGCGCTGATCGTATCGATGGGAACTATGGGTGTTGCCTATTCCATCGTACTTGAAGTGGTGGAACAATATGGGTTGGAACAGCGCACCGTTTCGCTGGGGTCATGGGGACGGCTTCTTGGGCTTGCCGATGTCCGCATGGACGATCTGCGAGACGGCGATATCGAAAGCAATCATCGCGTGTTGGATTTTCTGATTGACGGTGCCGCCAATGGATCCGGGATTGCGGCGACCGACAACGTCTATGTCGATCTTGCCATCAATCCGATCAACCGCGCGTGTTGGGTGGTCAATCGGCGGGTCACCGAGCGGCTACCGCTCGATCCCAATCCACTTCCGCTGGATTTTGACACGTATCTTTCGACTGCGGATGCAATGCTGTCACGCAACTCAAAAACTATCCTTGTGGCCGATCTCCTGGCGGACGCGACTTTGGGTCGGCTCCATGATTTCCTGAGCTACGGCACAAGTGTGCTGGACCTTGCGAACAATGTGGATCAACTGTCCCGTCTGATCGGTTTCGTGACGTCGCGCCCACAGATATTGGCGACGCTTTTGTCCACAATAAATGTGCAGGCGGTTCTGAACGAGATCGAAAACAGACCCGCCGATCGCGGTCATCAGTTCCTTGGCGACATCCTCGACACGGTTCTGCACGCTCTTCAGGGAACACGCGAAGGACTGACGTCAACCACGACAGGAGTGTCCTACGAGGTCGGCGCCATAGGCTGGCCAGAAGGCGGCATACCGGGTAGAGGCATTGAGGTTGCGTTGCATCGTGATGTCGCCTTCACCTATCTTCAGCGCACGATTTTCGATGCCATTCTGGATCCGCTCATGAATGGGGAAAACAACCCGCTCATTGGGTACATCTCGATCCGTGTTTGCCCAGCCACGCGGACATTAATGGGAATGCAGCAGTTCGAGCCCTATTCGGTTATGGTCGAGGTCGTGGGCCTGCGCACTATCGAATCCAATGTCCTGATGGACGAGATTCAACGCGAAACACTTCGCCTGAACCGTGAGGACGGCCTTGATGGCGTGTTGCACTGGGGACTCGAAACGGACCAGATGATCGCAGACGATCTCAACCACATGCCGGTGAGACAGCCCATGGTATCCAACCCCGGCTACCGCCGCATCGACGCTTGGCGCGCCATCCGGCAGATGTTTGGTGAAGGGCAGCCTGCAAGTTTCGACAACAATTTTGTTCGCAGACTCAATTTGTAGGAATTTCGATAGCCTAGCCAAGTACGGCGACCCAACCTGCTTGAGGGATTCGCCAATTCATGGCACCGAATGCCGGTTCGCCTTCAAGCCCAGCTGGTTTCTGCGGCAAGGATCGCAATGCACCTACTGCCGGGTGATCTGCAACTGCGCGCGCAGACCCGGATCACCGGCCTCGAAGCGCAACGCACCACCGTGCTGTTCTGCGACAGTCGCGACGATGGTCAGACCCAGGCCGAACCCGTCCGATGACCCGGTATTCGAACCGCGCCGGAACGGCGACATGAGCGCTTCGATATCCGAAACTGACAGATCAGTGCCTTTGTCCTCGACCGTGATCGTCGCGGTGGTGGCGTCGGTTTCCAGCTGCACCTCGGCGCGGCGCCCATATTTCAGGGCATTGTCGATCAGGTTGGTCAGCGCTCGCTTCAGCGAGATCGGTCGAGCCATCACAAGCATCCTTCGCGTTTCCGGCAATGACCCATGCCCTCGTCGCGACATGAACAGGGAAGAGGCCCCTTTCATTTCGACCGGAGCAATTTTTCTGAGCGAGACCGGCAGGTCCATGTCCTGATAATCGGCTACCAGAGACTCGACGAGGGCGGTCAGTGAAATCTGCTGAGGCTCTTCGATGCTCAGTTCCGATCGGGTGTAGGTCAGCACGCTTTCGATCATGCCGGTCATTTGGTCCACGTCGGCTTCAAGTTTTTCGCGTAGCTCTTCATCGTCAATCAATGCCGCCCGCAAGCGCACGCGGGTTGCAGGTGTGCCCAGATCATGACTGACACCGGACAAGACCGTCGCGCGTTTTTCCAATTGCATGCGTTCGTCGTCCAGATGCGCGTTCACCGCCGACACAATCTCGCGCAGTTCCAAAGGGCCATCTGCGTCATAGTTGTTCGGCCCACCCCGGCGCTTGCGATCGCGCAGCGCAGTGGCAAACCGGGTGAAGCTGTCCGAGACGTTGCCGACCGAGGTCAGAATGACCGCAAGCGCCACGACTGCGGCCAGCATGGCGGGTAGACGCAAATCGGCGGGGGCGGCACCACAACCCCAGAATTTGCTGCCATCCACACGCTGCCAGGGGCTGCGTCCAAACTGAGCGATCAGGATCGGTTCGCTGCAATAGGTGGCCAGAAGGCGGGTGAGGTTGCCCATTTTCTCGGGTCCGGTCTGATCAATGCCGGACATAATGTCCGAAACGGGATAAACCAGCCGGTCGGACATCACTGCCAGAGTCAGCTCACGACCGCCCAATGGGTCGGTGTTGTCAGACAGGATCGACAGGTTGGTGACAAAACTGCGATCTGACAAGCCCGGCAGTTGTTCGAACAGACCGGCATCCGCAAGCCGGGCGACTTCTGGTGGCAAGGGGATGATCGAGATTCCCGGCGGCGGGGTTTGTCCTGCTCGCAGATCCTCGTAAACCGCGAAACCAACAACATACGCGCGAGTCAAAAAGTCATCCCAGGCGCGGGCCGAAGCGAACCAGAGTCCCGCTGCAAGCAGGCCGGAAGCAAAAGCCGCACCGGTCCAAATCCAGCCGAGGCTGCGCAGGCGCGGCGCGCGCGCGTTCATGCGTCCTCTTCCACCGTGACCTCGGCGGCGAACACATAGCCGACCCCGCGTTCGGTTCGCAGCATCTGTGGGTCTTTCGGGTTGGTCTCAAGCTTTGAGCGTAGCCGCCCGACCAGCATGTCAATGGCGCGGCCTGGTGCTTCGGGTTTGTCGGTGCTGCCAGTGACATCCAGCGCGACGGCGATCTCGTCCCGGGTCAGGGGGATATGCGGATTGGCCAGCAGAACCTTGAGCAGCGCCGTTTCCCGTTGCGACAGCGAGACCAGATAACCCTCGGGCGAGTGAACCTCATCCCGTTTGCCATCATAGGTCCAGTTGTTGAAACGAAAGCACTTGGTGCGACGGCGATAGGTCAAAGAAGGTGTGCGCCGGGCGCGCTGCATCACAGCGCGGACGCGCGCCAGCAGAAGCTTGGGGTTGAAGGGTTTGGCGATATAGTCATCGGCCCCAACCTCGTACCCCGCCATGCGCTGATGATCGGCCGACAAAGCTGAGACCAGGATAATCGGAACATCCTGCTCGGCGCGCAGACGGGCGCATATCTCGACCCCGTTTTCATCCCCAAGCAATACGTCCAGCAGGATCAGGTCGATCCGGCCTGAGGTCAGATGCGTACGGATTTCGTTTTCTGAGCTGGCAGGCAGGGCAATGAATCCGTTCTGTTGCAAGAACTGGGTCATCATTGACCGCATCTCGGGGTCATCGTCCACCACCAATAGTCGCGGAATGCTCACGCGGATTTCCTCCCAACTCCTGCGTCTCCGACATCATGCATTGTAACGAACGGAAACAAATTCAATGTCAACGTAACACGCTGTAACAAAAGCGGTGAAAATCTGGATGGTGGCGCAGCTTCAGAGCGGATTCCGCGTTGCCAGATGAAGAACAGCCCGCAACATGGCGGGCATCGCTGCATTTGCAGTTACAGAGTTCTCTAGGGAGGAGACACGATATGAAGCGTTTTGCGTTTGCAACCGTATCGACGCTGGCCGTTGTGGCCGGGTCGTCGGTTCTGGCCGGACCAGAGGCCGAGGTTCTGCACTGGTGGACGTCGGGTGGCGAGGCCAAATCGGTGGCGGTGTTGCAGGAAGAGTTCGCCTCGAACGGTGGCACCTGGACCGATATGCCGGTTGCAGGTGGCGGTGGTGACGCGGCGATGACTGCGCTGCGAGCCCGCGTATTGTCGGGAAACGCACCGACCGCCGTTCAGCTGAAAGGCCCCGCCATTCAGGAATGGTATGAAGAAGGCGTACTGGCCGATATCTCATCTGTCGCCGAAGCTGAAGGCTGGGGCAATGTGCTGCCAGCGTCAATTGCGGGTCACATGAAATGCGATGGTGCCTGGTGTGCGGCGCCAGTGAACGTTCACCGTGTTGACTGGATCTGGGCCAATGCAGACGTACTGGCCGCAAACGGCATCGAGATGCCGACCACGTGGGACGAATTCAACGCTGCCGCTGACAAGCTGCAAGCCGCGGGTGTGATCCCGTTGGCCCATGGTGGTCAGGCGTGGCAGGATGCAACCGTTTTTGAAACAGTGGTTCTGGGTATCGGCGGGCCCGAGTTCTTCCAGAAAGCACTGGTTGATCTGGACCCCGAGGCGCTGACATCGGACACAATGGTTCAGGTTTTTGACCAGATGCGTACAATGCGCGGGTACGTGGACGAGAACTTCTCGGGCCGCGACTGGAACCTCGCTACTGCAATGGTCATGAACGGCGAAGCCGCGTTCCAGATCATGGGTGACTGGGCCAAGGGCGAGTTTCTGGCGGCAGGCAAAAAGCCCGGCGAGGATTTCCTGTGCGCCTCGACCCCTGGCGACGGCTACCTGTACAACGTCGACAGCTTTGCCATGTTCGACGTGGATGGCGATGACAAGAAAGCTGGTCAGGACCTGCTGGCCAAGCTGATCGTGGCACCGAACTTCCAGAAGGTGTTCAACCTGAACAAGGGCTCGATCCCCGCGCGAACCGACGTTGCGCTGGATGACTTCGACATCTGTGCCAACCTGTCGGCCGAAGACATGGGCTCGACCTCGGACGCGGGCTCCCTGCTGCCGTCCTATGCCCATGGCATGGCGCTGCGCGGCTCGCAGTCCGGTGCGATAACGGATGTTGTAACCGCGCATTTCAACTCGGATATGTCGTCGGCTGACGCGGTTCAGCAATTGGCGACCGCAGTAGCAAACAGCTACTGATCCAACACGCTCTGCCCCCATGATGCGGGGCAGAGCACCTTTCCCCGGAGGCTAAAATGTCCGAATGGCTGGAAAACCACCTACCCAAGGTGGTGCTGGCACCGTCGTTCATCGCCGTATTGATCTTTGTCTACGGATTTATCGGATGGACCGCATGGGTGTCGCTGACCCGATCTAAACTACTGCCGAAATACGAGATCAATGGCTTCATTCAATATGAACGCCTGTTCGACTCGCCCCGTTGGGACACGGCAATCAACAACCTTTATATCTTTGGCGCTCTGTTCATCGTGATCGCGATGGTGCTGGGCCTGTTGTTGGCCATCCTGCTGGATCAGAAGATCCGGGTCGAAGGGGCCATTCGCACGATCTACCTGTATCCCATGGCGCTGTCGATGATTGTGACCGGGACAGCCTGGAAGTGGATCCTGAACCCGGGCCTGGGTATTGAATCCATGGTGCAGGGTTGGGGCTTTACGAATTTCGAATTCGACTGGCTGGTGAACCCAGATTACGCAATCTACACCATTGTGATTGCCGCGATCTGGCAAAGCTCGGGTTTCGTCATGGCGCTGTTTCTTGCCGGCCTGCGGTCAGTGGACGGAGAGATCATCAAGGCCGCGCAGGTCGATGGTATCCCCACATGGCGCATTTATACGGCGATCATCATCCCTTCGATGGCTCCGATATTCCTGTCCGCCTTCATCGTGCTGGCGCATCTGGCGATCAAGAGTTTTGACCTGGTAATCGCCCTGACCGGTGGTGGACCCGGTTATGCCACCGATCTGCCCGCCACCTACATGTATGCAATGGCCTTTTCGCGCGGCGATATCGGTCAGGCGGCGTCATCTGCGATGATCATGATGCTGGTCGTCTTTGCCATCGTGGTTCCCTATCTTTATTCAGAGCTGAGGGCGAAAAATGACTGATCTGTCGATGCCCCAAACCCGCAGCCAAAGTGCCGCCGGCAAGATTGCCCTGCGCTGGTTGCTGTATGTCCTGCTGGGCCTGTTTGCGCTGTATTACCTGATGCCGCTGTTCGTTATGTTGACGACATCGCTAAAAAGCCTTGAGGAAATTCGCACCGGCAGCCTGATTTCGCTGCCACGTGAGGTCAGCTTCGATGCCTGGAAAACCGCATGGTCCGGGGCCTGTACCGGCATCCAGTGTGAAGGCTTGCGGCCCTATTTCTGGAATTCGGTCCTGATCGCGGTGCCTGCGGTGTTTTTGTCGACCCTGCTGGGTGCGCTGAACGGCTATGTCGTGGCGCAATGGCGATTCAAAGGGGCCAACATCATCTTCTCACTGATGCTGTTTGGTTGCTTCATCCCGTTCCAAGTTGTCCTGCTGCCGATGGCGCGTCTGCTGGGCATGATGGGGATCGCCGGAACCATTCCGGGCCTGATCTTCGTCCATGTGATCTATGGGCTGGGCTTCACCACGCTGTTCTTCCGCAACTACTATGTCACCATTCCGGCAGAGCTGACCAAGGCCGCCCGTGTCGACGGGGCTGGGTTCCTGCGGATTTTCTGGTCGATCTTCCTGCCGCTGTCGTTGCCCATCATCGTGGTGACAGTGATCTGGCAGTTCACGCAGATCTGGAATGACTTCCTGTTCGGTGTGTCGTTCAGCCAGGCGGGGACGCAGCCCGTGACTGTTGCGCTTAACAACATCGTAAACTCCACCACCGGCGTCAAAGAGTACAACGTCGACATGGCTGCCGCGATCATCGCGGGGCTGCCGACGCTGCTCGTCTATGTCGTTGCCGGTAAGTATTTCATCCGCGGCCTGACCGCTGGCTCAGTGAAGGGGTAAGACCCATGGCTCCTATTCTCGACATCAATAAGCTCTATAAGAATTACGGCGCGACCGAGATTCTGAAAGACATCAACATCTCGATCGAACCCGGTGATTTTCTGGTTCTGGTTGGTCCCTCTGGCTGCGGTAAATCCACCCTGCTGAACTGTATCGCCGGACTGGAGGAAATAACCGGTGGGACGCTCTCCATCGGCGGCAACGACATGACCCATGTCAGCCCCAAGGATCGCGACATAGCGATGGTGTTCCAGTCGTATGCGCTCTACCCGACGATGACCGTGGCCAAAAACATCACCTTTGGTATGAAAGTGCGCGGGGTAGACCCCACGACGCAGGACGCCAAGCTGAAAGAGGTCGCGTCGCTCTTGCAGATCGAACCGCTGCTGAACCGTCGCCCAAGCCAATTGTCGGGCGGTCAGCGTCAGCGGGTCGCGATGGGCCGGGCGCTGGTGCGTGATCCCAAGCTGTTTCTGTTTGATGAACCCCTATCGAACCTCGACGCCAAGCTGCGGGTCGAGATGCGGACCGAGATCAAAAAGCTGCACCAGACGCTGGATGCTTCCATCGTGTACGTGACCCATGACCAGATCGAGGCCATGACGTTGGCCACCAAAATCGTGGTTCTCAAAGGCGGGGTCGTGCAACAAATTGGCAGCCCGGCCGAGATTTACAACAATCCGGCCAATCTTTTTGTGGCCGATTTCATGGGTTCGCCAGCGATGAACCTAATCCCGGCACAGGCCACTAATAACGGGTCGGGCACGCAGATTGCCATTTCGCGTGCATCAGGCGAGACGTTGGTTCTGAACGACGCCCGCGATCTTTCTCTGCCTAAGGATGTGATCCTCGGCTTGCGTCCCGAAGATATTGCCGAGGCTGGCTTCCGTGCCGGGGCAGGGGTGCAAGAGGCCGCATGTCTGGTCGATATGGTCGAACCCGCTGGTGCGGACACATATGTCGTCTCGGAATTGGGTGGTAAACAGGTTACGGCGCGTCTGCACGCTGAAACCAGTGCCAGGGCCGGCGAAGTGCTGAACTTTGCCATCGATATGAGCAAAGTGTCTTATTTCGCAAAAGAGACCGGCGAGCGGTTGAACTAGCACTATGCGTCTGGTTGCGGATATCGGCGGTACGAACACACGGCTGGCCCTAACGGGACCCAACACCGCCGAGGTCGAAAGCCCTCGGGGGTACAGGAACGCGGACTACGCCTGTTTCGAGGATGTGATCCTTGCCTTCTTCGATGAGGTCGGCACCTGCATTCCGGAACAGATTGTGGTCGCAATGGCCGGGCCGGTCAATGGAAACAGGGGCAGGCTGACAAATCTGGATTGGGTGATCGATGGCGCGGCTCTGTCGTCCCGGTTCTCGGGTGCCACCGTGTGCATAATCAACGATTTGACGGCTTTGGGACATGCCGCGTTCCATTTGCAACCTGCGCAACTGGTATCGCTTGTTACCAACGATGCACCACGATCCCGGCAAAGACAGGCGCTGGTGGTTGGCATTGGTACCGGCTTCAATGTCAGTCCCGCGATTGATCTGGGGGATCAGACCGTCTGCCTGCCAGTCGAGGCCGGCCATACCAGCCTCTATGCTTCGGTCAGCGCAGAGTTGAACAACCTGAAACCGGGTCTTTCGGCTGCTTTCCCGACCGTTGAGACACTGTTCTCGGGTCGTGGTCGTCGCAGGTTTTTGTCCTTGCTTACTGATGAGACAGCTGCCAGCGCAACGCCGTACATCGCCAAAACTGGTCGACCCGGAAATGAAGAGTTTGATGCCGTACTCGACGGCTACGCACATTTAATCGGCGTGTTGTTGCGCGAGTTGAAAGTTGCCTATCTGCCCACCGGAGGCATCTTTCTGGCCGGTGGTGTGGCCCGCAGTTCGCTTGTGGGGGAACGGGCCGGGATTTGCTGTTCGGCGCTATTGCATGACAACGAATACGTATCTCTTTCGCCGTCTGTCTGGATCGTAGACGACGACGCGGCGGCTTTGACCGGATGTGCCTCGCTGGTGATAGGTAAGCCAAAGAGCGATTGATCAAGCGTATCGGGGAACTGACTTCGACAATCGCAATCCCCCTGGGTTCACAAGCCTTCTTCCGAAACTGACGACGCTGACCGATTTGGTGCCAAGAGCCTCTTCTCCCCACCGGCCAGACAGTAGGTCTGTTGCCACGCGGTGTCGTGTTTCACTGTGCATTGTAAACACCGCAGTATGGTTTCATCTCACGTTGATCGCGATTCCGAGCGACGGAAATCCGCGTAATCAACTTGCCGGACAGCGCCCTTGTTGCCCGCAAGTTGACCGAGAAACAGCGCATCATCTACGCCTCGCCTGACTACCTGTCCCGGCATGGCACATCTGGATCGCGATTGCTGATAGAAAGGCACATCAGAAAGAGGCAACCGTGCGTTCAAGCGTGCTTGTCTTGAACTATGAGGCGTTGACTGCAACCGTACTGTACGGTCTGGGCCTTTCAATCAAATCGCGTCTGGCGATCAAGGAAGAACTGGGAAAGGGACTCCTGATAGAAGTTTTCCCCGGGACATTGTGGGCGCCTGACGCTCCAACATGGTTTGTCTATCTGCCCAAGGCCCGAACTGCCGTGAAGATATAAATGTTTGGTGAATTCGTTTCCAACTGTTTTTGATAAAGATGGCCTATTCGCGTCATATATTGTTTGGGTGAGGGACTGAGCGGCGATCCTCAAAGGGTTTTGCTACATTGCTCTGAGTGCGATGAGCTGTTTCAGCGCTTGCGCCGATCCAGATGTCAGAGCACACTCGGACTGCGCACGCACACGCCCAAAGACAATAACGGCGCGGAGGTGGAACAATGAGCATTCTCAAAAAGGTAGTTGCAATTGGGTTCGGTGTGGTTCTGGGGTGTGAAGCCTCTGCGGAGAACTTTTTGCAAGGACTGAAAAAAGGTGCCGGAAAAGTTGGTGCTTCGGTCGAAACGGGTATTGAACGTGTGGGCGAGACCGTCGATTCCACTGTAGATCTGGTGACAAACGAAGCCACCGCAGACGAAACCCGGGCCGAACTGGATCAAATGGCCACCACGGTGATCGATAGGCTGACAACCGAAAATCCGGATGCGGATGCTCTCTATCAGATCAGTGCCGGGTACGCCGTTTTTGACACACGAAAGATTACGATCATGCCCGTTACAGCGGGGTATGGACGTGGTGTTGCAATCTCGCGAGAAAATGGTTCCGAGACCTACATGAACATGGGAACAGGTGGTGTGGGGGCCGCATTGGGTATTGGCGGGTTCGAGTCGCAGATCGTGATCCTGTTCGAAACATCCGGCGATTTTCTGAAGTTTATCAATGACGGATACGATGCAACTGCGGAAACCGCCGCGATGTTCGGAGGCGGCAAAGCCGGTGAAAACATCAGGTTTGTCGATGGCCGGTCTTTTTTCGTACTCACCAAAAAGGGCTGGCGCGTTGCTGCAAATGCTACAGGAACAAAGTACTGGCGGGCACCGGACTTGAATTGAAATCGTCCCAAACCCGATCGCGCAGTTCTTCACCTCACAATCGAACCTACGGGCAAGTTGGGCGAAGTAGTTTGGACAAACACGTCTTCTTGCCGTGATCGGGGGTATGAGGGCAATTGGTGGCATTGTCGGATTTTTTGAAGAACCGGCCGGACTACGCTAAATCGTAGATTGGTCGAACCCCACCAGCTTACCGGATTGTCCAACGGAGAGTGCGCCTCCGGTCGCCACCTCAACATAGACGCCCATATCCATGTGACCCAAGTGCTTTCTAAGCAGATAGGGTACCCTCAGGTCACGCTGTGCTGTTTTCGGATTTACTTCGGTCGCGGCGCATCTCTTGGTCCTGGAGAGTATTTTTAGTTCGACAGTCCCAAATCTCATGGTGGACCCGACGGCCTCCAATTCGGCATACGGAGGCAAGCCGTCGATTTCAATGTTTGCCCGGAAACGCGCAGGGTCGATATTTTCATCGAGCGTTCTGCATAGTGCGTCGACAGAGGCCAGGTTCAGGATGGATATCGCGTTCATCATTTGCGGCGACACAACCGAGACATCGGTAAAGCGGTGTGGGTGGGAGGAAACAAACGTTGGGGGTTCAGGGTCCTCTAGGCCCAGGGTGGTGTGAATAAAGCGTTCAGCCTCCCTTTGATTTTGAGGCGCGTGCATATCGAAACGATGGACTTTTCCACCGTTGTCAATCTCCAGCAATTGTGTGTCTGAATTGAAGACCGTTTTCAAACCCGCCAGAGCCGCGTTTTTGAGAAGCACCACAAAACGATCTTTTGGCAGGGGTTGAGGACTAAGCGGGTCGAAACCGGAGTTGTAGCGCGCAAACCCGTATAGCCGATCATCAGGAATGCCTTCTGCTTGACGCAGTTCCACCGTGCCAAGAGGTTCGGCGCTCAAACCTTTGATTGGGTAACGGTTGATGGCGGCAATCGTGATGTTGTTCATATGTTCATCCCTGATTGACCGAAGTGGTCCCTCCGTTGGTATGGATGGTCTTGTACATGTTGTCAGCACTTAACCACTTGGGAGTCGAAAACTCTGCCGGGATCGATGCAGCAAGACAGTGTCGAGGTGAAAAAATAAACCAACTGACGGCTTCCTTATTGGATCAATCCACGTCGCCGTGTTTGATTTTTTTGTCATTTTTTTGTCAATAATCGTTATTAAAACAATATGTTATATCGATATAAGGTGACCCTTAATGTGAAGTATGAGGTACGAACCTCAAAAAATTCTGGACTTGAGGTGCGTACCTCAAATAGCCTTGGAAACATGCCGCGATTCGCACATCCTCGATTGACGGCGCAAAAAAGGGAGGAATGGATGACTTACACGAAACTGGCTTCGGCCAGCGCAATAGTCCTTGCCGCTACTACTCTTTCCACCAAGGCAAATGCCGAAGATCTGACGCTGTGTTGGGCGGCGTGGGACCCGGCCAATGCACTTGTCGAGCTCTCCAAAGAGTTCGAAGCTCAGTCCGGCCACACGATGAACTTTGAATTTGTGCCCTGGCCGAACTTTGCGGACCGGATGCTGAACGAACTGAACTCTGGCGGGAAGCTGTGTGATCTGTTGATCGGAGACAGCCAATGGATCGGCGGTGGCGCCGAGAACGGGCACTACGTGAAGCTGAACAACTTCTTCGATGCCGAGAGCATCAGCATGGACGATTTCGCACCTGCTACGGTTTATGCCTACTCGACATGGCCAAAGGGCACGCCGAATTACTATGCGCTTCCGGCCATGGGAGATGCGAACGGTTGGTTCTATCGCAAGGACTGGTTCGAAAACCCGGATATCCAGGCGGCCTATAAAGAGGCCACCGGTCAGGACCTGCGTGAGCCTCAATCCCAGAAAGAACTGCTGCAGATTGCCCAGTTCTTCCAGGGTCGCGAGATCGACGGAAAGACGGTTTACGGCGCAGCAATCTTTACAGAGCGCGGGTCCGAAGGGATCACGATGGGCGTGACCGGGGCATTGTATCCTTGGGGATTCAAATACGAAAACACGCCCGGTTCCTATGACATGGAAGGCGCCGTGAACTCACCGGAAGCGGTTGAGGCATTGGAATTCTACAAAGAGTTCTACAAGACCGCGACGCCGCCGGGCTACACCAACTCGTACATGGGTGAAAGCCTGGACGCCTTTAAGTCTGGTCAGGTCGCCATGGCGATGAATTGGTTTGCGTTCTTCCCGGGTCTTTATGCTGATCCGAACACGGGCGGCGACAAGATCGACTTCTTCGTGAACCCGCCCCAGAACCAGGCTGGTTCGACATTGGGAGGGCAGGGGATTTCTGTTGTCAGCTATTCTGACAAACAGGATGCAGCACTTGAATATATCAAGTGGTTTGCTCAGCCCGAAGTTCAGGCCAAATGGTGGGAACTGGGTGGCTATTCCGCACATAACTCGGTGCTGGAAGACCCCGGGTTCGTGGACAGCCAACCGTTTGCCGGTGATTTCCTAGAAGCAATGGGTGGGGTGCAGGATTTCTGGCAGGAACCCGCGTATGCGGAGCTACTGTTGGCCATGCAAAAACGCATCCACGACTATGTCGTTGCTGATCAGGGCACGGCTCAGGAAGCACTTGATCTGTTGATCGAGGACTGGACGGAAGTCTTCGAAGACGAAGGCAAGCTGTAATCCGGCACCAGGGTTGGAGCGGGCAGTGACCCGCTCCTCCATCACCCCCCTCGTCCGAAACCGACAAGAACTGGCAAAGAGATGTCTGACAGGACCGTAGATCGCGTTGCCCGGGCAACGCCCGCGCGAGTTGCGCGCAAAATCAGAGGGTTATCGGATCGGGCGATCGCCTGGATCTTTATCTCTCCTACGATTTTCCTGCTTCTGGCGATCAACATCTTTCCATTGATCTGGACCATCCAGCTGAGCTTTACCAACTACAAGGCTAACCGGATCGGGCGAGAGGTCAAGGATGTCGGGTTCAGGAATTATGAACGAATCCTGACCGACTCGGACACCTGGCTGAACATGCAGGCCACCGCGCATTTCCTGTTCTGGACGATTTTCTTTCAGGTCCTGATCGGGTTCACGCTGGCTTGGCTGATCAACAAGAAATTCAAGGGCAATGATCTTTGGACGACCATCATCGTGCTTCCGATGATGTTGTCCCCGGCCGTGGTCGGAAACTTCTGGAAGTTCCTGTATCAGCCTCAGATCGGGTTGTTCAACTACATTGTGTCGTGGTTCACGGGCAAAGACCCGTCGAGCTTTGAAATGCTGGGATCGGTGACGCTGGCGCCGTGGGCGATCGTCATTGTCGACACTTGGATGTGGACGCCGTTTGTGATGCTGATCTGTCTGGCCGGGCTGCGCAGCATTCCCGACTACATCTACGAAGCCGCCGAAATCGACCGAGCCAGCAAGCTCCGGCAGTTCTTCACGATCACCATTCCGATGGTGCTGCCGTTCCTGATGCTGGCGGTGCTGTTCCGGGGGATCGAGAACTTCAAGATGTTCGATCTGGTGGTTCAGCTGACCGGTGGCGGGCCGGGGTCTGTCACGGAACTGACCTCGATCAACCTGAAACGCGAAGCCTTTGAGAAATGGCGCACGGGCTATGCCTCGGCTTATGCAATCATCCTTTTTGTCACCGTGTTCGGCCTTGCGTCGATCTACGTCAAAGCCCTGAACAAGGTGAAACAGAGATGAGCAGTTTTTCCGTCACCGAACCTTCGAAACGATCAAAATGGATCGCAGGTGGCTTGGTCATCACCTACGCGCTGATCACAATGATCCCCTTGGTGTGGATTCTATTGACCGGATTCAAATCCCCTTCTGATGCCATCAGCTATCCGCCCAAGGTGGTTTTTGATCCAACGCTTGAGGGCTACGTCAACCTGTTCACCACCCGCACGCGCCAGACACAGGAGTTTTTGGAAGCGAACCCGCCGCAGAATTGGGCCGACGAGATTGTGCGCCAATACGACATGGTGATCGTTGGCCCTTCCAAGTTTGGCGAGCGGTTCATGAACTCGGTCATCATCGGGTTCGGATCGACGTTCCTCAGCATCTTCTTGGGGACATTGGCGGCCTACGCGTTCAGCAGGTTCAAGGTGCCGCTCAAGGATGATCTTTTGTTTTTTATCCTGAGTACCAGAATGATGCCTCCTGTGGCGGTCGCGATCCCGATTTTCCTGATGTTCAGGAACCTAGGGCTGAGTGATACGCATCTGGGCATGATCCTGTTGTATACCGGCGTGAATATCTCATTGGCGGTCTGGTTGCTGAAGGGATTTATCGATGAAATCCCGCGAGAATACGAAGAAGCAGCTCTGATCGACGGCTACACCCGGTTTCAGGCGTTCTACAAAGTGGTCCTGCCGCAGGCAGCAACTGGCATAGCGTCGACTGCAATCTTCTGTCTGATCTTCGCCTGGAATGAATACGCCTTTGCGGTGCTGCTGACCTCGGCCAACGCGCAGACTGCACCGCCCTTTATCCCAACCATCATTGGTATCGGTGGTCTGGACTGGCCTGCCGTCGCTGCGGGCGCCACGATCTTCCTGATCCCGGTCATGATTTTCACCATCCTGATGCGCAAGCACCTGCTGCGCGGGATCACATTCGGAGCTGTGCGCAAATGAGCGAGTTTCTGACAGGGCTGATGCGATTTCGCCGCGGACCATGGGAGATGGTTGCGACCATACTGATAGCTGTTGGTGTGTTTATGCTGATGCAGCCCTTTGTCCTTTGGGCATTCACCTATTCCTTTGTCGTCACGCTGACCGGAACCGTCATGTTCATCATCGTCAGCCATTTTCCGGAGTAGAAATGGCCCAGATCGTAGTTAACAACGTCAAGAAGATGTTCGGCGATTTCACGGCTGTCCGGGAAAGCTCGTTCACGATTGAGGATGGTGAGTTCTTCATGCTGCTCGGACCATCGGGGTGCGGCAAGACAACGACGCTGCGGATGATTGCAGGGTTG
The DNA here is from genome assembly GCF_056542645.1 of Ruegeria sp. AB5. Classification (NCBI taxonomy): domain Bacteria; kingdom Pseudomonadati; phylum Pseudomonadota; class Alphaproteobacteria; order Rhodobacterales; family Roseobacteraceae; genus Ruegeria; species Ruegeria sp. AB5. Next base: position 54,001 of record NZ_JBQGAE010000009.1, read on the forward strand.
GAGCTTCCGACATCGGGTGAGATCTATCTCGACGGAGAAGAGATCAGCCAAAGGCCGCCATCCGAACGGGATATCGCCTTTGTGTTCCAGATGTTCGCGCTGTATCCGCACATGAATGTACGCAAGAACATCAGCTATCCGTTGATTTCGCAGGGGATGCCGCGCGCGGCTGTCAAAGCCAAGGTGGAGGAAGTTGCCGGAATTCTGGGGATAACAGACATTCTGGACAGTCCGGTCGGCGGGCTTTCAGGTGGTGACAGACAGCGTGTTGCGCTTGGACGCGCGATTGTACGTGAACCCAAGGCCTTCATGATGGACGAACCTCTTGGCGCCTTGGACGCTGAGTTTCGGGAACATATGGCCGAGGAATTGCGCGCGCTGCACGATCGCATGGGCGCGACCACCGTCTATGTTACGCACGATCAGCTCGAAGCGATGCAGATGGGCGACAAAATCGTCGTGATGAACAACGCCGTGATCGAGCAATTCGGAACGCCGCAGGAAATCTATGACAAACCGGCGACCATGTTTGTCGCGGATTTCATAGGTTCTCCTTCAATGAACTTCCTGCCGTTTCAGGGCAAGGTCGCACCCGGTTCTGAATTGGTACGGTTGAACGGCCATGACGAGGCTGTCCCGAAACTGATGGAAGGGGCCGAAGGTGATCTTGTCTTTGGTGTCCGGCCCGAGCATGTGTTTCTGTCAGACGCAAGTGGCTACCGCGCCAAGGTTTTGGCGGCTGAATATCTGGGGACCACCCAGATTGTGACATTGCAAAGCCCGAATGGCGAGTTGAAGGCCCGCATCAACGCGCGCGAGACAGTCAGCCCCGGGGAAACCGTCGGTCTGGAGTTTCGTTCCCCGACCGTGAGCCTTTTTGAACAGTCCACGGGCCGGGCGTTAAGGTCCGTTTTGAACGATGAGGTGCTAGGGCATGGCTGAAGTCGTTCTGGAAAACATCTCAAAGTCCTTCGGCAATATCAAAGCAGTCGACGAAATCTCGATGACGATCTCTGACGGGGCTTTTGTGGTGCTGTTGGGTCCGACCGGCGCAGGAAAAACAACAACGCTGCGGTTGATTTCCGGGTTGGAGAAATTGGATTCAGGGTCGGTTCGCATTGCAGGACGGGACGTAGGGCTTGAAACGCCCGCACAGCGTGATGTGGCCATGGTCTTCCAGCAATACTCGCTGTACCCGCATATGACGGTGCGCGAGAACCTGTCGTTTCCGCTGCGATCCCCGATCCTCCGGACGCCTGAAGACGAGATCACAAGGAAGGTCAACGAAGTCGCAGAGATTCTGCAGATCCCGCATAAACTGGACAACAAGGCCACTGAGCTTTCCGGTGGCGAGATGCAGCGCGTGTCGATCGGGCGTGCGCTGGTGCGCGATCCACAGATCTTTCTCATGGACGAACCGCTCAGTTCGTTGGATGCCAAGTTGCGGGCGGATTTGCGGGTCGAACTCAAGCGGATTCAGGCGGATTTGGGGTCTACGCTTTTATACGTGACGCATGATCAGGTCGAGGCGATGACGATGGCGACACATATCGGCGTGCTGGAAGAGGGCCGGTTGGTTCAATACGGCACACCTCGGGACATCTATGAAAACCCGCGTAGTGTGTATGTTGCCAGCCGACTGGGTTTGCCGAGGATCAATATCCTGCCATCCGAATTGTTCGGCGGGGATCACAAGGGCCCTCAGATTGGCCTGCGTCCCGAGAATATCGTGGAAGGTGAGGGCAGCGATGCCCGCGTGATCCGTGCCGAACACCTGGGCGACCAAACGCGGTTACACCTGGATTTGAACGGCCACGTGGTTGTGACCCTGATTGATGTTCATCAGGACTATCCCGCCGGACAAACGATAAAAATCCGCCCTCAAAACCCCTTGTATTTTGACGCGTCTGGCGCGCGTGTGACTTAAGGAGCAAAAGCATGGCCCAGTTCCTCAACACAAAGGAAACTCTTGTAACAGAGGCGATAGACGGTCTTTTGGCGTCTTCCGGAGGAACACTGACCCGGTTGGACGGTTATCCGCATATCAAGGTGGTCTACCGCTCGGATTGGGACAAAACGAAAGTGGCGCTGGTTTCTGGTGGCGGCTCCGGTCACGAGCCCGCGCATGCGGGTTTTGTCGGGGCAGGGATGCTGACCGCCGCTGTCTGCGGAGAAGTCTTTGCATCGCCATCGGTCGAAGCGGTGCTTGCGGGTATTCTTGCCGTGACCGGCAAGGCGGGGTGTTTGCTGATCGTCAAGAATTACACTGGTGATCGATTGAACTTTGGGCTTGCCGCTGAACGCGCCCGTGCGTTGGGACGCAAGGTAGAAATGGTGGTGGTGGATGACGACATCGCCTTGCCCGACCTGCCGCAACCGCGCGGTGTGGCGGGAACCTTGTTTGTGCACAAGATCGCGGGCGCGCTTGCAGAGGACGGAGCAGACCTGGACACGGTGACCAAGGCCGCAAAAAGCGTCATCGACAAAGTGGTCAGCATCGGGATGAGTTTGGACACTTGCACCGTTCCCGGGTCTCCGAAAGAAGACAGAATTGCGCCGGGTAAAGCAGAGTTGGGTCTGGGTATCCACGGCGAACCCGGTGTCGAGCAGGTGGATTTCGCGAATGCCGTCACGGCTATGTCCACCGTTGTGGAAAAGCTGAAACAACGGGTGGGTTCAGGGGAGTGTGTGGCCTTGGTCAACAACCTTGGATCCACAACGCCTTTGGAAATGGCCGTGCTGACGCACGCTTTGACCGAGACAGAGCTGGCACGCCACATTGTTGGCCCTGCGCCTATGATGACATCGCTGGACATGCACGGGTTCTCGGTTTCGGTGCTGCCTGCCAATCAGGACGAATTGTCGGCGCTTGAAGCTCCGGTTGGTCTGGTGGCTTGGCCGGGGGTAAACAGCATCAGCCCGGTTCAAGTTGCGCCTTTGCCTGATGGTCTGACCCCGATCGACCCCATTCCTTCCAACAATGCAGAAACGAAACAAACAATTGCGCGATTGTCCGAGTTGCTGATCCATGCAGAGAAAGATCTGAACGAGTTGGACGCCAAGTCCGGAGATGGTGACACCGGCAGCACATTGGCGACTGCCGCCCGAGCGTTGCAAAGCAGCCTGGATCGGATGCCGCTTGCGGATTTGACGCAACTTTTCCCCGCCTTGGGCAATGAACTGAGCCAGACAATGGGCGGGTCTTCAGGCGTTATTCTTGCAATCTTCTTCAATGCCGCTGGAGATGCCTGTGCCAGCGGCGCGTCGATACCAAAATCTCTTGTGGAAGGTCTGAACCGTGTCAGCCAAGTCGGAGGAGCCAAGGTGGGTGACAGGACGATGATCGATGCGTTGGCGCCCGCGCTGGACGCTTTGCCTTCGGGTCTGGCGCAAGCTGCAAGAGCGGCGCGTGAAGGGGCTGACCGCACCGCAAACATTCATCGTGCCAAGGCTGGCCGTGCCGCCTATGTTCCCGAGGAGAATCTGATGGGAAACAATGATCCTGGCGCTGAAGCCGTCGCCTTGTTGTTCGAGGGTCTGGCGCGGGAGATTGAAGGCTGAACCACACGTGAAAGACCAAAAGCACAAACTGGAACTGGTGAAGAAACCAACTGTCAATGACATCGCGCGCGTTGCAGGTGTCAGCTTGGCGACAGTTGACCGGGTTTTGAACAGACGACCCGGGGTGCGGGTGGTGACCGTTCAAAAGGTGCAAAAGGCGATTGATGAACTGGGATACGTGCGGGATACGGCTGCGGCAAATCTTGCGCGCAAGCGTGTCTACAACTTCTTGTTCGTGCTGCCTGATACGGACAACGAGTTTGTCGAGGCATTGTGCAAGCAAATCGTTGAACAATCGCGCGACCAGTTTATCGAGCGGACTCGGATGAAAATCCAGCGGGTTGCACCGTTCGATCCTCAGGAAATTGTGGAAATACTGGACGCGTTGGACAATCGGGATGTCGATGGTGTTGCCGTTTTCGGCCCGGAAACGCCGTCGGTACGAGATGCGGTAAAAAGGGTCAGGGACAAAGGTGTTCCAGTGGTGGCGTTGGTATCCGACCTTCCCAGTTCGGCCCGAGACCACTTTGTTGGAATTGACAATGTTTCCGCAGGTCGCACGGCCGCCCAGCTGATGGGACGCTTTGTGCATCGCAAAGGAAAAGTTCTGGTTCTCACGGGTTCGCGTCTGGCACGAGATCATCTGGAAAGACGTCAGGGCTTTGATCTGGTCATTGCCGAGGATTTTCCCCATCTCGACGTCGTGGCGTCGGTCGAAGGCCGGGATGATCCAGACCTGATCTACAAGATGATGCCCGAGATTTTTGAGACATACCCGGATCTTGTCGGAATCTATTCCTCTGCTGCGGGCAACGCCGGACTGATTCAGTTTCTCTCAGACAGCAAGGTCAGCACGGACTTGGTGATCATTGCTCATGAACTCACGCCGCTCAGCCGAGACGCACTCAGCCGCGGTACTTTTGACGCGCTGATCTCGCAGGATTCGGGCCATCTGGTTCGATCAGCGGTCCGTCTTCTGCGCGCGACATCAGACAAGGTTCCTTTCAACAAGGCACAAGAGCGCATTCGTATCGACATCTATCTAAAGGAAAATTTGCCGCCTTAGAGGCATCGGTTATGGGGAGGACACATTATGAAGACAATCAAAGGCCCAGCGTTGTTTCTGGCACAGTTTGCCGGAGACGAAGCGCCCTTCAATTCATGGGACGCCATCACCAAATGGGCGGCGGATTGCGGATATACTGGCGTTCAGGTCCCAAGTTGGGATGGCCGGTTGTTTGACCTTGAGGCCGCCGCTTCCAGTACTGACTACTGCGATGATTTCAAAGGCAAGGCCAAAGAGAACGGCGTAGATGTCACCGAGCTGTCCACGCACCTTCAGGGTCAACTTGTGGCGGTTCACCCTGCCTATGACACTGCGTTTGATGGGTTCGCCGCCGAAAGTGTCAGGGGAAATCCGAAAGCCCGGCAGGAATGGGCTGTGGATCAGGTCAAAAAGGCGCTGACCGCTTCGCGCAACCTGGGTATTTCAGCTCATGCAACATTCTCGGGCGCGCTGGCTTGGCCTTATGTCTACCCTTGGCCGCAACGACCTGCGGGCTTGATTGAAACGGCATTTGACGAGCTTGCCCGCCGGTGGCTGCCAATATTGGACCACGCGGAAGACTGCGGCGTCGATGTATGCTACGAAATCCATCCGGGTGAAGACCTGCATGACGGTGTGACCTACGAGATGTTTCTGGAGCGTACAGGAAATCACGCGCGGGCGTGCATGTTGTACGACCCGTCGCACTACGTTTTGCAATGCCTCGACTATTTGGACAATATCGACATCTACAAAGACCGGATCAGGATGTTCCATGTCAAAGATGCCGAATTTAACCCAACCGGTCGGCAAGGCGTTTACTCTGGCTACCAAAACTGGGTCGATCGGGCTGGGCGGTTCCGGTCCCTGGGCGATGGTCAGGTCGATTTTGGAGCGGTGTTTTCGAAAATGGCGGCCAATGATTTTGATGGGTGGGCCGTTGTCGAATGGGAATGCTGTTTGAAACATCCCGAGGACGGAGCGCGGGAAGGGGCCCGGTTTGTATCTGATCACATCATCCGTGTGACCGAGAAAGCCTTTGACGACTTTGCTGACAGTGGCACCGATGAAGCGGCCAATCGAAATATGCTGGGGATAGATTGATGGTAGCCGGACGCAGTGAAGAAACCTCGGGTCGTATTCGCCTTGGCATGGTCGGCGGCGGCAACGACGCGTTCATAGGGGGTGTGCATCGCATTGCGGCACGATTGGACGATAAGTTCGAACTGGTCGCCGGAGCGCTGTCTTCTACCCCTGAGAAATCGCGTGAAAGCGGAGAAGCGTTGGGCCTCGACCGGGTCTACGACGATTTCAAACAGATGGCGATCAGAGAAGCGCGGCTGAAATCTGGGATCGAAGCGGTCTCAATCGTCACACCCAATCACGTTCACTATGCCGCCGCGCGTGAGTTCCTCAAGCGCGGCATTCACGTGATTTGCGACAAGCCGCTTACATCTACCCTTGGGGATGCGAAGAAGCTGGTCAAGGCGGCCGAAAACTCAGACGCGCTGTTCATTCTGACACACAACTACACAGGCTATCCCATGGTCCGACAGGCCCGTGACATGGTGGCCAATGGAGAGATAGGTAAAATCCGTGTGGTTCAGGTCGAATACCCGCAGGACTGGCTGACCGAACAGCAGGATTTCAAGCAGGCCGAATGGCGGACTGACCCCGAACGGTCCGGAGCGGGCGGATCAACGGGTGATATCGGAACACATGCCTATAACATTGCCTGCTTTGTGACCGGATTGAAGGCCGAAAGCCTTGCTGCGGACTTGCAGGCCTTTGTTCCGGGGCGGAAAGTAGATGACAACGCCCATGTCTTGTTGCGGTTTGAGGGCGGCGCGCGCGGCATGTTGTGGTCTTCCCAAGTTGCGCCCGGCAACGAAAATGCCCTCCGTTTACGCGTATACGGCGAAAAGGGTGGCCTGGAATGGGCACAGGAAGATCCGAACTATCTGTGGTTCACTCCGTATGGCGAACCAAAGCGTCTGATCACCCGGAACGGGGCCGGGGCTGGGGATGCGGCCAACCGGCTCAGTAGGGTTCCGCCGGGACATCCAGAAGGGTATCTGGAAGGCTTTGCGAATATCTACAGTGAAGCCGCAGAAGCCATTTTGGCCTTTCGAAGCGGCACGTCGCCGAACCCGACCGTGGTCTACCCGACGGTTCAGGACGGACTGAATGGTGTCAGGTTCGTGTCTGCGTGCGTCCAAAGCTCTGCCAGAAACGCGGCGTGGGTCAAGCTGGAATAGCGCGAACTGTGCCTTGACATGATGTCTGCCGTAAATAATTTTATCAGCTAAAAAAATCCGAAGGATGACGCCGAATGTATCTTGGATTGGATTTGGGAACGTCGGGTCTCAGGGGGATTCTGGTGGACGACACCGGGCAGGTGATAAGCGACGCCGAGGCTATCATTTCAACTTCGACACCGAAACCCGGTTGGTCCGAGCAGGACCCATCGGACTGGATCAGGGCCTGTACCGAAGTTGTTGGGAAGCTGCGTGCGAATAACGAACCATCATTCGCCAAGCTTCGGGGCATTGGACTGAGCGGACATATGCACGGGGCCACTCTTCTTGATTCCGCCGGTCAGGTATTGCGGCCCTGCATTCTTTGGAACGATACACGGTCGGCTGATGAGGCAAGAGTGCTTGACCAGGTGCCACAAATGCGCAGCATTTCGGGCAATATCGTCTTTCCGGGGTTTACGGCCCCGAAACTGGAATGGGTACGGTTGCATGAACCGGACGTGTTCTCGAAAATCGAAAAGGTATTGTTACCAAAAGATTTTTTGAGGATCTGGCTGTCTGGCGACTATGTTTCGGACATGTCAGACAGTGCCGGTACATCCTGGTTGGATGTTGCCCAACGCCAATGGTCAGAAACAGCGCTGAGGTTGGGCCACATGCGCCCGGAACAGATGCCGCGTCTGGTCGAGGGCAGTGCGCCGGGCGGTGAGCTCAGGGCCGAGCTAAAGCAGGACTGGGGGCTTTCCAGAACAGTGGTTGTTGCAGGTGGTGCCGGTGACAATGCAGCCGCGGCCTGTGGCATTGGAAGCATACAGGACGGCGCGGGGTTTGTGTCTTTGGGAACGTCAGGCGTTCTACTTGTTGCCAGAGATGTATATGCCCCCGCGCCGGAAACTGCGGTGCACTGCTTTTGTCATGCTATCCCTGAGACGTGGATCCAGATGGGGGTCATCCTTTCTGCGACAAACAGCATGAACTGGCTATCGCGAAACCTTGGCCAGCCTGTGGAAAAACTGGCAGCGGAGTTGCCGGACACTTTGGTCGGCCCCTCTTCGATTACCTTCCTGCCGTACCTCTCAGGCGAGCGGACCCCCTACAATGACAGCTTGATACGGGCCGCGTTCTTGGGCGTGGACGTCGCGTCGGAACCTGCCGATCTGACCCAGTCCGTTATGGAAGGCGTTGCATTTGCAATGAGGGATTGCATGGAGGCCCTGAAAAGTACCGGAACCGCACCTGCCCGCCTGACGGCAGTCGGAGGCGGCGCGCGATCCCGGTTCTGGTTGGAAACACTGGCCACAGTTCTGCAGGTGCCGCTGGCCGTGCCAAAAGGGAGCGAATTCGGAGCGGCCATGGGGGCGGCGCGCTTGGCTATCTGTGCGGCCAACAGTGCAGAACCACGTGAAGTCATGACGCCGCCGGATATCAAGGAAAACATCGAACCGCGTGGCGACCTTGTCGATGCGTATGAAAATGAATACGGGCGATACCGACAATTCTACAAGGCGCTGGCGCCATTGGCGGTAAGATGACAGCCAAAGCGAAACTGTCATCTCGGTTGGAAACGGCCCTGCTTACCGATGGGGACATGCGGGCCTCGATCCTCAACTATGGGGCGATCACGCAAGGGTGGTGGTACAAGGACGTGCCGCTGGTCCTTGGGTTCGATGACCCCACCGCGTATTTCGCCGACAAGAGTTATATGGGCGCAATTGTCGGGCGGGTTGCAAACCGAATTGGCGGCGCAAAATTCGACTTGGACGGCGTAAGCTTTGAACTGAGCGCCAACGAAGGCGAGAATACTTTGCATGGAGGCGTTGAGGGTCTTTCAAAACAATTCTGGAACCTTGAGCAGTCTGAACCAAACACGGCCGTTCTGAGCTACCTTTCCCGCGATGGGGAAAGCGGTTTCCCGGGCGACGTCAGGTTCGAAGTCAGGGTCACGATAAAATCGCCGCGATTGATCTACACGTTTGCGGCGCATTCTGACCGTCCCACCCCAATAAGCGTGACGCAACACAACTACTACACTTTGGGAAGCGATGAAGGAGTTGACGGACACAAACTGACACTTGCTTCAAGACGGTATCTGGCAATTGATGACGAGGGCGTTCCCTCGGGCCGGTTACGTTCAACCAAGGAAGGCGATCTGGATTTTTCAACTCCAAAACCGATCAGGCATGTTCCGGACGGGATCGATCACTATTTCTGCTTCGCGGAAGATCGTGATCCAAAAGCTCGGGTGGCGGTATTGACGGCGCCTTCCGGGCTTTCTCTGTCTGCCTATTCCGATCAATATGGAGCGCAGGTCTATACGCGTGCAACGCTCGCGCCGCCACTTTCCGGGTCGGCAGGAGTGTGTATCGAGCCGTCGGGATACCCAAACGCTCCGAACATCCCCACGTTTCCTTCGATCGTCGTTGAGCCGGACAATCCCTACCGCCAGATGCTTGCTCTTGAGGTCTCAGAGGGCCGGTATGAAAGCTAGTTGGCTCATTCCTGTTCTCGGCCTGTGGGTCGCGGGTGCTGATCGGGCAATTGCGCTGGATCTTGGAGATCCGCCAGAGTTCGTTGAACCGGATTTCGACAGGGTCTCTTTGGGGCATCTGCTGTTCTACGACCCAATCTTGTCCGGGAACAAGAACATCAGCTGTGCGACCTGCCATCACCCCAAGCTTGGCACGTCAGATGGTCTTTCTCTTGGAATAGGCGAAGGCGGGCTTGGTCTGGGAGCCAAACGCTCGCTGGATCCAGAGAATACCCCGGAACAGCGCATTCCACGAAATTCACCAGGACTTTGGAACCTCGGGGCGACTGAATTCACGACGTTTTTCCATGATGGTCGTCTCGAGGCTGATCCGGCGCACCCATTCGGTATCAGAACCCCGCTGGGTACACATATGAGGACTGGGTTCCAGTCGCCTTTGGCGGCACAAGCCATGTTTCCGGTTCTGTCGCCGGACGAAATGGCGGGCCACTACTCTGAGAACGAAATCAGCAAGGCGGTTCGACTGGGGCTTTTGACTCAGCAGGGCGGCGCGTGGGACCTGATAGCAGCACGTGTTGCTTCTGTGCCGGAATACGCGGAAAGGTTTGACGAAATAGAGCCCGATGGCGAGGTCACTTTCACGGCAATCGCAAATGTGATTGCAGATTTCATCGCTTTCGAATGGCGCGCAGACAACAGCCCGTTTGACCGCGCAATGCGAGGCGAAGGCAAACTGTCGGATGAAGCCGAAGTTGGCATGAAACTGTTTTACGGAAAGGCCGGGTGCAGCGCGTGTCACGCTGGCTGGTTGCAGACGGATCACAAGTTCCATTCGATTGCTCTGCCACAGATCGGACCCGGAAAATCCGCGCGATTTGAAAACCACGTGCGGGACGATGGTCGTCTTCGTGTCACGGGTCGCCCCGAAGACGCGTTTGCATTTCGCACGCCGTCGCTCAGGAATGTAACGCTTACCGCACCATACGGGCACAATGGCGCATTTGCCCGTCTTGAAGACATTGTGCGCCACCATCTGGACCCGGTTGTGTCGTTGCAAAGCTACTCGATTGAAATGGCCTTGTTGCCGGACTTCCCAACCTCAGATGATCAGGCCCCACTTTTGGACCAAACTCATAAGGACACCATCGCTGAAAGCAACAACTTGTCGAAAGTTGACCTGACGGATCGCGAGATTGATGCGCTTCTCGGCTTTCTGAAAAGCCTTGAAGACCCGGCAAAACGGCTGGGTGTCCCGACCCATGTCCCAAGTGGTCTGCCGGTTGATCAATGATCACCGAATGATCTGAACTATACTGTTAGGTGTAACTTCCCGCCATTCAGCTGTTTGTCCATCTGGCCAGATCACCCGAACCTGTGCCCGGATTTCGGTTCCCAAGCCGAAGTGATGGAGCCCATTGATGCCCCCGGCATGGCCTCCGCCGATTGTTACTTCGCGGGTCTGTAGACCTTGTGTGGTTTTGACTTCGATGAAACCACCAACAGCCGAGCGGTTGAAATTTTCTTGCCGGACATCCACCAATAGCCAATTACCGCCCTGCGAAATGTTCTGACTGACCTCAAGCTGCGACCCCCGGTTCACAACCACCAGATCCAGCCTCCCGTCCTTGTTCAAATCCGCAAGGGCCGCACCGCGCGACTTTGCCATCGACGCAACACCCGCCTCAACCGAAGCTTCGATGAACTGACTTTCGGGGGTTTGCACCAGCAGGGTGTTCGGGTCGTTCAGGGCGGCATCTGGCATTTGTTCTACATTGCCTTTGGCAACGAAAATGTCGTCCCGACCATCGTTGTTGACGTCTCCAAACTGCGCGTGCCATCCGGTCGATGGTCTTCCGTCACTGCCCACATGAGGGCGATGGGCCGTTGTGCCCTTTTCATAGGTCGCATCCCGCCATGTTGGGCCATCGGCATCCGGGTCAAACACTTGAAGCTTCTGGTCACCCATCGAAGTAAGGTACACCTCGGGAAAACCATCTCCGGTCAGATCGCGCGAGGCGATCCCCATCCCCCAGATCGAATATGGTAGCCATCCCTCATCGAAAGCATACAGACGCGGTTCAGGTTCCATGGCCCAAAGCTGTTCCTGACCGCCCCGAACATAGTAATGGCGGTCATTGCTGACACGAAGGTCGGCCCGCCCGGCGCGCGCCCAGTCTGAAAACAGGACCGATAGGGAGCAATAGCCGGGTTCAAGGTGTTGCGGCGGTCCATAGTTGCGTCCTTCAGGACGATAGAGCAGCGTTGGCCCACATGATTCAAATGGGCCTTCTGGATCGAACCGGTCGACATATGTTCCAAATGCCAAAGTCGGTAAGGATTGATCTTCTTCCCACGTAGCCGAGAAACCCGTGGTCCAGTGATCCTCGGACCGAAAACCGACACTATCAAAGGGACGGAACTGGCAATTCGGTTGCCCTTTTAGCAAGAGGTCCTTGCCCACACGTAAAATAGCCAGATCCATCAAACCGTCGCCATCAACGTCCAAAGGGTACGTGCCTGTCACTCCGGTCAAGGACAACTGATCCGGCGTTTCGATGCGAAAGGAAATCTTTTCCCCGGAGGTGTTTTTGAACAGTTGAGATCGGTTGGTCCCACCTGCGACGAAGAACTCCGGCAGATCGTCGCCATTGCAATCAAAAACCGCTACACCTCCGCCAACAAAATGCTCCCAGCCGCCATCGTAAACATGTGCGGGCATCTCAATTTTTTCGAATTTCGGTGGCTTTGTTTCGGCCCCTGCAGTTGTGGCAATAACAAAAAACGCAACAAGGTCAGGACGCATTCTTCGTAAGCTCCTTAACCTTTAGGATCGAGACTTGTTCGATCCCGTAGGCGGCTGCGCCCTTGGCCCACATCAGATCGCCCCAATGATGAACTTTGATTTCCGGCAAAGGTGCGTCCACATTGACGACGCCATTTCGAATACGGGTCAAGACGTCACTCGAACACAGGTGTTCGAAACTCATCTGCGCGCCCGATACAACTATGCATTCGGGGTCAAACAGGTTGATCAGATTGGATATTCCAAGCCCAAACATCTGACCCGCCCGGGCGAGCACTGACATTGCCATTTCGTCACCAGAATCGGCACATCTATGTATGTCCGAAACTGTCTGCATTTCGTTGGTCCGACCTGTGACCGTCATTTCGCGGATCAGGGCGTAGTCCCCGACATAGGCTTCCAGACAGCCCCGTTGACCACATTGGCACAGGGCTCCGTCCAGTTGAACTTTGGTGTGTCCAAATTCAGCTCCGCAGCCTCTTTCGCCTCGATAGAGCTTGCCGTCCAAAACGATCCCGAGGCCAACACCATGCTCGATCGTGACGACAAGAAAGTTCTTCAATCCCTTCCCCAGTCCAAACAGATGTTCAGCTTTCGCGACCAGATTGGCATCGTTCTCAACGAAGGCAGGGCAGGGCAACTCTTTTGAAAAAATATGACTGAAATCCACGTTTGTTTCGGTAACCGACGACGACCAGTGGACAAAATTCCTGTTTGCATCAACCTGACCGGCCATTCCGATTGAGACACCGGCTAGGTGCTCGATCGGAACATCAATTTGCCTGCACGCATCCTCAAGTGCAGTGCGCAGGGTCAAAACAAGTTTGGTCGCAGACATTCTGGCGTCTTCCAGAGGGAACTTGTGCGACGTGACCTCGTTGCCTTCAAAGTCGACAAGAATGACCGAGATCATCTGGCGCGCAATCTTCAGGCCCGCCACAAGGAAAGACTGACCGTCCAATTGCAACAGCACCCTTGGCCTGCCTCTCTTGCCAGAGTTGGGCTGCGCGTCGCCTTCAATCTCTTTGATCAGCCCCGCCGAGATAAGGTCGGCCGTCGCCGAGGTGACCGTAGCGGGGCTGGTTTGCAGGGCGGATGCGATGTCGGTCCGCGAGACGGCCCCTTTGGTTCTTATGTGGTCCAACACCCGCAGGCGGGTCGTGTTTCTTTGTTCCGAAGAAACCAGAGACGCTTTGCTTTTCAGCATCTTCCCCTCGCGATTCTTGCTGTTTTCTCAATCTATTTGAATTTGAGCACTTCTTGTAGACTAAATATTTTACCGACTGAAATAAATATGGTATTTAAAGTTGCAAGAGCCGCGAATCGAGTTGAGATGGCTCTGCACATGGGAGGAAATCATGAAAAGAATTCTCAGCTTCTCAGCTGTGGCCACTTTGCTGGCTTCGACTGCGTTCGCAGAGCCGGTGGTCGGCGTAAGCTGGTCGAACTTTCAGGAAGAACGCTGGAAGACGGACGAAGCCGCAATCAAATCGGCCCTAGAGGCGGGCGGGGCCGAATACATTTCGGCAGATGCGCAATCATCCTCGGCCAAGCAGCTTTCGGACATTGAAAGCCTGATTGCCCAGGGTGTCGACGCGCTTATCATTCTCGCGCAAGACGCGCAGGCGATTGGTCCGGCGGTTCAGGCTGCTGCTGACGAAGGTATCCCGGTCATTGCCTATGACCGCCTGATCGAAGACGACCGCGCCTTTTACCTGACATTCGACAATGTCGAGGTGGGAAGAATGCAGGCCCGCGCGGTCTTTGAGGCCATGCCCAAGGGCAACTACGTGATGATCAAGGGCTCTCCGACCGATCCAAACGCGGATTTTCTGCGGGGCGGTCAGCAAGAGATTATCGGTGCCGCAGTCGACAGTGGTGACATCGTGATCGTGGGTGAGGCCTATACGGATGGCTGGTTACCTGCCAATGCGCAGCGGAACATGGAGCAAATCCTGACCGCAAATGAAAACAACGTGGACGCGGTTGTAGCGTCGAACGATGGAACAGCAGGTGGTGTTGTTGCCGCGCTGACTGCGCAGGGCATGGAGGGGATTCCCGTCTCTGGGCAGGACGGCGACCACGCTGCATTGAACCGCGTTGCTCTGGGCACGCAGACCGTTTCAGTTTGGAAAGATGCCCGCGAACTCGGCAAGGCCGCCGGGGAAATTGCGGTCGCGCTGAGCGGGGGTACAACCCCCGGCGATGTCGAAGGTGCCGTAAGTTGGACGTCGCCAGGCGGTACCGAGATGAACTCGGTCTTCCTCGCGCCGGTGCCGATCACCAAGGACAACCTGACGGTTGTTGTAGATGCCGGATGGATCTCGCAGGACGCCCTGTGCCAAGGCGTTGAAAACGGTCCTGCGCCCTGCAACTAAACCACTCAGCCCCGGGCCCTGTCGATTGGGCCTGGGGCATTTGCTGAATATGAAAGATCGGAAATGACCGAAACTTCGTCTCAGCCGATACCTGAAAAAACAAAGCCTGGCCTGTTTCAGCAACTGGAACTGGATATGCGGCTTTTGGGCATGATCGGCGCGTTTATCATCCTGTGTATCGGGTTCAACATCTTTACAGATGGGCGGTTCCTGACACCCCGCAACCTGTTCAACCTGTCCATCCAGACGGTTTCGGTTGCGATCATGGCGTGCGGAATGGTGTTCATTATCGTCACCCGACATATCGATTTGTCAGTTGGCGCGCTTTTGGCAACAACATCAGCTGTGATGGCGATGACGCAAACCGAACTGCTGCCGCACATGCTGGGACTGGGCTTGAACAACCCGGCAACTTGGGCGATCACAATCGTAGTGGGCCTGTGTGCCGGTACTCTGATAGGCGCCTTTCATGGTTGGTTGGTCGGCTATCTGACCATCCCGGCCTTCATCGTCACCCTGGGCGGATTTCTGGTCTGGAGGAACGTGGCGTGGTATCTGACCAGCGGTCAGACCATTGGCCCGCTGGACAGCACGTTTCTTATGTTCGGTGGAACCAACGGCACTTTGGGGACCACGGTAAGCTGGCTATTTGGTTTGTTCGCCACCGCTGTCGCCATTTGGGCCTTGTGGAGCGGTCGGAGGGCCAAGGCCGCACATGGTTTTCCCGTCAAACCCGTCTGGGCTGAAACCACTTTGGCCGGGATAGTTGCGATTGCCATCCTTGGATATGTTTTCATCGTCAACAGCTACGCCATCCCAACGCGCCGATTGGAACGCATGTTCGAAGCCCGCGGCGAAACAATGCCCGAGGGGTTGGTTGTAGGGTACGGCATCCCGATTTCAGTTCTCATCCTGATCATTGTGGCCGTCACTTTGACTATCGTGGCTCGGAAAACCCGGTTTGGCCGCTACATCTTTGCGACCGGAGGTAACCCCGACGCAGCCGAGTTGTCCGGGATTAACACACGGCTGCTGACCGTAAAGATATTTGCGCTGATGGGCTTTCTATGCGCCGTTTCAGCGGTGGTTGCTTCTGCACGTTTGGCAAACCATTCGAACGACATCGGCACGCTGGACGAACTGAGGGTGATCGCCGCTGCGGTGATAGGGGGAACTGCTCTGTCCGGTGGCATCGGCACGATCTACGGCGCAATTCTTGGTGCACTGATCATGCAAGCGCTTCAATCCGGCATGGCCATGGTTGGAGTTGACGCGCCGTTTCAGAACATCGTGGTGGGCAGCGTACTTGTGTTGGCCGTCTATATCGACATCGTTTATCGCAAGCGACTGGGGGCCAAGTGATGCAAACTCAGGATACGCAGAAAACCCCCGCCAACTCCGGACGTGGGTCTGGCGCACCGCCGTTGGTCGAGATGCGCGATATTTCCATCTCGTTCGGTGGGATCAAGGCCGTCGACCATGTGTCCGTCGATCTGTACCCCGGAGAGGTTGTGGGATTGCTCGGGCACAACGGTGCAGGAAAGTCGACTTTGATCAAGGTGCTGTCAGGGGCCTATCAAATGGACCACGGCGAGATTGTGATTGATGGCAAACCTGTCGAGATCAGCAATCCACGTGACGCACGGGCCAACAATATCGAGACCATCTACCAGACGCTTGCTCTGGCCGATAATCTGGATGCAACGTCGAACCTTTTCCTGGGGCGCGAGATGACAACCCCGTTCGGGTTGGTCAACGACGCGGCCATGGAGGCTGAATGCCGCAAGATCATGGCGCAGCTCAATCCGAACTTTCAGAAATTCAGCGACCCCGTCTCGGCGCTGTCTGGTGGCCAGCGGCAATCCGTAGCGATTGCGCGGGCGGTCTATTTCAATGCCCGCATTTTGATTATGGACGAGCCGACAGCGGCGCTTGGACCGCATGAAACCCAGATGGTGGCGGATCTGATTCATCAGCTCAAGGCCAAAGGTATCGGCATTTTCCTGATCGATCACGACGTGCATGCGGTCATGGACCTGTGTGACCGGGCTTCGGTGATGAAGAACGGTAAACTGGTCGGAACAGTGGATATTGCCGATGTCACGGATGACGACCTTTTGTCGATGATCATTCTGGGCAAGCAGCCCGGGCAAAAAACAGACTAGGGGGCAGGAATGGCCAGTGGATTTTTCGACGGGATTGACAAGATCAAGTTTGAAGGGGCGGACAGCAAGAACCCTCTGGCCTTCCGGCATTACAACCCCGACGAGATTGTCATGGGCAAACGCATGGAAGACCATCTGCGATTTGCGGTGGCCTGGTGGCATTCCTTCGCGTGGGAGGGCGGAGACCCTTTTGGTGGCCCGACTTTTGAGCGTCCTTGGCACCCGCAGGACGACATGGGGCGGGCCCGTTTCAAAGCGGATATTGCTTTTGAGATGTTTGAAATTCTGGGTCAGCCTTACTTTTGCTGGCACGATGCAGACATCCGGCCTGAACAGGGCAGCTTTGCTGAAAACCTCAGAACGCTTGAAGAAATCACGGACTACATAGGCGAAAAGATGCAGGCCTCTGGCACGAAACTGCTTTGGGGGACGGCCAACATGTTCAGTCATCGTCGCTGGATGGCTGGTGCCAGCACGAACCCTGACCCGGATGTTTTTGCCTATGCCGCAGCGACCGTAAAATCTTGCCTTGATGCAACGCACAAGCTGGGCGGCGAAAACTATGTCCTTTGGGGAGGACGAGAAGGGTACGAAACCCTGTTGAACACCGACATGAAATCCGAACTGGATCATATGGGCCGGTTTCTGAGCATGGTCGTGGACTACAAACACAAGATTGGTTTCAAGGGCACTATTCTTGTAGAGCCAAAACCGCAGGAGCCTTCGAAACACCAATATGACTATGACGCAGCAACCTGTATCGGGTTCCTCAGAAAATACGGATTGGAGGCGGACATAAAACTGAACCTCGAACAGGGGCACGCTATTCTTGCGGGCCATAGTTTCGAGCATGAAATTGCTGTCGCCGCCGCCGAAGGAATGCTGGGATCGATCGACATGAACCGCAACGACTACCAGTCTGGTTGGGACACGGACCAGTTCCCAAACAACGCGCCAGAAGTTGCTTTGGCCTATTACCACATTCTAAGGTCCGGCGGATTTACGACCGGGGGCACCAATTTCGACGCCAAGATACGGCGGCAGTCAATTGATGCCCAAGATCTCGTGGCGGCTCATATTGGGGGTATGGACATCTGCGCACGCGGCCTGAAAGCCGCAGTTGCGATGATTGCGGATGGTGGCTTGGAAACTGCCTTGTCGGAAAGGTACGCTGGTTGGAGCACCCCGGAGGCTGCGGCGATGCTGGACAGTGGCCTGGAAGAGATTTCAGCCCGTGTTCTGCGGGAAGGTATCAACCCAGTACCGCGATCCGGACGTCAGGAAATTCTGGAGAATTATGTCAACAGGTTCGTGTGAAACTGAACCGGAGATAGCATGTAGTTCCAGAATCCAGGCCTTTGGCCTTGTCTTGGGGCTAGACCTGCGTCCCAGAGCTAGCGCTGGATCACCGAATCCCGTTGCACAAGTTCGACCGCCAGATTTTCCGCGTTGGGTCTTTCCTGTTCGGTTATCCAACGGGCGAGGGCGACTGCAGCCTGTTCACCCATCCGCGACACCGGCAGATGCACCGTGGTAAGACGCGGGACCGACACGGCAGAACTGGGCAGGTCGTCAATCCCTGACAGCGAAACATCGTTCGGAACCGCTACGCCAAAGGATTGCAGGCCAAACAAAGCGCCCAAAGCGACCACATCGGACAGGCACAGGACCGCATCGGGCCGAATGGTTTGTGCGCAGATGCGACGCGCGGCGTCTGACCCTCCGGCCAGGCTGATCTCTGTCTCAAAGGTCGTCATCTCGCACTGCAGCGCCATTTTACGCAGGCCATCCAGGCGGGCCTGGGTTCGGTCGTTGTTGTGTGCGGGACCATGCACAACCGCGATGTGCCAGTGGCCCTGATCAATGAGGTGCTGCAACGCAATCTGCGCAGCCAATCCGTTGTCGTAGCCTATTGTTGGCAATTTGTTGGCGGGGTCATAGAATGAGGTGATGATCGTCGGCAGCATTGTGCGTTCGAGCAGGTCGTGGAACGCCGCGTTGTGGGTGGCCCCCGTTACGATTAGCCCCTCGGCCCCGATATCCACCAGACCTTTGGCCTTTTCAGCTTCGATATCCGGATCAGAGTCGGTTGTGGCAACAATCAGGGACAGCTGGTTTTCTGAAAACTTCCGTTCCAGGGCAGACAGAAACCGCGCAAAGATGGCATTGTCCAGCGTGGGCACCAAAGCACCCACAAACCGGGTCCGGCCCGAGTTGATCGCGCGGGCTGCTGCGCTGGGGACGAATCTCAGCTCTGCAATAGCGGCCTGCACCTTCTCAAGAGTGTCCTTCTTAACCACGCCCGGCTCGTTCAGAACCCGCGACACGGTGGCCACAGATACCCCGGCTGCTTGGGCTACATCCCTTAGATTTGCACGTTTTTTAGTCACCGGCTGTTCGTCCGTCCCCTGTCCATATGAGAGAGTATTGACAGATGTAACTGGTTTCATCAACAATTGTAACTAGTTTCATAAACCGGAATCTCTCTACATCATGCAGGGGTCATCTGTTCTTTTTGAGTTTACGAATTCGGGGTTTTCAAGCTCCGGACGCAGCTTTCCGGGTTTTCCAATAAGCACTGGAGATCAGGTTCATCGTCTTGCACCACGTGACAGCGTTCGGCTCGAACTGCAGGTCGATGACCTGCTGTCGATAGCGTCGGTCTCGGACTCTTCTTCGCTTGATTTTGCTGTATATACCAAAGATGGGGGTCAAGCGCTGACGGCATTGACCTTGGCCGCCAACGCTGTGGTGGACTCGGGCGAATTTGACAGCGCGCAGTTTATCGGTTGGGTCGAGGCCAGAGGCGGGCAGGGTGCCGGGCCATTCCCCTGTCATCGAGCGCAGCCAACGCCAGAGGCGTTGATCTTGCGCGCCAGCCAACCTGTCACCGTTTGGTTGATCCATCGGGCTTCGGCCACTGGCATGGTTGAAGGGATCGAAACCGGCTGCATTTCCGTTCAGCACCAACCCGCACAGGTCGTGAATCCGATTTTGCCACCGCTGCTGGGGGATACGCGGGATGAGTTCACTGTCCCGCGTGGTTGCGCATTGGCCTATGAGCTGAAAGCCGGAGAAGTCGCTCAGATCATCGATATCGAGGGTCAGCAATGCTCAGACTTCATGGCGATGCGAGCCGACGGGCTGGATCGGGGGCAGGAGTGGATGATCGACTCGACCGCCACCCGATCAATGGTGCGCCGCGCCTATCCCGGCCCGGGTTTGTTGGACAAATTCTTTGACCGCGATATGCGGCCCATGCTGAACGTTGTGCAGGACACATGCGGTCGACATGACACGTTCGGGCTGGCCTGCACAGCGCGCAGCTATGAGGAACGTGGATTTCCGGGGCACGTGAATTGCTCGGACAACATGTCAAACGTATTGGGGCCATATGGTGTTGCGCGGCGCGCGGCATGGCCTGCGATCAATTTCTTCTGGAACACGTGGATCGACCCGACGAACAATCACATCCTGACCGAGGAGTCCCACTCGCGCCCCGGGGACTATATCGCCATGAGGGCGCTAGAGGAGTTGGTTTGTGTCTCGACCGCCTGTCCTGATGATATCGATCCCATCAACGGCTGGAATCCGACGGATGTACACGTGCGCATTTACCGTCCCGAAACGCCGATCCGCCGAGCGGTAGCCTATCGCGAAAAGGAAGACGCCCCCATGTCGATCAGCCAGGAGTCTGCTTTTCATGACCGTCTGTCCCCGTTGACCCAGCATTTCGCCCCGGCGCGTGATCTGTGGGCGCCGGTCAGCTATCCCGCCTATGGGACCTTGGGTGAATACTGGGCCTGCCGTCAGGCCGTGACCGTACAGGACATGAGCAGCCTTCGTAAATTCGACATCGTTGGCCCGGATGCCCAGGCTTTGCTGCAATTGGCGACGACGCGCAACGTGGCGAAACTGCCGGTCTGGCGGGGGTCTTACACACTGATGTGCGATGAGAGCGGTTCAGTCATCGATGATGGCACCCTGTTCCGCCTGGCCCCCGAGATTTTCCGCTGGTGCTGTGGATCGGACGAGAGTGGTCGCGTATTGCAGGATCTGGCCGATGCGCGTGGTCTACAGGTTAGGGTCCACGCGCTGCGGGGCGCCATGCCAAACCTGGCCATTCAAGGGCCAAAATCCCGCGACCTGCTGCGCAAGATTGCCTTTACTCAGCCGCATGTACCCGCCTTGGATCATCTGAAGTGGTTCGGCGTCACCGTCGCGCGACTGAACGACCGCGAGGGTGCGCCGTTCATGTTGTCCCGCTCGGGCTACACCGGGGAATTGGGGTACGAAATCTTCTGCTCGAAATCGGATGCTATTGCGATTTGGGACGCGGTGATGACAGCTGGTGACGAATTTGGGATCACCCCGATGGGCTCAGCCGCACTGGATATCATCCGGATTGAGGCGGGTCTGGCTGCGGCCAATGCCGAGTTCGCGCCGGGTGTCGATGCGTTTGAGGCCGGGTTGGGTTTTGCCATTGATCTGACCAAGACAGAATTCACCGGAAAAGCTGCGCTGGAACGCAACGCGCGCGACCCGCGCCGGGTCCTCAAGGGGCTGCTGATCGGCTGCGATGACGTGCCAGCCCACGGTGCCCCGGTCTATGCGGGCGAGCGACAGGTAGGCGTGGTCACGTCAGCCACCCGTTCACCAATGCAAGAGCACGCGATCGCCCTGGCGCGGCTGTCAGTCGAACATGCAGAAAACGGCACACACCTAGAGATCGGTCAGCTTGACGGGCGGATGAAACGCCTGCGCGCCACTGTTTCGGACATTCCATTCATAGACCCGCAGCGCAAGCGGGCGCGCACCTGATGGCGCATGAAACCTAACGCAACGGGAGAAAAAGAAATGAAAAAACTTACGCTTACAACAACCTTGGCGCTGGCATTGGGCGCTACAACAGCGATGGCACAGGACAAGGTCATGGTAGGTGAACCCAGCTGGCCAGGTGCCAAGATCATGAGCCGGGTGATCGGTCAGGTCATCGAAACCCGCCTGGGTGGTGAGGTCGGCTATGCCCCCGGCGCCAATGCGGTGATCTTTGCCGCAATGGATGGCGGGCGTGGTGATATCGACGTACACCCGGACGTATGGCTGCCGAACCAGTCATCCTTTACGGATGAATATGTCGACCAAAAGGGGACCGTTGCCCTGTCATCCGGTAGCTATGATGGCCGCGCCGGCATTTGCGTACCGAATTACATGGTCGAGGATCATAACATCCGCTCAATCTACGATCTTGCCACGCCGATGGCGCAGGACTTGTTCGACTCGGATGGGGACGGCATGGGCGAGGTCTGGGTTGGTGCCTCGGGTTGGGCCTCGACCAACACGTTCAAGGTGCGGGTGCGTGACTATGGTATCGAAACCTTCCTGACACCAACGACCGAAGATGAAACGGTGTTCTATTCGCGACTAAAGGATCAGATCGATCAGAAGAAAGGCGCTGCCTTCTATTGCTACGCGCCACACTATGTCCACGCGTTGTACGATGTGACCATTCTGGAAGAACCCGAGCATGATGCGGCGACCTACAAGATGGTGCAGCCTGATCAGGACGCGGACTGGTTCAACAAATCCCATGTCAGCACGGGCGAGCCGGTCAAAACCGTCACTGTCGCGCATTCGAAATCGCTGGATCAGCGCAACTCGGCAGCGGCCTCTTTTCTGTCCAATATCGATATGGATGCCGGTGCGCTGAGCGGCCTGACCTACGAGGTCGTCGTCAAGGGTCGTGATACCGACGAAGTCGTTGCCGAATGGATCGCCGCCAATAGTGATACCGTCGACAGCTGGCTGGGTCTGACCACCAACTGAAACCTGCGCGCCCTCGAAATGCGGGGGCGCTACAGAAAACGATCTACTCGGGCGGGGCCAGTATGACAGCGGATATCGCAATTGACGCAAAAGGCGTCTGGAAAGTGTTCGGCGCACGGTCGCAGGAGGCTTTGAACGCCATCCATAGCGATGGGTTGAGCAAGGCCGAGGTACTGGAGCGCTTCAACTGCGTTGTGGGTGTGGCCGACGCCAGTTTCGAAATCGAACGGGGTGAGCTGTTTTGTGTCATGGGCCTGTCCGGTTCGGGCAAGTCGACCCTTGTTCGTCATGTGAATCGCCTGCTGGAACCCACCGACGGACATATCTATCTGGATGGTGACGACGTGATGAGCCTGAACGATGAAGGCTTGCGCGACCTGCGCAACAGGCGGGTCGCGATGGTGTTTCAAAACTTTGGCCTGATGCCGCACCGAACCGTTCGTGACAATGTCGCGATGCCCCTGGAGATCCGCGGTACCGGCAAGGCGCGCCGCTGGGAAGAGGCCGACCGCGTTCTGGAATTGGTGGAATTGAACGGTTGGGAAGACAAGTACGCGCACGAACTGTCGGGCGGGATGCAGCAGCGTGTCGGTCTGGCCCGCGCCATCGCCGCCGATCCCGAGATACTGCTGATGGATGAGCCATTCTCGGCCCTTGACCCACTGATCCGCAAACAGTTGCAGGATCAGTTTATGGAGCTGAGCCACAAGCTGAACAAAACCACGATGTTCATCACCCATGACCTTGATGAGGCGATCCGCATCGGTCATCGCATAGCGATCATGAAGGACGGCCGCATCGTTCAGATCGGTACGCCGGAAGAGATCATACTCAACCCTGCCGATGACTATGTGGCTGACTTCGTGGCCGGGATTTCCAAACTCAACATGATCTTTGCGCATGCGGTCATGAAGCCAATCGACGAATTCGAAGCGAACCACGGTGAAGTGCCGGATGATGCGAAACAGGCGCATCCAGATATGGATCTGTCCGACCTGATGAACCTGTGCGTTGACGGCCACGGCGTCGTGGCGGTTACGCAGGACGGCAAGACCGTGGGTGTGATCAACCGGGCGGGTCTGATCCGCGCGATTCAGGACAGTCAGGCATAAGGGGACCGCTATGAAACATGTTGATGTGCAACAGATCCAACCGGAAACCGCCGACCGTCTGAATAGCCTTATTGGTGATTTTGTAGGTCAGGGGCAGTCTTACTACCAAAAGACGTTCGCCTACATGATGCAGGCGCCTGGCTATCGATTCACGCTGAACAAGGCCGCGGCGATCTTAGGTCCGATCTGGTTCGGAGCACGAGGTCTGTGGGCGTGGTTTCTTGGGTTTCTTGTGCTGGAGACGCTGGCCTATATTCAGATCGGGCTTGGCTTGTTCGGCGATCTGGGGCGCGAATTTCGAGAGCGGGCAGAGCAGATCGAGCAGACGCTTGAACTGCGTCGCCAGCAGATTTCAGCTGCCGAGCAATCAGGGTCAGCCACATTGGAATCCCTGAAGCGCGCAGCAGAGTCGCTTGAGGGTGCTCTGGCTGGGGCGCAGGAGGCCGCTCGGACGGCCGATTCGACCGGCCTCACCTATCTGTTCATCGGGATCGTCCTTTTGGGAGCGGTCAAGTTTCTGGCCGCCTCGCTGGCCAACTGGACACTCGAGGGGCAGTTTGCGCGGTGGCGCTCGGACCCCGGCGTTGCGCATGGCTGGTCGGCCCCTCGACTGGCTGTCGCGACGGCACTGACCGCTGTGGTGGTGATCCTGTCGATGATCAAATTCGCACAGCCGGATGCGGTCGCGGTTCTGAAAACTTTCCCGACAAACCGTGACTGGCGCCTCAATGTCGGCGACGGTGTACAGGCGGTGTTCGAATGGACCAAAACCGCCGGGCGCGGCTTCTTTGACGGGTTGACCTATGGGATGCGCACCCTGCTGGATTGGATCGAGGTTGTATTGGTCGATACCCCCTGGCCGGTTGTGGCGCTGGTGATCATCATGCTGGCCTATCTGTCCGCCGGTCCGCGCGTCGCGATCTTTACCGGCGCGGCGCTGGCCTATCTTGGCCTGTTGGATTTCTGGGAAAAGGCAATGACCACGATTGCGCTGCTGGGTGCGGCAGCGTTGATCTCGATCACGCTGGGCATTCCGCTGGGTATTTATTGTGCCCGCCGTCCGCGCGCCTTTGCCATCGTGCGGCCTATTCTCGACTTCATGCAGTCTATGCCTTCCTTTGTCTATCTGATCCCGGTGGTAGCCTTTATCGGATCGGGCAAGCCCGCGGGCGTGGTCGCAACCATGATCTTCGGCAGCCCGCCGGTCATCCGCTTTACAGTCCTGGGTTTGCAACAGGTGCCCGAAACCGTGCGCGAGGCCGCATTGGCCTTTGGCGCAACACCTCGCTACCTGCTATGGCGCGTGGATTTGCCTTTGGCCCACAAGACCATCATGGCAGGCGTGAACCAGACCATCCTGATGTCACTGGCCATGGTCGTAGTCGCCTCGCTGATCGGAGCGAAGGGACTGGGTGAGGACGTTCTGGAAGCGCTGCAATATGCGGCGGCGGGGCAGGGTATTTTGGCTGGTCTGGCGATCCTGTTCTGTGCGCTCATTCTGGATCGGATCGTGGCCGGAAAGAAATGACCGTTTGTAAACGGCACTCTTGCGCTCAGTTTTAAACTGAGTGCAAGAGCGTGATTGGCGCAATAGGTTTTGCCGCGGACTATGCGTCAGCGGCGATCAGGTCGCTCGCCTTTTCGCCGATCATGATTGCGGGGGCGTTTGTGTTCCCACTGACGATCTCGGGCATGATTGAACAATCTGCCACTCTCAGGTTCGCGATGCCATGGACCTTGAGCTTTGGATCGACAACCGACGCCTCAGACGTTCCCATCGCACAGGTGCCGGTCGGATGATAGATCGAGACCGAATTGGATCGCGCCCAATCCAATGTGCCTTCATAATCATCGCAGTTCAGGTCGGATGTCGGTCGGAACTCCTCGGAGATCTTTGACGCCAGCGGGTTTTGTCGTGCAATGTTTCGGGCGATGTTCACACCATCAACGATGGTTCTGCAATCGGTCTCGGTCGACAGATAATTCGGAACAATCTTAACGTATTGCGAGGGGTCCGGCCCGTTCAAGCGCAGCTCGCCCCGGCTTTCAGGGCGCAATTGGCAGACCGACATGGTGAAGGCGGAAAACGGGTGTACGCCTTCGCCGGGGCTGTCAGCAGACCAGGGTTGAACGTGAAACTGGATGTCTGGGGTCTCAACATCAGGTCGGGTTTTGAAAAAGCCGGTGGCGAGGCTGGCGGCCATGGTCATTGGACCGGCCCGGAACAGGGCGTATTTCAGGGCAATCCGCGCCTGATTGAACAGGCTGCGCACCTCGTCGTTCAGCGTAGGTTCGTTGCACTTAAACACAAGCCGGGCCTGCAGGTGATCCTGCAGCCCTTTGCCAACACCGGGCAAGACATGTACGGGTTCTATCCCGTTGTCTTTCAGGTGATCGGGGTCTCCGATTCCCGACAACATCAGGATTTGCGGTGAGTTGATGGCCCCCCCGGACAAGATGATTTCTCGGCGTACTGTAAGTGTTTTTTCGGCCCCTGATCGATCCCGGTAAATCAGTCCAGTCGCTTTCTTCCCATCCAAAATGACCCGGCTGACCAACGCGTTGGTGATGATGTTCAGGTTTTGTCGGTCACGAATCGGCTTGAGATATGCGACAGCAGCGCTGCACCGGCGGCCATGGCGAGTGGTCAGCTGAAAGTAGCCCACGCCCTCTTGCTGCGCGCCGTTGTAATCCGGGTTGAACGGGTAGCCGGCAGTCTGCGCCGCTGCGACCCAAGCGTCGCAAATGGGGCGTTGAATGCGCATGTTGGACACTGAAAGTGGTCCACCGACGCCGTGGAACTCGTCCTCTCCACGTTCTTGATCTTCGCAACGCTTGAACAGGGGCAGCACATCGTCCCAGCCCCAGCCTTCATTGCCCATCTGTCGCCAGCGGTCATAGTCTTCTTTCTGCCCGCGTACATAGAGAAGCCCGTTCAAAGAGGACGAGCCACCCAGAACTTTCCCGCGTGGCCAATCGATCGAACGACCATTGAGGCCGGGGTCCGGTTCGGTCCGATAACACCAGTCGACCGATGGGTTATGCATTGTCTTGAAGTATCCGACGGGGATGTGGATCCACGGGTTGATGTCACGCCCGCCCGCTTCCAAAAGGGCAACTTTGGCACCTGGGTCAGCACTCAACCGATTGGCGACGACGCAGCCTGCGGAACCAGCCCCGACAATCGCATAATCCACTTCCATTTTCGCCTCCTCCCAAAGTTAACAAAAAAAACTCTATGCAAGATGCAGGAATTATACTAGCCTTTTTTGATACAAAACGTCTCAATAATTGCGATAAGGGAGGATAGCAATGGAGATCGGGCGAAAACTGAATGGTATTTCACGGCGGGATTTTTTTCGCGTAGCCGGGCGCTACGGAATGAGTTCCACGCTGCTGGCTGCAGGGGGGGTTGGTGGTGCTATGAGCCTTGCCAACCTCGCACAAGCGGCTGAATCTACCTATGAAAAGCGTTTCTCAAAGGAGCCAAAACATACGCTGAAATTCGGCGCTTCGGGTTTCAACACCCGCAACCTGCTGATCGAACGCGCCGGCGCAATCGAATTCGCGCGGGATCTTGAAGAACGCACAGATGGCGAGATTCGGATCGAGTTTATCGGCGACAACCAGATCTGCGGACAGCTCAGCTGTGTCGAGAAGACCCAACAGGGAATCGTCGATATCTATGCGGCATCGACCCAGAACTCAGCCGGTGGTGCACCTTATCTGAACGTGCTGGACTATGCCTATATGTTCCCAAGCCGCGCGGCGCAGTACCACTTCTTCTATAGTCCGGCGAGCCAGCGCATTCTTCGTGACCCGCTGGAAAAACGGCATGGGTTGAAATTCCTGTTCACCCATTGTGAACTGCGCGGTCTGCAGATGGGTGCTAACTTTGCCGACAAGCCGACCGTCACCAAACTCGAAGAACTGTTTGGCACGAAGAACCGTGTGACTGGTACGCAACTTGGCCGAATTGCCATGCAGTTGCTGAACCTGAACCCGGTTCCGGTTGCGTGGGAAGAAACACTCGACGCGCTGAAAACCGGCCTGATCGACGGTGCTGAAACATGGGCCTCAGCGGTGGCTTACGCCAACATGGCGCCAGTTGTATCGCAGTCGGTCAACCTCAAGTTCTTCTGTGGAACCGAGCACACCTCGATGTCTTCGAAAGTCTTCGACAGCTTGGGCGGGGAACTGCAGGATGCGGTTATGGAATCGTCCTACTTCACGCAGGCCCTGATTCAGGGTGCAAACGAAGCTGCGCTGCTGAACACGGTTGGTTTCTCAGAGCCGCAACTGCCGAACACGATCTTCGCCGAAAACGGTGTGCGTCCGGCCTTCCTGGCCGACGACCAGATTAAACTGGCCGAGGAAATGTGTGCACCCAACTACAACCCCGAACCCTGGGCGCAGTGGCGCGAGCGGATCAACAAGTGGGCAGGGGGCATCGACACCTATCAGGAGATCTACGACATCGCCCGCGAGATCCCGGCTGATACAATCGCGGAAAACGTTGAGCCGCGTCGCTGGTGGAGAGGCGAAGCCTAATCTAAGCTCTTCAAGAACCGGCCCGATTGGGCCGGTTCCACTAAACACCGACTGGGAGGACGGGGTTCATGTCATTTTGGGCAGATGTAGGTGCTATTTTCAGCGCTCTTCTCACCTTTGATTCATTCGAGATTCAATCCGCGCTGGAATCCGACGCGACTTGGGTTGTGGGCGCAATTGTCTCGGCACTGGGTGGGCTCCTTATCATGTGGATCTACCGGAATGTGCCGTTTGTCGAACGCCACTTTGAACGGTCAGTGATGGTTTATTCCTACCTTGCGATTGCCTTCATCATCTTCTGGGGCGTGATTGATCGGTTTGTGTTCAATGACCAGGAACCCTGGTCCACCACCATTCCTCCACTTTTGTTCATGGTCATGGCCTGGTTCGGGGCATCCTATAACGTGCGTTTGCGCACACATCTTAGCTTCAGCGAATTCCGCACCTCCATGCCGCGCGGCGGTCAACTGGCGTGCCTCATCTTGGATGCTGTGCTTTGGTTCATCTTTGCCGTGATTGTCATCGTGACGACGACGCGACTGGTGGCGCTATCCGCGTCGAACTTTCAGATCGTACTGGGAACCGACAACATCATGCAGTGGTGGTTCCTTCTTGCGGCACCGCTGTCGTTCTTTCTCATGGTCGGGCGCGTGTTTCAGAACCTGGCTGACGATTTGCACAACTGGAAAACAGGCGAGCCGCTGATCAAGCAGGCCGTGATTGGGGCAGACTAATGACAGATGGAACTTTGGTCACACTGATTTCTCTGGGCGTCACGTTTCTTTTCATGCTTGGCGTCCCGGTCCTGTTGGTTATCGGCTATTGGGTTATCGGCTGCTCGTTCGTTCTGGGCCTGACGCTCGACAACATGGGCGCTGAACTGTTGAACGTGTTCAACAAAGGCTTTGCCCTGTTGGCAATGCCGCTGTTCATCCTGACCGGAGACCTGATCAACAAGTCGGGCATCGCACGACGGCTCAGCGATTTTGCGTATGCCTGTCTGGGCTGGATACGCGGCGGGCTGGCCATGGCCTCGTTAGGGGCTTGCGGGTTGTTCGCGGCGATCTCGGGATCGAACTCTGCGACGACGGCTACCATCGGGTCCATGCTGCACCCTGAAATGGTCAAGGGCGGCTATGACGAAAGGTTCAGTGCCGCCACGGCGGCAGCCGGTGGTACAGTGGGGATTATCATCCCGCCGTCGATCATCTTCATCGTCTACGGGTTCCTGATGAACCTGCCGATCTCAGAGCTGTTTGTGGCTGGTATCCTGCCCGGAGCCCTTATGGTGTTCGGAATGCAGTTTGCCTGCTGGATCATCTGCCGCATCAACGGCTGGGGCTACCTGATCCCATTGCAGTTGAACCGCGTGCTCAAAACGGCGTTTGGTGCCTGGCTGGGCTTTTTTGCCATCGGTCTGGTGCTTTGGGGCATCTATACAGGCAAGTTTTCCCCGACCGAAGCGGCAGGTGTTACAGTAGGATTCTGTGTCATTGCGGGTCTGGTCAGTTATCCGATCAACCGCATTATGGGTGCGCGGAACGACATTCCACCAACCGAGAAAAGCTTTGCCGAGATGTTCGTGGTCGAAGGGTTTACGATCCCCGAGATCCCGTCGATCGTCATCCGCTCGGCCCAGATTACCGGAATTCTTGCGCCGCTGATTGCCATTTCGGTGGTGATGCAGCAAATCCTGTCCCTGCTGGGTGCGCAGGAAACCATCGGAAATTTCGTGACCTCAATGGGTGGCTACTATGCGGTGTTGTTCACGTCGATGGTGATCGTCTTCTTCTCAGGTATGGTGTTGGAAAGCCTGCCGGTCACGATCATCCTTGCACCGATCCTCGCCCCGATCGCCGCTTCGGTCGGAGTTGACCCGATCCATTTCTCGGTCATATTCCTTGTGGGCGCTTCGATTGGCTTCATCACGCCGCCCTATGGGCTTAATCTATACGTTGCATCAGGGGTGACCGGCGTGCCGTACTTCCGACTGCTTCGCTATACCGTACCCTATCTGGTGGCCCTGATTTCGGTGTGGATTTTGATCTCACTGGTGCCCGATCTGGCCTTGATCCTGTTGCCGAACAAATAGACAGTGGCGGGATGGCTGATACGGAAGCACCTGGAAGAGATACACAGATCCCGACGAACCTGCGTTTGCTACTTATTCTGGAAGAAGTAGCAAACCGCGGGGTCGCC
Organism: Ruegeria sp. AB5; assembly: GCF_056542645.1. Taxonomy (NCBI): domain Bacteria; kingdom Pseudomonadati; phylum Pseudomonadota; class Alphaproteobacteria; order Rhodobacterales; family Roseobacteraceae; genus Ruegeria; species Ruegeria sp. AB5. The sequence continues at coordinate 84,387 of NZ_JBQGAE010000009.1, forward strand.
GTGAAACCATCGGACCTGATCGATACTCTCGGGTTGGCCAAACCTACCGTTCATCGACTGTTGCAAACGGCCGAGGCCGAAGGGTTCCTGCAGCGCGATCTGGATGGGCGCTCGTACGGCCCCGGCCGACGTTTGCGGCAGCTTGCGGTGAACACCATGTCAGCCGAACATCTGCGCACGGCCCGATTGGCAATCTTGCAAAGAGTTGCCGAGGAAGTCGGTGAGACCTGCAATCTTGCCATTCCTGATCGGGAGGGAATGATCTATCTTGATCGCGTGGAAACCAAGTGGCCTTTGCGCATTCAATTGCCGGTCGGAACACAGGTGCCTTTCCATTGTACCGCGAGCGGTAAAATGTACCTGTCCACGTTGCGCCAGAAAACATTGAATGCATTTCTGTCAGCCGGAAAGCTGCATTCGAAAACCGAACGCACCCTGACCGACCCGGAGGCGCTGCTGGCTGAAATCAGACGCATCTCCGAGAATGGGTATTCCACGGATGATGAGGAATTCATGGCCGGCATGGCGGCCCTTGCGGTCCCAATACTGGGTGGGCAGGGCAGGCTGGTTGGGACGCTAGCGGTTCATGCGCCGTCTCAACGCCATGACGTAACCAGCCTGATGTCGCATCTGGAAACCCTGCGCTTGGGTGCGGCAAGACTTTCTGGGCTGCTGGTAGAGTAAACTGTGTCAGCGACGCCGATCTCAGCTCTGGGGTCGGACCGGAAACGAGGGAGCTTTAGGAATGTCCGGCCTGTATTCCTGTGATCGCAGTGCGCGCCATATGTGGTCCACCCTGCCTAGAAACCCTTTGTGCTGCTGTGCAATCGGGGCGGCACCGGCAGACTACAATGAAGACAGTCCGGTGTTGGTTTCTGCGCGCCAGAGTCCAAAGACCATCATGGTTCGGTGTGCGCAGCCTCAATTTCGTCAAGCGCGTCCAGGATTTCCTCGGCATGGGCTTGGTCGGCAAACAAGGTCCGAAACAGAGAATCCAGAGGGTAACCCGGCCAGGCTTCGTCCAACAGCAGAACCGTGGCTCTGGCCTGCTCGTATTCTCCAAGCCGTTGGTAGCTGGCGGCAAGATACCCGATAGAGATCGCGCTTACGGGGTCCCCCAGCCGTATTGCCGCGTTGAACTGATCCACCGACGCTTGGAATTCGCCAAGATGATAGCTGGACGATGCCAAAACGCTTCTATAGGGGAACCTTTGGTTCGCCGCGTCACTGTCCCGTGCCCGTTTGGCCGATGCGACGGCTCGTTCGAATGCTCCACCAAACAAGGCAAACAAGGCGTCAAAGTTGGTCACATGAATATCTTCTGGTGCAAGACTGACCGCACGAGATGAGTGTGTGAGTGCAACATCGAAGTCCCGATTGGCGAAGGAAACCAGTGCAAGTGCAGAATGGCTCCATCCCTCATCGGACGCCAGTTCCACTGCCTTTTCCGCGCGCATTCGGGCGAAATCCAACAAGGCATCTTTTTCTTCACCGGGCGGTGTTGTGATCGCCAGGATACCCGTGGCTTGGGCGGATCCCGCGTAACCACCAAAATACGTCTCGTCCAATGCGATTGCGCGTTCGAACATGCCACGCACGGCCTGCAGGCGTTCGCGGTCCAATACCGGAAACATCAGCGGACGTGCTTCCTTGGCCAGGTTCACTGCCTGCAATTTTGTCGGATTTGTCGAAAACAGCGCTTCTCTGACCGCTTGTTGCTGTTTGACGTTTTCGGAGAAACCGGCCTCGTTTTGAGGTGTCTCAGGTGCGTTGAAATAGAACGCAGCCCCCAAGCTGATGGCCAGCGCGGCCAAAACTGCGGACCCCAAAAGCCAACGGGCACGAGATGATTGTTTCGGGGTTTGGGTCGGGTCCGAACTCAGCGTCTCAAAACGCGGCACATAACCGCCAGGGTCAACATGAATACGCAGGCTCTGGTCTTTGCCGGAATTCGAATAATAGTTCGCCAGACGTCGACGCATGCGACCGGCATCCACGCGTACAACAGCCATAGGATCACCGGTTGCGTCCAGTGAAACGCCGTAGACGTCTTCGGCGATTGACTTGGCCCGGATATCATCGGTCTGGCCCGCCAAGAGTTTTTCGACGATGTAGCTCAGAAAAGACTGCAACCGTTCGGCGCCATCGAATTCGGGACTGCTTAGAATCGCCGCCAGAGCCTGTCTGATTTCCGCCTCGGACGGGATTTTTCGGTTCGGATCGGTGCTCGGTGCAGGTTGCAAACTCGTGGATGGCATCGTGTCGTCAGTCTGTAAGCCACTGAAAAATAACATGTTACGTCGTAACATACGTTAAGATACCTGAATATGTAAGTGAATTTAGGCAATACTGCTCTGCAAAAGGGGGAAAGAAACGCTTCATCGCTGGTGCATCACCGAGATCAAGAACTTTGGGGTCACAATGGAATCATTGTCGATACTGTTTCCGGATCAGGCGAACGAAATAGGGCGCCTACGCAGCTCGGACACGGTGTTCGCACAAATCTGCACCGACTACGAAAGTCTGTCCGCACTATTGCCCTGCGATGCCAGCGATCCAACTTACTCTGATTTAATCAACAGCCTTCGAGGGCTTGAGGAAGAAATCCGGCTTTATCTTGCGGCAAGGCCAAAGCCTCCCGAAGTCTAGTCTAGAAACAAAGGCGGTCTCAATGCTGGCCAATTTCCTGTTTTATGTCGGGCTGATCATATCGCTGACCATTGGGTTCATGTATTTCCGCGACCTTGGTGACATCAGCCAGATGGTGCTGAAGGTCAAACGGAACAATATGATCCGCTTCATTCGCAATGAAAATGTTTATATTGCAGCAGGTATCGGCGGGCTGATCCTGATGTTGATTGGTCATTTGATGGGCGGCGGTCCCGGCTGGCTTTTCTTCCTGGGCGCGCCTGCGGTGACAGTGCTGATCGTGTTTCTTTTCGCGTTTCCGTGGATTTGGGTTCACGTGGGCTTGCGCAATCAGCAAAGCAGCGCGCACTACTATCCAATTGCCGAGGCCCGGGATTTCATCAACCCTTCAGCCAGTGTTCTTGTGATCGAGAACAATGGCCACGCACGCGCGCATTCGGACGCGCAGTTGATGCGGCCTCATCTGGCAGGAAACGCGCAAGGTCTGGGGGGCGACGATATCGTCATGACCTATTGCGCAATGGCCAATCTGGGTCTGGCTTACAAGCCGATTATTGACGGAAAACGACTGGATCTGGAAGTGATGGCCCAGCATGGCAACAACCTTATCCTGCGTGACAACTCCACCGGAGAGCCCATTCAGCAGATCTATGGCTATTTTGACAGCGACGCCTCAAAGCAATCCGCGATGCAGCCTTGGCCAACCTTTCGGATGAGCTTTCGCGGCTTTCAGAAAGCCTACCCGGATGGTGAGGTCTTTCTGAACAAACCGTCTTCGAACCCGCTTCTGAGATTGTTCGACACGTTCACCGAAACGGTGTTTTCTTCTGGCATCGCGAAGCAGCATCAAGAGGCTGCGCCCGTTATGGATAACATGAGCCACAGTGATGATCGGCTTCCGAACAAGACTTATGTCTGGGGTATTACAGTCGGTAACGATGCGGTGTGTTGGACCGATGATTTCATTGCGGAACATCACGGGCTGATCAATGCCGCTGTTGGCGGTCGTGATGTCGTGGTGTCCTACGATCCCGCCTATGAAAGCGTCGGTGTCTGGTACAATGACAGTGGGGCACCCATCACCGCCATCGACTTTTTCGGCAAGACAGATTGCGGCCAGTTGAACCGTGTCGAAACCCTGCGATCGGGCATGTTCTGGCATGTCTGGGTCGAATTCTTTCCCGATACCGACATCAACCGGATCGCCCCTCTAAAAACAGATTCCGTTCAAGCGCAGAACGATCCCAAACACGCAACCCGCCAAACTCAGGAAAATAGCCAATGAAGAGCCCCAAAATGAAACAGCTGGCTGGCCTGTCGGCGCTCATGTGTCTTGCAGTCAATTTTGCTTCGGCTCAGGAAGCGCCGATTGTTCATGATGCCGAGTACTATATTCTTGAGGCCCAAAACGCCGAAAACTGGGCCGCAGATAATGCGGAAGTCGATCAGCTGCTGGAAGCCTTCCGCCGCTCAAACGATGGCAAACCACCCAATATCCTGAACATTTTGATCGATGACATCGGCTTTGGTGACCTTGGTATTCCCGAATTGAATGCTGTTCGTGGGTACTCTACCCCGCATATCAACGCCTTTTCAGACGAGGCGATGCGCATGGTGCGCATGTATACTGAACCATCGTGCACGCCGACGCGGGTTGCCATGATGACCGGCAGATTGCCGGTTCGGATGGGAATGGGCGATACCACCGTTGACATTGCCGGGTTCGGATTGCCTGCGGATGAGGTCACGCTGGCCGAGGTCCTGTCCGAGGCAGGCTACGCGACGGCTCATGTCGGGAAATGGCACATGGGTGACATCCCCGAAGCCTGGCCGCACAATCAAGGGTTCGATTGGGCCGGTTTCCCGGTGCATCAGCAGGGCCAACTGACGATTTACAACGACGATGCCATCAAAGAGCAAGTCTCAGTCGGAATCTCGGACTTCGACGATCGGTTTGTTCTGGACGATTTCTTCCGACCGGATCCTGCCGCGATGGTTACCGGGTTGGAGGCCGAACGAGGTGGCGTCGCGCGTGAAGTCGAAATGGCCGCAGGCGAACGGTGGACCGCAGAAAAATACGACCAAATGAACAAGCGCTATCAGGATCAGACGCTTGAAAAGATGCGAGAACTTGCGGGCGGCGAAGAACCCTTTTTCCTTCAGTACTGGCCGCTGATCCCGCTGGACAATACACGTGCAGGCCGCGGCGGGCCACAATCGCCCAACGGGGGGCTGTATGTCGACAAGATGCAGCTTCTTGACAGTTGGTTGGGGGATATCTTCAACGAAATGGACGCGCTTGGACTGACGGAAAACACTATCGTTATCGTCATGGGCGACAATGGGCACTTTACCAAATATTCACCTCAGTCCGGGTTCACCCCGATGGTTTTTGCGGGTGGAAAGGGCGACGTGTCCGAAGGTGGTATTCGCGTTGACAGTTTCATCCGGTGGCCCGGCATGATCGAAGCTGACGGTATCGTCGGAGATATTGTCCATGTCTCCGATCTTTATACAACGCTGGCCCGGTTTGCGGGCGCGGATGCAGGGATCCCCCGAGACCGGTTGGTGGACGGCGTTGACCAGTCTGCGCTGCTGCTGCTGGGGGAAACAAAAGGCAGGCGGGATCATCTGATCGTCTATTCCGTCCACACGCCTCGGGCGATCATCAAGGACCAACTAAAGCTGCGTATACCGGGATCCGGCGAAAGCGCGATCCTTGCGGACTTCTTCGACGTCTACCGCGACACGCATGAAAAATACCCGGTGTCGACCGAGGTCGGGGCCTGGGGTGGTCAGGAATTCGTGCGTATTCTCGGTCGTCATTTGAAGCGCAAGGAAAAATACCCCGACACCGAACCCGCGCGCGGTGTTCCCTACGAAGGCATCGAAAACCTGCGTCCGGAAACACAGGCTGCTGTCGAGGCCTTTCTGCTGAAACAGTCTTCGGTCAGTAAGTGATTGGAAAGACTTGCGTGTGTGCGCAACCTGACGCCCGTTTTCCCTCGGGTGATATGTAAGGAGATTGACAAATGGTCATGAGGTTAGCCATCCGCGCCGCGGGTATCACAGCACTGTCTTGGCTGCTGACCGGCGGAGCAACTGCCCAGTCGCTTCCGTCACTTGGGCAGAATGAAGAGGATTGGCGTCACACCGTTGGCCTGTATCTGTTCACGCCACTCAGAACCACGGGAACATCAACGGTAGCAGGCGTTTCGGCCGATCTTGATCTTGATCTGGGAGATGTCCTGAGTGTCCTCGATTTTGCTGCTGCCGGTCGCTATGAAGCCTGGAATGGTGATCTGGGCATCATAGTCGACGCCAACTACGTAGGGATTGGCGAAGATACGACACTTGGCGGTCCAGTCGGTTCGGCAGTAGATATAGACGTGCGCCAGAAGTGGTTCGCGATCATGGGAGCATATCGCATAGCGGATGGAACCTATGGTGCTGACAACCAGCGCTATACCGTCGACCTTCAAGGCGGGATTCGCTACAACTCGATCCGACAAGAGATCAGATTCACTACTCCGGGACCAACCAATCCACCCACTCTGGGCGGCGACGAAAGCTGGGTCGAACCGGTCATTGGTGCCCGTGGGATGTGGCGGCTCAACCCGCGCTGGACGACAATTGCCTCGCTGGATCTCGGCGGTTTCGGCGCTGGCGGCAATGACCTTCAGGTCGGCGCGAATATCGGCTTTGACTATCAACCATGGGACAGAACCGCGATCACATTCGGCTATCGGTATTTTAGCGTCGATTACAGTGACACTCTCGATACCGGCGACTTTGCCTATGATGTAACTCAGCATGGGCCGTATTTTGGAGTGAAAGTGTTCCTGAACTAGCCAGCGTCGACACAATATCAATCTGCCTCTGGCTCTGACATTTTTGGACATGGCCCGTCGTTCGCCCCACAGGCCTGCGGTCAACACCTCTTATGGTTTGGATCGTTTCAATAGTCCGGGTCAAAGCTGACAAGAAGTGACTGAAACGCTGCGTCGGACAGGTCTGTCTTGATCAGGTCAGCGGCTTTGACGTCCGACACACCCATTCCAATCAGGCAACGCTCTGCCAGTTGCGTGATCATGTCCTTGCTTAGCCGATCCTGGCTTGCAAAACTCGCGCCTGACAGGAACGCACCCGCAACTATTGCGAGAAGTAGGTCATCATCCAAATCCCCGACATGACCGAGTTGCTTGGCTCGTCCAATGTCGCGCTGCAGGTGACCAATCATGACGTTTTGCGAACCTTCGGCGATCAATGTGACTCGTGCGATGAAGTTGCCCCAATCCGGATACCGCCGCGCAACATCCAACGTGATTCTCAGCCCATTGGTCAAAGTCGCCAGAGGCTCGGAATCCCGTTTGTAGAGACGTTCGATATGATCCGCGACCGGCGTCAGGGCTTCGTCCAATAAAGATTGATACAAATCTGTTTTGCTCTTGAAGAGACCGTAGAACGCACCGACCGAAGTGTTTGATTGCTTCACGACCTGAGCGACGCTGGTGCCATCCAGTCCAAAGCGGGAAAACAGGTTAAGCCCCTCTTTCAGAATGGTAATTCTCAGCTCGCGCTTTCTGGCCTCAACGCGCGCATAGTTGGATTTCGGAGCGTTGCTACTGCTCAGGATCTGCATTTTTTCCTCCGGATTCAGTGGCTCAGTATCTCACTATTTTTTGGTGCTTGCAATTTGAAAACAGAATGATCTATCAAACTAGAGCACATATTCTCGTTTTAGGGAATCGACGAGCGAACCAATAGGCGCGTCGATTGGGAGGAGAGAAAATGAAGACCGTGCGCGATACATATGATGTTGCGATTATCGGCGCAGGCCCGACAGGCTTGGCGCTGGCTACCCAACTAGGACAGGCTGGACTGTCCGTTATTGTTCTTGAAAAGCGCAAAGCGATGTACACGTCGCCGCGCGCCATTGCCTATGATCCGGAAACGTTAAGGCTGTTCAGCCGGATCGGGGCGTTGACCGAGCTACGTGAAACCCTGATCGAAAACACGCCTGTCCAATATGTGGGACGCAAAGGCCAGACCATCATGCGGATCGGTCAGATACAGACGGCCTTTGGCTATTCGCAGATCGGAACCTATTACCAGCCCGAGTTGGAACAGAGCCTGATCAATGTGATCGAGCCCTGTGACCACATCGAGGTGATCCGAGGTGCCGAGGTAGGCGACGTCGTCGACCTTGAGACAAAAGTGTCAGTGCAGTACAGCTTTGGGTCCGGGCAACACGCGCAGGTACAGGCGCGATTTGCCGTGGCCTGCGATGGCGGCTCCAGCCGGATTCGCGAAAAACTGGGTTTTCAATTCGCCGGTTTCAGCTTCAAGGAACGCTGGGTTGTCATTGACGTAAACAACGACAATGACACGGACCGGACTATTCGGTTCTTTTGCGATCCCAACCGCCCCGCCGTCACACTGCCGGTCTCAAACAACCGTCGCCGGTGGGAGTTTCTGGTAATGCCCGGCGATGACGATGACGATCTGGTCACAGAAGCGACCGCGCGCCGTCTGATGGAAGGGCTGGGAGGCTCGCCCGATACCAAAATCGAACGCTGCCTGATCTACACCTTCCATTCCAGATTTGCCGAACGGTTCCAGGCGGGCCGGGTGTTTCTGGCCGGGGACGCGGCGCATGTGATGCCGCCATTTGCGGGGCAGGGTCTGAACAGCGGTATGCGGGATGCGGCCAACCTGGCCTGGAAGCTGATTGCGGTTTGCAAAGGGCAGGCCGACGTCGCGCTGCTGGACAGCTATGAAACCGAACGCCGCAAAAGCGTGGATGAGATGACCAAGCTCGCTGTCCTGTTGGGCCGCGTCATCATGCCGACCCGGCCCATCACCGCGCGTTTTCGGGACGCTGCCTTGGCGGTTCTGAGCAAGTTTGCGTTCTGGCGGCGCCTGACCGAAGAGGGCAAATTGCTGCCGCCCCCGACCATCGCGCCGTCGCCGCTGGTGCAGGACGGCAAAAGCAAGCAGGTGGGCAACATGTTGCCTCAGCCCGTCGTGACCGGGCCGGATGGTGAGCAGTCGCTTGATCACTACCTTGGCGCAGGTTTTGCCCTGATTGGTATGGGCTGCGATCCCCGGCGGGTTTTGCACCCCGACGACCTGCAGGCGCTGAGCGCAGTTGATACCCGTCTGGTTTCGGTCGGTCTGCCGCGCGGATTGCAGGATAGCAGCGGAACGCTGTCCGATTGGGCCGGGCGCAAGCCGTGCCTTTTGCTGGTCCGGCCGGACCGGTTTGTTGCCGGCGTTCTGGACCCTCAGCCTGCTGCACCTCAGCTGGATTGGTTTTGTCAAAAGTACCGCCTGCGCAACCTCGCGCCCGTCACAACCTCAGCTCAGGAAAGGAAAACCGCATGAGCCTATCCAAGGAATTGTCTCCTGATGCGCTGCTGCCGCGCGCTTCTGACCCTGTGGTCAAGGTCCTAGATATCGCGCATGTCCGCTTTATTCGGAAGGATATGGATCAGGCCGAGCGGTTCTTTTCCGATTTCGGCCTGCAAGTTGGCGAGCGGACCGATCAGAACACCTATTTGATGGCCGAAGCCGGGTTTGGCCCTGCGATTATCGTGCGGCAAGGCAACAAGGATAAGTTCGACGGTCTGGCATTCTATGTCGGCAGCGAGGATGACCTGAAGAAATTGGCCGGTTTGCCGGGAAGCTCGGGCATCGAACCGGCCGAAAACTGGCCCGAGGGCAAACAGGTGCGCCTGACCGACCCTGCCGGGAACGAGGTCCGTGCTGTGACAGGACCCGAGCCGGATACGCCCAAGGTTCGTGACGTGATCAAGATCAACGCGATCAACGAGCGTGAGCGCGTGAACGACATGCAGCGCCCGCCGTTGCGCCCGTCGACCATTCTTCGGATCGGACATTGCGTTCTGGCGGCGTTGGAATTTCAGCAGATGGCGCGCTGGTACATGCAGACGTTCGGTCTTGTTCCCAGCGACATTCAGACCCTGCCCGATGGCGAGGCCGGGCTTGTGTTCCTGCGCTGCGACAAAGGATCAGAGCCTGCGGATCACCACACTCTTGTCATCGCGCATAACGTGGTGAACGGCTTTAGCCACGCTGCATTCGAGGTGATCGACATGGACGATATCGCGATGGGGCAAGAGCATATGATGGGCCAGGGCTGGAAACACGCCTGGGGCATGGGCCGTCATCTTCTGGGCAGCCAGTTGTTCGACTACTGGCGCGATCCCTGCGGCGACAAGTTCGAACATTTCTGCGACAGCGACCTGTTTACCTCGGACCGGCCCGCGGATGTTTCGCCGCTGACGCTGGCGGGGCTCTATCAATGGGGGCCGCCGTTGCCGCATGACTTTGAGATGCCCAAGCTGACGCCTGGCTTCCTGATCAAGGTGATCCGGAATGTACGCAACAGCAGGGAAATGACCTTTGGCAAGCTGCGCAAACTGCTTCGCATCGGCGGGGAAAAGCCGCGCACCTGGGTGAAATAGGACACTGATATGGGACGCAAACTTGTAAGATTTGAAAACGCGGGCGGCATTGGATGGGGATTGGTCGAGGGCCAATCGATCCGCGTTCTGGCCACCGAAGCGCAGACATTAGGGGAAGTCCTGCAACTGGATGCCAAGGGCCTGCCGGTCAGCGAAACCGTCGTTGAGCTGGATACGGTTCGGTTGCTGAGCCCGGTCACCATGGATGGTGAATACATCTGCCAGGCGACCAACTTCAAAAGCCATGTCCGCGAAATCCATCGCGACCCGGCCAACGTGGTCAACAACGTCTTTTTTCAGAAGGCGCCGTCCTGCCTGTGCGGGCCAACTGATGACATCGTCAGGCCGAAACACGTGCAGCTGCTGGACTATGAGGTCGAGATGGCGCTGGTGATCAAGGCCCCGATCACGGGTCCGATCAACGCCACAGTAGACACTCTGGGAAACTGGGTTGCTGGCTATGTTCTGACCAATGACGTCAGTGCCCGCGATGTGCAGGTCAGCCACGAGCAGTTCCACAAGGCGAAAAGCTATCGCACCTTTGGACCGACTGGCCCGCATGTCTGGCTGGCCGAGCCTGCTGATTTCCGCCGCTGGGACCAACTGCACATGACGCTCAGCGTGAACGGGCAGGTGCGGCAGGACAACTTTACCTCTGACATGATCTTTAACCCGATCGAGACGTTGAATGAGCTGTCGCGCATTCGTGACATGAAACCGGGCGATATGATCGCGACCGGCACACCCAGCGGAGTCGCAATCCGCGTGCCGCCCAAGCCGGTGTTGTTCATTGCCAACCTTATGAGCCCCGCAAAGCGCTTCAAGCTGTTCATGAAATCGCAGCTCAAGGTGGACAGGTATCTGCAGCCCGGTCAAGTGGTCGAGTGCCAGATCCGCACTGATGATGGTCAGATTGACCTGGGTAAGCAACGCAATGTGGTAAAGGCCGGGTGATGGGCGCACAGATGACCAACAATAAAATCGCCAGCATCAAGGACATCGAAGAGGTCGAGCTGACACCTCTGTCCCAGGCAATGCCATTCCAGACAACGGTTGAGATATTCCAGCAGGCAAAGGCGCGTTACAACGACGCCCCTGCGCTGACCTTCCTGTTCTCGGGCTCGGTTCAGGAACAGCCTGCGACCTGGACCTATGGTGAGTTGATCGCAGACATCACCCGGGCGGCCAACGCGTTGCATCCCATTGCCGACGGTGCGCCGGTCGGGATCATTCTGCCCAACCTGCCGGAAACGCATTTCGCGCTTTGGGGGGGTGAGCTGGCCTCGGCCGCGTTGCCAATCAACCCGCTGCTCGAACCCGAGCATATCGCGGGCATTCTGAACAGCGCCAAGGCGGCAACCGTGGTGGCTCTGGCCCCATTCCCGCAGACCGGTATCTTTGACAAGGTGTCCGAGGCCCTGCAGGACACTCCGGGCGTTAAGCGGCTGGTGCTTGTGGACATGGTGAAATACCTGCCCGAACAGATGCAACAGGCGTTGGGTCCGCGCACGCTTCCTGCCGCGCCACGCGCAGATATCAAGGTTATCGACTTTGATGCCGCGATGACCGGCCTGTCAGGTGACGAACTGGCGTTCGAGCGTGAGATTACGCCCGATACCATCTCCAGCCTGTTTCACACCGGCGGCACGACCGGCGTCCCGAAACTGGCGACACATAGCCATCTGAACCAGGCCTATCTGGCCTGGGTGATCAGCCAGATGGCCGGAAAAGAACCCGGCAAGACAGTGCTGTGCGGTCTGCCCCTGTTCCACGTCAACGGGGCCATGGTGACCGGTCTGGCCAGCTTTGCAGGGGGTGAGCATATCCTGCTGGCGACGCCGCAAGGGTACCGTAACCAGACGATGCTGGGCGATTTCTGGAAGATCATCGACAAATACAAGGTCAGCGCGTTTTCCGGTGTGCCGACCCTGTATGCAGGCCTGTTGGAAGTTCCCGTTGGCGATGCCGATATTTCCTCGCTGGAATACGCGATCTGTGGCGCGGCGCCGATGTCGCAATCCCTGTTTGAACGGGTCGAAAGCACCTTGGGGATCAGCCTGATCGAAGGCTATGGCATGACCGAGGGCACCTGTGTCTCGACCCTCAACCCGCTGCATGGTGAGCGGAAGGTCGGGTCGGTTGGCCTGCGTCTGCCTTATCAGGATATGAAGATTGCCGAGGTTGATGAGGCCGGAAACATCCTGCGCGACTGCGATACGAATGAGGTTGGCACGGTTCTGATCAAAGGCCCGAATGTCTTCCCCGGTTACACGGATCAGGCCAAGAACGCGGGCGTTCTGCTGGCCGATGGTTGGCTCAGCTCGGGCGATCTGGGCCGTCTGGATGCGGACGGGTATCTGTGGCTGGCGGGGCGGTCGAAAGACATAATCATCCGCGGTGGCCACAATATCGACCCGGCCATCATCGAAGACGCGCTGATGGCGCATCCGGCGGTGGCCAATGCCGCAGGTGTCGGTCAACCCGATACCTATGCCGGGGAACTGCCCGTCGCCTATGTCACCCTGCGGGACGATCAATCTGTGTCGGCTGATGATCTGTTGAAACATATTGAAGCCAATATCCCCGAACGCGCCGCCCGCCCGGTGCGGATTGAAGTGCTCGAGGCGCTGCCGTTGACCGCTGTGGGCAAGGTGTTCAAACCCGATCTGCGCAAACACGCGATTGCCGTCGCGCTGCAAGCGGAACTGGGCAAACAGGCGCTGTCTGTTGCGGATATTTCCGTCCGGCAGGATCGCGAGCGCGGGATGGTGGCGGTTGTGTCGCTGGGGGCATCGGCGGATGCCGAACAGGTAGAGGCCGCTCTTGCGGACTTCACCCTGCCCATCGACATTCAGGCTTAAAAGCAAAGCGAGGCTCCGATGGGTGCAGATATTCTACTTTTCGACGCTCCAGGGTCTCCGTGTGCCCGTCGGGTCAAAATCGCGCTGCTGGAAAAGCAGCTACCGTTTGAGCGGATCGAAGTTGATCTGGCAGCGATGGAACAGAAGCGGCCCGAATATCTGGCGCTGAATCCCAACGGGGTGGTGCCGACCTTGGCCCATGGCAGTTTTGTGCTGTTCGAGGCCAACACCATCACCCGGTATCTGGACGAAGCCTTCCCCGACACCCCGCAGCTATACCCGTCGCAACCCGAAGAGCTGGCCCAGGTGTTCAACTGGCAGGCGGCTGAACTGGTGATGGCCAAGCGCTTTCGCCCGCTGATGTATCAGAGGCTGCTGGGTCCGTTCACCCGGATGACCAAAACGCGGGACGAGGCGCTGCAGCGCGCCCGAGACAACGGCGCGGGTCATGAGGGCATCGCCTGGGAAACTCGGGTTTGGTCGGTTGATGTCATCAGCCTGACCGAAGAGCAGACGTTGGTCGCGTGGCACCACGGCTGGCTGGCCAAGCTTGAACAGGCTCTGTCGGATCGTCCCTTTCTGTTGGGAACGGAATGCTCGATGGCCGATCTATCCGTTGCGCCCAGGGTTGCCCTCTATCCGGCGATCGGAATTGCTCTGCGGGGTCGTTTTCCAAATACTGCCGCCTGGATCGCAAGGATGGAAGCCCGGCCCAGTCTGGCTGCAACCAAAAGCGATCAGGAGGCCAAGCTTCAAAAGCTGTCGCAAACCCCCATTCTGCCCGCCGCAAACAGTCTGTATCGAAGGGAAGGGCGTCCGACCCTGAAAGAACGCGCGATTGTCGCGTTCACGCGTCCTCTTTTGCGCAGGTTGACAGCAAAGACGGCATCCACGCGCGCTCCGTTTATTGTCCCAGAAATAGCGGAACGGGCCAGCCCTACAGATCGGTTTCTGCCCACAAACCCGCCAGATCGAAGGTACGATTGCATAAAGCTGTTTGGCTCTGAAAACGATCCGGTGTTCAATACCGGGCACTTCATCGCCAAGCAAACCACAGCGCGCACCGAGAAACACACCCGCGACACGTTCGCAGTCGAGATCGACGGGCTGAATCTGTCGGCACCGAACGAGGCCTTGGAACTACTGGCAACGGTTGCCACGGAAACGGGCCTTAAACATCCGCAAACGGCCCAACAGACAGCGATGACACGGGCATGGTTGGCTTTCGCACAGGGTAGCGAAAGAGAGTTTCGTCCATTTTGCATGTCTGCAAATGGCAATTCAAAACTGGATCGGTTTATCACTGACAAATCCATGGCTCTGTTGGAAATCAAACGCAGATTGGACATTCTGGGAAAGCACCTGTCTAAAAGTGCGTTTCTTGTAGCGATAGGTATGACGGTCGCAGATCTGCGTTGGCACTTTGAACTGGTAGCCTTGCAAGGGGCCGGGCTGGAAGTAACCTCGCAGAGCATACTTAATTGGCAGAAAAGCATTGTTGCAAGTGGCACGACCGCAGCGACTGCTGTTACCCAATAGAGCAAGATCCTGCATCACCAGACTTTTTCTGATGATGACAGTGATTGCATATTCACCCGTTAGCATTCGAACAATCGTGTGGGTTTCGCCTTAAAGCCATGAGACTATCGAAACCCATGGAGATCGCTGCTGGCAGGAGCAGTCGTACAATTGGAAGTCCGGATCTGTAACGCTTGCGTTCCGTTGTTCAATCCAGGCGCGCGCCTTCCATGTCAAAACGATACACTCGATCCTGCGCGTACTTGAAGTGAACCAGTTGACCTGCCACAACCTGATGCTGGCCAAACAGGCGCGCCGTGATCTGATGGTTTTGAACCATCGCGACCACGTTGGTGTCTCCTCCTAGATGCTCGACATGGGTGACATTGGCCGAAATCGACCCGTCATCCGCCAAAAACAGGTCTTCGGGGCGAATACCTGTCGTCATGTCAGTACGTTCGCCGATCAGACTGGAAGGGAAGAAATTCATCGAGGGCGCACCAAGAAAGCCTGCTACGAATTGATTGGCCGGGTTGTTGTAGAGCTCCATCGGGCTGCCCACCTGTTCAACGCGTCCGTCCCGCAGGACGACGATTTTATCTGCCAGCGTCATCGCTTCGGTCTGGTCGTGTGTCACATAGATCATTGACGCGTCCAACTGCTGGTGCAGATTGGCGATTTCGAGCCGTGTGTTCATACGCAGAGCGGCATCGAGGTTGGACAGGGGTTCGTCGAACAGGAATAGCTTGGGTTCCCGTACGATAGCGCGGCCGATGGCCACGCGTTGGCGCTGGCCGCCAGACAATTCCGAAGGATATCGGTCAATGTAAGGTTCAAGGTTCAGCATCTTGCTGGCCTTGGCGACGCGCTCCTCGATGACTTGTTTGCTTTGGCCTTCCTGTTTCAGCGCAAGCGACATGTTTTTACGCACGTTCAGATGCGGGTAGAGGGCATAGCTTTGGAACACCATCGCAATGCCGCGTTTAGAGGGCGGGGTGAGGTTCATCAGCTCTCCGCCAATGCGTACCTCGCCCGAGGTTACATCCTCGAGCCCTGCTATCACGCGCAACAGGGTTGATTTTCCGCAACCCGATGGTCCGACGAAGACCACAAATTCGCCGTCGTCCACTTCTATGTTTATGTCCTTGAGAACCTCCACAGTGCCAAAGGACTTGTTCACGTTTTGCAGCGTCAGGGCGGTCATGTGCATGCCTCTTTCAGCGAAATGGGTTGGCCGGTGCGGATACTTTCATCGGCAGCCAGACAGATGGCCAGAGATTGAACGGCGTCATTCATATGGCGAGTCAGGTCGGTGTCATCGGCGATGGCACGTAGCATGTAAGACTGTTCGGCATCGCAAAGCTCCTGATGGTCAGGCTCATTCGGGATGTCGATCTGTTGGTCGCCCTCAGGGCGGTGGACCAAAATACCGCCGACCTTGGTGTGGCCGTCAATATCGGCTGATGCGCCTTTGTTGCCGTCGGTGATCGAGATCGACCCGTGAGGGGAGACGATGTCTTTCACAAAGAACGCGGTTTCGGACATCATTGGTCCCCAACCGGCCTCGTACCAGCCGACCGAGCCGTCTTCGAATATTACTTGAAACTGGCCGTAATTATACATGTCTTCGGCGATCTCATCGCTCAGGCGCAGGCCCATGCCATGTACGCGTACCGGGTCGGAGTCTGTGATCTGGCACATCACATCGACATAGTGTACACCGCAATCGACGATGGGAGACGTGGTCTGCATCAGCGCTTTGTGCGTTTCCCACTCGGCCCCGCTGCTCTGCTGGTTTAGGTTCAGGCGGAAGACATATGGCCCGCCAAGGTTGCGCGCTTCTGCGATCAGGCGCATCCAGGACGGATGGTGGCGCAGGATGTAACCGATCACCAGTTTGCGATTGGTCTTGATCGCTTTTGCAACAACCCGTCTGGCGTCGGCGACCGTGGTGGCCAGCGGCTTTTCGACAAAGACATGCGCCCCGGCCTCCATCGCGGCACAGGCAAAATCCGCATGGCTGTCAGAATACGTCGCAACGACCACAAGATCAGGGTTGGTTTCTGTCAGAGCGGCCTGAAACTCTGAATAAGCCGGATAGCCAACAAGATCAGGATGATCCACGCGACCCGATCGGTTCACAAGTCCGACGATCTGCGCGTTCGGGTGACGATGGTGGGCCAGCGCGTGGCTCAGGCCCATATTGCCAAGGCCAGCGATCAGAACTCGGGTCATTTGACAGCTCCTGAAGTAAGGCCGCGGATCAGTTGGCGCGAGAAGATGACGTACAGGACCAGAACTGGCAGGATTGCCATGCTGAGCGCCGACAGAACTGCATTCCAGTCTGTAACGAACTGTCCGATAAAGACCTGGCTACCCAGTGTTAGGGTTTTGGTCGCTTCAGACGGGGCGAGGATCAGCGGGAACCAGAGGTCATTCCATATTGGGATCATGTTGAACACCGCGACAGTTGCCATTGCGGGACGAACCAGCGGCAGAACCAGCCGGAAGAAGATCGTGTATTCTGACAGGCCGTCGACCCGGCCTGCGTTTTTCAGATCATCGGAAACCTGTCGCATGAACTCTGACAGGATGAACACTGCCAGCGGCAGCCCCTGCGCCGTGTAAACAAGTATCAGCGCCCAGAGAGTGTTGACCAACCCGGTCGCCACCATCATCTCGAGGATTGCGACGGTACCGATGCGGATCGGGATCATGATCCCAAGCGCAAGATAAAGCCCCATCAGGGTGTTACCCTTGAACTTGTATTCACTGAGGGCAAAGGCGGCCATTGCACCAAATAGCAGGACGAAGGCCAGAGACACCACGGTCACGATAAGTGAGTTCTGGAAGTAGAGGAAAAAGTCTCCTTGTTTCATCACCGTCTGATAGCCGATCAGCGAGAAACTCTCGGCATCGGGTAGGGCCAGCGGTTCGCGAAAGATTGCGCGGCGTGTTTTGAAACTGTTGATAATGATCACAAAGACCGGGAACAGGGCGATCAGCGTATAGAAAATCAGCGCCCCGTGCATGGCGGCAGTGTTCAGCGGGTTGCGGCGTGCCTTGTTCATCGTCATACCCTCACAGCTGATACCGGCGCATCCGGGTCTGGATGCCGAAGAGGTAGATGCAGACACCCACAAGGATGATCGCGAACATGGCCCCCGCGATGGCTGATCCCATATGTGGATCGCCCAGTTGCAGCTGAAAGCCGAAGAAGGTGCGGTACATGAACGTGCCCAAGATGTCGGTCGAGAAATCCGGCCCCGCCAGGGCGCCCTGTGACACATAAATCAGGTCGAACGCATTGAAGTTGCCCACAAATGTCAGGATCGAGATGATGCCGATCGAGGGCAGGATCAACGGCAATTTGATCTTCCAGAACGCTGACGCTCCGGTGATACCGTCGATTTCTCCGGCCTCCAGGATTTCCTCGGGGATTGATAGCAGGGCGGCATAGATCAGCATCATCGGGATGCCGACGAACTGCCAGACCGAGACTAGCGCCAGCGTGGTTAGGGCGTATTCCTCTCTACCCAGCCAGGGTGCGAACAAGAACTTCAACCCGACCGCGTCCAGCATGGATGGGGCAATGCCCCAGAGTGGGGACAGGATCAGCTTCCAGGCAAAGCCTACGATCACGAAGCTGAGGATTGTAGGAATGAAGATTGCAGAGCGATAGAGTGCGGCGAACCTCAATCGCGGATGCGATAGGATCGCGGCAAGAGCGACTCCGATTGGGTTTTGTACCAGCATGTGGATCAGGAAGAACCAGAAATTGTTGCCCAAAGCGTTCCAGAATTGCTTGGACCAGATCGGATCAAAGAATAGCGTGCGGAAGTTTTCCAATCCGACGTAGATGCGGGTTTGATCAACCTCGGTGAAAAGCGCCAGTCGCAGCGTGTTGAACAGGGGGAAGATCATCACCGCCGTATAAACCAGCACGGCAGGCGCAAGGAATACGGCGATATGCCATCTGATACGGCGGGTTTGCATGGGGAACTCCGAGGGGAAGGTCGGACGCGGCGGCCGCGTCCGGTAGATGTTGCTGAGGCTTTACTGATGCGGGGCGTACCAGCTGGCCAGGCCATCTTGCAGTTGCTGACCAAGCGTTTCGGGTGTTTCTGCTCCCTTGATCGCCGCAACGGACGCGCCCCAGGTCTCGTTTTCGAGGTTTGGTGTACCGCGCGACAGGATCTGATAAGTCGAGCGGATCGTGCTTTCGCATTCCTCACGCCAACCAACGATTTCCTTAGCCAGCGGGTCTTCCAGTTCGACCGGTGTGCTCGACAGCGGGAAGAAGCCGGGGAGAGCGTTGCCAAAGATACTGGCAAATTCAGGGGTTGCGACCCAGGCCAGGAACGTGCGTGCAGCCTCTTGGTTCTCGCTGGCTGCGTTCATACCGATGCCTATATCGGTGTGGTCTGAGATGTAACAGGTATCGCCCGCGTTCTGAACCGGTGGTTTGAACGCACCCATCTCAAAATCTGCCTGCGTGTTGAAGCCCGAGATTTCCCAGCTTCCTGCAGGGTAGATCGCAGCGCGGCCCAGGGTGAAGAGGTTCTGGCTGTCGGGATAGGTCTGCGCCTCATATCCGTCGCCCAGATAGCCGCCCCACTTCGCCAGTGTCGCATAAGGGGCAACCCACTGAGGGTCCGTCAGTTTCTGGTCCCCTTTGATCAGCGCCAGGCGGCCTTCCTCACCTTTCCAATAGTTTGGGCCGATGTTGTTGTAGCCCATGGTGGCGGCTTCCCACTGATCGTTGGTGCCCATAGCCATCGGAATATAGGTGCCGTCTTCCTTGATCTTCTCGAGCGCGGCAAAGAACTCGGCCTCTGTGGTCGGAACTTCCAGACCAAGCTCGTTGAACGCGTCTTTGTTGTAGATGAAGCCATGGATCACCGATGCCATCGGTACGCAGAAGCTGGCTGATGCGTCATCGGTCTGCCACGCAGATTTGGCCACATCCGAGAAGTTGCCCATCGCCTCCAGATCAGACAGGTTGGTCAGGTGGCCCGCTTCATACAGCGCCAGCGAGGCATCGAAGGGCCGGCAGGTGATCAGGTCACCGGCTGATCCAGCTTCGAGCTTTGAATTCAATACCGCGTTGTATTCGGCAGGTGCAGACGGTGAGAAGACCACCTTGATGCCCGGATGTTCGGCCTCGAACGCCGGGATGATCTTGTCTTGCCACAAGGCCAGATCGTCATTGCGCCAGCTTTCAATCGTCAGCGTAGCCTCTTGTGCGTAGGCGCTGGTGACCAGCGCGGTGCTCAACAGTGCGAGGCTTAGAACTTTGCGTGTCATTTAGTTTCTCCCAGGTTTATGGTTTGGTTTTGTTCAGTCGTTCCAGCGCAGGGCGAAGGTGACCGTTGGTTTTTCTTAAGATATCTTCTGCTTCGGCTGTGGTTGATACACCTGCGGTCAGCAACGCAGCGCATTTCAGATTTCCACCGGCCCGGATCAATGCCTGCTCGGCCAGATCGGGGGAAACTCCGGTCAACTGACAGACGATACCGTTCGCCCTGACGCGCAGCTTGTCATTGTCGGCCCGCAGATTGATCATCATGCCGTCCTGGATATGACCCAAATCAACGGCCATCAGTGTCGACAACATGTTCAGTGCTATCTTTTGCGCGGTACCGGCTCCCATCCGGGTCGAGCCGGACACAAGCTCGGGCGGTGTGGCAAGCAGGATTGCGTGATCGGCCAAACGCAACAGAGTTGCCCCTGCATTGTTCGCAATTCCGATTACCTTGCATCCACGGTTTTTGGCGAAATTGACCGCTGCCACGGTGTATGGTGTCGTGCCACTCGCCGAGACGGCGATCATGGTGTCGGACGGGCTTAGATCAGAAAGCTCTTGCTCAAGCGTATCGTCGGTGTCTTCGGACTCGCCGGGCATCTCAGACCCCGTAGGTAGCCCGCCTGCCATATGAATGCGGATCTGTGCGGCCGGTATCGAAAACGTACCACCGAGTTCTAACGCGTCCGACGCAGCCATCAGGCCCGAGGAGCCCGCAGCCAGATAGCGTAACACACCGCCAGTTCTGATCGTGTGCGCCATAGCCAATGCGCCGGTGCAGATTTCGTCGATGGAATCAAGAGGCGCCCGTGCGGCGTCGGCCTGAGACCGGCCCAAAAGCTCAGCAACTTCAGCCAGTGGTCGGGCATCCAGCCCAACGGCGTCTTTGTGCAATTGCTCTGTCACTGGCGGTGTCACGTGATTCTCCCCCTCGGATTTCAGCATCATACCTTTTAGATACCATTAGTCTACCATTTTTATTTTTGGCAAGGATTTCATGATAATTAACCCCCATTTTGCCGATTTGGTTGTAATTAGGTCTTCAAATGAGGTAAAAGGTATTATAAAGGTTTTATATGACTCGCGTTCCTGATACCTATCACCTGGCCGTGGATGGCGGCGGCACACGCTGCCGTATTGCTTTGTCTGATGGCCGAAAGGTTCAGAAGATCGAAGTGGGCGCGGCCAACGTCTTTACTGATTTTGATGCAGCGTGTGCTGAGATTCAGGCCGGTCTTGCCTCGCTGGTGGGGCAAGCCGGGATTTCGGCCCATGACCTGCCTGGAATCCCGGCCTACCTCGGGCTTGCTGGCATAACCGGGCAAGAGATAGCTGATCGTCTTTCCGCCCGACTTCCGTTTCTTCGTGTTCGAATTGCAGATGACCGCCCTTCTGCCTTGCGGGGTGCTCTGGGCGCGGGCGACGGCGTTGTCGCACATTGCGGAACCGGGTCGTTTTTAGCGGCGCAAATCGTCGGCAAAACTCTCTTTGCCGGAGGGTGGGGTGCGGTATTGGGGGATCAGGCTTCGGCCCAATGGGTCGGACGGTTGGCGCTTTCAAAAACTCTCGACAGCCTTGATGGCATGATACCTCAATCGGATCTGTTTCGTGAACTATGCGACCGGTTCAAAGGGGGAGTGGGCATTGTGCATGCCGCATCGAACATGTCGCCCGGCGCGTTTGGCGCGATTGCACCATTGGTGACGGGGCGGGCTGAAAACGGCGACGGATCCGCGCAGGCAATCCTGCGGGAAGGGGCCGAGTATTTATCAGACCGGATACACCACATGGGATGGCAGCCGGGACGAACGGTGTGTTTGACAGGTGGCATCGGGCCTTTTTACGGCCCGTACCTGCCCGCTCAGATGCAGGCCGATTTGGCCCAGCCGTTGGGTGATCCGATGGACGGGGCTCTTGCCCTTGCATCTGAGTTCCGAGAGGAGATTCTAAATGAGCGTTGCTGATTTTCTGCGACCCAAAGGCTGGTTGGGCCAGACCGCGGGTCCGCGCTATGTGCAACTGCGGCAACGGCTAGAGCAGGGGATTGAGGACGGTGTTCTGCCCCCCAACAGCTCACTGCCACCCGAACGTGAAATCGCTGAGCTGACCGATCTGTCGCGCGTAACCGTGCGCAAGGCGATTCAGGAACTGGTGCGCAAGGGAGCGATAGAGCAGCGGCAAGGGTCAGGATCGTTTGTGCGGGAACCGGTGGCGCGGGTCGAACAATCCCTGTCCCATCTGACTTCATTTACCGAAGACATGGAAAGGCGGGGCCTGAAAACGAGTTCCACGTGGCTGGAGCGCGGAATATTCCTGCCCTCACCAGAAGAGATGATGGCGCTTGGATTGTCAGGCAGCGAACAAGTCGCGCGCATTCATCGGCTGCGCCAGGCAGATGGCCGCCCAATGGCACTGGAGCGTGCCGCACTGCCGCTGGATATTCTTCCCAACCCGACCGAGGTGTCGGGTTCGCTATACGCCGTTCTGGAAGAGCTGGGGCATCGCCCGGTACGTGCGATTCAGAAAATTTCGGCCATCAACCTTGGTGCCACAGAGGCTGAGTTGCTTGATGTGGCAGAAGGCACAGCCGGGCTTCGCATTCAGCGAACCTCTTATCTTGAAAGCGGGCGGGTGGCTGAGCTGACTCGCTCGGTCTACCTGGGCGAGGCTTACGATTTCGTAGCCGAACTGCGCCTGTCAAACTGAAAGGCCCGCACAATGTCCTCAAAC
This sequence comes from Ruegeria sp. AB5, assembly GCF_056542645.1. Taxonomy (NCBI): domain Bacteria; kingdom Pseudomonadati; phylum Pseudomonadota; class Alphaproteobacteria; order Rhodobacterales; family Roseobacteraceae; genus Ruegeria; species Ruegeria sp. AB5. The sequence goes on from NZ_JBQGAE010000009.1 coordinate 106,940, forward strand.
ACTACCCAGATGCGCAGGGAGATCAATGAGATACCCGACGCGATAGACAGGTTGCTGACCGATGATGCTGGTGCGATCAAAGCTGCCGCTGCGGCGGCGCGCGCCCATGATCCGTTGTTTCTGATCTCGGTCGCGCGCGGGTCATCCGATCATGCATGCAGTTATCTGAAATACGCGTCCGAGTTGTTGTTGGGTTTGCCCATGGCCTCGGTCGGCCCATCGGTGAAATCGATCTATGATGTCGACATGCGGTGCAATCGGGCCCTTTGTATTTCGGTATCGCAGTCGGGGCAGAGCCCCGATATTGTTCAGCTTACAAAGTCGCTGACCAAAGGTGGTGCTTATTCTGTTGCGATTACCAACAACACCGGGTCCGCCTTGGCCGCAGCTGCCTCGTCCACTTTGCCAATCCACGCGGGACCCGAGCTGAGCGTCGCCGCGACCAAGACTTTTGTGACCTCATTGGTCACAGGGTTGTGGCTGTTGGCCGAGATCAAGCAAGACGAAGATTTGCTCGCGTCAATCCGCGGCCTTCCCGAAGTGCTGCATCATGCCGTCAGTTGTGACTGGGGGGCCGTTGTGGAAGCGATAGACGGGCAGTCCTTGTTCACCCTGGGGCGCGGAATGTCCTGGGCGATTTCCAACGAAGCCGCTTTGAAATTCAAGGAAACCTGTCAGATCCATGCGGAAAGCTATTCTTCGGCCGAGGTGCTGCATGGGCCCGTCTCGATCGTGGATCAGGGGTTCCCGGTACTGGTCTTTGCATCAGGCGATGCGGCGGAAGCAAACATTACCGAAGTTGCTGATGCCTTGTCTTCGAAAGGCGCGCGTGTTTTTGCGACGTCAGATTTGGTGAAGCATGCAACGTCATTACCACATTTCAGAACGGCGCACTGGATAACGGATCCGGTCGCGGCGATCACGTCATTCTATGGGCTGGTTGAAACTGTTGCGGTGTCCCGGGGTATCAACCCGGACGCGCCGCGACATCTGAAGAAGGTAACTGAAACGGTATGACGGGCGCGGAGATCACGTTTGCCGGAGGGCCAGTCTTTGATGGTCGCGACCTGCATGTTGGCATGGCTGCCCGGTTTGTCGATGGTGTCTTGACGTCACTTGTACCCGAAGCCGAAGTATCATCGCGTGAAGTGGCAGAGGATCTGGCCGGCGACATCCTCAGCCCGGGCTATGTCGATCTGCAGGTCAATGGTGGTGGTGGGGTTATGTTCAACGACGATCCCTCGGTTCCGACATTGGCCCGAATAGCTTCGGCCCATCGCGCGCTCGGCGCAACGTCGATCCTGCCTACGCTGATCACGGATTCGGGTGAAAAAACCCGGGCAGCCATAGACGCTGCGATTGAGGCTGTTGGTGCTGGCATTCAGGGTATTGCAGGATTGCATCTGGAAGGTCCGCACTTGTCCGTGCGCAGAAAAGGTGCGCATGATGCTGGTTTCATTCGCCCAATGGAGGGTGAAGATCTCGCCCTGATCCTGTCGGCCGCACAAAGCCTGCCCGCTCTAATGGTCACGGTAGCGCCGGAAAACGTCACCACCGATCAGGTCCAGGCAATGGCGCGTGCCGGGGTAATTGTGTCGCTGGGCCATACGGATGCAGCATTTGATACATGCTTGGCGTATGCTAAGGCCGGTGCCCGTTGTGCGACGCATTTGTTCAATGCAATGAGCCAGCTTGGCAATCGTGAACCGGGCCTTGTCGGTGCAGCACTTTCATGTCGCGAGATGTCCGCGGGCTTGATCGCGGATGGGATACATGTGCATCCGGAAGCCATGCGCGCTGCATGGAAGGCAAAAAGAGGACCGGGGCAAATCTTCCTTGTCAGCGACGCGATGGCAGTTGCCGGGACATCGAGTTCTGAATTCCGCCTTGAGGGCCGGTTAATCCGCCGGGAACATGGCCGGCTAACATTGCAGGACGGCACATTGGCAGGGGCGGATCTTGATCTGACAACGGCCATTCGGGTTCTGACTGAGCAGGTCGGTGTCCCATTGGCGGAGGCGCTGGCTGCTGCAACCAATGTGCCTGCTCAGTTTATTTCTATGGAAGCACTTACTAGACGCCCTTCGCTGTCCCAGATAATCCGAATTTCTCCCAATTTGTCATCGGTTTGCCCTGTACGCTAGGAATGTGGTTCGTGCTCAGATTTTGTTGCCAGCATTCGGCTACCGTCGATCAACAGAATGAGGATGCGTCGCAAACTTTGGAATGGCCAGATGCGATGAATTACTGGGCGCAGCATCTTGCAGTCTCGGTCAATCGCTGAAATCCAGACGTCTCAGAGCTATTGAATTGCTGTTTCCGGATCTTGTGTACCAGTTCGAATCCATCAAGTGATGCCACCGCTGAAGCGAAGGATTTGAACTCCAGAAACGGTCGAGTGCGTCTTTTGATGAAACGGCGGTCCCTTTCTACTATACTATTGAGATGCTTTCGCATCAGCATGACAATCGGAACCGGGTACCAATAGACTTTTAGCATCTTGTTGACTTCTTCGATCCCGGCGGCGTTAGCACTTTTTTTGTCGATCGTGATCCGTTTCAGGATACCGTTTTACACCATGCGCTGGCGCACGATTTCTTTGCTCAGGGCTACCGCTTATCACAGGGCTACTGTCGCCAAGCCGAGCAAAGGTAGGACGACATTGGACAAAACCGGCATGTCTTTCAGGATTGCGCGGGTTCATCCTTCGTTGAATTGAAGATGCTTTGGGAGCCGCAGTTCAAAACTGGCTAGCAAACCTCGAATGTTGTTTTCAAAACTCACGCAGGACTTCTAAGCCACCTTCCTGAGCGAGTCGGTTCTCGATCTCGATTTCCTGAAGAACCCTGCGCGCGGCAACTCGACTATCATGGCGATATCGTTGGTTTCGGTCTTGTTGTGCATCTGCTTCTGAACTGTTTGCGCCTAGCGCACGTCACTGTAAACCATTGGCAGAACCCGATTCGACAGATAGGTATAAAGCCAGTTCGCCATTCGACCGGTTTTGAGGACGACGCGATGGATGAGGCCACCGAGTTTGTGCAGCGCCCAACAGATCACATCTGGGTCTAGCCGCAAACACGGTTTATCTGTTCCTATCGCACACGCAATTCGATATCTCGGCTTTCGGTACACCCATTCCGACGAAACAGTGTTCCATTTCGCTCTCCTGTCATTGTTCCAATGCAATCATGCACTTGCCAAGAGGTTTGTCGCTCAATCGCTCAGAACCTCTTCCATGCGCCAACACCAATTCACTACGATATCACGCTCGTCCTCGCGATTGAGTTGAACAACAAGTCGTGGGTTTTCACGCGTGGGTGCTTGGCTCGCCACAATCCGGGATCACGAAAACCAACTCACCGGTGAAATTAGCCTTGAATCAGCGATTAACGAGCATCTTACCCGCGCGGCCGCAACTGGCGATCGACTCGACCATGTGATCGTGTCTTGTGAAGCTGGTTGGTGCGGATTCTGTTGGGCGCGATGGCTGACCTCAGAGGATGTCAAAATCAATGCCATCCTTGCGCAGGCTGTCACGAAATTCGCCGCAACAGAAAAGAATGCGCTTAGATCGCTGCGGGTAACGGGTTCCCAGCAAAACTCGACACGATTTACAGGGCTATAGGAAGCTCAAGCGTAACACTCGCTCCTTTGTCGACTTTGTTGATTTCGACGGTTCCTCCATGGCGCTTCGCCACAGCTGAGACAATAGACAACCCCAAACCGCTGCCTTCGGAAAACTCCAGCTGCGAAAACCGACTGAATGCCGCTTCGCTTTGGTCGGGCGAAAGCCCTGTTCCGTCGTCGGCTACCGTTAGCTTGACGTATCCGGCGTCACAGCACAGCACAACTGAAATTCGGCTCAACCCAGCGCCACCGTGCTTAACTGCGTTGTCCAGCAGATTCTTTATTGCCTCGGTCAAGAACACTCGGTCGCCTGACACCATGACCGACGTGTCTGGCATGGTGACCTCGAAGTCGATACCTTTCGCAAGGATGTGCACGCCCATCTCGGCGCCGGCTTCTTCTACGACCAAGCGGAAATCAATCTTATCCATCTGATCGTGATGCGTGGGTTGCCGCAGTCGTTCCAGTGACAATAGCTGTTCCGCAACCGTGGCCGAATTCTTTGCTGCTGCCACAAGCTCGACAACGCGTTTGTCCCTGTCCGCATCCGTTTTCGCGTCTCGCAATGCCTCGGCCATGGACTGGACTGCGGCCGCCGGATTTCGCAATTGATGCGCGGCTTCCGAGATAAATACCTGGTGGGCGTTGATGCTGTGTTCGACCTGCCCGAACAGCCGGTTCAGGGTCCGAACAATACCGTGGACTTCGACCGGGACCGCGCGTTTGATCTCGCTGAGGTCGTCGGGTGAGCGCAGATCAATGGCGTCCTGCAAATCCAGCAACGGTCGCAGGCCGCGCGCGACGCCGAACCAAACGACAAAGGCTAGGGTGGCCAGCAGGATGCCCATCAGGATCGCTGCGCGGATCGACAATTCGTTGGCAAAAGCGTTGCGATCCGCGATGCGTTGCCATGCCGTGACCGTCGCATCCCCAACCAGATTGTCTAGTGTTACACGTTCGGTCATTTTCAGAACGCGCACCGGCTCGTCCCAATAGACGGCCTCGAAAAACTGCGGTTGGTAAACTTTCTGCTCTGTCGGGTTTGCCGAGGCCGGAGGATATGCGTACCCGGTCACGTATATTCCGCCGGGTCCGGTCACGTGATAGAAAATCTCTCCACCCGATGCGTCACGGATCATGCTACGTGTGGTTGGGGACAGGGCATCGCCATCTGATACCGCGACATCGCGCGAGATCGCCAGACCGGCGGATAGCAGGCTGTCGTCAAAAAGTTCCTGTGCCGTTTGCTGAGCAACCGTGTAGCGCCAGTATCCAAGCAAGATTGCGAGTAGCACCAATGGCGTCAGGATCAAAATGAACAGCCTGAGCCTGAGCGAACCATGCCTGATCACTTCTGCACCTCAAGCAAATACCCAAGGCCACGGGCGGTCTTGATCCTTATGTCAAGGTTCTGAAGGCGTTTGCGCAACCGCGATACATGAGGTTCTACAGCGGATGCTTCGACATCTGCGCCCACGCCATAAACGTAATCCGTCAGCTGGCTTTTGGGGACAATCCTGCCGCGACGTTCCAGAAGGCATTCAAGCACGGCCATTTCCCGCCGCGGCACGTCTAACACCTGCCCATTTGCGCTGACCTGACGGGCAGTACGGTCAAATTCCAGCTTTCCGATGATCTCGCGGGCGCCGTAATCCAGTTGTTTGCGGCGGGACAGTGCACGGATGCGGGCCTCAAGCTCATCCATCTCGAAGGGTTTGACCAGGTAGTCGTCCGCGCCCATATCCAGTCCGGAAACCCGGTCACTGGTCTCGGTGCGCGCAGTCAGCAGAATGACGGGGACGCTGTCGCCCCGGTTGCGCAGGGACCGCAAGATATCGAGCCCTGACCGGCCTGGCAAGTTGATGTCCAGAACGATCAGATCCGCCCCCTCCTGTAGCAGATACACTTCAGCAGCGTCACCATCCGTCAGCACATCTGCGGCATGGCCTCGATCGCGCAGGCGATACGCAATGGCGTTGGCAAGGGTCTCATTATCCTCGACGATGACGATCCGCATTCGGGCTCCTGCAAGTTTCGCGCAAGGTTGGCGCTCCATGATTGCCAGATGGGAGGGGGAATCAACCCCACAGTTCTATTTGCGATCATGGTGGCGCGGAGGGCGCTGGCGTGGTTGTCTGGTCAACAGGGAGGAACCAATGGCCATTTCCAATTTCACACGTCGCGCTGTCGTGGGGCTGATCGCGGCTGCCGGACTTGTCGCGCCTGCAACCGCAGAGGTCGATTTCTCAGGCAAGACTATCGAATGGGTCATTCCGTTCTCGGAAACGGGCGGGTCTGCCAAATGGGCCAATTTCTTTGCGCCGCTTTTGTCCGAGGCGCTGCCCGGTCAACCGACCGTCGTGGTTAAGTTCATGCCCGGTGCAGGATCTACCAAAGGGGCGAATTGGTTTCAGGAGCAAAGCCATGATGATGGTACGCTACTTTTCGGGACATCCGGTTCGACCCAGTTTCCCTACCTGCTGAGCGATCCGCGCGTACGCTATGAGTATAACGACTGGATTCCCGTCATGGCGTCCGGAACCGGCGGTGTTGCCTATCTGAATGCCGAAGACGGGGCCAAGTTTGACGGGTCCGCCAACGCTCTGAAGGACACCAATTTCATCTACGGTTCGCAAGGCGCGACCCGTCTGGATCTCGTGCCGCTATTGGCGTGGCAGATGCTGGGCATGAATGTTGAGCCAGTTTTTGGCATCAAAGGCCGGGGAGACGGACGATTGATGTTTGAGCGCGGCGAGGCGAATATCGACTATCAAACTTCTTCTGGTTATCTGGGTGGTTCAGCCCCGCTGGTCGAGGCCGGTCAGGCCGTCCCGATGATGACATGGGGTGCGCTGGATGCCGACGGCAATATCGTGCGCGATCCAACCTTCCCGGGCATTCCGACCTTTAAAGAGGTTTGCGAAGCGACCGATGGCTGCGAAACCAGCGGTGAGGCATGGGACGCATGGAAAGCCTTCTTCGTTGCGGGTTTCCCGGTTCAGAAACTGGCTTTCCTGCCGGGTGACACACCGCAAGAGGTGGTTGATGCCTATACAGCGGCCTTCCAAGCGGTGACCGAGCGTGGTGATTTTGCGGACATCTCCTCCAAGCGTGTTGGGAAGTACCCTGTGTTCGTAGGCGACGGCTCCAAGTCAGCGCTGCAAACAGCGACAAACGTTGATGACAATGCCAAGCAATATGTCCTGAACTGGCTGAAAGACGCTTATGGCGTCGAGCTGAACTAAGCCGACACGCCGCAGCGCGCGCCCAGTCTAGGGCGTGCGCTTTTCTGCACACATGACAATTTAATGAAAGGCGGCCGCTATGGAGGTTTTCGCCACCGCTCTACCTGCGCTTGGAGATGCGTGGGGTCTAATCCTGCAACCCATCGTTCTGGGCTACCTAGTGCTTGGTGTCGTTATGGGCTTGGCCGTGGGTGTCTTTCCGGGCCTCGGAGGCATTGCTGGTCTGTCGCTGCTACTGCCATTCATGTTCGGAATGGACCCGATCCTGGGTTTGGCGCTGATGATCGGAATGGTCGCGGTGGTGCCGACCTCGGACACTTTTGCGTCCGTCCTGATGGGTATTCCCGGCAGCTCGGCTTCACAGGCCACGGTGCTGGACGGTTTCCCTATGGCGAAAAAGGGCGAGGCAGCGCGGGCATTGTCTGCGGCCTTTTCTTCGTCTCTGTTCGGCGGGCTCGTGGGCGCGACCTTCCTGACGATGTTCATCCTCATCGCACGTCCGATCGTTCTGGCCTTTGGACTGCCAGAGATGTTGATGATCACCATACTCGGCTTGTCGATGGTTGCCATTCTGGCCGGGCGTATCCCCCTGAAAGGCGTGGCTGCTGCCGGGTTGGGCCTGATGGTTGGAACGATTGGCGAAGCCGATGCTGGCGGCTCGCTACGGATGGCTACCTATGACATTCCCTATCTGACGGATGGCTTGAAACTTGTCATTGTCGGTCTGGGTATTTTTGCCGTTCCCGAGATCGTTTCTTTGCTACGACAAGACCGGTCCATTGCCAAAGGGGCCTCACTGGGGGCTGGATGGCTGGACGGCGTCAAAGACTGGTTTGCGAACATCTGGTTGTCGGTCCGCTGTTCGATCATTGGCGTGGTCGTTGGCGTCATCCCAGGCCTCGGAGGTTCTGTTGTCGACTGGATCGCCTATGGCCACTCTGTGCAATCGACCAAGGACAAAAGCAACTTCGGAAAGGGCGAAGTGCGCGGGGTTATCGGCCCGGAAAGCTCGAACAACGCCAAGGAAGGCGGCGGTCTGGTTCCGACGCTTCTGTTCGGTATCCCCGGCTCGGGCTCGATGGCCATTTTCATCGGCGCGGTTGCACTTTTGGGATCAGGGGATATCGAGGTTGGTCCCAGCATGCTTCAGGACAATCTTGACATCACTTATTCGATCGTCTGGTTGCTGGCGCTGGCCAACGTGGTGGGTACCATCCTGTGCATCGCGGCCTCGGGCGGGATCGCCAAGCTGACCACCATCCGCTTCACATATCTAGCCCCATTCCTGTTCATGCTGATCAGCTTTGCAGCATTCCAGTCAGGTCAAAACTTCGAAGACCTACTGGCCTTGTTTGTAATTGGTCTGATCGGCATCTTCCTGCGCCGTTTCGACTGGTCGCGCCCGGCTTTCCTGATTGGATTTGTTTTGTCGAACCCGGTCGAGAAATTCACCAATCAGGCTTTCCAGATTGCCTCATTTAGGTTCCGCAAAAGCTTTGGCGAGGGGATGGAATATGTCTTCAGCCCCATCGTCATCGTTTTGATCGTAGTCACGGTTGTCTCGGTCATTCTGGGCATCCGACAGGCCAAGATGATCATGGCTGAAGGTGACGTTCAGGCGGGGACGAAGCGCGCGCCGCTGATCTTTCTGCTGGTGATCATGGCCTATCTGATCGTCGCCTTGGTCAACGCAAATATGATCCCTGACTACAACATGACCGACAAGATCATCCCGCTGGTGATCGGCGGTGTCTCCTTGTTCTGCTGTGTGATCCTGTTGATCCAGATGATGCGGCGGCCCGAGGGTGATGCGATTTTTGCCGACAAGGAAATCGCAGGTGAAGACGCCGCTGCACCTCATGGTCTGTGGTCCACTCTGGCGTGGTTCGCCAGCCTGATCGCGGCAACCTGGGTGGTGGGCTTTATTCTTGCTCTGTTGGGTTTCCTGATCGCGTTTTTCCGCGTCAGGGCCGGCGCCAGCTGGCAGATGACTTTGATCCTGACCGCGTGCGGTATCGGCTTCATGTGCCTGATGGCGGGTGCTCTCAACCGCGATTTCCCTCCGGGTCTGTTACAGGACACGGTCAGCTTGCCTTGGCCATTGAAATGAGCGGCCCGCTGTTGCTGCCCGGCCTGCGCATAGGGTCGGGCAGAAAAGACACGACATCACATTGGCCGGGGAGCACCCGATGACCCAAACAGCAATCCCCTATGTTTTCATGCGTGGCGGCACGTCTCGGGGCCCGTATTTCCGTCGCTCGGACCTGCCCGAGGATCTGGACACACTGGCCAGAGTGTTGATTGCCGCCCTCGGGGCTGGTCAATCGCTAAACATCGATGGGATCGGCGGCGGTGCAGCGGTGACCACCAAGGTCGCGATGCTATCGGTCAGCGAAGACGACTGGGCCGATATCGACTATTTCTTCGCGCAGGTTGCGGTCGAAGAAAAGCTGGTCGATTTCAAACCCACCTGCGGAAATATCCTGTCCGGTGTCGCCCCTGCCGTCATCGAAATGGGGTTGTTCGAACCACAAGGCGATGAGACCGAAATCCGTATTCGGGCAGTCAACACCGGAGCCCGCGTCGTGGCCCGGATCCAGACGCCCGGTGGCAAGCTGACCTATGAGGGTGACACGGGCATTGCCGGAGTGCCGGGCCAGTCTGCGCCGGTGCAGCTGAGTTTCAAGGGCGTGGTTGGGTCCGCAACCGGATCTTTCCTGCCCACGGGCAACTTGCGCGACACTGTTCAAGGGGTCGAGCTGACCTGCATGGATGTCGCTATGCCAATGACTATTGCCCGCGCCATAGACTTCGGGCTGACGGGCTATGAAAGCGCCGAGGAACTGGACGACAACCGTGCTTTTTTTGACCGCATGGAGGCCGTTCGGATCGAAGCCGGGGAACGGATGGGGATGGGGGATGTGTCCAAGTCGGTGACCCCCAAATTTGGTCTTATCGCGCCTGCGACAAAGGGTGGAACTCTTGCGGTGCGGTATTTCATGCCGTGGAAGACCCATCCGACCATGGCAGTTACCGGTGCGCAGTGCATGGCGTCCTGCGCTTTGACGCCCGGCACGATCGCGGATGGTCTGCTGGATCGGCCCACGACAAGCCCAGCCGAAGTTGTTCTGGAACACGCCTCGGGCAAGATCGACGTGTTGGTGGATTTCGCCACTAACCATGGGTTCACCGTGAATGCTGCTGGGCTTGTGCGGACTGCGCGTAAGCTGGCAGACGGGCATGTTTATGTGCCGCAATCGGTCTGGAAGGGGAGTTGATCGGGTAATCTACAAATAGTATACTACGGTATACAGTAACGGAGGTCTCGATGGACAACTACACGGAATGCCTCGATATCGCGCGTCAGGAACTCAGGTTGGCACAAGCAGCCTTGCGGCGGGATATGGCCGAGTACCCAACCCCAATCGCGGGATGCGACGAACAATTCAACCATCTGCTAGACCAAAGCGAACGCGTCCGAAACGCGCTGGCTGCGCTCGACATTCAGCATTTTGTGCCGACGCCAAGAAAACTCACTACCCAGCAGAGTATTGAAAGCCGATGAAGATACACATTCTGGACGACTGGTTCGACACGCTGCGCGGCTTGCCATGTTTCGAGAAGCTCACCGGTCATGAGGTGACGGTGTGGACGGATCATGTCGAGGATACAGACGTCTTGGCCGAGCGATTGCAGGAGGCTCAGGTGCTGGTGTTGTTCCGCGAGCGTACCAAAGTTACCCGCGCCTTGCTGGAAAAGCTGCCGAACTTGCGGTTGATCAGTCAGCGCAGTGTCTATCCGCATGTCGATGTACCTGCCTGCACAGATCTGCGTGTCCTGTTGTGTTCGAACATGCATGGCGGCACACCGTCCTATGCTGCGGCCGAACTCACATGGGCGCTGATCATGGCCGGGATGCGGGATTTGCCTGCGCAGATGGCCTCGGCCAAGGCGGGGCACTGGCAGGCCGGGGTGGGCAAAACGCTACGCGGTCGCCAACTCGGGCTTTATGGTTACGGCCGTATCGCGCGCGCGGTTGCAGGATACGCCAAGGCGTTTGGGATGAATGTTGTTTGGTGGTCGTCTGATGAAGGCCGGTCTCGTGCACAGGCGAATGGCGCACAGGTCGCATCGAGCCGAGAGGCGTTTTTTGCCGAAAGTGATGTCGTCTCGGTCCATGTGCGCCTGAAACCGGACACACACGGAATCATCACCGCATCGGATTTCATGCAGATGCAGCCTAGGGCGATGTTTGTGAATACCTCACGGGCCGGGCTGATTGCTCCGGGCGCTTTGTTAGAGGCGCTCAACGCCGGACGCCCCGGCAATGCGGCAATTGATGTGTTCGATACCGAGCCACTGACCGATCCAACTGATCCGTTGCTGGCGCATCCAAATCTGATTGCGACACCGCATATCGGTTTTGTGACCGAGGATGAGTTCGACCTGCAATTTGCCGACATCTTTGATCAGGTGATCGCTTATGCCGAAGGAACTCCGATTCACATGGTCAACCCCGAGGCTTGGTCCAGCGCAAACTAAAGTTGACGGCAATCGACATGAGCAATTTCGGTAATTCCAGAAAACAGAGCAGGGGGTAGTCGAAGACCCCACCGACACGCCTAATACTGTGCGGACCGTGATCTAATCGAAGCTCACGGCCCCGTTTTTTTAACAGAAGGCGCGTTGATCTAGGTGGGCGAAAGACCAATTCCAATACAGTTGACTCACTGTGTATCCAAATGTATACAAATGGACGCAAGATTACGAATAAGTGTGTGATGACCCTTCAGGACGACCCATTGCAGCCCGGACCACAAGGCAACTCGCGGTATCAGCGCCTGCTGGATGGGGACCGGGCCGAGGCTGCGGTGGGCGTACACCGTCGCATTTGTGCCGTGCAGGAACGCGACCGCACGATCAACCAAACTCAATAGGCAGAAACGACATGGCCAACCAGACGCAAGCCTACGACATCGCTGTTATTGGCGGGGGGAACGCCGCCCTCTGCGCTGCAATGACCGCCGCCGAAGAGGGCGCGCGCGTTCTCATCCTTGAAACAGCACCAAAACCCTATCGCGGGGGAAACTCGCGCCACACCCGCAACTTTCGCTGCATGCATTCCGGTCCGTTGGGTCCGCTGGTCGAAGACTACAGCGAAGACGAATACCTGTCAGACCTGCTCAAAGTTACCGGAGGCAAAACCGACAAAGATCTGGCGCGCCTCGCGATCCGCACGTCTGAGGAGTGCCTGCCATGGATGGAGGAGCATGGGGTTCGGTTCCAGCCCTCTTTGTCGGGAACATTGTCGCTTGCGCGAACCAATGCGTTTTTCATGGGGGGCGGTAAATCACTGGTGAACGCCTACTACAGGACGGCGGCGGGGCTGGGCGTCGAAGTCCTGTACGAAGCGGCCGTCAAGCATCTGGAACTGAACGGGGACCGCATCGAATGGGTGGATTTTACCTGTGAAGGGCAATCGCATCGCATCACGCCCAAGGCGGTCATTGTCGCTTCGGGCGGGTTTCAGGCCGACACCGATTGGCTGGATCGCGCGTGGGGGCCAGCGGCGCGCAATTTTCTGATCCGCGGCACGCCGTACAACCGAGGTGTCGTGCTGGCCGATCTGTTGGATCAACACGTCCAGAGTGTCGGCGACCCAACCCAATGCCACGCAGTTGCAATCGACGGGCGCGCGCCGAAATTCGACGGTGGCATCGTCACCCGTCTGGACTGCGTTCCATTCTCAATTGTCGTCAACAAAAACGCCGAGCGGTTCTACGATGAGGGCGAGGACGTGTGGCCGAAACGCTACGCGATCTGGGGGCGCTTGGTGGCAGGCCAGCCGGATCAGGTGAGCTATGTGATCATCGATGCCAAATCGCTGAACCTGTTCATGCCGTCTGTTTTCCCGCCATTAAAGGCGGACACATTGGAAGAACTGGCCGAAATGATGGGCCTGCCCGCAGACAAGCTGAACACGACCGTTGCTGAATTCAACGCCGCCTGCGGCGACACCAGTGGCTTTCATCCAACCGAGCTGGACGGCATTTCGACTTCGGATCTGACCCCACCAAAGACAAACTGGGCACGTCCGATCGATGAACCTCCATTCTACGGATATTCGCTGCGCACCGGTGTGACATTCACCTATCTCGGGCTGAAGGTGGATGAGACCGCACGCTGTTCGACGCCAAACGGTAAGATCAAGAACCTTTGGGCGGCAGGCGAAACAATGGCTGGATCGATTTTGGGGCAGGGGTATCTGGCCGGGTTCGGTATGACCATTGGAACCGTTTTTGGACGCATCGCAGGACGTGAGGCCGCCGCATATGCAAACTGACCTGATCGAGGAAGCGCGCCGTCAGGCCGAAATCTGCAATGCCTGCCGGTATTGCGAGGGCTATTGTTCCGTCTTTCCATCGCTTCATGCCGAACGCGCGTTCTCGGACGGCGATATCACGCAATTGGCCAACCTTTGTCACAACTGCCGAGGTTGCTATTACGCCTGCCAATATACGGCCCCGCACGAGTTTGACCTCAACCTGCCGAAGGCTTTGGCTGAGGTGCGTCGCGACAGTTGGGAAAGCTTCGCATGGCCACAGCCTTTGGCACGCCTGTTCCATACCCATGGGGGAGCGATCGCCCTGGCTCTGGTCGTCGGTTTCGCGCTTTTGTTTTGGGCCATTCGCGCCATCGGCTCGACGGGAGGTGAAGGCTTCTACGCTGTCCTTTCTCACAACGCGATGGTGGCGATCTTCGCTCCGGCTTTTGTGCTTCAGCTATTTAACCTTGGCATCAGCCTGCGACGTTATTGGCAAAAGGTCGGAGGCAAGCCGATCCGACCTGGCGAGGTGAAAGCCGCGCTAAGCCGAGCAGCCAAAATGCAGGACCTGGCTGCTGGTCATGGGGAGGGATGCAATTTCGAGGACGAAGACCGCTTTAGCCAAGCACGCCGCCTCGTGCATCATGCGATCATGTACGGGTTTCTGCTGTGTTTCGCGTCAACCACGGTCGCAACGGTCATGCACTATGGGCTTGGCCTGCACGCACCTTACGGGTTCTGGTCATTGCCAAAACTGTTTGGCGTGTCGGGGGGTGTTTTGCTTACCGTCGGGTGCTGCGCAATGGTCATGCTGAAACAGAAATCGGACCGCAACCTCGGTGACGTTTCAGCCTGGGGCGGAGACATCGGTTTCATCTTGCTGCTTGGGTTTGTAGGGTTGAGCGGGCTTGTTCTCTACGCTCTGGGGTCATCGGCACTGATGCCTGCGCTGCTTGCTATCCATCTTGGATCGGTCCTGGCGCTTTTTCTCCTGACGCCCTACACAAAAATGGCTCACGGTTTCTATCGGCTTGCTGCTCTTGTCAGGGATGCGCAACGGAAGAGAGATTAGCCGGTTGTCCGACAACAACCGGCGACCCTTTTTGGAAGGCCAAAGAAAACGAAACAACTAACTGCGTAAATGGACTATTCCAGTTGGCTGACCGTTTTCTTAGGACCGGGACCCATCGTTTATTGCTGTGGGGCGCAATTGACCTGCGCCAAAACAAGCGTTGGACATGTCTGACGTTTCTTCGCCAATCACGACATGTCCAGATATGCGTAAACGTTCCAACGCGTGCTGTCGTATCAGTTGGATGCTGAAACTGTGGCAGCAACAAAATCACATACTTGGAGTTTTTAGTATCTGAGACTGGGGAATTCGTGAATTTCCAACTGAGTTGCCGTAAATGTATCGACCATGTGCGGCAGTTGCTTGGTGTGTCTGAACGCCGTGCCTGCCGCACATTGGGTCAGCACCGATCCAGGCAACGTAAGATCCCGCAAGGCCGAACCGATGAAGAACGGCTGACCGATGACATCATTGAATTAGCGGACAAGTATGGGCGCTGCGGATATCGGATGGTGACGGGGCTGCTTAACAATGCGGGCTGGTGCGTGAACCACAAGCGGGTCGAGCGGATATGGCGACGTGAAGGGCTGAAAGTGCCGCAAAAGCAGAAGAAAAGGGGCGGCTCTGGCTGAACGACGGGTCATGCGTGTGTCTGCGGCCCGAACGGCCCAACCATTTTTGCTCCTATGACTTCGTTCGGGATCGCACCGCTGATGGTCGTGCCTATCGGACGCTGAACATCATCGACGAATACACCAGGGAGGCCCTGACGATCCTCCTGGACCGAAAACTGAACTCTACGGATGTACTTGATGCACTGACAGACCTGTTCATACTGCGCGGCCCGCCGGAATACATAAGGTCGGACAATAGCCCGGAATTTGTCGCTCAGAAGGTGGGGGACTGGACTACCCTATAGGAGCACGCCAGTCTATCCAGTCCACAGGTCAATTCGTATACGATCTGCATCCCAACCAATATACCACCTGTTGCGTCAAGTCACCCTACGGCCTTGGCGGTCTTTCAGGACACACGGTCTTCAATAGCCTTCGATCCACCGGTCGTGACCACGACAGCCGCGTCGAACCCCTTGTTGACCGCGATTGGCAGCCATCAATCTGGAGCGTTTTGGAGTCAACACCGGCGTCAGCCTTACGGCCTGAGCGCCAGACACTGACTGATGTCTATACGCACGTACTTTCTCTTCTCTACGAGCTACGGCCTCAAGTATATCTGCGAGCTGGCCGTTGATGGCAACGGACATGGGTTTTCCTCGATTTCTTCCCGACGGTTAATCGAGTTTCAAAGCGGGTCTCAATACGGACTTGAGCGTATCCTTTGGCCTATGAATTTGCCGAATTTTCAAGCTCATCAAGCAGCTTGTAATCTGTGGGAGGGTCATCACAAATGCCCGGTCCACATTCCAAAAGAGCCGAACCGGCGTTTAATACCGCCAAAAACAAGATCAAAAAAAACGCCGTTTTAGCCAATCGGCTTCCTCCGAACCTTTCCGTCGCCTTAACGTCTGACGCAAGATCGTATTGCTTTTCAAAGACAAGCATTATCGCTGTTCCGAGGATCACCAAGCCAAAGGCAATTCCGGCCCAAGTGTAGAAGTGCAGACCGAGTACAGGTGAACCGTAGTGTCCCGTTCCCGGAACGATGTGAAGCAAGATTTGGCGGATCGAAACGCTGATGCCAAAGATCGCCGCGACAAGGACTATTCCATAGTTCCTTGCGCGCGTGCCCCAAAGCAGGTTCAGCCCCAAACCGAAACCAACGGCAACAAAGCCAACACGTTGCAGCAGACATAGCGGGCAGGGCAGCTCGTACAAAACCAATTGAAAATAAAAGGCAAGGACCAACACAAGGCAAACTGCGAGGACACCAAGCGCGTTTAAGGTTCTGGCGAATTCAGGTGACATGGAAATATCTCACAGCTGGATTGAAAGTGCAGTCGTTGCGTGAAACTTCAGCCAATAAGTGCTCATCAAAAGCGCAAGCACAAAGATGGCGTATGAGAATCTTACTAGTTTGAAATACGCGAGCGCCATTGAGCTCGCAAAAAGTGCAAATAGCAAAGCGATCATATGATGCTCCTTACGGATCGACTGTGCCTATGGAGGTCAACACTCCCAAGCTGGACCAGTTCTGGTCACTTAATCAAGCCTTTGGCGACTGTTCGTACCATCCAAACTTCCCGGCGGCTGATTAGGCAAGGATCGGTCATATGCAGCGAATGTTGCCAAAGCGGACCTCGAGTACTGAAATTCGACGCAGTGTCGAGCGACCGCCTTAGGTCGTCCTATCTGGGTAGCTATGGCTTTGGCACCAAGATTCTACGTTCGCTTCTTCGGTGGTTTCGAGAGCTCCAAAGTGGACTGCCGCTTAGATTTTGGCAAGTTTGGCGTTCCACTCGTGCGCATAGCTTGAGCATCCGTTTACTATCTGTTCTTAAGGGAATGGAAGCGTTGGCATCTGGCCCTGTTGAGCATTGCCATTCGCCACAATCAGGGCTGCACCTTAGCTGGTCCCGTTGCGCCGTCCATGGGGACCACGTGTGACGAAGACACGGCTGCAAGCATTGTTAGGTATGAAGAGTTTCGTGCGAACGGTCCCTCAACGATCACGGAGCCTTCATGTCCGACAAGCTCAGGACAACGGAAAAACTAAGGCGAGGTAGAAACCGGCTGCTGCATTCCGTAGCCCAGATTCTTGATGCAGCTCCAGCCCAAGCCAGCGCGCTCGTGACCCGGCGAATGGACCGGTTTCGGACACCACGGGTGGCAATATCATGCTTCGCTGGATGAAAACCGCCCGAATGTCCACATCGTTCGCTTCCACAGAAGATCCGCCGAGAACAAGGTCGTGTTCCCCCGCCCATGAAGCGGGTCTAAGGCACTGCATCGCCGAACGCGTGGACGTTGACTAGTGTCAAGCGCAGGTTCGAGGGTTATGCAGGAGCAGGAATCCGGTCTGATCGCAGTCAGCCCGGCGGCGCAATAGCTACTATTGGCGCGGTGAGTTCGACGCGAACAACAGATAATCCATCGAACATACCATGATCGCTAGCGGTACTATCAAATACACCACACACCCAAGACGGGCTATGTCATGATATCGGGTGTCGTGCGCCCACACGTCTCAGACAATCTGGAGATCGATGCCATCGCCTCGGCAACTTCGCTCAACGCGGCTTGTGTTTCGATATTCAGGTCCCCGCCTTTGGGTGTGAATTGCTCCAGATACATTCGGACTGTTGTCCCGTCTGTTCCTGTTCCAGACAGACGGATCACACCATGGCAACCATTCTCGAAAGCAATGCGCACGCCCTGGTTCTTGCTGACAGATCCATCAACCGGATCCGTGTAAGAAAACTGATCTGCAGTAGCGACAACGAGGTTGCCAGCCGCGCTGCCCGAAAGCTGGGGCAATCTACGACTAAGATCAGAGATCATCTGAAAAGCTTTGGCACTGTCCACGGCCTCATAGTCATGCCGCGAATAGTAGTTGCGGCCGTAAGTCTGCCAGTGATCTACCATCACGTCGCGAACAGAGATCCGACGCTTGGCCAGAATGTTCAGCCAAAGCAATACGGCCCACAAGCCGTCCTTTTCGCGCACGTGGTCCGAACCGGTTCCGGCGCTTTCCTCGCCGCACAGTGTAATGCGCCCGGCGTCCAGCAGGTTTCCGAAGAATTTCCAGCCCGTTGGCGTTTCGTAACAGTCCAGTCCCAGACTTTCAGCGACACGATCAACGGCTGCGCTTGTAGGCATTGAACGCGCGACCCCTGCGAGCCCATTGGCATAACCCGGGGCAAGGTGTGCATTGGCGGCCAACACGGCCAGACTGTCAGAAGGTGTAACGTAGATGCCTTTGCCCAGTATCATGTTGCGATCGCCATCCCCATCCGAAGCGGCAGCAAAATCGGGACCGTCAGGAGACATGACCAGATCCAGCAGGGGTTTTGCCCAGATCGGGTTGGGATCGGGATGTCCTTTGCCAAAATCGACCGATGGAACGGCGTTCAGTACAGAACCTTTTGGGGCACCCAGCTCTTCCTCAAGTATGGCGGTGGCATAGGGTCCCGTGACCGCGTGCATTGCGTCGAAACGCAGGGTGAATCCGTCGGACAACAAGGCTTTGATCTGATCAAAATCAAAAATCTCGCGCATAAGCGCCGCGTAGTCAGTGACCGGATCAACGACTTCCAACTCCATCGCGTCAAGCGTCGTGTCCCCAATCTTGCTGAGGTCGATGTTCCCGGTTTCAAGCGTGCGATATTCAGAGATATTCTGAGACTGGGCAAAGAACTCTTCCGTCAAGCTCTCAGAGGCCGGGCCGCCATTGGGACCGTTGAACTTCAGACCGAAATCCGCGTCGATGCCGCCGGGATTGTGACTGGCGGACAGAATAAAGCCGCCATCGGCCTCGCGCTTACGGATCAGATTGGACGCGGCAGGCGTAGACAACAGGCCGTTCTGTCCAACAATGGCGCGGGCTGCGCCATTGGCAGAGGCCATGCGCAGAATGATCTGAATGGCTTCGGTGTTGAAGTACCGTCCGTCACCGCCGATGACAAAGGTCTTTCCCCGCGCGCCACCGATTGCGTTGAAGATCGATTGCACAAAGCTTTCAAGATACCCGGGTTCCATAAAGACCCTTGTCTTTTTGCGTAGTCCCGAGGTCCCGGGTTTCTGGCCTTCAAACGGCGTGCAGGGAAGCGTTACGAAAGACATGCATCAATTTCCTTTTGTTGAACGGTGACGGAGGCACCGCGCGCCGGTTCCATCGAATTGCGCATGTCTCTCAGGGCTTGCGCACCAGCAAAATTCTCGACAGTTACAAGTGCCGGTCTTCGCCAGTTGGGATGCTCGTCTATCGTGCCAGGAAGATTCTGGGCCTGTTCACTGCCCAACAAATCATCCAACTGCAGTGTCACCAATTCTGCCGGGCTCTTGCCCAACTCCGTGTGCACTGCGTGGCAGACGTATTCCATACCTGCCTGTGGCGGAATGGCGCAGTGACGGCGCAGTGAGTTGCGCTGGATAGCCCGCGCGGCATGCAGCCCCATCGCCCTGTCACGCGACAGCCAGTCGATGCTTCGCCACCACTCGATATCGCGCCCGCGCCAGAAGCCTCTGATCGTGGGCGTATCATGTGTGCTGAAACACGCCATGCTGAAAGGGCGCAAATCCTGTGCTGATCGCATTGCGCCGTCATCTGTACCTTCAAACTGCCAAACCGCGTAGCTGTATAGGCCAGAGGCGTTCAGGCGTTCGCGAAACCCAGCAGGAACCAATCCCAGATCCTCGCCCACGACGCAGCACCGATTGCGCGAGGCTTCGATGGCCACCACGGCAAGCAACGCGTCGAAGGGTTGCGAGATGTACCCCCCCGGGCTCCCATCCTCGGGCACCCAGAAGCTGCGCATCAGGCCAAGAACATGATCGATCCGGACGATCCCCGCCCGCGACATCAGTTTTCTCAGCAATGTCCGCAAAGGTTCGTAGCGATTTCCGGACAGTTTGTTGGGTGCGTAGGCCGCCAAAGTCCATGATTGCCCGGCCGGGCTGAGCTGATCGGGTGGTGCCCCAATCGAGACACCCCGCGCAATCAAATCCTGATGCATCCAGACCTCGGCGCCTCCGGGCCGTGCCCCAACTGCAAGATCCATGTAAAGTCCTAACGCCATACCGGACTGAACAGCGGTCGCCTGTGCCGCATCGATCTGAGTACAGGCCCGCCACTGCAACCAAGCGTGAAACTCGTCCCGGGCCGTTGACGTTGTCCCTTCAGGTAGACGCAATAATGCAGGCCAGTTGCGAAAGTCGCTGCCATGCGCCTCGCTGGTGCTTTCAAACGTGGCGAAGCGGGCCAGTTCCTGGCCCTCGGCATGACGAAAATCCTGAAACGCTTGGCGTTTCGTCGGTGTCACATTCTGTTGGAACCGCTCGAAATCCGCTTCCAAGGTCGGGCGATGTCTCTTTCGAAAAGCCTGGTAATCGATCAAATTTCCATCGGGAACAGGTTCAAACTGAGTGCCCGTGGCTATGTGGTCTGTGTTCAGAAAGCCGCGATGGCTTGGCGAGTATGGGCTGACGATGTCATCTGCTGCCCATCCCAGCGCATGGATAGGATTGATCCCAAAATACATCGCACCAGATTGCCCCATGGCGGACATCGAACAACCAAGATCGTCGTAATTTCCTAAACCACCGTTTGACCGGGACCGCAGCCCATAAACTGCGCCCGAAACACCCCAACCCTTCTTCTGACCGGTTAGGTCTGTGATTGTCGGCGCATGTGCCGGGCGGCTCAGAAGGAACACTTCATACCGGCGGTCCGGGGCACGCACCTTCAGGGTGAAATACCCAACAGGCAGGGGTTGAAGCGTCAGGTTTACATCCCCCCGGCCCGATTGGATTTCGCGGTCCTTTTCATCCAGGACATGCCATTCACAAGGCTGATTCAGCGAAAACTCAAACGGCGCACCTGCCTGAACAACCTGCTCGATCGGTAATGCGCGAGTTGTTTGTTCCGCGTCGCGCGCCCGCAAAGCTTCGGTTACGTCACCGTCTGTATCGACGTCTATGCCCAATGCGCGCAGAAGGGCTTTCAGGGTAGGCGGGCTCGATCTCTGATGCGTTCCGTCCCAGGCATCATACCCTAGATGGATACCACAATCCTGCGCCAGTCGACGCAATCTGTCGTCGCTGCCCATCATTCCGTCGACTGTCCTTTCAAGACGAAGGCCGCCACTGAGTTTGCAGGTATCTCCGTCGCCGGAGAGTTCACTTGGCGGGAGGGCTGATGCGAGGCTGAGGTGTCGATTTCTTGCCACCAAACCCTGTCTCCACTGGTCGGCAAGCACAGCTCCAGCGCTTCATCTTCGCGGTTGAAGGCCAGAAGGACAACATCAGACATGGCGTCTCCTGACACGCATTCGGCACAACCTCGCAGGATCAGACACAGGCTGGACAATCCCGGATCGCGCCAATTCAGCGGAGATCCGTCCATGGCACGCCACTCAACATCGGGAAACCCGTCTGTCCGCTGTGCCCCGTGCAGGAATCGGTTCTGGCTCAATACGGGATGTTGGAACCGGAACCGCGACACTGCTGCGGTGAACGCGACCAGATCGCTGTCCAGTGTGCTCCAGTCGATCCAGCTGACAGGGTTGTCCTGGCAATATGCGTTATTGTTGCCGTTCTGAGAATTGCCACCCTCGTCGCCAGCCAGCAGCATCGGGGTGCCTTGTGAAAGGAAGACAGTGGCCAGCATGTTGCGCATCCTTTGCAGGCGCGCGGTTCTCACCTCAGGATCGTCGCTGTCGCCCTCTGTGCCGAAATTGTCGCTGTAATTGCTATGATGCCCGTCGCGATTGTCTTCGCCATTGGCCGCGTTGTGGCGCTGAACGTATCGGGTCGTGTCGGCCAATGTGAACCCATCATGGGAGGCCACGAAATTCACAGAAGACCAAGCCTGCCGACCCTTGGTATCAAACAGCTCTGCCGAGCCCAGCAAGGCCGACCCCATGTCCTGCGCCGAATGCCTGTCGCCGCGCCAGAACTTGCGTACCGTGTCCCGGTAGCGGTCATTCCATTCCGAAAACTCGGGTGGAAATCGTCCCAGCTGATAGCCGCCCGGACCAACATCCCAAGGCTCGGCGATCAGTTTTACGCTTGCCAATATCGGGTCTTGCCGCAAGGCATCCAGAAACCCGCCACCCACTTCAAACCCATGCGCCTCACGGGCAAGCGTCGTTGCCAGATCAAAGCGAAAGCCGTCGACCCCCATGCTCTGCACCCAAAACCGCAAGCTGTCCATCACCATCCGCAGCACAAACGGATGCTTGACCTGCAACGTGTTTCCGGTGCCGGTATCGTTCACATAGTAGCGAGGCTGTCCATCCAGCAGCAGGTAGTATGACGCGTTGTCGATCCCGCGAAAACTCAGGGTCGGACCGAGCTGGTCGCTTTCGGCAGAGTGGTTATAGACCACATCCAGAATGACCTCGATCCCCGCTTCGTGAAACCGGTCGACCATCGCGCGAAAGCCCAATACACCGGATGGCCCGAAATAACGGGGTTCGGGCGCAAAGAAACCCAGAGTGTTATAGCCCCAATAGTTCCGCATGGATCGCGCGCGCAGCGCACCCTCAGAAGTAAAGGCATGGACAGGCAGAATTTCCACAGCCGTCACACCCAGTCGTGTCAGGTGATCCAGTACAGGCTGCGATGACAGCCCTTCATAGGTACCTTTTACATTGTCAGGGATGTCAGGGTGCAACATGGTCGCTCCTCTGACATGCGTCTCATAGACGACCGTACCGTTCCAGCGCCGACCCTGCGTTACTGCGTCCGGGGTAAAGCTTTCTGGCTGAGAAACGACGGATTTGGGTACAAACGGCGCGCTGTCGATCTCGCTGAAAGACAGATCACCATAAGGAGAATTGGGCAGGTAACCCAGGATTGCCGGGTCATGGGTGACAACTCCGTGCAGCTCGCGCGTGTAGGGGTCCAATAGTAGTTTATTGGCGTTGAACCTGTGCCCCCGCTCGGGCGCAAAGGGGCCTTCCACGCGATAGCCATACAGGGCCCCGGGCTTCAGGCCGGGCACGTAGCCATGCCAGATGGCACCGTTGCGTTCGGGCAAAGCCAATCGGACCAGTTCCGTCTTGCCGTCCTCAGTGAAGAGGCACAGATTGACGCGCGAGGCATGCTCGGAAAAAAGGGCAAAATTCACACCCTCGCCGTCAAAATGCGCACCCAGCCGCGACGGGCTACCCGGTTGAATTGTCAGTTGAGCGGGTCCCAGATCCTTCATTCATTCAAACTCTGATACATCTGAAGATACTCTATCGCCGACTCGTCCCAGCCTACCGCTTGCCGCATGGCCGTGCGTTGCATTGTCTGCCACGTCTTCTTGTCATCATAGCAGGCGAATACGCGATCCAATACGGATTCGATGCCGGTTTTAGATACGTCACCAAACACAAATCCGGTTGCACATTCCGAGTTCAGTGCAGCGACATTCGCGTCGATCACAGTGTCCGCCAATCCCCCTGTACGCGCGACAACGGGCAAGGTGCCATAGCGCAGCCCATAGAGCTGGGTCAGACCGCAAGGTTCAAACCGTGACGGGACCAGAATGGCGTCAGATCCACCTTGCAACAGATGGGCAAAGGCTTCGTCATATCCGATCACCGCGCCGACCGAACCGGCGAAGCTCTGGCTGGCGTCCACAAACGCTTGTTCTAGTGCAGGTTCGCCAGAACCCAAAACCGCCAGTTGGCCACCGCGTTCGACGATGTTTGGAACAGCATCGGCCAGCGCATCCAGACCTTTTTGCTCGGTCAAG
This sequence comes from Ruegeria sp. AB5, assembly GCF_056542645.1. Taxonomy (NCBI): domain Bacteria; kingdom Pseudomonadati; phylum Pseudomonadota; class Alphaproteobacteria; order Rhodobacterales; family Roseobacteraceae; genus Ruegeria; species Ruegeria sp. AB5. Next base: position 130,575 of record NZ_JBQGAE010000009.1, read on the forward strand.
CGGCTGATGACACAAAATAGTGGGCCCGTGGCATCGGAATCCAGGCCGACGCGTTCCGCAATCTTGGACCTATTGTCTTGCTTCCGCCCCAGACTTCTTGCGTTATAGCTTCGGGCTAGTGCAGGGTCGTGCGAGGGATCCCACATACCGGTGTCAATGCCATTCAGAATGCCGCTGAGTATCGCTGTTCTTGACTGCAAGACGCCTTCCAGACCCATTCCATACTGGGGTGTCAGGATTTCCCGGGCATAGGTGGGGCTGACCGTCGTGATCCGGTCGGCAAACATCAAGCCGCCCTTCAGAAACCCGAGATCGCCGTGAAACTCCAGCGCTTCGGAATGAAACAAATCCCCATGCAATCCCAGTTCGGACAGGACGTGCGGGCCGAACCGGCCCTGAAATGCGATGTTGTGAATGGTCAAAACCGACTTGGGCGCTGGTTTGCCGGATTGCTTGAGATATACAGGGGTCAGAGCGGCCTGCCAGTCATGCGCGTGAACGATATCCGGCTGCCAACCGTCAACGCCTTCTAGCCCCACCCGTGCCGCTGCCTGCGCCAGAGCGCCAAAACGCAGATGATTATCCGCCCAATCGACACCATCGGGATCCGTGTAGGGTAGACCGGGGCGATCAAACAGTTGAGGCGCATCCAGCAGCAGCAGGTCTAAGCCTTCGACCGAGACCAAGACAAGCTGACCGTAGCCGCCGGGCAGATCATTGAACTGCGCGACCTGAGGCCCCTCGCTTAGCAAGGGTTGCAACGACGGATAGGCCGGCAACAGAATGCGACATTCGACGCCATGCGCGGACAACGCAGAAGGAAGCGCGCCAACGACATCCGCCAGCCCTCCGGTCTTTATGAGGGGCGCACATTCCGAAGCGGCCATCAGTACTTTCATATCACGGTTCCAATTGGTCGATCATCGCTTGGGTAATCAGGCAGACGCCGCCTTCTGTCCGTCTGAATCGCTTGGCATCAAGTTTAGGATCTTCCCCGACAATCAGCCCAGGCGGAATTTTTACACCTCGATCAATCACCACGTTCTTCAGGTATGCCCGGCGCCCCACCTCGCAATACGGCAGAGCAACGGCGCCCTCCAGCTGGGAAAAGGAATGGGTTTTGACCCCCGTAAAAAGCAGGCACTGATACAAGGATGAACCTGAGATAATGCAGCCGCCTGACACCATCGACGAAACGGCCTGACCCCGACGGCCTTCTTCATTGTGAATGAATTTTGCCGGGGGTGTCAGCTCGGAATAGGTCCAGATTGGCCAATCGTTGGCGTAGATATCTAGGCCCGGTTTGAAATCGGTCAGATCAATATTGGCCTGCCAGTAAGCATCAATAGTGCCTACATCGCGCCAATAAGGTTTGTCCTCAAGCCCTGACATGACACAAGACCGGCTGAACGGATGCGCCATTGCACCGCCATCGGCCACGATGGTCGGTATGATGTCTTTCCCGAAATCGTGGCTTGACGCCTCTGACGTCGCATCGGCCTCGAGAATGTCATACAGGTACTCAGCTTCGAAGACGTAAATGCCCATGCTGGCCAGCGACATGTCAGGTTGACCGGGCATCGGTGGGGGATCGGCTGGCTTTTCAACAAAGTTAAGGATTTTGTCTGTTTCATCGACATCCATGACGCCAAAGCCTTTGGCTTCTTCGCGCGGTACTTCGATACAACCCACCGTCACCTTCGCGCCGGATTGTACATGCTGCTCGATCATCAGCGAGTAATCCTGCTTGTATATGTGATCTCCTGCCAGAACGAGGATGTATTTTGGTCCGTAACCGCGCAGGATATTGATATTCTGGGTCACCGCGTCCGCGGTGCCCTTGTACCAATTGTCTTCGTTCAGCTGCTGCGACGCAGGCAAAATGTCCAGTGACTCGTTCCGTTCAGCCCGAAAAAAGCTCCACCCCCGCTGCAAGTGCCGGATCAGGCTATGGGCTTTGTACTGTGTCGCGACCCCGATCCGCCGGATGCCGGAATTCACCGCGTTGGACAGAGCAAAGTCGATGATCCTTGTTTTCCCGCCGAAATAAACCGCCGGTTTCGCGCGGACGTCGGTCATTTCCTTTAGGCGACTCCCCCTGCCACCGGCAAGAACATAGGCCATGGTCTGATTGGCCAATCTGCGACGATCTTGTTTCAAAGCGTGTCCTCCCAAAAATTGGTTCCGGTCTATTCGCGGCTGAATTCAAAGAATACGGTCGCAAGTGGTGGAATCGTCATAACAACAGACTGGTCGCAGCCATGTGATGGAATTGGTTCTGAGTTGAGTCCGTCCCCGTTGCCCTGATTGCTGCCACCGTAATACATGGAATCAGTGTTCAATCGCTCGGCCCATTGGCCCGCTAGCGGTACGCCAACACGAAAATCCGTCCGGGTAACGGGTGTAAAATTGGCGACAACAAACACCGGCGCGCTGTCATCTGCGCCATACCGAAGCCAGGAAAAAACCGAGTCGTTGGCATTGCCGCCATCGATCCAGCCGAACCCTTCTGGACGCGTGTCTTTCTGGTGCAGGGCCGGCGTATCCCGATAGAGCCTGTTCAGATCCCGAACCAACCGTTTCACACCTGCGTGGCTGGGTTGCTCCAAAAGGTGCCAATCGAGACTTTTTTCATGGTTCCATTCGGCACTTTGCGCAAACTCGCCCCCCATGAACATCAGCTTTTTACCCGGATGGCCCCACATGAATCCGTAATAGGCACGCAGGTTGGCAAATCGCTGCCAGTCATCGCCCGGCATTCTGCCCAACAGCGACCCCTTGCCATGCACGACCTCGTCATGGCTAAGCGGTAGCACGAAGTTTTCGGAGAACGCGTAATGCAGCCCGAAGGTCATCTTGTCATGGTGATATTTTCGGTTCACCGGGTCTTCGGCCATATAGCGCAGGGTGTCGTTCATCCACCCCATGTTCCATTTGAAACCAAAGCCCAGCCCACCCTCGGATGTCATCGCGCAAACACCTGGGAAGGCCGTCGATTCCTCGGCTATTGTCATTGCGTCGGGATACGCAGCATAGACGGCCTCGTTCATCTGTCTTAGGAAACTGATGGCCTCAAGGTTTTCACGCCCGCCATGGACATTTGGCACCCATTCGCCTTCTGCCCGCGAATAGTCGCGATACAGCATCGAAGCCACGGCATCGACGCGAAGCCCGTCGATATGGTATTCCTCCATCCAGAATTTCGCGTTCGCGATCAAATAGTTGGAAACTTCGGCTCGGCCATAGTTGTAGACCAGCGTGTTCCAATCCGGGTGATATCCTTCTTTCGGGTCAAGATGTTCATAAAGAGCGGAACCGTCAAACCACCCCAACCCATGCGGATCGGTCGGAAAATGACCCGGCACCCAGTCGATGATCAGACCGATATCAGCTTTATGGCAGGCATCTACCAGCGTTCGAAAATCGTCAGGGGTACCGAACCGCGCAGTCGGAGCAAATAGCCCAACAGGTTGATAGCCCCACGAACCGCCAAAGGGATATTCAGAAATTGGGGTCAATTCGATGTGGGTGAAGCCCATATCGCTGGCGTAAGCAACGAGGTCGGTCGCCAATTCCTGATAGCTTAGTGATCTGTCGTTTTGTTCCGGAACACGCCGCCAGCTTTCCAGATGCACCTCGTAAACGGAAATCGGTTGATCCACTTTGTGGCGTGCACCTCGCTTGGACATCCATACGCTATCTGACCAATTGTAATTCCCAAGATCGCGCACAACTGAGGCTGTTTTGGGCGGGAGTTCTGACCCGAATCCAAGCGGATCGGCCTTTTCCGGCATCAGGTGCCCGTCAGCCCCCAAGACTTCGAATTTGTAGATGGCACTATCGCCCAAATCGGGGATGAAAATCTCATGCACTCCGGTTGCGCCGCGCCGCCGCATCACGTTGCGGCGCCCGTCCCAGCCATTGAAGTCACCGATGACTGAAACACGTCGCGCGTTTGGCGCCCAAACCGCAAAGTGTACTCCGTTGCAGCCTTCATGCGATATCAGATGCGCTCCAAGCGCACGCCACAACTGGCCATGGGTACCCTCGCCTAGAAGATATTCGTCAATTTCGCCAAGAACCGGCCCAAATGCGTATGGGTCCTGCTCGGTCCAGCTATCGCTTTGACGTGTTAGGCGCAGCAGATATGGAAACCGCTTTTTTCGGCGCGGAATTGTTCCGGCAAAAACGCCGTTGTCTGCGTCAACGGGGGACAGGGCGCAAACCTTTCGCCCGGTCTTACGGTCCAAAACTTCGACCGCATCCGCCTCTGGGTGGAAACAGCGGATCACCAATCTTCCATCGACCTCATGCAACCCAAGGACCGAAAACGGATCGCCATGGTCGCCCTGAACTATGGCGGCCGCATCCCCGGTTTGGAAGAGGTCCCTGTTCATGCCGATTTACCCAAGGGTTTGGTCAGAACGCTGTCTGCCTGCCAGATATCTCGGGCATATCCTCGGATCGTCCTGTCCGACGAAAACCATCCCATACTGGCTGTATTTTGCAACGCCATCGCGGCCCAGTTCTGACTGTTGCGATAGGCGATATCTGTGCGGCGCTGAGTGTCGAAATAGCTGTCGAAATCGCAGGTGACCAAAAAGTAGTCATGATCGTAAAGCGTCCCGATCAGCGCGTGGTAGCGTCCAGGTTCTTCCGGTGAAAACAACCCTTCAAAAATCTGACCCAACACACGCTCCAACCGAGGGCTGGCCGCAATTGCGGAGCGGGCGTAGTCATGCAGCTTGCGTCGCTCCATGACCTCCTGTGCGGTCAGCCCGAAAAGGAAGAAGTTGTCTGACCCCACATGTTCGCGAATTTCGACATTGGCCCCGTCCAGCGTGCCGATCGTCAACGCGCCGTTCAGAGCGAACTTCATGTTGCCGGTGCCTGAAGCCTCTTTCCCGGCGGTTGAAATCTGCTCGGACAGATCTGCTGCCGGGATCAGATTTTCCGCCATCGTTACATTGTAGTTGGCAGGGTAAACGACCTTCAGAAGATCACCAGTCAAGGGGTCCGTGTTGATGACCTTTGCCACATCGTTGATGAGCCGGACGATCTGCTTGGCGACATGATAGCCCGGCGCGGCCTTGCCTCCGAATATCTTGACCCGGGGTGTCCACTCGGCTCCGGGATTGTCCCGCATCTCGTTCCACAGTGCGACAGTTTCCAGAATGTTCATGAGCTGGCGCTTGTATTCGTGAATGCGTTTGATCTGAACGTCGAACAATGCATCGGGGTCAACCGAAACGCCGCATTTAGCCGCGATCCAATTCGACAATTGTGCCTTGTTGTGGCGTTTAGCGTCTTTGAAATCGCTGAGGAAACTGCGATCTCCGGCACGGGTCTTGAGCTGTTTCAACTGCTCCAAGTCTGCGACCCAGCCATCGCCAATCTCGCGGGTGATCAGATCGCTCAGAACCGGGTTGCAGGTGTGCAGCCACCGACGAGGTGTGATGCCATTGGTTTGATTTATGATCCGCGCGGGGTGAATTCGGTTCAGGTCCGCAAAGACTGTTTCTTTCACCAGATCGGTGTGCAATGCCGAGACGCCGTTTACCTTATGCGCCATGATAAAGGCCAACTCACCCATATGGACTTCGCCATGTTTTAGAATGCGCGGGCTTCCGGGAAATTCTTGCTGCTGTTGCTCGTCAATGGCGCGGATGATCTCAAGATGTCGCGGGAGGACGCGGCCCAGCAACCCTTCGTGCCACCGTTCCAGCGCTTCGGGCAGCAACGTATGATTGGTGTAACCAAGACAACGGCGCGCCAGCGAAATCGCTTCTTCTATTGGCAGGTTGTGTTCATCCACCAGAATACGGACCAACTCGGGCCCGGCAATCGCCGGGTGCGTGTCGTTGAGCTGAATGGCAACGGCATTCGGCAGTTCACGAATGTCCCCATGATCGCTTAGGAAACGACGCAGCAAGTCCATTATCGACGCTGCGGTAAAGAAGTACTCCTGTTTCAACCGCAGTTCTTTGCCGGCATCGGTGGTATCGTCAGGATATAGAACCCGCGAAATCGTACGTGCCAGTGCCTCGGACCGGCTGGCCGCCAAATAGTCGCCCCGGTTGAAGCTTTCTAGATCGAATTCACTTTCGGGGCGGGCTGACCAAAGTCGTAGAGTGTTGCCCCACGCGCCTTTCCAGCCAACCACCGGCGTATCAAAAGCCTGCGCCCGAACCGTGTCAGCGGGATGCCATTCGGCTTTGCCGTCGTGATGGGTAACGTAGCCGCCAAAAGAGATGCGGTAACAGGCTTCGGGGCGTTCAAACTCCCAAGCAAACCGCTGGTTCAACCAAGTTTCCGCCTTTTCGACTTGGCGACCATCGACAAAGCTCTGTTCGAACAGCCCATGTTCATAGCGAATTCCATAGCCGTAAGCTGGAATACCAAGGGTGGAGAGCGAATCCATGAAACACGCTGCCAATCGACCCAGGCCGCCGTTGCCCAATGCTGCGTCAGGTTCATCTTGGAAGACGAGTGACGCCTCCTGATCCAATTCGGACAGAGCCTCTCTTACCTCTTGCGTCAATCCAAGGTTGGCGGTCATGTCTTCCACAAGCCGGCCAATCAGGAATTCCATGGACAGGTAGTAAACGCGTTTAGCACCGGATTGGTACGTCTCGCGCGTGCTTTCGAACCACGGGTCAACGATACGGTCGCGAAGTGTCAGCGAAACCGCCATCCGCCAGTCATATGTCGACGCATGTTCGGCATCTTTGCCAAGCGAATAGGTGAGATGTCTGAGAATTTCTGATTTCATACTCGAACGGGGTCTCCGTTTACTTGGGATTGGTTTTGATAGCGACGCCTATACCGTCAGACATGCTGCCATATTGCAAGAATTGGACACCTTCGGCCTCAAGTGTGGTGCGCATTGCCTCAATCATGGCGTGGTTTACCTTGCTTTTTCCAGCCTCAAATCGATGTACTGTCATGCGTGACACCAGCGACAAATCCGCAAACTCCTTCATGGACAAACCAAGCGCGTGACGGGCCATTCTAAGTTGCTCTGGTTTCACGTTTTCCTCCAACCTTACGGGGATCGCAAACTGCGCGAATTTGTTTTGCTTGGACGTTTTCGTGTCAGCTTGGACACCTTTGAAACTCGGTCGATTGATGCTCCATGTCAGGTAATTGGTGATTCCTTCCAAACGAACTGTCCGCAAGAACAGCTGTCTTTACTCAAACTTCATCAACGTAAGACAGAAGGGCAGCTTCGCATCCATCTTGCCAAATAGTGCTGAGCCACTCAGAGAACGCATTGGAAAACTGATCGACGTCCTTTAGATCGCCGTAAATCCAAGATTGTTCGAGCCATGCGGCCGGATTTGACTTTGCGACGAGAGCGGCCTCTGACAGTTTGTCCCAGATTGGATCGTTGGCCTCGATCACACTGCCATCTTCACGCGTGCCCGCACACATGCGGGCCCATAGCGCTTCAACGAGAGCCAAACCGACGATGGAGCGTCCGGCCATCAACTGATCCCGAAGGATCGGCAACACAAATCCGGTATGGCGTGCCGAGCCGTCGAAAGCCACACGCCGAGTTGTGTCTACAATGCGTGGATTTGAGAACCTTCTTTCCACCAAGCTTATATATTCTTCCGGGCTTTTCCCGGATACCGATGAAACCGTGGGTGCTATCTCTGTTCTCTGAACTTTACCAAAGAACTGCGAAACCGCCGGGTGCCTCATGCATTCGGATATCGTCTGGAGCCCAAGGATTTCACCAACGTTTGCAAGAACCTGATGTCCGGCATTGAGGACACGGATTTTCATAGTTTCAAACGCGTGGACGTTATCAGAAAAGATTGCGCCAACCTCGTCCCAATCTGGCCGCCCTCCACAGAACTTATCTTCAATCACCCATTGGCGGTACGCTTCGTGCGTGACGACCGCAGCGTCATCAATGCCAAAGTCTATAGCAAGTGCCAGTTCGCTGGGACCGGTCGCAGGGGCAATGCAGTCCACCATCGAATTTGGGAATGTTGCCTTGGCTTCGATCCAATCGGCGAGGTCAGGGTCGGTCATGTGAGCCAGCGATATGACGGCTTGCCGAAGGACGTCCCCGTTGCTTTGCAAGTTGTCGCAACTCAACCCGGTGAAAGGTTCATGCCCAGCTTCGCGCCGCCGACCAAGCGCGGCCACGATGGCGCCAAAAACCGTGCGAGGTGTATGTGGGTTTGCCGCGTCGTACTGAATGTCTGGGTGGTTTGTGCCAAACCCCTTGGTGACAGGATCAATGTAATAACCGCTTTCGGTGACCGTCATAGAGACAATGCGAATGCGAGGATCCGACATCATGCGAATTAGCGACTCATTGCCATCTTCAATCGGCAAGTAGTCGATCATCGATCCGATGACTTCAGCAGAGATTTTTTCCGGGTCGAGTTCGATTAAGGTCGTAAGGCAATTCTGGGCAAGCAGTTTCTCGCGCATAACCGCATCATATGGGCGTACGCCCGCACCGATTATGGCCCAGTTTTGGGCTTTGCCTTGCTGCATCAAACGGTGCAAGTACCAGGCTTGATGCGCCCGATGGAAATTGCCAACGCCTACGTGCACGATGCCAGGTTTCAAGGCGTCACGGTCATATCTAGGACGTTCGACGGTCAGTTGATTGAGTGTCGCATTCGATAGGGAGATCAGCTCATCCATTGCCCACCATCCACGTTGTAGGTTTGGGCGACGATGTAGTTCGCCGCGTCGCTTGCCAGAAAAACAGCCATGCCAGTCAAATCGTCCGGTGTACCCATGCGTCCGTAGGGAACGGCGGCATCAACTTCTTTCTTCTTTTGGCCAAGCGCTTTGTTCTCGTATTTGGCAAAGAACGCATCCACGCCGTCCCAGTGTTCGCCATCGACGACACCCGGAGAGATAGCATTCACGTTTATGCCGTTCTGGATCAGGTTCAGGCCTGCAGACTGCGTCAAGCTGATAATCGCTGCTTTTGTTGCGCAATAAACTGCAACCAGAGGTTCGCCGCGTCTTCCGGCTTGGCTTGCCATGTTGATGATTTTGCCACCTTTTCCGCGCTCAATCATGTGTCGGGCAACGGCCTGTAACGTGAACAGCGTACCGGCTACATTGATGTCGAAAGCGCGCTGGTAGTCAGCGCGTTTGATTTCAACAATTGGGGCTGCTGTAAAAAGCGCGGCGTTGTTAACAAGAATGTCGATGTGACCAAACTCAGCCAACGTATTTGCAACGGCGTTGTCTATGCTGGCCTGATCGGTCACATCCATAGCCACTGGGATTGCATTCTCGCCAAGTGCGGCGGCGCATTGGCGGGCACCGTCGGTATTGATGTCAGCGACGGCGACCCGTGCACCCTCTTTGACGTAGGCCTCGGCAAAGGCCCGCCCGATCCCTCGGGCGGCACCTGTAATCAGGGCTGTTTTTCCAGCCAGTTGCATTATTCGATCCTCAGGCCTTGAGCATCGAACTTGTGCAGCTTGTCCATCTGCGGAGTCAGATAGATCGTGTCTCCGTGTTTGGCCTGGATATCACCAGTAATTCGTACGGTGACCATATCAGCAAGACCCGTTTCATGGACGTGAATGAAAGTGTCTGAACCCAGGTGCTCGGCCACGCCAACGACGCCTTTCCACATCCCTTCTGTCGTGCTGACATCGGTGTGCTCAGGGCGAATGCCGATTGTGGCGGCTCCATTTTTCTCGGCCTCGGTGCCCTTGATCAGGTTCATTTTCGGCGACCCTATGAAGCCCGCGACAAATTCATTGCGAGGGCTGTGATAGAGCTCGAGAGGAGAGCCCACCTGCTCAATCACACCGGCGCGCAAAACGACGATCTTGTCTGCCATGGTCATGGCTTCGACCTGATCGTGGGTCACGTAGATCATCGTTGTCTTGAGCCGCTCGTGCAGTTCACTGATTTCAAGCCGCATTCCGACACGCAGGGCTGCGTCGAGGTTGGACAGCGGTTCATCGAAGAGGAATGCCGCCGGTTCTCGGACAATTGCACGGCCGATTGCGACGCGCTGGCGCTGACCGCCTGACAATTGTCCCGGACGCCGATCTAGATAATCGGTGAGGTTTAGCGCCTTTGCGGCACCTTCAATCCGGCGGTTTTGCTCGTCTTCGTCGATGCCCGCCATTTTCATCGGGAACGCAATGTTCTTGCGTACCGACATATGCGGGTACAGGGCATAAGACTGGAAAACCATTGCCAAGCCACGCTTGGCGGGGGGCACATCGGTCGCATCCGAGCCGTCGATTTCGATGTGACCTGATGTGATGTCTTCAAGCCCCGCAATCAGGCGCAACAGCGTGGATTTACCGCAACCTGAAGGTCCGACAAAAACTGTGAACTCGCCGTCTCCAATCGTGAGGTCCAGAGGCGGAATGACTTGAACTTCTCCGAAGCTTTTGGTCACTTGGTTGAGTTTAATTTGTCCCATTGGTCAAGTTCCTTATTTAACGGCGCCGAAGGTCAGGCCGCTGACAAGTTGTTTCTGGCTGAACCAGCCAAGAATGAGGATTGGCGCAATGGCCATGGTTGATGCTGCACTGAGTTTGGCAAAGAACAGACCTTCGGGGCTGGAGTAGCTGGCGATGAAGGCTGTTAGAGGAGCCGCGTTGGCGGCGGTCAGGTTCAGTGTCCAAAACGCTTCGTTCCAAGCCAGAATGAAGTTAAGTAGCAAGGTCGACGCTATTCCGGGAACGGCCATCGGTGTGAGGACATAGAGGATCTCCTCTTTCAGCGTCGCACCATCCATACGTGCAGCTTCCAGGATCTCACCGGGGATTTCCTTGAAGTATGTGTACAGCATCCAGACGATGATCGGCAGGTTCATCAGCATGAGGATGATGACCAGTGCGCCTCGGCTGTCGAGGACCCCAAGTTTAATGCAGATCAGGTAGATAGGGTACAGAACGCCAACTGCCGGGAGCATTTTGGTGGACAGCATCCAGAGCAGAATGTCCTTGGTGCGCTTGGAAGGTACGAATGCCATCGACCACGCTGCGGGGACTGCAATGATGATACCCAAAATTGTTGAGCCACCGGCGATGATGATCGAATTCCAAAGGAACCGGGCGTAGTTCGACCGCTCCATCACTGCTGAGTAGTTTTCAAGTGTCCAGTCGAATGCCAGGAACACCGGAGGGTCTGCAATTGCAGTGGCTTCGGTCTTGAAGCTGGTCAGGACAGTCCAAAGGATCGGGAAAAAGATCAGCAGTCCAACACCCCAAGCGGCGGCTGTATTGATGATCTTACGTTGTTGAGTTACTGCGCGGGCCATTTTTTCCTCCTCACGCGTCCAGGTTCTTGCCAACGATGCGCATCAGGAAGATCGCAACGATGTTAGCGAGAATGATTGCGTAGACACCGCCGGCGGAACCGAGGCCGACATTCTGACTTTCAAGAACGCGCTGAAAAATCAGGTAGGTCAGTGTCCGAGTGCCAAAGGCACCTCCGGTCGTGACAAATATTTCCGCAAATATTGCCAGCAAGAAGATCGTCTGAATCAGAACCACGATCGTAATTGCACGGCTCAGATGCGGTAGAGTAATGTACCCAAACCGCTTTATCGGCGGCGCACCGTCCATTTCTGCCGCTTCCAGCTGCTCACCGTCCAGAGATTGGATCGCGGTCAACAGGATCAGCGTAGCGAACGGCAACCACTGCCAGGAAACGATCATGACAATTGAAGGTAAGGAAGCCTCAGACAGCCACGAAATCGGCTCGGCCCCGAAAAAGCGCCACAGGTGAGCGAACAGGCCGTTCACCGGATCCATGAACATATTCTTCCAAACCAACGCTGAAACCGTGGGCATCACAAAGAACGGTGCGATAACCAGAATGCGAACGACACCTTGCCCCCACATCGGTTGGTTCAACAGGATTGCCAGCAATACGCCAAAGATCACGGTGATCAAGAGAACACCACCGACGATGGTCAGGGTGGCCAACACAGACGGCCAGAAGGCGCTGGAGCTGACAAAGCGAACATAGTTGTCGAAACCGACCCACCCAAGATCTCCTCCACGCAGCGGAAGGTATTGCTTGAATGAGAAAATGAGCGTCATGATCAATGGAACGAGCATCCAGCCGAGGAGCAAGATAACCGCTGGGGCCATCATAAGCCGCGCCGCTGATCGGGAGTGTTTAGTAGCCATCGGGCATACCTCCTCTGTTGATTGCCATAAGGCTATCTTAAACAGTGCAGAGTTTTTGAAAATTAGTGGCGCCTCGGGAAACACTTGGGAGAAGAGTGTTGCCCGAGACCGAGGGAGCGCTTAGCGGTAGCCAGCTGCTTCCATAGCGTCGTTTGTGATCGCTTGAGCTTTTGCAAGCGCCTCATCAACGGTTTGCTGACCGGCATAGACGGCCGAGAACTCCTGGCTCACTTCGGTAGCGATACCCGCGAATTCCGGGATTGCCACGAACTGGACGCCAACATATGGGACCGGCTTCACAGTCGGATTTGTCGGGTCGGCAGCAAGAATTGAGTCCAGCGTCTTTTGAGCGAAGGGAACGGCCTGGTAGTTGGGGTTTTCGTACAATGAGGTACGTGCGCCCGGTGGTACGTTGGCCCAACCTTCGTTTTCGGCGACAAGCTCAATATAGTCCTTGGACGTTGCCCATTCGATAAACTCTTTTGCCGCATCTTCTTTTTGCGTTCCGGCGGGAACCGCCAGCGCCCAAGCCCAGAGCCAGTTTGCTTTCTTGTCGACACCTTCGCTGTTAGGAGCGAGCGCGAAGCCGACTTTGTCAGCGACGGTAGAGTCGTCAGGATTGGTTACAAACGAAGCCGCTACAGTGGCATCGATCCACATGCCGCACTTGCCCTGTTGGAACAGGTTCAGGTTCTCATTGAAACCATTGGTCGCGTAACCTGTTGGTCCGGATTCTTCCATCATACCAACGAAGAAGTTGAGGGCATCTGCCCATTCTGGCTGATCGAACTGGGCATTCCAGCCCTCGTCAAACCAACGCGCTCCAAAGGAATTCGCAGTCACTGTAATGAAGGCGCCGCCTTCACCCCAACCTGCCTTGCCGCGCAAGCAAATGCCGTTGATGTCATTGTCACGATCAGTCATCGCTGCAGCGGCTTCACGGATGAACTGCCAGGTCGGTGCATCGGGCATTTCCAAGCCCGCCTTCTCCATCAGATCGGTGCGATACATGATCATCGAGCTTTCGCCGTAAAACGGTGCTGCGTAAAGCGTGCCGTCATGGCTCAGACCAGCTCGCATGGCTGGCAGGATGTCATCAGCGTCATACTCGGCCGAAAGATCGTCAAGCGCGACCAGCCATCCATTTGCACCCCAAATCGGGGTTTCGTACATGCCGATGGTCATAATATCGAAAGAACCGCCCTTTGCAGCGATGTCCGTGGTGACACGCTGGCGCAGTACGTTTTCTTCCAGCGTGACCCATTCCACTGTATGGCCGGTTTTGTCGGTGAAATCCTGGGTCAGACCCTGCATGCGAATCATATCACCGTTGTTGACAGTGGCGATGACAAGATTCTCAGCCAGCGCGCCACTAGCAGTGACAAGTGCCATTGCTGTCGCTGCGCATAAAGCTTTTTTGAATGACATCCTAATTCTCCTCCTCGTTGGATGATGACATCGACCTTAGTCAAAATCGCAACGCGAAGTCAATTAAAAATTTACGCGCGTAAATTTATAGATGATTTCGTCATGGCGACCCCTTAGGCCGACTCCCGCATGATCAATCGGCCTTCAAACAGCTTCTCCTGCCTTTTCGCGGAGACTTCTCCCTTCTCGAACAATGCAAAGAGCGTCGAAACCGACCAATTCGCAATAGCTTCGTAATCTTGCGCGATTGTCGTCAGAGGAGGGCATGTGAACCGGGAAAACGGGTGATCGTCGTGGCCCGCAATCCTGAGGTTGCACTCGGGTCCATGACCAACCTTGAAACCAAGTCCATAGGCAGCAGACAAAAGACCGATGGCAAAGCGATCGTTGCTGCACAGGATTGTATTGGTCTTGAATGCCCCTTCGGACAAGAGCCTTCCACCCTCGACTTTTCCAATTTCTTCAAAGTCCCAGCCTTCTCCGCTCACTCGAAAAATGTTCGGTGTTTGACCGTGCCGTTCCATGCTTTCGATGTATGCCTGTCTGTGCTTGTTGGCATTCGGGTTGAGCGGTTTCTTCATTTCAAAAAAACAGGGTGGTTCACCGCTGCGACAGAGGTACTCGACCATTAGGTTGACGCTCTGAAAGTGATCAGTACCGACAAATGCTCGCCCAACATCATGCATATTGGCATCAAACAAGACGACCGGAATCTCTGCATCAAATGCTTTAACGGCGTCTGTGTCTGACAGCCGACCAAACGGTGCCAATAGGACACCAGCAGGTTTTAAGGATTTGAGTGAATTAAGATTGTCTCGCTCCATTTCCGGATTGCCGTGAGAACTGAGCAAAATCGGGCTGTAACCGGCTTCAATACAGGCAAGCTCCACGCGTCTGCCGATCTCGGAAAAGAAGGGGTCAGCCAGGTTAGGTACGACAACGCCGATATTCTTGGTCGTGCGCCGGTTTTGATTCATCGCGAAAACATTCGGATGATAGTCATATTCTTCTAGCGCCGTTTCAATCTTTTTTCTTGTGGAAACCCGCACGCTTTCTGGGTCATTGAAGTATTTTGAGACGGTAGGTCGGGAAATCCCACTGATAGCCGCAAATTCTTCCATGTTTCGGATTTTGCGTTTCAATTCTTGTCTCACACCAAGTTACAACATGTCGCGCGGTAATTTATGTCAAAATTAGCGGTGAAAACCCCTTGGTGTCAAGTCCATCGGTGTGAGTGGCGTCTTCTCGCACTCCCACCTAAATTCAACTTGAAGGTTGTGTCGCAAACTCCTTTCTCGACTGCCCTCATGCCGAAGTTCTAGTAGCGTATCTCTGGTCTTCTACCGAGCAATGAAATGCCCACTCCATCAATTGGCATGCTCGCGACTCAGAAGCACCAGTGTTCGTTTGATTTGGCCCTTGTCTTTTTGGGCGACACGATAAAGACCGTCTGACGTGAGGAATTCCCTCAGTACGTAGCTGTCGGGGTGATTAACGGACTCATCGTATTGTGTCTGAGTTCCGTCTTTGCACCGTGTTACTTCGGCCCATAGATCGTCAAACGCGCGAACGGCTTGAGTATCCCGGAATGGAAACTCCCAGCGGCATGAAACGCCTTTGACATTGGCCAAACCAACATATGTTTCGCAGATCGCTCCTTTCGGGGCGAAACCGGTGGTGGAATAGCTTTCAAGCGCGAAAACCCGGCCACATTCACCTGCAACGCCGGGTTTTGGTGAAGTTGCGATGACAAGTCCCATCAAACAAACGACGGCAGATTTCGTCGTTGAACTCGCAGTCAATTCTTCATTCGGCAGCGTCCGGGACATTGTTTTGGACGTAGACGCCCTTCACGCGCTCTTTCGCTGGATCAAAATGTGGGAATGGTACAATTTTCGCCTTCAGGCGCTTTTGCTGCCCATCCAATTGGCCTATTTCTATGTCATGCCCCTCTATCGAATGGGTTGAAGCAACACGACCCAGGGCGATGACTTTGCCTAAGATGGGTGACTTCATCGCGCTAGTGATTTCGCCGACCTGTGCCTTTCCGATGCGCACACAATCGCCCGGTGAAGGAACGGTTCCTCCTTCTATTTCGAACCCGACCAGTTTGCGGTGAGGGTGCGCTTTGCGTTCCTCAATTGCAGTGCGCCCGATGAAATCATCGGATTTTGACTTCAACGGGACAGTAAAGCCAATGCCAGCCTCGAACGGATCGGTCTGGTCGTCAAATTCAGAGCCGGCGAAGATCAAACCGCCTTCGATCCGCAACATGTCAAGTGCAGCAAGCCCAAGCGGGGTCATTCCATAGTCCTGACCAACTTCCCAGACACGATCGAAAATCTCGACGGCGTCTTTGGGGTGGCAGAATATTTCATACCCCAGTTCGCCGGAATATCCGGTCCGGGAAATCACGACGGATGTTCCACGCACGTCCCCGACCCGGGCCACCGTGAGCCGGAACCAGGGTAGTTCCTCTATGGTTGGCTGCTGAGGTGGCGTCCAGAAGATCTGCGAGAGGATGTCGCGGCTGTGCCGCCCTTGCACCGCGATGTTGTGCAACTGATCTGTCGAGTTGCGCACCCAGACGTTCATATTGCGCTTGCGCGCCTGTTCCTGCAGCCACAAACCGCTTGTGTCGTTGCCGCCGATCCAGCGGAAGTTGGTCTCTCCCAGGCGATAGACCGTGCCATCGTCGATCATGCCACCATGTTCATAGCACATGGCCGTATAGACCACCTGACCCACGCTCAGCTTTTTCATATTGCGGGTCACGCAAAGCTGCATCAGTTCTTCAGCGTCTGGGCCGACGACTTCGTATTTGCGCAGAGGGCTCAAGTCCATCACGGCGACCTTGTCCCGACAGGCCCAGTATTCGGCAATTGCACCGTGATTGGTCATCGTATTGGGCAGCCAGTAGCCGTTGTATTCGACAAAATCACGCGTATGACGCGCAAAGCAATCGTGAAATGCTGTTTGCTTGGTGTCTTCCACATCCGCCTCCGCAGATTTTCTGTAGCCGTAGGACCGTTTGAAATCCTCAGTTGCTTTGTAAGTTCGCACCTGAATGTCGGTTGGGTTCCAACCATTGGCCGGGTCGATGTCACAGGGACAGCCGGTGCTGACGCAGACAAGGTCCGTCAGGGCGCGCAATAGCACGAAGTCTCCGGGTCGCGACCAGGGATCATCCATGCCGATGGCATTGGCATCGTCCAGCATCGTGTTGAAAAAGAAGTTGATCGCGGGCCAACCCGCACGGGGTCGGATGCCATACTGGTTCAGATCCTTGTTGATATTGTCCGAGCAATTCACGTGGCCGGGATAGCCCAGATCCTCATAGTATCGCGCTGTGCAGGCCAGTCCGAACGTGTCATGGCGTCCGCAGGTATCCTGCACGATCTCGACCAGAGGTTCCTGATCCACCGACCAGTATTTCGAGAATATGCCAGGTTGCGGATACAGGCTGCCCATCAGGCTGCGTGTTGTAGTGGGATCAATCTCACGCTCAATCCCCTGATCCAAAGCGCGGCGGCTGAA
The DNA here is from genome assembly GCF_056542645.1 of Ruegeria sp. AB5. Classification (NCBI taxonomy): domain Bacteria; kingdom Pseudomonadati; phylum Pseudomonadota; class Alphaproteobacteria; order Rhodobacterales; family Roseobacteraceae; genus Ruegeria; species Ruegeria sp. AB5. The sequence goes on from NZ_JBQGAE010000009.1 coordinate 147,692, forward strand.
CGCCTGAAAGTCCGAGCATTCGCGCCCCCTGACATCCACGATCTGGATGAACTCTCCGGCCTTGACCTCATAGGATTGGGCGTTCCCCGGTTGGATATTGATGTCATTGAGGGGATCAGCCAGCGGATCAGGCGGACCCATGTCGGGTTTTTCCAAACCGGGCGCTGCACGCTGTATGTATAGAATGATGTCGGTCGGAGGGTTGTTGTCTTCGGGCCGCATTGCTTCACCGGGTGCTGCGACGATCAGAAGACCGTCACATTCCGCCACGAAATGCGCCATGTCGCCCGGGCGCGATCCATCCGTGAACGCCCGGATCGCATCCCCACGTCCGATGTCAAAGCCTGCGACCTCTAACGCGCGCAACACTTTCTTTCCCGAGGCCGAACCATTTGCCAGAGTTGCAATCAATCCCTCAGGTCGCCCATGCCCCTGCGCGCCGAGCATAGCAGCGTCCGAGCTTCGGTCCGGGGCAAAGAACACCATCTCGGCCGCTTGCATCCCATCGCGATCCAGCAATGTGATCGTGTCGCCCTTTGATACTGGAACCGCGCGCGACCCTGCACCGGGGACGGGATGACGCTCGGTTCCGTGCGGCAGGATCGGAAGGCCGGGGGCCAGCACCCCGCTGCGTTCGAACGGCACTTCGAAGACCGGCTTCACATTCATAATGCACCTTCCTGAATGGATTCGGTTGCACCGCGGTGTGTGACCACCAAAAGGCACCCCGCCTTGGTGCGGGAAAAATGGCTGGAACCGGCTGCAAGGCTGACAAAGTCGCCACTGCGGTAGCTAAATCCATCGTGATCGGTCAGATCGCCTTCGAGGACAAAGAACTCTTCCGGGCCGTGATGGACATGCGGGTTCGAGCGTGTGCCCGGCGCCATTTTCATCAGATAACTGCCTTGCCCGGAGTCTTCGTCAAAGCTGACATTCTTCCACCAGACCTGTTCGCCGGGCAGGTCTGTCATCTGCATTCTGACAAAGCCGGTATCGTCAAAACGGGTGACGGTACGCATGTTGTGTTGCTGTGTCATCTCAATCGAGCCCCAGTCGCTTTTTACGCTGTTCCGCCCAGCTGCTGATGGCCATGTCAAAGGTCAGCGCCATCAGCGACACGTTCAGACCAAGGACAAAGTTTTTGCCCAGCTCGGTTCCTGCCAGCGTTCGCTGCAATTCCTGTCCCAGGTCCTGTGTGCCGATGAAGGCCGCGATGATGACCATGAAAAAGGCAAACATGATCGCCTGATTGAACCCAACGGCCATTGTTGGCAGTGCCAGCGGAAATTGAACGGACATCAGCTTTTGCCGCCGCGTGGATCCGGACATATCTGCCGCTTCGGTCATTTCCGGCGGCACGCTGCCGAGGCCAATAATAGTGTATCGGATCAGCGGCACGGCGGCGAAGATCAGGATTGAGAAGACAACAGCCACGTCATTGACACCGAACAACATGATGGCCGGGATCAGATAGATGAAGCTGGGGAATGTCTGAGCGGTGTCGCATGCCAGCAGGATGCTTTTGGACCAGCGTTCGGACCGGGCCGCAATCACGCCAAGTGGAATGCCGATCAGGGTGGCGAGCGCAACAGCCGAGATCACAGTATATAGCGTGATAACCGACCGGTCCCACCAGCCCGAGAATGCGACGATGGTAAAGAACACGGCAGCATAAATGCCCGGACGGCGTCCGCCGACCCAATAGGCAAAGGCAACGACCAGCAGGATGAAAGCGGGGGTGGGGATCGCCAGCAGCGTATCCCGGAACGGAATCAGAACCTTGACGTTAAGGAACCAGCGCAACCATTCCGTCGTGCCCTTGATGGCATCGATCGCCAGAAACGACTTGATGACCACATCGATTTCCTTGCCCTGGCTCAGGTGCTGCTTGCGGCCCACTTCGGCCAGGATCGGAAACAGCTGCGACAGCAGGATAAACCCGACAAACAGACCAAGTGCGACCAGCGAAATCTGATGCCGCTTCCACCAGGGCGTGCCACGTTCAAAGTGAACTGGTTGCTTGACCACCCAGGCCTTGGACATCCGATCCAGCGTCACGGCCAGAAGAACAATGGTGACGCCGATCTCGAACGATCGGCCAAGTTTGAAGCTGCCCATCATCGCCAGCAGTTTGGCGCCAAGTCCGGGCATACCGATAAAGGCGGTCAGAACCACCATGGCCAGACACAGCATGATAACCTGATTGACGCCGACCAGAATTTCAGTGCGCGCTGCCGGAACATAGACATGACGAAGCATCTGCCAGCGGGTGCAGCCAGACATCTGGCCTGCTTCGATCACTTCTGGGCTGACCTTCTTCAGTCCCAGCGTCGTCATCAGGATCATCGGCGGAATTGCGAATGTAATGGTCGCAACGGCACCGGCTGTTGGCCCGACCTTGAAAAAGATCACCGCAGGCAAGAGGTAGGTAAAGAAGGGCAGGGTCTGCAAAACGGACAGGATGGGCTTCAGCATGCGCTCGAACCAGCCATACTTCCACGCGGCAATACCCAGGACCAGACCCAGCAGAAACGCCAAAGGTGCCGCGACAACGATCACGGACATGGTTTGCATGGCGATTTTCCACTGACCGATTGCCGCGGTCCAGATAAAGGTCCCTGCACCCAGAGCGGCCAGTTTCCATCCACCGACGGCGTAGCCAACAACTCCGGCAACGGCAGCAATCGCAGACCATGGGATCGGCCCCAGATTGGGCCAACGACGCTTGCCCTCCAAAAGGTTTGCTGATGTGTCCAGCAGAAACTCCAGCGGACCTTCGGCGATGAAGCGGGTCACATAGATCAAGCCCAGATCATTCTGGATGAAATTGAAAACCACATCCAGAACCTGCGCCGTGGGTGGAATGGCCGCTTCTGGAATGCGGTTGAGCCATTCGGGTAGAATGCCGACGGCCTTGGCTAGGATCAGTGCAACGGCCACGACCAGCAAGGTGGTAAGCACTCGGGCACGTCCCGAGGGTTTGTCCGAGGTCTCGGGCAGATCGGTGGACAGCGTCGCCATCATTCGGCTCCGAGCAGAACATTCAACGCAGCGTCGCGTTCCAGAACACCGGTTACAACGCCCTTGTCATCGGCAACCGGCAAAAGGATGCGGTTGTCATTGACCAGAACACGCGCCAGTTCGTGGATGGTTGAGCCACCGTTGATCGGCGCGCCTTCCAAGGCGTGTCCATTGACCGGTTTTGCCAACCCTTTGGCGTGTACCACACGGGCTTTGTCGATATCTTCGGTGAATTTTGCCACATATTCGGTGGCGGGGTTCATCACGATCTGATCGGGCGTATCACATTGTTCAACCGCGCCATTGCGCATGATCGCGATCCGATCTGCGAGGCGCAGTGCTTCGTCGAAATCGTGAGTGATAAAGACGATGGTCTTGCCCAGCATTTCTTGCAGTCGAAGGAATTCATCCTGCATTTCGCGGCGGATCAATGGATCAAGGGCCGAGAACGGCTCGTCCAGAAACCAGATGTCCGGCTCAATCGCCAGGGACCGGGCAATGCCGACCCGTTGCTGTTGCCCACCGCTGAGTTCGCGTGGGAAGTATTCTTCGCGACCCTCAAGGCCGACCAGTTTGATGACTTCAAGCGCACGTTCACGGCGGTCATGGCGATCCTGACCACGCATTTCCAGCGGGAAGGCCACGTTATCCAGAACCGTACGATGCGGCAGCAGTCCAAAGGACTGGAACACCATGCCCATCTTGTTGCGCCGCAATTCGATCAGATCGCGTTCGCTCAGGCTCATGATGTCCTGACCATCAACCTCAATCGTACCGCCGGTAATGTCGTGCAGGCGCGAAAAGCATCGCACCAACGTTGACTTTCCTGATCCAGACAGCCCCATGATGACCAGCATTTCGCCCCGGCCAACCTCGATCGAGACGTCTTTGACCCCGGCAATGTAGCCATCCGCACGAATCTCATCGAAACTGCGGCCAGCCGGCAGCGATTTCAGATAACTCTCGGGCGAGGGACCAAACAGTTTCCAGACGTTTTTGGCTGAGATTACAGGCGCTGTGGTGGACATGGCTGCCATTCTTTCTTGTTAAGCGCGGCCCTGCTTCACTGAGATCAGCAAGGCCGCGCCAGTTTCATTGCGTTTGACCGGATTGTCAGCTGCAGGCGCTGATCCAGGGATCAACAACAGCGCGGTTGGCATCCAGCCATTCGGCTGCGGCCTCTTCCGGTTCCAACTCGTCTGTATCGACCAGCTTGGCCATCTCCGCGATCTGAGGGTTGGTAAAGGAAATTTCAGTCAATACGCAGTAGGCCGTCGGCCATTTGTCTTTCATTCCATCCCACGCAGCTTTTTTCAGATAACCGGTGGCTGGGTTGCCGCAATCATACAGCGCGTCCGGGTTCGGGCCTTTGGATGGGTCTTTGTCGCATCCATCTTCCCAGGCCGGAAACTCGACAAACTCTCCGGGCCAGACGGCTTCGGCGAAATTGGGCGTCCAGTTGAAGACCAGAACCGGCTTCTTGTCGGCTTCTGCTGCGCCAATTTCAGCCCACAATGCCGCGGCCGAACCCGCATTGATAACGGTGAAGTTCAGATCAAGTGCTTCGGCACGTTCCTTACCGTGCTTCAGCCAGTCAACCGGACCATCCAGATACCGTCCTTTGTCACCGGTTTCGGCCGTAGCAAATAGATGCGCACAATCGTTCAGGGCTGTCCAATCCGGCAGGCCGGGACAGGAATCCTTGGTCCACATCGGATACCACCAGTCTTCGCGTGTGACTGCGTCGTGATCGCCCGCATCATGCAGGCCGCCCTTTTCCAGAGCGGCGCGGAAGGATGCGCCAAATGCGCCTTCCCAGACTTCCATCTCAAGCGTGACGTCGCCCAGACGCACCGACTCGTAGACCGCCTGACTGTCGGTCGTGACGTATTCGACGTTGTCGCCGATCTCTTCGAACAACTGGCCGACCACGTAGGACATCACGATCTGGCTGGACCAGTTGTGAATTGGGATGACAATCGGATCACTGCTGTCTTCTGCAATCGCACCGGTGCCCGCTACCGCTGCCAAGGTTGCAGCAGAAAGTAGGTTTGAAAGTTTCATGTTTGCTCCCTGAGTGACGTTCATTTTCGATCTTGAAGGCTCTTCCGGCCCCGAATTTGATCATTCTGCCCAAATTTGTCCGAGACGCAGAACAGAAATTTGAGAGGCGTTGCCTATAAAATCTTGAGGCTAATCTGACTTTTCACTATCTTAACAGTCAGTTGCCTGATCGGTTTCCAGTCGAGGCGGGCAAAACTTTTTGATTGCGACCACCTTCAGATTGGGATTCCGCCTTCAGATGCCAAAGAAAGCACCAGTTACAGGCAAGGTTCTTCCACCACTCGACTACCTTCTGGCTTTTGAAGCGGCAGCCAAGGCACAGAGCTTTGCGCAGGCCAGCAAAGTGCTGAACATTTCGGAAACGGCAATCAGCCGCAAAGTGCGCCTGCTAGAGCAGCACTATGACGTACCCCTGTTTGTCAGAGGTCATCGGTCGGTCTCACTGACGCAGCAAGGGGCCATATTGTTGGCGACCGTGGAAAAGTCGCTGGACCTGATGCGGGAAGTCAGCCGTGACATGCTGGCCAAACATCAGGCCAACACGGTCTCGATTTCTGCGACCAACTCTGTTGCGTCGCTTTGGCTGATGCCGCAGCTGCGCAAGTTCAACAAATCCAACGGTCGCATCCGTATTTCGCTGGTGTCTTCAGACAGTGACGCAGAGTGTCTGTCTGATTCGATGGATCTGACGATATTGCGCGGCGATGGGGATTGGCCCGGATATGACGCTCAGCTTTTGTTCGGGGAAACGGTTTTTCCGGTCTGTAGTCCAGAGTACCTCAAAAACAATCCAAAGGCGGCAGTACTATCTGCGTTGCCAGAGTTGGATCTGATTGAAGTGACGAGCAGTCATGCGGAATGGATGACATGGCATACCTGGCTGAGCGGCAATGGGATTTCCACCTCGTCGATGGAACGGGCTGTGGCCTTCAACACCTATCCTCTGTCTATACAAGCAGCAGTTGACGGTTTGGGGGTCGCCTTGGGTTGGGCTCATCTTGTTGATCCGCTGCTCGAAAACGGGTCGTTGGTGAGACCAATCCAAGAGGTATCGGTACGAACACAGTCGGGGTACTACCTCCTAAAGAGCCCGACGCACAAAACCTTTCCGGAACGCGGTATCGTCGAGGATTGGTTGTTGGGACTTAGCGCCGGACGCAAACGGTACGCATGATCCAGAGGCGCCATCGCGCGACAAATGTCCTTGCTGTCAAAGTCTCTGCGATTCAGAGGTTGACCCAAAGGAATAATTATTTACCGTAAAGAAAGTATCCGATTCCACCCCCGGTCGCATATGCGGACGGGTCAGAATTCGTTCGATCTACTTTGCAGGGAGTCCAAAACCCAATGAGTTACAAATCCGATATCGAAATCGCCCGCGAAGCGAACAAGAAGCCGATTCAGGAGATTGGTGCCAGGATTGGCATCGAGACT
>NZ_JBQGAE010000010.1:0-149082 GCF_056542645.1 Ruegeria sp. AB5
CCTTGCGCAGGTCATTGGGGTTCATCCCATAGCGCGACGGCAGGTACTGATAGACCAGTTTGGAGGAATGGCCGCGTTCCTCGGGCGTCATCCCGCCATCCCCGGTCGTGGTGGATGTCCCGGCCATCGAGGCACCGCGCCCCAGCGCTTCTTTCGCGGGGCCCGACAAAGCGCCGAAACTCATGCCCGGCATGGCATCGAATGCAGCATGAGTGCGGCAGCGAATTGCTATGACAACGCCGTCGTCGAAAGCTCCTTCGGCGTTCTCAAACGCGAACGTGTAAACCGCGTACGCTACAGCACAAGAGATGAAGCACGTGCCGACCTGTTCGAGTATATTGAAGTGTTCTACAATCGAAAGCGTCGCCATGGATATCTTGGCAACGTAAGTCCAGCTGACTTCGAAGATCGGTCAGCCGGGTCCTTTCAAACCGTCCACTGAAACGGGGCAAGACGAACTTGCTACCGTAGCGTCCCTTTCCGTATGTCGGATGGCATGGGTCACGTCGGTGATCGAACCACCAGGTGCGGCCGTTTCACGTGCGATGCTTGATATGAAACGGCCCTGAACACAGCTGGGGTTCGGGGCCGAAAAAGTAGATCTTCAAAGACCCAAACAACAGTATTTTAACTCGAGATAGTCCTCGATCCCATACTTGGACCCTTCACGCCCCTGGCCGCTTTCCTTGATCCCACCAAACGGGGCCACTTCGGTCGAGATATGGCCGGTATTGATGCCAACCATTCCGTATTCCAGTTCTTCCATGAAACGCCACACCTGTGACAGGTTCCGAGTGTAGACATAAGAGGCCAGGCCAAACTCGGTATCATTCGCTGCCGCAATTGCCTCTGATACGTCCGAAAAGCGAAACACCGGAGCCAATGGCCCAAAGGTCTCTTCGCGCGAAACCGCCATATCCGAGGTCGCGCCGGTGATGACCGTCGGTTGAAAGAATGTCCCTCCCAACTCGTGATCCGTGCCACCGGCAACCACCTTGCCGCCCTTGGCGATGGCATCCTCAATATGCTCACGCACTTTTGAAACCGCAGCAGAAGTTATCAAAGGCCCGATCGCTGAGCCTTCTGCAAACCCATCGCCCACGGGCAGCAAAGACACAGCGGCGCTGAATCGTTCGACAAACGCATCATGTACGCCGTCCTGCACGTATAGCCGGTTGGTACACACGCAGGTCTGGCCCGCATTTCTGAATTTCGAGAGGATCGCCCCTTCAACCGCCTTGTCCAGATCAGCATCGTCACACACGATGAAGGGCGCGTTGCCCCCCAGCTCCAGCGAGAGTTTTTTAATTTGCGCCGCCCCCTGCTCCATCAGGATCTTGCCCACGTGGGTCGATCCCGTGAAGCTGATCTTGCGCATGATCGGGTTCTCGCAAAAGACTTTGCCGATCCCCACCCCGTCCGTGGACGTGACCACGGACAACACTCCGGGTGGGATACCTGCCTCTTCCCCCAGTCGCGCCATGGCCAGCGCGGACAGAGGTGTTTCAGCGGCGGGTTTGACCACCATGGCGCACCCCGCAGCCAATGCCGGGGCGACTTTGCGGGCAATCATTGCGTTGGGGAAATTCCAAGGTGTGATCGCCCCGACCACCCCAACGGGTTGCTTGATGACCACAATGCGTTTGTCACGCTGGTGGCCTGGTATGGTATCGCCGTAGACGCGCTTAGCCTCTTCGCCGAACCATTCAACAAAACTGGCCCCGTAAAGGATTTCGCCCTTGGCTTCGGCCAACGGTTTGCCCATCTCTGCCGTCAGGATCGCTGCCAGATCGTCAACATGAGCGACCATCAGATCGAACCATTTGCGCAGGATCGCTGCCCGTTCTTTACCAGTGCGCCGCGCCCAGTCCTTTTGCGCCTGTTCAGCCGCTTCGATCGCCGCGTGCGCATCGGTTGCGGAACAATCCGCAACCCACGCCAAGACCTGACCGGTCGAGGGATTGGTCACGTCAAAGCGGGTGTCGCGCTGAACCCAGTTTCCGTTTAGATAGGCGGCGTCGATCAAAAGGTCGGATCGGTTCAAAGGCAGCATCGGTGTCTCCGGTCAGAATGAAAACGGGCGAGACTGGTCTCGCCCGTATGTCTTGGTTTGGATGGGGGTTAGGCGTGCAGATCACCGTCGATTGCGGTGCCATCCGGCGCCGCAGCGGGCGTCGGTGCCGCTGAACTGTCCTCGATCAGTGACTTGATCACACCCCAGGCCATCAGAACGACAAGGACCGAGATCGGCAACGCCGCCGCGATGGCTGCGGTCTGCAACGCCGCCAGACCGCCCGCAATCAGAAGAACTGCGGCCACCAGACCCTGCGCAGCACCCCAGATGACGCGATGCAGCTTGGGCGGGTGCGCGTTGCCCATGGACAGGATCGTGGTCACGACCAGCGTGCCTGAATCCGAGCTGGTAATGAACCACGTGGCCAGCAAGAACGTGGCCAGCGCCGAGACTATCCACGACAGTGTGCCATTGACCGCCAGCATTTCGATGGTGCCGTACAGCGTACCTCCCAGGTTCCAGCCATTAACCATTTCAATCAGTCCCGCAGTGCCGACACCGCCTGCGGCGTTCAGTTCGATGAACAGAGCGTTGCCACCAAAGATCGAAATCCAGATGAAGGCCATCGTGGTGGGAACAAACATCGCGCCCAGCATGAATTCACGGATGGTCCGGCCTTTCGATATGCGCGCCACGAACATGCCGACAAAAGGCGCCCAGCTCAGCCACCAGCCCCAGTAGAAGATGGTCCAGCCACCCTGCCACGCAACGTCACCAGGCTCGGACGCCGTCCAGAAACCCATCGACCACAGGCCGGTTGCATAATCGCCTACTGCATTCATGAAGAAGCCGATCAGCCACTGCGTCGGACCTGCGAACAGAAAAAACAAAACCAGAAGGATCGACAGGATGATGTTCCACTCCGACAAGATGCGGATGCCTTTGCCAATGCCCGAAACAGCAGACAGCGTGGCGACAATCGAAATCCCGATGACAAGCGCGACCTTCAGCGTCGTACCCGTTCCGGTATTGAACAGCACATTCAGCCCCTCGGCCATCTGCGTCACACCCAAACCCATCGACGTCGCGATTCCAAACACCGTTCCGAACACAGCCAGCAGGTCTACCGCATGACCCGCCGGGCCATAGATGCGGTCTCCCAGGATCGGATACAGCGCCGACCGGAAGGTCAGAGGCAGCTTTTTGCGGAATGCGAAATACCCCAAGGCCAGACCGGTCATGGTGTAGATCGCCCAGCCATGCAGACCCCAATGGAAATTCGTGACCACGACCGCATCCACCGCACGTTGCACGTTCATATCGGTGTGTCCGGCCGAGTCCGCGAACGGGTTGTTAGGATACCCCCAGCCTGCCGAATTGTCGAAGTAGAACAATGGCTCGGCGATCCCGAAGAACAGGATGCCGATCGACACCCCCGCCGAAAACAACATTGCAAACCATGAGAAGTTGCTGAATTCCGGACGACTGTCATCATCCCCCAACCGGAGCGAGCCAAACCGGCTGAACATCAGGAACAGGCAGACGAAGAACAGGATGACGACCGAACTGATATAGTACCAGCTCAGCGCCCCCTCGACCCACGAACGCACGCCACGATAGACGCTGCTGGCAAAGTCGACATTGAGAATCGTAAAGAGGACAAAGGCCGCAACCATCGCTTTGGACGCGATGCTCATCCCATTGTGCAGCCCTTTGAAAACCCCCTTTTCCGACACCATGTGGCCACCATTTTTAGGGGCCTGTATTCCAGCCATGTTCGTTTTCCTCCCATTGATAGACGAACGCGCTGCGTATCCTTGCACGCAGCCAGAAAGCTTGCGTCAGCGCATGACGAACGGATCCGGGATCGGATCGTCGCTTGTACGCAGCCAGACCGATTTGATCTTGGTGTAGTCAAGAGCCGCTTGCAGGCCGCCTTCACGACCATGACCCGACAAACCGTGGCCTCCAAACGGTGCGATGGGGCTGACGGCACGGTAGGTATTGACCCAAACGATCCCCGCGCGAATGGCGCGGATCATGCGATGGGCCCGCGTCAGGTTCTGCGTGAACAAGCCCGAGGCCAACCCAAACTGCGTGTTGTTTGCGATGGCAATGGCCTGGGCTTCAGTTTCGAACGAGACAACCGACAGGACCGGGCCGAAGAACTCGTTGGTCAGGCTGTCCGCATCAGGCGCGTCGGAACAATCCAGAATGGTCGGCGGAAAGTAGAACCCGTCGCCGTCAATCGGTCGCCCACCGGTTATCAGCTTGGCCCCTTGCGCCACAGAACGCGTGATCAGGTCCACCGCGAGGTCCCGCTGGCGTTGCGTACAAAGCGGGCCAACCTCGGTTGCCATGTCGTCGGGGGTGCCGATCACGACCGCCTCGGCTTTCTCCTTCAGACGGACAAGGAATTCGTCCTTTATCGAGGCATGCACCACGAGGCGCGACCCGGCCACACAGCTTTGACCTGTGGCTGCGAAAATCCCCGAAACCTGCGCGTTCACGGCACTTTCGATATCGGCGTCTTCGAACACGATAAACGGAGACTTACCACCCAGCTCCAAAGAGGTCGAGGCCAGGTTCTCGGCCGAGTTGCGCACGATGTGGCGCGCTGTTTCGGGCCCGCCGGTAAAGGCGACATGCGCGACTTTTGGATGACTGGTCAGCGTTGCTCCGGCAACCGGCCCGCCAGTGATGATGTTCAGCACGCCTTTGGGGAACCCGGCCTGATCGAAGATGCGGGCAAATTCCAGCATCGGTGCCGGCCCCTCTTCCGAGGCTTTTAGCACGACCGTGCAGCCTGCGGCCAATGCAGGGCCGATTTTGACCGCCGACAGGAACAGTTGCGAGTTCCACGGCACAACCGCCGCCACAACACCGATGGGGTCCCGGCGCAACCAGACCTCCATATCCGGTTTGTCGATGGGCAGATGGGCACCTTCGATCTTGTCCGCCAAACCGGCGTAGTAACGGTAATATTCGGCCACATACGCGATCTGAGCCGAGGTCTCACGAATGATCTTGCCGGTATCGCGGGTCTCAAGCTCGGCCAGACGTGGCGCATTCTCGGACACAAGATCTGCCAGTCTGGACAACAGCTTGCCCCGCGCTGTTGCGGTCATTTGCGCCCATTCGGGCGAGAAAAACGCACGTTCTGCTGCGTCAACAGCCTGATTTACGTCGTCCCCGCTTGCATCGGGCATCTTTGCCCAAGCCGCACCCGTGGCCGGGTTCAGGCTGTGGAACTGCGCCGCGCCGTCCGAGAACGCACCATCGATATACTGTTGAAACTGCTGCATTTTACGGCACCCTTTATTGAAACGCCGGCATGACATCTTTGATGAACCGCTCAAGCGAGGCTTTCTTGCGCTCGAAGGGCATGCTGGAGTCGATCCAGAACGAATATTCATCATAGCCGAGCGCCTCGTAGCCGCGCAGGCGGTCGATCACGGTATTGGCCGTTCCGATGACCAGATCACGTTCCATGTTGTCCGGCGTATAGAACGGATGCGCGGCGATATCTTCGTCACTCAGCGGTTCGATCAGGCCTTGCGTAATCTCGCGCTTGTTCATGAACCAGGCGCCGAAATAGTTGTAGAACCGGTTCAGCTCGACCGCGGCCTGTTTTACATCTGCATCGTCCGAGGCAACATACGTGTGCATCAGCAACATGATCTTGGGTCGCGACACGTTGGGAAACTTGGCACAGGCGTCGTTGAACTTGGTGATAAGACTTTTGACTTCATCATCGCCGTTCCACAGCGGTGTTACCTGGACGTGGCACCCGTTCGACACCGCAAATTCGTGGCTGTTGGGATCCCGCGCCGCCACCCAGATGGGGGGACCCTCTTTCTGAGCGGGTTGCGGGGCCGACGTGGTTTTGGGGAACTGGTAAAACTCGCCTTCGTGCGCATAGTCACCTTCCCACAGGTTTTGAACGGCGGGGATCAGTTCACGCATCCGCTGGCCTGCTTCCCACGCGTCCATGCCGGGCATGATGCGTTCGTACTCAAAACTGTAGGCGCCACGTGCAATACCCAGATCCAGACGGCCCTCGGTAATGATATCGGTCATCGCCGCCTCGCCCGCCAGCCGGATCGGATGCCAGAACGGCGCGATGACCGTCCCTGTGCCCAGGCGCACGTTCTTGGTGTGACGCGCCACATCGACAAGGTTCAGGAACGGGTTCGGCGCGATGGTGAAGTTCATCCCGTGATGTTCGCCGGTCCAGACCGAATGCATCCCGCCATCGTCGGCAATTTTGCACAGTTGGATGAACTCGTCATACAACTGCTTCTGATCCTGATCTTCCGAGATCCGTTCCATGTGCGCAAAGAGTGAGAATTTCATAACCTGTTAGCTCCCCACGGTGAGCGGTTTGACATGACCACTCACCTCATTGCCGTAGTACACCCCAAAGTTCCCGATCTGGCTTTCCGCCGCAAACCGTTCCAGCATCGTGCAGATCGCCGGATCCGAGACATCCATCAATGTGGATGGCGTGATCTCGGTAAAAACCCCGTTTGCTGGCGCACCGCTATCGGCCTGACACAGGAATGAGATGTGTTGTTGCTTGCGCGCTTCATCTTGAAAAACAGAGTATATGAACCCGGGCTCGGCATTGATGCCGGTGTCACTGATGAGCTGAGTCAGCGCTGCATTTGCGCCGCCCGAGACGTCTTCTGTTTTTGGAATGGTCAGATGGCCGTTGCCATCGTCATGCAACAGGATCTTGCCATCCCGCTCGATCAGAGCAGAGACCACCAACTCGGACCGTTTGCTAAGCGCATCGGCTTCAGCCGCCGGGGTCACATAAGCGCCACGGGCATAGCCCAGGCCCGGCGCAATATCCTGATTGAAGGCCTTGACCTCACCGATCAGGATCAGGTGATCGCCGGCATCGACGGTCTTATGCATGGCACAGTCGAACCACGCGGACACACCCTCTAGAATGGGTGAACCATGCGGTCCGGTCTGCCAGTCAACGGTTGCAAAGCGATCCTCAACCGGGCGGGCGAAAGTATTGGATACCTCGATCTGTGCCTCGGACAGAATATTGATGGCGAATTTCGGGGTTTTGGCGAAGATCTCGTAGTTGCTGGACGTATTGGCCAGACAAACCAGAACCAAGGGCGGCTCGAGCGAGACCGATGTGAAAGAGTTCGCGGTGAAACCCAGAGGTTCGCCCGCCGCGTCATGAGACGTTACTACGGTCACGCCAGTCATGAAGGATCCAAAGGCGTTGCGCAGTGCGCGCGGATTGCTGAGTGTGTTTGGGTCAAATTCAATCATGTCAGTTCGCCCTGTTCAGATGGCGTGTGCAACCAGTCCGTCAACGCGGCGTTGACCGCGTCCGGTGCTGTCAGGTTTACCATATGCCGGTGGTTCTTGATGATGACGGCCTGTCCAAGCGGTGCGGCGTCCGCCATCGCCTGCGACATCGCCGGTGTCGAGTTCGGGTCGCCGTCTCCTGTCAGTGCCAACAATGGGCATTTGATCTTGTCAAACCCATCAGAATATAGCGCATCGCCACGTGCAAAGGCTCCGTAGGCCGTTGCATAGCCTTCGATATCAACTTGCGACAGCCAACCGGCAACGTCGTCGCGGGCCGCTTGTTCAATCGGGCTGTCACCGAACCAGCGGCGCAGAGGCGTTTCCAGATCAAAAGACCCGGTGCCGATCAGTTCAGCCCGCTCGATCACGGATTGTCTGGCGATCTGATCACGGCAGAACACACCGTTCAACAATGCCACGCGCTCGACGCGGTGCGGGCAGCAGACGGCGAAACCGCCCGCAATCAATGCACCCATGGAGTGGCCCGCAAGGCAGACGCGCTCAAGGTCAAGCGCGTCCAGAACTGCCAGCAACCAGTCCAGAAAATCAGGCAGGTCCGAGCCGAGCGGAATCCGGTCGCTCTTGCCGTGCCCCGGCATATCCAGCGCGATCACGTGATGCGTTTTCGAAAGGTCATCGATCTGCGGACCCCAGGCGGCCGATTGCATGCCGACCCCGTGGATCAACACTACCGGCGCGGCCTTGCCAACATGGGACAGCCCGGCCTCGCAATACGAAACCTGCCCAAAAGGCTCAGACAGCTGCAGGGTTGTCGACGTCATGACCCAGTTCCTTGAGATCCTGATACCGATCACCGATACGGTGATGCGGGCGACCACCAATGGATGCCCCCAGCGCAATTGCGATCTCATCCGGCGCAGGCGCATCTGCCACTTGCAACTGAATGGTCAGATAGTGGCTGCGGCGCCCCCCGTCGTTCTTGTCCATCAGCGGGATTTGCATGGACGCATTCGCCGGGCCGCGCGTGTTGGTGAAAGCCAAATAGGACTTTGCGCCCACGGCCTCACGGTAGAAATTGCCGAAACGCAGAGTGTGGATCAGGGCCGAGCCATGTTCGACCTCGCCATTCACCCCAACTATCGCCGCTTTGCCGTAGCCTTCGACTTTGTCGCCACCCCCTGCGGCCTCCAGCACCATGTCAGTCAGCATCTTGCCCAGACCCGGCGCACAATCGTGAATCCCGGGCTTAAGATCTTCTACGAAACCACGTCCGGCCCAAGGGTTTCTGATGACCGCAACAGCAGCGATCATCTTCAGCGGCGTTTCTGCGACCTTACCCCCTTCGATCAGGGTGTTTTCCACATGCAGCAGGGTTTTCCGGATTTCAGCGGGCATGATTCTTTCCTTGCGATTCGACAATCGGGAATATGGTATACCATCATACTACATGTCAATCATACCTTGTAGAAAACCACCTGACCCGATAACTAGACCCGCATGAGCGCACCAAAATTGACAAAGATCGATCACCCGCCCGCGACCCTGCGAGACATGGTTCAGGAGCGCATGCGAGAGGCAATTATCGAAGGTGTTTTCCAGCCAGGCCAAAGGCTTGTGGAACGTCCACTTTGCGATCAGCTGGGCGTCAGCAGAACCGTGATCCGCGAGACGATCCGCTATCTGGAAGCCGAGGGGCTGGTTGAAATCCTACCCGGTCGGGGCCCGATTGTTGCCGTCATGAGTTGGGACGACGCCCGCCAAATCTACGATATTCGTCGTATGCTCGAGACGGCAGCAGCCGAAAACTGCGCGCGCAATATTACACCTGACCGGGCGCGGGACATACGCAAGGCACTGGAAACCCTGCGACGTGGGTTCTCGGACAAAACGCCCGGCGCGTTGTTTCGCGCCACATCCGACTTCTATTCCGAGATTTTTAGCGGCGCCGGACACTATATTGCATGGGACGTGGTTCAGCGACTGAATGGGCGGATCAGCCGTCTGCGCATGATAACCTTGTCCTCCACCGACCGAGAACGCCCCGGAATTGCCCATATGGAAGATATCTGCGAGGCGATCACATCCGGCGACCCCGCGGCTGCGCGCGCCGCAGTCGAACGCCACCTGAGGGACACCACTGCAATCGCCGAACGTCTGTTTGCCGCAGAAGAAAGCAACAAAGATGACTGAGCCACGCAAAGGTTACTGGATCGCAAATGTCACGATCACCGATCCGGACGCCTATCAGGGGTATCAGGCCCTCGCTCCCGAAGCCTTCCAAAAATTCGGCGCCCGCTTTCTGGCACGGGGTCAGGCGGAAACCCTTGAAGGCACAAATTGGCAGCGACGTGTGATCATTGAATTTGACAGCCTTGCAGCCGCCCAAGCGTGCTATGCCTCTGACGAGTATCGCGCCGCACGGGCGAAACGCGAAAACGCATGCACGGCTGACATTGCATTGATCGAAGGACTGTAAGGTCCACCCTCACGCCCGGAAAAGCCCTGCCCGGTGCCGCAGATGATAAGCGCAGCGCGTTCTTCCCCGCGCACATTTTTTCGCAAAGCCGCCACCTAGGCGCAACTGTCGGGAACCCCAAGGGTGCTCCAGACGCAGTCATGATCAGAGAGAGGCGTACCGGAATCTGAAATTGAGGTCAGAATCCCTGTGTCGATCGGTACGAGATTTCGACCAGCCAACCAATCCAGTTTCATTTTTCGATCGGGATGAGGTGTGATCAAACTTGGCCGAGTTGTGTACCCCGGGGCGGTAAATTCCCAGGAATAACCGTGCTCTTCCGCTAATCCGAACAGGGTTTCGTCTTGCCAGTCGAAATCAGGTGGGATGTGGTTTCCTGTATTCAGGTCGCCCCCGATAAGGATCGGCATTTCGGGCGCAAACGCGTCAACGGCTTGAAGAAGAACCTGAAATTGACTGTGCCTGTGTTCCGCGTCAGCGTTGCTTTCAAGATGTGTGGACACCACGCAAACTGGACCGTTTTGTGTCGGAACAACTGCAGCAATGGCCATCCGGCCACCGACGCGTGGCTGCTGGGGATCAGTCGCACCGCTATCTGGCGTAAACCAATGGCCGTGATCATCCAGACGAATTAACGCGGTGCGTTCAAAGGGTGCCGCGGACAGGATCGCATTGCCATGCCAGCCACATGCGTTGAACTTGCTGGTGCAGAACGCCCGTTCCGTAGGCCCTCCCAGATCGAGTTCGTGAAACTCGACCCCAAAGGCGTAGGACATATCCAATACGCGGGCCATCTCTTCGGTTGTGTGCCGTTGGGACGTTCTGGCCATCCCGTGATCGACCTCGGACAGCAAAACAACCTGGGGTGCGATCTGGTTCAGGTGGGCCGCAGTATCTTCTGGAAACAGACACCGTTCGACATTCCAGGCGGCAACAGTGAACTGGGCAGGCAATTGTTTTGAATTGCCCTGACCGCCCAGTTGCAGCGCGTTCATGGCCGGAAGTGCGGACAATAAAGCACGATGCGTCTCAGAGGTACGGGGCGCGCTCAGAATCTCCTGCCGCTGGTCCCGGGTCACAGCGGGTAGCGCATCTACGACGTCTGTAATCAAATGACTTTTCCTGTTTCCGCATCGAACAGACGCAGAGCCTCAGGTTTAAGAGCGACGCGCGTGTCACCGGTTTGGGCCGGGTGATCCTTGCCGACCATCACCGTAAATGTCTGATCCCCGATTGTACCGTGCAACAAGCGATGGGCGCCCAGTTCTTCAAGAATATCGACCCGGAACGTGACCGATCCGTTTTCGTCCAGTTCAACATCTTCGGGGCGCACCCCCAGCGTGACCCGTCCGCTGGCGGCCCGCGGCGCGGGCATCAGCCCGTCATAACCGTTGAGACGAACTTGGCCGTCTGCGGCCTCGGCGTCGATCAGATTCATTGGTGGTGCCCCCATGAACGAGGCGACAAAAGTTGAAGCGGGATTGTGATAGATTTCGGACGGCGTACCAATCTGTTCGATCTTGCCCGCGTTCAGCACGATGATGCGGTCGGCCATCGTCATCGCTTCGACCTGATCATGGGTCACGTAGACCGCCGTGGTCCCGAGGCGGCGTTGCAAAGCCTTGATTTCAATCCGCATCTGGTTTCGCAGCTTGGCATCAAGGTTCGACAAAGGCTCATCGAACAAAAACAATGCAGGATCGCGCACGACTGCTCGGCCCATGGCCACGCGCTGACGCTGGCCGCCGGACAGTTGCGCTGGCTTGCGGTCCAGATATTCCGACAGGTTAAGCATCTTGGCGGCGTCTTCGACTTTTGCTGCGATCTCAGCCGCCGGGGTACCCCGGTTTTTCAGCCCATACCCAATGTTTTTGCGAACGGTCATATGCGGATAAAGCGCATAGTTCTGGAACACCATCGCAATGTCGCGATCCGCCGGGTCCACGTCATTCACCACCCGGTCACCGATTTTAAGAATACCTTCGGTGATATCCTCAAGCCCCGCAATCATCCGCAGCAAGGTAGATTTGCCACAGCCCGAAGGACCGACCAGAACAACGAACTCGCCGTCCTGAATGGTGAAACTGGTTGTCTCGACAGCCTGAAACCCGTTGGGGTAGACCTTGCGGATGCCCTCCAATGAAACCTGAGCCATGCGCGTTTTCCTTATTTATCGGATTCTGTGAGGCCCTTGACGAACCAGTTCTGGAAGAAGATGACGATCGCCACCGGCGGGATCATGGCAACGATTGCCAGGGCCAGCGCTTGTCCGTGTTCGGGGATCTGGCTGTCGGTATAGGTCAGCACGATCTGCTTGATGCCGCGCACCAGCGTGAAGAAGCTTTCATCCGTTGTGATCAGCGTCGGCCACAAATACTGGTTCCAGCCAAAGACAAACATGATGATGAAAATCGCTGCAATCATCGTCCGGCTGAGCGGCACGAGGATATCGATGAAAAACTTCCACGGCCCCGCCCCGTCGATCCGGGCTGCTTCGGCCAATTCCTCGGGAACGGACATGAAAAACTGACGGAAAAAGAACGTCCCGGTCGCCGAGGCAATCAGCGGCACGATCAGACCCGTATACGTGTTGGTCAGGCCCATTTTCTGGATCGCTTCGTAGGATGGCAGAATACGGACCTCAAGCGGCAAAAGCAGGGTGGTGAAAATCATCCAGAAGGCCAGCGTTGCAAAGCGCAGCCGGAAATAGACGATGGCATAGGCCGCCATCATCGAGATGATGATCTTGCCGACCGCAAACCCAATGCCCAGGATGAACGAGTTCATCAGCATCAGCGTTCCGTCGACCGTCTGGGTGAACCCTCCTTTCTCGAACATTGCGGCGTGAAAGTTTTTACCAAGATCATCACCGAGGCCCAGCTGAATGCCCTGGCGATGGATCGTCACCGCATCGTGGCTGGCGGTCGTCAGCGCCAGCAGCGGCGGCAGCATCATCAGCAGCGAACCCAGTATCAGGACCGTATGGTCACCAATCACGCTCCACTTGATCTTGCGGGGGCGGCGGGCGACCTCGGGTGTTTCAAGAGTAGTGTCAGCCATCTTTCGTCCCCTCAGGTATAGTGGATCCGGCGTTCAACCAGCCGGAACTGAAAGACAGTCAGGATCAGGACCAGAACCATCAGGACAACGGACTGCGCTGACGACCCGCCCAGGTCATTGCCCCGGAAGCCGTCCAGGAAGACCTTGTAGACCAGAGTCATCGGGTTGTTCCCCGGCTCGCCTTTCATCAACGCATCAATGATGCCGAACGTATCGAACAGCGCGTAGGTGATATTTATGATCAGCAGGAAAAACGCCGTTGGCGCCAGCAAGGGAAAAGTCACCTGCCAAAAGCGCCCCGTCGCCGAGCGGTTGTCGATCATCGCAGCCTCGCGGACTGACCGCGGGATCGATTGCAGGCCCGACAGGAAAAAGATGAAGTTCACCGGGATCTGTTTCCACACAGCCACGATGATCATGGCCGTTGCAGTCGCATTGTAATCCACGCCCAGCTTGAAATCCCATCCGAACATCTGGAAGAACTTTGTCATCGGGCCGGTGCTCTGATCAAAGAACAGGATGCCCAGAAACCCGGCAACTGGCGGCGCAATGGCATAAACCCACATCAGAAGCGTACGATAGGATTTGGCCCCCCGGATCACCTTGTCTGCCTTGACCGCCAGCAAAAGGGCAATGGCGAGTGAGAAGAAGGTCACGAGGACGGAAAAGACAATCGTGAACCATGCGATGCGCTTGTACTGATCATTGCCCAGAAGCGACGTATAGTTGTCCGCCCCCACAAAGGTCGACCCAAAGCCAAATGGGTCCTGCAGGAAGAACGAAGATTGCAGCGCCCATCCTGCGGGCCAGTAAAAGAAGATTGCGATGATCATCAACTGTGGCAGCAACAATGCCACAGGAAGCCAGATTGTGTCGAAGCCCGCGCGTTTCATGACCCGTCCAGTTGAAAAATGGGGATGGCCGCACCCGAAGGCGCGACCATCTTGGGGGTGATCCCAGAACCTTAGCCCTGAGTCTTGGCGAAGCGCGCCAGCAATTCGTTGGCTTCGGCTTCAATGTTTTGGAAGGCGCTTTCCACGTCGGTCTCACCAGTCAGGATACGGCCATATTCGCGGTTCATGATGTCGCGGATCTGAACGTAGAAGCCCATGCGGTAGCCCTTGGTGTTGTCACCTGCTTTCGCCTGCAACTGGTTCACACCAACCTGAGCCGCCGGGTAGCGGTCATAGTGGCCATCTTTTTTGGCCGTTTCATAGGCTGCCTCGGTGATCGGCACATAGCCGGTTTCCTGATGCCAGAAATACTGGGTTTCGGGTGCGGTCAGGAAGCGGAAGAATTCGGCTGTTGCCTTGTTTTCTTCGTCCGACTTGCCCGACATCGCAAAAAGGGCTGCGCCACCGATGAAGGTTTGGGTTGGCTCAGCGGTGACGGCTTCCCAATAGGGCAGCTCGACCGCGCTGAATTCAAAGCCCAGGTCTTTCTGCAGCAGGCCGCCGAAGGAACCGGACGAACCCAGCCACATGGCAACCTTGCCTTCTTCGAACGGTTTTGCGTTGTCACCCCAGCCGGTGCCATACCATTCGAACAGGCCGTTGTCTTTCCACTCGGTCACGGCGGTGAAATGCGCCTTGATCGCGTCGTTGTTGACCAGGATTTCGGTATCCATGCCGTCGTAGCCGTTGTTGTTGGTCGCAAACGGTAGGTTGTGGCGCGACATGAAGTTCTCGGTGAAGATCCAGGGCAGGTGCGACTGGCTGAGCGGGATATAGCCCGCCTCTTTCAGCGCCGGAGCGGTGGTCGACTGGAACTCTTCCCACGTTTTCGGTGGGGTCACGCCTGCCGCGTCCAGAGCGTCGACATTGTAATACAGGATCGGGGTCGAAGAGTTGAACGGCATCCCGATCATTTTGCCATCGCTATCGGCATAGAAATAACGCACACCGGCGATGTAGTCGTTGATGTCGAAATCGACGCCGTTGTCAGCCAGCAGGTCCTGAACCGGAACGGTCGCGCCCTTGGCCGCGATCACGGTGGCGGCGCCTGCGTCAAACACCTGCATGATGTTGGGCTGCTCACCGGCACGGAATGCCGCGATACCTGCGGTCAGCGTTTCTTCGTAGCTGCCCTTGTAGATCGGAGTGATTGTGTATTCGTCCTGCGACTCGTTAAATTTCTCGGCAACCTTGTTGACGGTTTCTCCCAATTGCCCGCCATGGGCATGCCACCAGGTGATTTCGGTTTCTGCAAAGGCCGTGGTCGCGGTGAACGCGAGCGCAGCAGCCGTTGCGCAAAACTTCAGTTTGGTCATGTCTTCCTCCGGTTCGGTGTCGGCCCCTTGCAGCAAAGAGACCCGCGGCATTTTTTGCCAGTTTGCTATGCAGGATCCCCCTGCGGCGTTTCTCGCGCGCAGCCTCCGACCTGCATCGTGAGACATGTCAGGATTCTGCACACGTGCTCACATACTGTTAACGTATGACAGTTCGATGAAAGATTTCTAGCAATATTGACAAATTCCACCGAAAAGATGGACAGCTTGGATGTGGTTGAGAAGAGCGATAAATCCATGGACAGACCGCGCCGTGTAACGGCGCAGGCCCTTGCTGACGCGGCTGGCGTGTCAAGGTCGGCCGTGTCGCGCGCCTTTACACCCGGCGCATATCTGGACGACGAGAAACGCAAGAAAATACATAAGATGGCTGAACTTATGGGCTATCAACCCAACGCTTTGGCGGCGGGCCTCAAAGGGGGTCGTTCGCATCTGGTTGCGGTCTTTGTCGGGAACATGCGCAGCACCTACGACTCGGAATTTGTGAACCGGTTGGTGGGGCGTCTGAACGCGTTGAACAAATGGCCGATTCTGATCGATGGGGGGGACGAACGCGCGGAAGCGGCCATGGATCAGGTCTTGCGCTACCCATTGGACGCGATGATTCTGCGGGGTGGCAGCATGCCCCAAGCCCTTGTGACGCAATGTAGCAAATTCGGAGTACCGATGATCTCGTCTGGTCGCATCGTCGATGCGCCAGGGATCGACAACGTGTGTTGCAACAACGCTGGTGGAATGCGGATAGCCACCCAGGTTCTGCTTGACCGTGGACGCACAAGATTCGGGTTTGTCTCGGGCGCGGCAAGTTTTGCCTCCTCTGCAGATCGCAGGGCGGGCGTGATCAACACACTTGGGCAGGCGGGTTTGACGCTTGTTGCAGAAGAGGCCGGAGAGTTCACGGTCGAGGCCGGGTACGCAGCGTCGATGAAGCTGTTGCAGGCCCACAGTCTTGACGCCCTGATCTGCGCCAATGATGCCAGCGCATTGGGCGCCCTGACGGCATCGCGCGAACTGGGACTGGATGTGCCGGGCGCACTGTCGATTGTCGGCTTTGACGATATCGAAATGGCGGGATGGCCGACATTCAGTCTAAGTACGGTCAACAACCCCATTGATCTATCGGTCGAGCATGTCATCACATTGCTCGAACGTCGTTTGGCCGAACCGGCCAAAGACAGTGAAACACTTTTGATCGAGCCGTTTTTTGTTCCCCGCAGCACGCATTGACCCATCCATCAGCGGTTTTTCATGAGTTTTAATGCGTATCTCGTAGGCCGCCGCGTCCTTCAATGGAAAGCAATTGTTGTTCACCGCACACCAATGCCCTCCAGGACCTGCTGTCGATAGCGGCTTCTTGTGCAACCTGACAGCTTGCCAGTCACATGGTACACGCAATCCAGTCTGCGCTAGCGGGCATCCCCACCGATTGCCCTGGTCACTTCTTTTGCGGCTTCCAGGACCATCTCTCCAAATTTCTGTGAATTCTTCGTGTTGATCCGGGACGTTGGACCGGACACTGAAATCCCCGCGCAAGGCACACCGTTCTCATTGTAGATCACCGCACCCGTGCAGGACATTCCGGAATAGCGTTCCTCATCATCAAAAGACCAACCACGCTGGCGGATGCCCTCCAGATCGGACAGCAACGCCTCGGCAGTTTTGTGGGTCCGTTC
This sequence comes from Ruegeria sp. AB5, assembly GCF_056542645.1. Classification (NCBI taxonomy): domain Bacteria; kingdom Pseudomonadati; phylum Pseudomonadota; class Alphaproteobacteria; order Rhodobacterales; family Roseobacteraceae; genus Ruegeria; species Ruegeria sp. AB5. The sequence goes on from NZ_JBQGAE010000010.1 coordinate 16,812, forward strand.
TGTAAACTCTTCGAATGTTGTCTTAGACAAGACTGCAGCCAACGCATTCGGGTTCATGGCTGCCAATAGCGCCTTACCCGTGCCCGAGGCATACATCGGCGTTCGTGAGCCCGGTGGAAAGAACGCTCGGATCGGGTTGCTGGTTTCGATCTGGCTGACAAACACCACGCTCTCACCATCTGGCATGGCCATATTCGCCGTCTCACCCGTCTCACGCATCAACCGGCTCATGATTGGGCGGCCAAGTTCCACAACGTTGTTGCGTTTCAGATAGGACGCGCCGGTGCGATAGGCTTCGATGCCGATCATCCACTCCTGCCGGTGCTCGTCAAAGGTGACGAAACCACGATTAGACAAGGTCGTCAGAATGCGATGCGTGGTCGCCGTGGGCACTCCGGTCTCGCGGCTGAGATCGCTTAGTGTAGAACGTTCGAACTTGGCAACAGCGCTGAGCGTACCAAGCGCGCGATCCAGCGATTGCAGTGTTCCGGCCGAGCTTTCCTTGAAAAGCGATTTCGGCCGACCGCGTGGTCTTTTGTGATTCTCCAAACCGGTTTGCTCCGTTGATTTTCGTGTGAAACACTAACGCTGTGAGATATTTTTTCAATTTCCAAAAAAACCATGGTAAAAATGAAAAAATACAAATGTCATGATTTACAGGGCATTGAGCACATTTTTTACTCAGTGAAAAACATTTTCAAGAAAATTGCGAAATTCCATGACTGGTAAGATAATTTTACCAAATCGGAGGAAGAGACGATGTCAAACCAAAACCCGGTCTTTATTCCAGGCCCCACCAATATTCCTGACCGCCTGCGTCTGGCCATGCACGTTCAAACCCAGGACCACCGTGCGCCGGACTTTGTCGAGACCTTCGCACCGGTTCTGGAAGATACCAAGAAAGTATTTGCCACCACATCTGGCCAGATCATCACGTTTCCCGCCAGCGGAACCGGAGGTTGGGAAGCAGCCGTTACCAACACGCTCAGCCCTGGGGACACGGTTCTGGTAGCGCGTTATGGCATGTTCAGTCACCGCTGGATCGACCTGTGTCAGCGCCATGGTTTGGACGTTCGCATCATCGAATGCCCCTGGGGCAGCGGCGCACCTGCTGATCAATTTGCCGAAACTCTGGCGGCTGACACATCCCATCAGATCAAGGCCGTTCTGGTCACCCACAATGAAACAGCCACCGGAGTTCGCTCGGACATTGCAGCGGTTCGCAAGGCCATCGACTCTGGCAATCACCCCGCCATGCTGTTCGTGGATTGCGTCAGTTCTCTGGCATCGATGCCGTTCGAATTCGACGGCTGGGGCGTTGATATAGCGGTGTCCGGCTCGCAGAAGGGATTTATGCTGGCCACCGGCATGGCGATCCTGTGTGTCAGCCCAAAGGCGCTGGCTGCTATGGAAACGGCGAAATTGCCTCGCACCTTCTTCGACTTTCGCGACATGATGAATGCCAACGCGTCCGGTGGCTTCCCCTACACCCCGCCACTTCAGCTTATCTATGGCATGCGCGAGAGCCTGCAGATGCTGTTCGAGGAAGGTCTGGACAACGTCTATGCGCGCCACTTCCGTCTGGCGGAAGGTGTGCGCAAGGCCACCGAAGCATGGGGCCTGAAACTGGTGGCGCAGTCGCCCGACCTCTACTCGGACACGGTCAGCGCGATCTATGTGCCTGACGGCTTCGACAGCAATGCGCTGACCGATCATGCGTTCAGTACTTATGGTGTCAGCTTTGGCATCGGTCTGGGCGAAATGAACGGCAAAGCTTTCCGGATCGGGCATTTGGGCAGTCTGACGGACGTGATGGTTCTGTCTGGGCTGGCGACCATCGAAATGGCCATGGCTGACCTGGACTACCCGATCGAACTGGGCAGCGGTGTTGCGGCGGCGCAGGACTACTATCGGGCAGGCCACGCAAACCCCATGAAATCCGCAGCTTGAGGAGAGAGAGATGCTTGACTCAACAACCACGGCGGACCGCCTGACCCTCGCCGATATGCGCGAAGCGCACACGCGGATCAAACCTCATATCAACCGCACACCCGTGCTCCGCTCGAACTATCTGGACGAACTGACCGGTGCACAGCTGTTCTTCAAATGCGAGAATTTTCAAGAGGCCGGCGCCTTCAAGGTGCGCGGCGCTTGCAACGCGGTGTTCGGCCTCAGTGACGAGGCCGCGCAACGCGGGGTCTGCACGCATTCCTCGGGCAACCATGCGCTCAGCCTGTCTTATGCCGCCGGTCGGCGCGGCATCCCCTGCAACGTCGTGATGCCGCGCACCGCCCCGCAGGCCAAGAAGGATGCAGTGCGCCGCTATGGCGGGATCATCACCGAATGTGAGCCTTCGACAACCTCGCGCGAGGCGGTATTCACCGACGTGCAGGACCGCACGGGTGGTGAATTTGTGCACCCGTACAATGACCCGCGCGTGATCGCCGGACAAGCCACCTGCTCGGCAGAGCTGTTGGAACAGACCGACGGCTTGGATGCCGTGGTTGCGCCCATCGGCGGCGGCGGCATGATTTCGGGCACCTGTCTGACCCTGTCGAACCTTGCGCCCGAAGTGCAAATCTATGCCTCGGAGCCGGAACAGGCCGATGACGCCTATCGCAGCTTCAAGGCTGGTCACATCATCGCCGATGACGCGCCTGTCACCATCGCCGACGGGCTCAAGGTGCCCCTGAAGGAAAACACCTGGCACTTTGTGTCCAACTTCGTGAGCGACATCCACACCGCAAGCGAAGACGAGATCATCGCGGCGATGAAAACCACTTGGAAACATCTGCGCATCGTGATGGAGCCCAGCTGTGCGGTCCCACTGGCGACCATCCTGAAACATCCCGAAGCCTTCAGCGGCAAGCGCGTCGGCGTCATCATCACCGGCGGCAACGTGGATCTGGATAAACTGCCCTGGATTCAGGGCTGAGGAGGAAGAAAATGAACAAGCCTGTAAACATCGATCAGCTTGAAGTCGGGTTCGACATCCCTGCCGCCATCGACATGGATGAGGCCGACATCCAGACACCGTCGCTGGTGCTGGACCTCGACGCGCTTGAGCGCAACATCAAGAAGATGGGCGACTACGCCAAGGCCCATGGCATGCGCCACAGGGTGCATGGCAAGATGCACAAATCGGTCGACGTGGCCCGTCTGCAGGTTGAACTGGGTGGCGCATGTGGCGTCTGCTGTCAAAAGGTCTCGGAGGCCGAAGTGTTCGCCCGTGGCGGGATCAAGGATGTTCTGGTGTCAAATCAGGTCCGCGACCCGGCCAAGATTGACCGTCTGGCGCGGATGCCCAAGCTCGGCGCGCGCGCGATCTGCTGCGTCGACGACATCGACAACGTCGCCGACCTGTCCGAGGCGGCCGAGCGTCATAGCACGCAGATCGAATGTCTTGTCGAGATCGACTGCGGCGCAGGGCGCTGCGGTGTGACCACCACGCCCGAGGTGATCTCGATCGCCAAGGCCATCGACGCCGCGCCGGGGCTGAAATTTGCGGGTATCCAGGCCTATCAGGGCGCGATGCAGCACATGGACCTGTACGAAGATCGCAAAGCCAAGATCGACGTCGCCGTGGCACAAGTGAAAGACGCCGTGGACGGGTTGAAGGCCGAAGGACTGGAGTGCGACATCGTTGGCGGTGGCGGCACCGGTTCCTACTACTTCGAGAGCACTTCAGGCGTTTACAACGAACTGCAATGCGGCTCGTACGCCTTCATGGATGCCGACTATGGCCGCATTCTCGATCAGGATGGGAACCGCATCGACCGCGGAGAGTGGGAGAACGCCTTTTTCATCCTCACCAGCGTCATGAGCCACGCCAAGGCCGACAAGGCCATCGTCGACGCAGGCCTCAAGGCGCAGTCGGTAGACAGCGGCTTGCCGGTGATCTTCGGACGCACGGATGTGGAATACATCAAGTGCTCGGACGAGCACGGCGTCGTCGCCGACCCCGATGGCGTTTTGAAGGTCAATGACAAGCTACGCCTTGTCCCCGGCCACTGCGACCCAACCGCAAATGTACATGATTGGTACGTGGGCGTGCGGGCTGGCAAGGTCGAAACTCTTTGGCCCGTATCCGCTCGCGGCAAGGCGTATTAAGCCGAACCGCACCTGTGTCCGGGCGGCAGTTACCCCTTCCCCTGCCGCCCGGACCTGCCCCAAAAGCTGAGGAAAAGGTCATGAAAGATATGTCAGACAAACCCCTGTTGATCGTCGGAGAAGACCTCTGCCAGAAACTGGTCGGCCGCATCGAGGCGTTCGACGCGGTTCAGGACGTCTTTGCCGCCATGGCGCGGGGAGACGCCTATAACTTCCCCGTCATTCGCGAGGCCATCGGCTACGCCGATGCGCTTTATGGTTTCAAATCCGGCTTTGACCGCGCCGGTCAGGTGTTGGGTGTTAAATCCGGTGGGTACTGGCCCGGAAACATGGAAAAAGGGCTGACTAATCATCAGTCTACCGTTTTCCTGTTCGACCCCGACACCGGGCGGCTGTCAGCGCTTGTAGGCGGCAACTACCTGACCGCCGTGCGCACCGCTGCATCTTCGGCAGTGTCTATCGCACATCTGGCGCGCAGCGACGCCAAGGTGTTGGGCATGGTCGGCGCAGGCCACCAGTCCACCTTCCAACTGCGTGCCGCCGCCGAACAGCGCGATTTCGAAAAGGTCGTCGCCTGGAACCCTCATCCCGACATGTTGCCCCGCCTGGGCGAGGTTGCACACGAAGTCGGACTGGATTTCGAAGCGGTGACCCAAGAGGAACTTGGCGCACAAGCGGATGTCATCATCACGATCACCTCGGCTTTTGAACCGCTGCTGATGAAAGGCTGGATCAAGCCCGGCACCCACCTGGCCTGCATGGGCACGGACACCAAGGGCAAGCAAGAGGTCGATGCCGCTCTCGTCGCCCATGCCACCGTCTTTACAGATGAGGTTGCCCAATCCATCACCATCGGTGAGGCGCAACATGCAATCGCAGACGGGTCATTGACCGAAGGTCAGATCACGCCCATCGGCGCTGTTATCAATGGCGATCACCCGGGGCGTGGGTCGGACGACGAAATCACCCTTTTCGATGGCACCGGAGTGGGCCTGCAAGACCTTGCCGTCGCCTCGGTCGCCGCACAGCTGGCCAAAGAAAGCGGTCAGGCCGAACGGGCCTCTCTGTGATCATCCAAGACCGGAGCACACTATGTCCACCATCGCCATGCCCTCACCCGACCAGTCGGTTCTGGACCGCAAATCGGCCATCGTGTCGGCGCTGGAACAGGTGCTGCCGTCTGACAGCGTGATCAGCGACGCGCATGAAACCCGCGCCTATGAATGTGATGCGCTGACAGCCTATCGCTGTCCGCCATTGGCGGTCGTGCTGCCACGCACGACCGAGGAATGCGCCGCCGCTATGAAGACCTGCTATGACCTTGGCGTTGCCGTCGTCCCGCGCGGAGCAGGCACATCCTTGGCCGGGGGCTCTCTGCCCACTGCAGACAGCGTCATTCTGGGCACGGCGCGGCTGAAGGATGTACTGGACATCGACTATGACAACCGCTTCATCCGTGTACAGACAGGTGTGACGAACCTATCGGTGACGGGGCAAGTGGAGGATGACGGGTTTTTCTACGCTCCTGATCCTTCCTCCCAGTTGGCCTGCGCGATTGCCGGGAATATCGCAATGAACTCTGGCGGTGCGCATTGCCTGAAATACGGCGTGACCACCAACAATCTGCTGGGCGTCCGCATGGTGATGACAGATGGCGAGATTGTCGAGATCGGCGGCCCGGCGATGGATGCCCCCGGCCTTGATCTTTTGGGCCTGATCTGTGGATCGGAAGGCCAGCTTGGAATTGTGACCGAAGCCACCTTGCGCATCCTGCCCAAACCTGAAGGTGCACGCCCGATCCTGATCGGTTTTGACAGCGCTGAAACTGCGGGCGAATGCGTCGGCAACATCATCAAGGCAGGCGTTCTGCCTGTCGCCATCGAATACATGGACCGCCCCTGCATTCGTGTGGTCGAGAATTTCGCCAAGGCGGGCTATCCGATGTGCGAAGCTCTTTTGATCGTCGAAGTCGAAGGCTCGGAGGATGAGATTGACGACCAGCTGTCCAGGATCAGGGCCATAGCACAGCCGTTGAATCCGGTCGAATTGCGCACCAGCCAAAGCAGCGAGGAAAGCGCCCTGATCTGGAAGGGTCGGAAATCCGCCTTTGGTGCGATGGGCCAGATCAACGATTACATGTGCCTTGACGGCACCGTGCCGGTTTCGGCGCTGCCCGAGACACTGCAGCGGATCAGTGAGCTAAGCGAGATACACGGGCTGGAGGTCGCCAACGTCTTTCACGCAGGCGACGGCAACATGCACCCGCTGATCCTGTTCGATGCAAACAAACCCGGCGATCTTGAAAGGGCCGAGGCGTTTGGCTTCGACATCCTGCGCACCTGTGTCGATGTGGGGGGCTGCCTGACCGGCGAGCATGGCGTGGGCATCGAGAAACGGGATCTGATGACCTATCAGTTCAGCAACACCGACTTGGAAGCCCAGATGCAGGTCAAGGATGTGTTTGACCCTGAATGGCTGCTGAACCCGACAAAAGTATTCCCATTGGAGTTGAGCGCGGATCGGAGGAGCCGAGCCACCTGACGGGGTAAGGAACCGCTCTTTCACGACGAAGAGCAGGAGGAGGAAAGACATGACCGCTTGTGCAACGCCGACCAGCGAGTCGGCGCTCAGAGAAGCTGTGCTTGAAGCAAAGGCTTCCAACACGCGCCTGCGCATTGTTGCGGGTGGTACGCGCAGCCAGATCGGCAATCCCGGCACGGTTGCTCAGGCCCTCGATACTTCGGGCCTCGCCGGAATCACGCGGTACGAACCCGGCTCACTGACGCTGGAAGCCAAGGCTGGAACCCCGTTGCAAGAGATTGAGGCCGCATTGGCCGTCGAGGGGCAGATGCTGGCCTTTGAACCGATGGATCATCGGCCCCTGCTGGGCACCAGCGGCGAACCGACGATTGGTGGTGTCGTCGCATGCAACGTCTCGGGGCCGCGTCGGTTCATTGCCGGGGCATGCCGTGACTTTATTCTGGGTGTCCGCTATGTCGATGGACAGGGCCGTCTGATCGCAAATGGCGGTCGGGTGATGAAGAATGTCACCGGGCTGGACCTGACCAAACTGGCCTGCGGGGCCTATGGCACGTTGGGCGTTCTCTCGGAAATCGCGCTTAAGGTACTGCCGCGACCGGAACGTGCCGCAACACTGCAATTCACCGATGTCACCGAAGCAGAGGCTGTAGGTCTCTTCTGCCGCGCCACTACAACGCCGTATGAAGTTTCGGGTGCGGCCTGGCAAAATGGCACGGCGATGGTGCGGGTTGAAGGATTGTCGGCGCAGGTCGACTACCGGCTGTCCAAACTACGTGATTTGCTTGGCGGTGGATCGGTACTTGAAGGCGATCTCAACGGCACAATCTGGACCGGCATTCGAGATGTTCACGTGTTCTCGGGCACGCGCGATACGATTTGGAAACTCTCCCTGAAGCCGACAGATGCGCCACAGGTGATCGAAGCGGCGCGGCATAAGCTAGAGGCGCGCGCGGTTTTGGATCAAGGCGGTGCGCTGATCTGGCTGGCCGTACCGTCAGATGCGCCCGACCAAGCCGAGACGATCCGGGGTCTGATTCCTCAAGGCGCGGGTCATGCGACTCTGATCAGAGGCAGCACTGAACTGCGGCGGACGGTTCCAGTGTTTCACCCTCAGCACCCACGACTCCAGCAGATCTCGGATCAGTTGCGCGCGCAGTTCGATCCGGACGGCTTGCTGAATCCGAACCTGATGGCAGCCTGAGCGGGAGGGCGAGATGCAAACGAATTTCACCCCGGTCCAACTCGAAGACCGCGACACGAAGCGATCGAACGACATCCTGCGATCCTGCGTGCATTGCGGGTTCTGCACCGCCACCTGCCCAACCTTCCAGGTGCTGGGCGATGAGCTCGACAGTCCACGAGGGCGTATCTATCTGATCAAGGACATGCTGGAAAACGAGCGCGTGCCGGATGAGAAAACCGTCACGCATATCGATCGCTGCCTGTCTTGTCTGGCCTGTATGACCACCTGCCCGTCAGGTGTGCACTACATGCATCTGGTTGATCATGCCCGCGCCTATATCGAGCAGAATTACACGCGCAGTTGGGATGATCGATTTCTGCGCTGGATACTGGCGCGCATCCTGCCTTATCCGACACGGTTTCGTTTGGCTCTGCTGGGGGCCAAGATGGCCTATCCCTTCCGGAAATGGGTGCCAGACGCCCGCTTGCGCGCGATGCTGGACATGGCCCCCAAGGTCATTCCTCCGGTCAGCCGAAACGATGATCCACAGACCTTCCAGACAAGCGGCCCGCGCCGCAAGCGCGTCGCGCTGATGACCGGTTGCGCGCAGAAGGCCCTGAACACAGACATCAATGACGCCACAATCCGGCTTTTGACCCGGCATGGGTGTGACGTGGTGATTGCCGAGGGCGCGGGTTGCTGCGGGGCACTGACCCATCACATGGGCAAAACCGAAGAAAGCCACGCCACGGCTGCCAGAAACATCCGCGCCTGGGCAACCGAGATGGATGCGGGCGGGTTGGATGCCATTGTCATCAACACCAGTGGGTGCGGCACCACTTTGAAGGACTATGGTCACATGTTCGCCGGGACCGAGTTGGAAGATGACGCCATCCGCGTGGCCGCTATCACCAAGGACATATCCGAGGTGATGACCGATCTGGAGCTGAAAGAGCCTGACAAGGCCGACACCCTGCGTGTCGCCTATCACGCGGCCTGCTCTTTGCAGCACGGCCAGCAAATCAAGACCGCGCCCAAAACACTGTTGAAAACCGCGGGGTTCGAAGTGTCCGAGCCGCGCGACAGCCATCTGTGCTGTGGCTCGGCGGGAACATACAACCTGATGCAGCCTGAGATTTCCGCCGAGCTCAAGACCCGCAAGGTGCAAACACTTGAGGCGCAAAACCCGGACGTCATCGTGGCCGGAAACATCGGCTGCATGATGCAGATTGGATCGGCCACTGGCCTTCCCATCGTTCACACAGCTGAAATGCTGGATTGGGCCACAGGCGGGCCAAAGCCCCGCGCCCTGACCGACCCGACCCCCCGTGTTCAAACCGGCTTCAAACTGCCGGACACTCCGCCGCCGGTGATCGCAAAAACCGGCAGCTGAATACCACATGTCCAATAGGAGGAACCAGACATGAAGACCTTTGCAACCCTGACCGCCGCCATGGCTCTGGCCGCAGCGCCTGCGTTGGCCGCCGACAAAATCCTGCTGAAAACGCCTGTTGCGTTCTCGACCGAACTACCGGGACTTGGCACGCCCATTGTGCGCGTGTCCGAGGATCTGGACGCCATTTCCGGCGGGTCCATCAAAATGAGGGTCTATGAGCCCGGAAAACTGGTTCCGGCCTTCGAGATTTTGGATGCCGTGTCGACCGGCAAGATCAATTCGGGCTTTGCGACAGCCGGATACTGGGCGGGCAAGATCCCTGCGGCTCCCCTGTTCTCGGCGGTTCCCTTTGGTCCGGAGGCGGGCGAATACATGGCCTGGATGTACTATGGCGACGGGCTGGACCTGTATCAGGAAATGTATGATCAGGCCGGCTACAACGTTAAAGTCTTCCCCTGCACGATCATCGCCCCCGAAACCTCGGGATGGTTCGCTGAAGAGATCACCTCGGTCGAGCAACTGGACGGTTTGAAGATGCGGTTCTTCGGCCTCGGCGGCAAAGTCATGCAGAAACTGGGTGTCGCCACGTCGCTGCTGCCGGGTGGTGAGATTTTCCCGGCACTGGAAAAAGGCGCGATCGACGCAACCGAGTTCTCGATGCCTGCCATCGATCAACGACTGGGTTTCGACAAGCTGGTCAAGTACAACTACTTCCCCGGCTGGCACCAGCAGGCCACGATCTTTGAGTTGCTGATCAACAAGGACGAGTGGAACGAGCTGAACCCGCAGTTGCAGGCGCAGATCGAACTGACATGCCGCGCGCAGATGACCGAGAGTTTTGCCGAAGGCGAAGCGATCCAGTTCGCTGCCATGCAACGCAATGTCGAGGAAAACGGCGTGACCATCGTCGACTGGACTCCGGAAATGCTGGATATCTTCCGCACGACCTGGGAAGAGGTCGCCGCTGAAGAAGCCGCAAATGACGCGTTCTTCAACAAGGTTTATTCGAACCTGACCGAGTTCAGCGATGGCTATGCGCTTTGGAAAACGCACGCGTTCCTGCCCCGGCAGTAATCGACATGTGGGGTCCGGGCGATACTGCCCGGATCCCTCTATTGCCCCGTAGATAGGGGCCCCAGCTCCGGGGGGGAATAAGATGGTGAGCGAGAGTTTCGAAAACAAACTGAACAAACATGTCGACCCGCATTGGGACGAAGTGGAGGGTGACGATCGCCGCCGCCCGAAACTGTCGGCCCGGTTGGACGATATCGTTTCCGGCGTTGGTCACGTTGTCATGTGGGCCAATGTTGCACTGGTTCTCGCCATCGTGTCGCAGGTCAGCATGCGGTACGCCCTGGACTGGAACTTTCCGAAGCTGGATGAGCTGCAGTGGCATCTTTACGCTCTGACGACCATGATCGGGATGTCTTATGCGTTGACGCATGATGCACATGTGCGCGTCGACATTCTGCGTCTCGGCTTCTCGTCCCGCGCGAAACGCGTGGTGGAGATGTCGGGCATCGTGATCCTGCTGTTGCCGTTTTGCTGGCTGATGATCGATCAGGGCTATGACTACTTCCATGACAGTTACCGGGTGAACGAACGTTCGGACAGCCCGACCGGTCTGCCCGCGCGTTGGGCGTTGAAGTCCGTGATTGCAATCAGCTTTGTACTGGTGGCAACGGGTGCCATAGCGCGGCTGATCCACGACGGATACATGCTGCTGACCAACGCAGATGACCGCTCCGCAACCTCTGGACTGGTCAAGCTTTTCATGATGTGGGCGATGTTTTTGACCGTCACCATCGGGTTGATCCAACTGGTCGATACTCCGGAAGACACGCTGGTCATCATCATGTTCATGACCTTTGTCGCACTGTTGTTCTCGGGCTTTCCGGTGGCCTGGGTGCTGGCGGGCGTCGGCGTTCTGTTTACCGGCGTGGCCTATATGGGCGACAACGATATGCTGCTGTGGACGGGGATGGAGTCCACGTTTACCGGACTGGACTATCTGACGTTGGGCGCGGTGGTGAACCGTGTCTATGCGACCATGTCAAACGCGGTTCTGGTGGCCCTTCCGATGTTTATCTTCATGGGGCTGATGCTGGATGAATCCGGTGTGGCCCAGCGCCTGATGATCTCTATGCAGCGCCTGTTTGGCACGATGCGCGGTGGTCTTGCCATTACCGTGACGGCAATTGGGATCATCCTGGCCGCGTCAACCGGTATCGTCGGGGCGTCCGTCGTTCTGCTGGGCCTGCTGTCGATGCCGGCGATGATGAAGCAGAACTATTCCAAGACACTGGCTGCGGGGGTCATCGCCTCTTCGGGAACGCTGGGCATCCTGATCCCACCATCCATCATGCTGGTGATCATGGCCGACCAGATGGCGTTGTCGGTTGGCGATCTGTTCATGGCCGCCTTGTTCCCAGGGCTGATCATCGGCGGTCTGTACATCCTGTACATCGTGATCATCGCGACAGTGAACCGGGACGTTGCGCCGTTGCCTGAAGGCGCGAAACGGGTCGATTGGGCTGCAATCTGGGACGTGTTCAAAGCGGTCCTGCCACCAGTCGGTCTGATCTTTGCCGTGCTTGGTTCGATCTTTGCAGGGATCGCAACACCAACCGAAGCATCCGGCGTTGGCGCGGCTGGGGCCACCTTGATGGCGCTGGCCTATGGCAAGCTCAACTGGCGCAACCTGTTCGAAGTGACGCGGAACACGTTCAAGACCACGGCCTATATCTTTGCGATCTTCCTGGGGGCCACCTGCTTTGCTTTCGTCCTGCGTGAGCTGGGAGGAGATGAGCTGATCACCAAGACCATTCAAGGCATGGGCCTGAGCGAGATGGGCACCATCCTGTTCATCCTGCTGATCGTGTTCCTGCTGGGTTTTGTTCTGGACTGGATCGAAATCACGCTGATCATCCTGCCGTTGGTCGCACCCATCATCGTGGCGATGCAGATGACAGTTCCAGGCTATGGGCTAGATAACCCCGAGCTGATCTGGTTCGTCATTCTGGTGGCTGTGACACTGCAAACCAGCTTCCTGTCCCCTCCGGTTGGCTTCTCGCTGTTTTACCTGAAAGGTGTTTGCCCGCCGGAAATCCGGTTGCAGGATATCTACAAGGGTGTTGTACCGTTCATCCTGTTGCAACTGACCGGATTGGCATTGGTGATCCTGTTCCCGCAGATCGCGACCTGGTTGCCGTCCGTCGCCTACTGATGGGTTCTGGCGGCACGTGTTCAGAGTGCCGCCAGAACAAACGCTCGTCGTCATTCAAGCCTGATTGGCGATAGAAAACGAACGAAGCCTCGCACACAGATTTCAAATAGCATCAAAGCGTCTTGCCCTATGGCAAAACAGAGGTTTTGGGGCGCTCTGGACTGTGATCTTCAGATGCCTCGGATTGACCGTAGCCCTGCCCGTTCATTTTTTCGATCACGATGGCCATTTCGCTGTCTGACAGAACTGGAGGCTCACCCAAAGCCAAGGCATTTATGTAAATTCGCGCAAGGGTCTCGACCTCGGTGGCAAGCCACAAAGCCGCAGCCAGGTTTTCACCGATTGCGATTTGGCCATGTTGTCCCAGAAGGCAGGCGCGCCGCCCGTCAAGTGCCCCAAGCGCCTCATCCGAAAGCGCCTGCGTTCCAAAGGTGGCATAGCCCGCACATTTTATGTCAGTGCCCCCGGCTACAGCGGTCATGTAGTGAAAACTTGGAATAGATTTGTGATGACAGGCCAGCGCTGTCGCATGGACCGAGTGGCAATGAACCACAGCGTTGGCATCGCTTCGCGCCATCAGGATATCTCGGTGAAAGCGCCACTCGGATGATGGCCGCGGACCAATATAGGTGCCGTCGAAGTCCATGAAAACGATGTCTTCCGGTGTCATCGTGTCATAGGACATCCCGGACGGCGTGATCAGAAGACCATCCCCCGAACGCACAGACACGTTGCCCGACGTCCCCTGATTTATGCCGCTTGCGTTCATGGCGCGGCAGGTTTCAATCAGCGCGGTGCGCGTCTCCAGGTTTTCCATCTCAGAACTCCCTGCGATCTTGGTGTGCCACGTCATCAAGGCAAATCGCACAACCTTTCTAGTGCCACTAAGACCGGGCGACCAGTCGTGTCATGAATTGATCTAACATGTTTTGCACGCACCACCAGTCCCATGCATGCAGCTGCAGAGACAGTCGCTTTTTGCGACAAACCCCTGCAGCCATTTGGGAATATGGACGGTGGATTTTCCAGAACAGTCCTGCTGATGCGTCTATTCCAAACCCAGCGCCATCCCTTCTCCATCGAAGAAATGCAGCTTGTCAGCCGGGAAATGCAAGCCGATCCTGGTTCCTGGCTTGAGGTCGGTATCTCCGTTTAGTCGAACAGTTACTTTGTCTTCCGCTCCACAATCGATGATCAGGAATGTGTCTGCACCAAGGTACTCGATCACCTCGACAAGACCGTCACATTGACCTTCGCCGGCTGCAACCACTTCTATGTGTTCGGGCCGAATACCAAGCTTGTCTGCAACACCGGACAAGGGAAACTCACCACCCCCGCCATGCTCCAGAGTGTAGCGCCCAGCCTGTGTAGAACACGGCAGAATATTCATCTTGGGGCTGCCGATAAACTGCGCGACGAACAGGTTTGCCGGTCGTTCGTAGAGTGCGCGCGGCGTGCCGACCTGAGCGATCTTGCCGTATTCCAGAACCACGATCCGATCCGCCAGTGTCATGGCTTCGACCTGATCATGGGTTACATAGATCATCGTCCGCTTGAGGTTCTGGTGGAGCTTCGCGATCTCGTACCGCATCTCGACCCGCAGTGCTGCATCAAGGTTCGACAGGGGCTCATCAAACAGAAACGCCGTGGGATCCCGGACGATCGAGCGCCCGATGGCCACACGCTGCCTTTGTCCACCCGACAGATCCTTTGGACGGCGTTCCAGAAACGGGTCAAGCTTCAGAACTTCGGCGGCTTTTCCGACCTGTTCTGCAATCTCGGCCTTGGGCACCCCGGCCACCTTGAGCGAAAAGCCCATGTTCTCGCCCACTGTCAGGTGCGGATACAACGCATAGGATTGGAACACCATGGTCAGCCCGCGCTTTGACGGCGGATGATCTGTCACGTCATTGCCGTTTATCAGCAAGGCCCCGCGCGAGATATCTTCCAACCCGCCAATCATACGCAACAACGTAGACTTGCCGCAGCCCGAGGGGCCAACGAAGACAACGAACTCACCTTCTTCGATTTTGAGGTCAACGCCCTTGATAACCTGCGCAGACCCAAACCATTTCTCAACAGCGTTGAGTTCAATACTACCCATCAGACCCTCCCTGCCCAGTGTAGCCAGACAGCGGCAGTCCAGGTGAAGGCTTTGCCGCCCGCAGGACTGCCGGTCATCGGATCGAAATACTCGGCAAATCCGTAGCTTGTAATCAGATCAGCCGTTTTGCGACGCAATTGATCTGCTTCATGTGAATGGCCCATATCTTCCAGACCAAATCCGATCATCATATTCATGATCGCCCAGGTTGGTCCCCGCCAGTATCGGCGCGCATCAAAACCCGGCATGCCGGGATCATAGCTGGGGATTGGATGGGGCACGTTGGCCAAAACCTTTTGGACACGCTCCAGCATGCGATCCGATTCAACACCGGCATACCAGCACATATACGATGCGTTCGACACGGTGCTGGACCATTCGCCCGTATGGGCGTCCCGCGAGTCGAAGCTTCCCAGATCATCGTTCCACAACGATTTCGCCCCTGCATTCAGGCGGGAAATGTCCGCCTCCAGCCCTTCTGCCTCAAGGCCAAGCGCGGTGCTGATCGCCAACAGGTCTCTGGCTGCGCGCAGGGTTGTAAAGGTCATGGTCGGGTCAGCCACGCGGAAGGGGTTCGCGGTCAGCAGGACTTGCTGATCCCAACTCGCATCGCGCCCGATCTGGACCAGTTTGATATAGCGGTCGTAATCGAACTTTGTCGGCCGGTCCTCGCTGTTCACATGGGTCGTATCGCGGCGCTGGTAATCTCCTACATCCGAGGCATCAACGCGCAACATCGTCTGATCCCAGTCTGGCGCATTGTCGCGACCCGCTTCCCATGGATGCGTCGTGCAAACGGCATCGTGATCGTCAAGGCGCCATTTCATGATCCAGCGATGCCAGGCGAGCAATCCAGGAAACAAATTCCGCATACGTGCATCACCCGCCTCGGGATCCTTTTCCCAGATCTTGCACGCCATGGTCGCGGCAATCGGCGGCTGCATAATGCCCGAAGACGGGATCGGACCGTTGCAGCCCCATATTTCGGGACCGGGGAAGTAGCCGTCATCCTGTTGATGAAACAGGATGTGAGGCACCATACCGTCTTTCCATTGTCCCGAGAGCAGGGTCTCGATCTCAGTCCAGGCGCGGTCGATATCGAACTCGGCAAATCCAAGTGCTGCAATCGCGCTGTCCCAGTTCCACTGATAGGGATACAGACCCTCGGTCGGGATCGTATAACCTCCGCGATCATTGGCGATCAGAATATTACGCGCCTCGCGGTCGGGGTTCGTATGTTGGTTCATCTGTGTCATCCTTTGACGGACCCTGCGGTCAGTCCCTTGGTCATGAAACGTTCAAGCCCCAGAAACAGCGCCATGATCGGAACGGTGGCTATCACCGCACCGGCCATCAGGTGCTGACGGGGAATTTCCGATGAGTTCAGCATGGTCACCCCTCGGGTCAGGGTGAATTTCGACGGATCGTCCAGCAACATGAAGGCCAACAGGAATTCATTCCAGGCGATCATGAAGACATAGAGCGACACCGATGCCAGCGCCGGCAGGCTGAGCGGCAGCGTGATCTTCCAGATCACCGCCAGACGTGAGAGGCCATCCATCAGACCTGCCTCTTCCACCTCGGACGGCAGACCTCGGAAGTATCCTTGCAGCATGTAAAGCGCGACCGGGATCGTGGTGACCGGGTAGATCATCACGATCCCAAGGATCGAGTTGCGCAGGCCGGTCAGCGAGAACGCGATGTAGATTGGCAGCGCCAGAACGATCATCGGCACCATGTAGATCAGCAGGATCGAGCGCGAGAACGCCTTTTGTCCTTTGAACCGGAACCGCGCAACCGCATAGGCGCCTGGAATGCTGAAAGCCAGCGTGATGAAAACGGTCAGCACCGAGACATAAAAGGACGTCCACAGGTAGGTTCCGAAATTGAAGTCGCGAAACAGTTCAGTGTAGCTGCGGAACAGGTTCCAGCCTTGGCTCAGGTCGACCGAGAAATCCAGCGGGTTCTGCAGCAAGGCTTGCTGCGATTTCAGGCTGGTCATGACCATCACGTAGAAGGGGATGATGACAATCGCGGTGAAGAAGATATAGCCGAACCCGGTGCAGAACCGGATCACCGCCTCTTCGTATTCATGGCGGGTCAATTCCGCAAAAGGCAGGTCCTTGAGGATTTCGGCCAGCGAAACATGCATCACGATGGTCACCGAGATTGCGGTAATCAAAACCGCCTGCAATGTGGTGTCCGACCCAATCAGAACCGGACCGAAGCCCGTCAGGCAGGACAAGCCCAGCAGCGCGGCCATGCCCAGCCGAACCGGGGCATGGCGGGCCGGAAAACGGGCGTAGACAAGCCCGGCCAAACCGCCCCAGATCAGTCCCAGCAGGACTTGCGGACGGAATGCCGATCCGGTGGCGAAGGACATGGTGATCGCGATAGTCGTGGCGATGACGACCATCCACAGCGCCCCTAGAACCGGAGCAGTGATGTACCCTTTGCGCATCACAAACCCTCCTCACGGCTGATGAAACGGAAAAAGAGGAAGCTGAAAGCGATCAGACACATCAGGATCACCACGGCTACAGCCGCCCCTGCCCCGATGTTGGATACCGCAAAGGCCTGTTCGTAGACGTTCACAGTCAGCGTGCGGGTACCCGCATTGCCGCCCGTCAGCAGGAAGATGTCGTCAAACTTGTTGAACGTCCAGATGAAGCGCAACAGGAACAGCACCGACAGGATACCCAGCAATTGCGGGATACTCAGCAACCAGAACTTCTGGAACGGTGATGCGCCATCCATATCTGCCGCCTCGTACATGCTGGAGTCGATGGATTGCATCCGTGCGAGTATGAACAGGAAAGACAGCGGGAAATAGCGCCAGATCTCGAACACCGTGACCATAATCAGCGCCAAAGGCCTTTCACCGAAAAAGTTTATCGGGTCACTGCTTAGCCCCATCTGGACCAGCAACGCATTGGCCGAGCCCGAGAACGGGTCGAACAGCGTGACCCAGGTGAAGGCAACGGCAATCACCGGAGCGACATAAGGGAACAAATAAAGGCCGCGAATAACGCCTTGCCCCCTGAAGCTTTTGTTCAGCAGCAAGGCGGCAAACAGCCCCATGACCAAGGCGCCGATCGTGCCGAAGACAGTGTAAAACAACGTGATCCAGAGCACCCCCCAGAATTCGTCCCCATCAAAGACACGGGCGAAGTTCACGAGACTGAACTCGAAATTGGTAAGGATACTTGACCCGCTGCCTGTAACACGCGGCTCGGAGGCTTCGACTACGTCCTCGAACGCGTCAATGTCGCCGTCAACCGTGACAGGAATGCGGATACGCTCGCGCTGACCGCCTTCCAATATGCCAAAATCGCAGAACAGCTCTTGGCCGTTCAGCACACATGGCGGGGTGATTTCACCGGTTACAACACCGTCGGGCAGCACATCGCTGAAGGTCACGCCTTCAATGGCGATCTCCTGGCTGGAGTTGCGCAGCCGGTATTCGATCCGCAGATCGTCACCCGATCCACGCAGGCTTTCTCGGACAACCGGCGCCGGTGGACGCAGGTCAGACAGGGTGAAGGGCTTGAAACTGATCCAAAAGATCGCCAGCAGCGGCAGGATCACAACAAGCGACACACTGATGATTGTCGGAGCCAGCAGCGTCCAGGCCAGACGCGCCTCGCGTTTGGCTAACGCCCCGGTTCCGGTCGGTGGGGTGGCCGAAGTCATGGGATACCTCGAAGGATTGGGTGCAGCGGCACGCATGCCGCTGCAGGTGCCACACAGAGGTGGCGTTACTGAACCTTGGCGAGTTCTTCGTTCATCGCCGCAACCGCAGATGCGGCGTCAATTTCGTCGTCGATATACTGACGGACCACGCGGTTGATGGCTTGCGAGTTGATCATTTTCGACGCCAGCGCCAACTGACCGTCTGCCACACCCCAGCGCTGCGCCACATCCAGGCCGCCAACAATCTCGTCAATCATCGCCTGTTCGTACAACTCACCCAGCGGCGCTTTGCGATCGACACCTACGGGCAACTCTGCCCAAGCCTCAGAAAAAGCGGACGGGTTATCGGCATTGCCGCGACGGACCGGGAATTTGCCTTCGGGTGCGATTGCCAGTGTCTGGGTATAGCCCTGATCCATTGCGTATTTCACGAACTCCATTGCCGCATCGGTATCTGCGTCATTGGTGATGCCAAAGTATCGAACGTCACCCCAGGCCGCGCCTTCTGGGTTCGATGGACCCGACAGCTTGGTTACGATCCCGGTTTTGCTGGCCAGATCGCGCGAAGTGGGATCATCATTGATGGTCGGCGGGGCGCTGTCGCGCAGACCGGCCAATTCATCAAGAATGAACGGCGACCAGATGATCATTGCGGCCTTACCGTCAAAATACAGTTCGCGCGATTGCTTCCAGAAAAGCTCACCCGGAGGCGATGCCTTGGAGATTGCTTTGTAGAAATCCAGAACTTCGGTGGTCTTGGCTTCGTCCAGCGGCTGGAACCCATCGGGGCCGACCGGGCTGACGCCGTTGGCAAGAAAAACATGCTCCAGCACCTGGCTCATGAAATTCTCGTCGACTTTGGTCGCAGAGACAAAGCCATACATTTCTGGCGGGTTGTGCAGTGCTTCCAGCGCGGCCTCAATGTCCTCAAAGCTATCGGGGGCTTGCAGACCGGCCTCTTCGAACAGATCCTTGCGGTAGACAACCATCTGGGTCCAGCCATCTACCGGGACCGAGGCTGTTTCGTCATTGAAAGCTGCCATCGCCAATGCACCTGGGGCAAAGGTGTCTGCCCCCAGTTCCTCGATCACTTCCGTGGCGGCTTCGGTGTCCAGAATACCGGCTTCGGCCCAGGGCAAAGCATATTGCAATGTGTGATAGACGACGTCCGGCAAATCCCCGGCGGCAAATGCAGCTGTAGCCCGGGTCCCCAGATCACTTTCGGTGACCGGGATCACTTCGACCGTGGTCCCGGTTTCGGCTTTGAACTGGTCGGCCATTTCCTGCTGCTTGGCCAGTCGCTCGGGCTGTTCTTCGGTGGTCCAGAACCGGATCGTATCCGCCTGGGCCGACAACGCCGTCAACGCCAATGCCAGCGATGTCCCCAGCATGAGCCGTGACGCCTTGGGTGTAAGTTTCATTTTTGGGCTCCTCCCCGATTGTGTTCACTATGGTGTTCCAATTTGAAGCGCCAAATCCTGTGGCGTTCTTAATCGTGGACCGTCCGAACCGCCTTCGATAAGGCGAGCTTCGGCCAGTTCACGCAAACCTGTCCGGTCTTCGCTTCTGATCTGTTGGATAAGCAATGTCGCCAATCTGCGACCAGCTCGGCGCGAGTCCACGGCAAAGGTTGTCAAAGCGGGGCGGACATACTGGCATTCGGGTATTCCGTCATACCCGATGACGGACACGTCCCGTCCAATTTCCAAACCCATATCCTGCGCCACGGAATAAAACCCAAGCGCGGCCAGATCGGTTGCGAAAACGATCGCGGTGGGTGGATGTTCAAGGTGCATGAGGGCCGAGGCTTGTGCAGCTCCTTCATTGCGCGTTCGGGCGCCATCACGGATCAGATCGGAGTCGACCGGCAGGCCGACACTGTCGAGGCCCTCAAGATACCCGTCTCTGCGCAGGTGGCTGTAGTTGAACTTCAAATCGCTGCCGACGTAGCCGATCCGGGAATGTCCAAATTCGGCCAACCGTTGCACCGCCTTGCGCATCGCGGTTTCACCGGAGATATCGAACCAAGAGGTATCGTCGGGCACGCTTGCGTCGCCATAACCGGTGCGCCCGTAGAGAATATGGGGGACCCCCAATTTGCGCAGCAAGTCTACGCGGGCATCTCTTACCAAGGTACGCGGCAGGATAAATCCATCGGCCTTGCGTTCTTCATACAGACGGTTGAGGACATTCAATATGTCCCGGTCCGAAATTGCGGTCGATATCGTCATGGTCCAATCAGAGGCACTGGCTGCTTCGCACGCCCCGGCAAGGAAATCCTGAAGAAACGGATTGTGACCGTCAGGTTCTTCGCTGTTCAGAACCAGAGCAATGGCGCGTACCTTCCCAGTACGGATCGCTTGCGCATGGCTGAGCGGCCGATATCCCATCTTGCGCGCGGTCACTTCGACCCGCTTTCTCGTGGACTCAGAAATGTCTGGATATCCGTTTAACGCGCGAGAAACGGTGCTTTTCGAAAGGCCGAGATGTTGCGCCAATTCATCCAACTTGACCCGGCCTGGCGCTGGGTGAGTATGGACTGTGGTTCCGCGTGTTTGATCTTTGGGAATCGACATCATTTGTCCATTAAGTTGTTCCGAAACCGGTTTCGGCAACAAGAAAATGTCTCTGACGTGCCTGGGGCGAGACCTTGTGTGAACAAGATGGCCGGACTTTGGTCAACATGCTTGTCGAGAAAACTGAGTTTGCGGATGTGATTGTCTCGAACAAAGCGGACGGTACGGGCCCCAAACGCAACGAAGCAGCACGTATAGTTTTTCCCAGCCTGAATGCCGGCGTGCGCGTCATTGAAACCTACAACTGCGATGTTACCGCCGAGGCGATCCTGGATACCGGCCTTTTCGACCTTGAACAGGCGCATGAGCACCCGATGCGGGTAAAATAGCTTTGTGGTTTCGTCGACCATGTGCCAGAAACCGAAGCATACGGCGTTGCCAGCACTATCTAGCGCGCACGACAACCGTTTAAGCGTGAGAAAATATTGAAGGTCTCGAATGACGAATTGCCAAGTGCGATCCGTACAAAAGGGCATTTCTAGCTGAAAATTCGCCCCAATTGGGTGGCCGAGTTCTCCTTGGCCGGTGCCTTGTCTTCCATCATTTCCCTAGACACAGAATCCCCAGCCAATAGGTGACGAGAGCTGCGAATGCGATTGGTGACGAACGGACCATCGGGCTTCAAATACAGCGTAGCGACACGCTGCTAGTCCGTTAGCCTGCCAAACAGGATCGCGATCCGGTTGGGACGGTGTTTCACGCCAAGGGTCGAAAACCTATGGGACGTGAGCCTAGGGCGGTAGCGCCGTCAAAAGTGTGTCTTTGTCACACTCGTGAATGGCAGGCACCACCCTTGATGTCGGGCCCCTGAATACCCAACACAGTTGGCGAAAAGAATTCGGTTTCAATGAAAGGCCTTGTCATGTTCACATTCACTTAGCTCTACAATGCCAATGAAAGGATTGAACGTGCAGGATCACGGGTACGCGTCAGGACGGCTGAATTTGCCGTTCGTTGGAATCTCAACGTTCGGCAAATCCCCCTATATCGAAAACTGGGACAATATCGATGCCGATGTTTGCGTACTCGGTGCGCCATTCGACTTTGGAACGCAGTGGCGCGCGGGGGCGCGGTTTGGCCCCCGGGCCGTGCGCGACGCTTCGACCTTGTTCAGTTTCGGGCACGCAGGTGCTTATGACCATGAAGATGACGCAACATATCTTGATAGCTCGGTCCGGATCGTAGATTTGGGAGACGCGGATATCGTCCATACAAAGACCGAGGCGAGCCACGACAACATTGCTTACGGCGTTCGCAAGATTTTGGCCGCTGACGCGTTGCCTCTGGTGATCGGCGGCGATCATTCCATAAACATTCCATGCATTTCAGCATTCGAAGAAGACTGCGCAAAGAACGGCCCCATCCATGTGGTTCAAATCGATGCGCATCTGGACTTTGTTGACGAACGTCATGGGGTCACCAATGGTCATGGCAATCCCATGCGACGCGCAATCGAAAAGGATTATGTCTCCGGGATGACGCAGTTGGGCATTCGGAACGTATCCTCAACTGCAAGGGAGGGGTACGAGGATGCGCGAGCCCGCGGATCGGACATTCTGTCTGTGCGTCAGGTTCGGAAACTGGGAACAGAAGCTGTTCTCGAACGTATTCCGGCAGGATCGCGCTATTACGTCACAATCGATATCGACGCTTTCTGCCCCTCGATCGCGGCAGGAACCGGAACCCCCAGTCACGGAGGGTTCCAATACTATGACGTTCTGGAAATTCTTCAGGGTCTCGCCCAGCGGGGCAACGTCGTAGGCGTGGATCTTGTCGAGGTGGCCCCTGCTTACGACCCGACCGAAAGCACGCAGATACTGGCAGCGCAGCTTCTGTTGAATTTCCTCGGGTTTATTTTTCACCAACGCGCGCAACGGGCCTGAAAGAAACGGGTGGAGCACAGGCTCCACCCGCTGCCGTCAATCTTCGATGATGTTATGGCCCGGCCCGTACGGGAAGCCGGTGATGTTCTCAGCGCCGTCTTCACCGACCACCAGAATGTCGTGTTCACGGTATCCACCCGCACCGGGTTGCCCCTCGGGTATCCACAGCATCGGCTCGATCGAGACGACCATGCCCGGCTCCAGCACGGTATCGATGTCTTCACGCAGTTCCAGCCCGGCTTCACGCCCGTAATAGTGGCTGAGGATGCCGAAGGAATGCCCGTACCCGAACGAGCGGTATTGCAGCAGGCCTTCATCAGCGAAGAAACGGTTGATCTCGGCGGTGATGCCCGAGCAGGTCGCGCCGGGTTTGATCAGGCTGAGGCCCAGTTCATGTGCGGCAACGTTGGCCTCCCACAGACGCAGGCTGTCAGCATCAGGCTCGCCAAGGAACAGGGTCCGTTCCAGTGCCGTGTAGTAGCCCGAGATCATCGGGAACGTGTTCAGCGACAGGATATCGCCCTTTTGCAAGGCTCGTTTGGTGACCGGGTTATGGGCACCATCGGTGTTGAGGCCGGACTGGAACCAAACCCAGGTGTCGCGGTATTCCGCATTCGGATAGGCGCGCGCAATTTCCGCTTCCATTGCGTCACGGCCTGCCATGGCGATCTCGATCTCGGTTGCGCCTTCGCGGATGGCGGCGTGAATCGCTGCTCCGCCTACGTCTGCTGTCCGCGCGCCGCCTTTGATCAACTCGATTTCTTCTGAGGATTTCACCATGCGGGCGGCCATGGTATCTGTAGCGATGTCGACCAGTTCGGGCTGACCCAGCATGGCCAGCGCCGTGTCGCGTGCGGCCAGTGTCATGTGATCGCCTTCGACACCGATCCGTTTAGCCCCACCGATCAGGTTGGCCACGGCACGCCAGTAATTGTCGCGCTTCCAATCGGTGTAGATCACATTATCCTCAACCGACCGGCGCCACGGTTGGCCTGCGTCGATATTGGCAGACACGGTGGTGCAGGCATCTTGCGTGACCACGCAGCCATAGGGGCGACCGAAGGCGCAGTAGAGAAAGCCGGAGTAATACGCGATGTTCTGCATCGATGTCAGCAGAACCACGGGGATATCCCGTGCGGCCATTATGGCGCGCAATTTGCCAAGGCGGCGGTCATATTCGCTCTTGCTGAACGGCAGAGGGGCTTTGTCGCCATTGTGGCAGGTAAAGAATTCTGGGCGTTTTGTGTCAGTCATAACAGGTCTCTCATCTATGCCGGGCGGCAATACCCGGCCACTTGTCCCGGCGTTCAGGACAGGCGGTCTCGGGGTCCGAGAGCCGAACACCCCCGATGATGCCGCGACGCCATCGCGGCTGGGGTGAACGGGTGAATCGTTAGATCAGACCTGTGCCTGCGTCAAGCGGGAGATAGCCCTCGCAGACGTTCCGAGCGACGGCGCAGCAACTCGACCGTGGTCAGCAAGGCAATCGACAAGACCACCAGAATCGTGGCGACCGCCAGAATGGTCGGGCTGATCTGTTCGCGCAGTCCGGTGAACATCTGCCACGGCAGGGTCTTTTGGCTGGCAGAGCCCACGAACAGCACCACAACCACTTCGTCGAATGACGTGATGAAGGCAAACAGACCACCCGAGATGACACCCGGCAGGATCAGAGGCATCTGGATTTTGAAGAAGGTCCGCACAGGACCTGCACCCATGTTCGCTGCCGCACGGGTCAGCGATCGGTCGAACCCAACCAGTGTTGCTGTTACCGTGATGATCACAAAGGGAATGCCAAGAACCGCATGGGCCAGAATGACCTTCAGGTACCCCACGAAGTTCTTGTTCATACCCAGCGTTCCTTCCATGAAGCGACCAATATCGCTGTAGAAGAAGAACATGCCCGTTGCCGAGATGATCAGCGGCACAATCATGGGCGAAATCAGGATACCCATGATGGCGCGGCGGCCGGGAACGTGGCTCTGACTGAGGCCGATGGCGGCCAGCGTACCCAGCGAGACCGAGATAATCGTCGCAATCGGGGCGATGATCAGCGAGTTTTTGAAGCTGCGCTGCCATTCATTGTTGGTGAAGAAATCGCGGTAATGTTTCAGCGAATACCCCTCGGGGTCCAGACGCAGCATTTCAGGCGTGAAGGTAAAGAAATCTTCCGCGTTGAACGACAACGGCAGCACCACAAGGATCGGAGTGATCAGGAAGACAAAAATCGCGCCGCATATCACGCGGAACAGGTAATGATAGAACACCTGTTTCGGGGTCAGATACGGCAACAGCTTCTGGCGGTACCGGCCTTCGTAAAGCCAGTAGATGAACCAGACGAAGAACCACCCGCCCAACAGGCCCAGAACACCGCCCATCGCTCCTGCGACCAGGAAACCTACGACCCCGAACCCGAGGATGTTGATCCAGCGGGCCAGTTTCTCGTTCTTGACAAATGTGATGTAGGCCCAGGCCAGGGCCGCAATCAGGACGGCTCCGCCAAGGATGCCCAGAAAGATCGAGCCGTTGCCCGCGCCGACGAAGATACCGGCGAAGGCACCCGCCAGCGCGACGCTGGGCAGGACCATCGACATGGGTTTGCGGGATATCGGAGTAAGTGCAGCCATATCGATTATCCCAGCTTGACGTTATCGATGCCCACGATCTTGTCGTAGCACCAGTAGAGCAACAGCACGACACCCAGCAGGATCGTCCCCAATGCCGCCGCCAGCCCCCAATTCAATGAAGACGAGATGTGATAGGCGATCCGGTTCGAGATGAAGACACCCTTGGTGCCGCCCACGATCTCGGGTGTGATGTAGTAGCCGATGGCCAGAATAAACACGAGGATCGAACCTGCGCCGATACCCGGAATGGATTGCGGGAAATAAATGCGCCAGAAAGTCGTCCAGTTGGTCGCCCCCATCGATTTGGCAGCGCGCGTGTAGGAATCGGGGATTGTCTGCATCACCGAGTACATGGGCAGGATCATAAAGGGCAGCAGGATATGCGTCATTGCGATGATCGTACCGATCTGGTTGTTGATGATGATCAGCCTTGCGTCATCTGCCACCAGCCCCAGCCAAACAAGCGTGTCGTTGATCACGCCTTGTTGCTGCAGCATCACTTTCCAAGCAGACGTCCTGACTAGAAGGGACGTCCAGAATGGCAGAAGAACAAGTATCATCAAAAGGTTCGACATGCGCATCGGCAGCGTCGCCAGCAGATAGCTGACGGGATATGCCAGCAGGATGCAGGACGCGGTTATGACCAGAGACATGAACAACGTGCGCCCGAACAGTTTGATCAGAATCTGTTTGTCTTCCGGCTGCGATTGCGCGCCGTCGGGTGTGCGGCGCATATCGACCGCATTCAGGAAATAGCCGTTGGTTACAGCAGGAGAGTGGGTCTTGATGACGGCCCACGTGTTGGGCTCACCCCACCCATCGTGAACCTCGATCACCTGATCCTTGAATGGCCCATCGGTTTCGGGGTCCAGTTTTCCCAAACTCCGGCCTGAACGTCGAAACATCGAAGACATGCCTGTTTCTTCGTAGTTCAGGCGCGAACCCAAACGGGTGTGCGTCTTGTTGTCGACCGCAATGACCATATCGCGGACAAAGGCATCATAGACAGCCTCATCCGGCAATTCGCCGCTGGTTTCATCCCAGTTCTGCAGGGCTTCGACCGTCAGGGGTAGCGTCTCTTGAACGATACTGTTTTCTACTGACCGAAACAGCATCGAAGCAATCGGAACAATGAATGAGAACAGAACAAACAGAAGAAGTGGGGCAATCAGCAACAGCGCCCGAAGTTTCTGTCTCCGCAGTGAGCGCGCCAAGGATTGCTTTAGCGGCGTTCCATCCGCTGCCAGCATGGGTCCAGCGTTTTGGGTTGCGTCAGTCATCATGGCCCCTTGGGTCGTTCCGGGTCGGGGGCAGCACGCCGCCCCCGACAGGATTTTGGTTACACCAGACGCTTATTGCGCCAGCCACGCCTGGAATTTGGCGTCGATATCGTCGCGGTAGTCCGCCCAGAACTCGTAGTTATACAGGAACGTGTTCTTGGCGTTTTCCGGATCGGTCGGCATGTGCGGCGCCATTTCGATACCCAGTTCGGCATGTTGACCCACCAGCGGAGCCGACGAGGCACGGGCCGGACCATAAGAGATCCACTTGGCCTGATCCGCCAGACGCTGGGTGTCGGTTGCGAACATGATGTAGTCCAGCGCCTGCTGCTGACGCTCTTCGCTCAGACCAGCCGGAATGATCCAGCCGTCCAGATCGAACACCTGCGCATCCCACAACATTGCGACGGGCTGGTTCTGCTCTTCGATCACGCTGAACAGACGGCCATTGTAGGTAGAGCCCATGATGACTTCGCCATCGGCCAGCAGCTGGGGGGTATCAGCGCCCGCTGACCACCAGACAACACTGTCCTTGATGGTGCCGAGCTTGGCCAGGGCCTGATCCTGACCTTCAGGGGTGGCCAGCACGTCATAGACGTCATCCTTGGCAACGCCATCACACAGCAGCGCCCATTCCATGTTGTTGATCGGACGTTTTTCCAGCGAACGCTTGCCGGGATAGGTTTCCAGATCGAACACCGCGCAGACATCGGTCGGCGGCGTGTCACCGACCAGATCGGTACGGTAGCCGAACGTGGTCGAATAGACGATTTGCGGAATGAAACAGTCGCTGACCAGCAGGTCGCCAAAGTCTTCTGTGGCGGACGTGCCATCCGGTGCCGGGGCCAGCTGAGTGTCAAAGTCGATTTCCATCGCCAGACCTTCGTCGCACAGGCGGATCGCGTCGGCGGCAACCACGTCCACGACATCCCATGTGATGTTGCCCGCTTCGTTCATTGCGCGCAGTTTGGCGACCGCTTCGGCCGAGCTGTCATCATTCAGGATGGTGACGCCGGTCTTTTCGGAATAGGGCTCGTGATACGCTTTGAGCTGTGATTTGGAATAGGCGCCGCCCCACGACACGATGGTCATCTCTTGGGCGGATACGCCACCGGCCGCTGTTGCCAAGGCCGCTGCGGTCAGCAGAGTCTTTGTTGGTTTCATGTGTTACTCCCAGTACATCCCGTTTGTTCTATGGTCAGCCGGCGCACGGGTTTTCGCCGGCCGGTCCCTCAGTGAAGCCGCGCTTGTGCCACGCGGCTTGGTCTATGCGTCAAGCGCACGACAATCCTTGGCCAGCCAGCCAATGTCGATCTCCTGGCCGGGCTGCAAACGAACAGCATCCGGGGCGTTGCGTGTTTTGACAATGAACTCGTCATTGCCTGCCACCGACATGCGGAAACGGAACACGTCGCCCATATAGATGAACTCTTTGACCGTCGCCCTCAGCGTATGTGCATCCGCGTGCAGACGGTCCTTGTTGAACTCAACCCGTTCGGGTCGGATCGACACTTTGGTGCGTTCGCCCGGGTTGTGCACATTGATCGGGACAGCATCGATTTCCGAGCCATCGTCCAGTTGAACAAGGCAGGTGGCACCGTCGATCGATTTAACGACACCTTCCAACGTGTTGTTCTCACCGATGAACTGCGCAACAAAGCTGTTCTCGGGCTCTTCGTATAGCTGGTCTGGCGGCGCAAGCTGCTGGATACGGCCATCATCAAACACAGCAACGCGATCCGACATGGTCAACGCCTCGGTCTGGTCGTGGGTCACGTACACAGTCGTGATGCCCAATTCATGGGCAAGTCGCGTGATTTCAAACTGCATATGCTCACGCAGTTGCTTGTCCAATGCGCCCAAAGGTTCGTCCATCAACACCAGTTCCGGCTCGAACACCAAGGCACGCGCCAATGCGATCCTTTGTTGTTGACCACCAGACAACTGGGCTGGGCGTCGACCACCGAACTGACCCATCTGGACCATATCCAACGCTCGCTTGACCTTGGCCTCGCGGGTGGACTTGTCCAGCTTTCGGACTTCCAGCGGGAACGAGAGGTTCTCGGCCACGGTCATGTGCGGAAACAAAGCGTAGTTCTGGAACACCATGCCAATACCCCGCTTGTGCGGCGGTATGTTGTTGATTGGCTTGCCATCCAGAAGGATTTCACCATGCGTGGCAGTTTCAAACCCGGCGAGCATCATAAGACACGTTGTCTTACCGGACCCTGACGGCCCTAGCATCGTCAGGAATTCACCTTTGGGCATTGATAGGTTAAGATCTTTGACGACAAGGTTCTCGCCATCATAAGATTTCTGGACGCGTTGAAATTCAACAAACGCGGCGTCGATATTTGTGTCGGTCACAAGACCCCCTGTTGCGCCAAATGATTATCCGGTTGGTCCGAATTTCACTGATCTTCTCGTGCATTGAAGCCGAGGCTAACAAATGGTTGCAAGCCCGTAAAGCGATTGGGCGCGCAGTAACGTCGCTTTTGCCTAATTTTGCGACATGTTCAGATTTTTCATATGTCGGGTGAAACCGTGATTTCTGGACAGCACGCGCTTGTTGAAATGAGGCTGAATCATAGACAGCGCAGCAATCGTGCGCAGTTTGATGCAGTTCAGAAACAATCGAGTTACACTTCGAAAGTGATCCCAATCGGACGCCCGCCGACCGATTGAAGTCGTCAAAAATGCATGCAGCCAACGCTTTTGCCGAGCATCAGATAGTTCCAAGACATCAGTCAATTTCCGTTGTCTGCAAAAGCGTCGAAAGGCCCGCCACTTCCATCAGGTCCTGCGCCCGTTTGGTCCTTGTTTCAAATACGGCCTGGTCGACCCCCCTCACTCGGCAGTCTCGGATAGGAAGCATAACACGCGTGAGTTCTCATCGATTTCCATCGCCGTGCGTGCTGCGTCATTCAGCACCGCAGCCAATCCTGCCCCGCCGGACGCCGTGGTTTCCAGACCGGCCGCCGCCATGGCACTAAGTTTCTCGGTGACTTCCTCATCCGTCAGGGTCAGAAACAGGTCTGCATCTCTGGCCAATCCGTTCAGCGCAATCAGCGACGGTTCTTTGCAGTCCAGACGCCCCATGATGCTGTCCGGTCCATCGGCAAACACGCATTCTCCTGCCGCAATACTTGCCTGTAAAGCAGGCGCTGCTTCGGGTTCGACGACAATGATTTTCGGCCCATCGCCCCACGTTTTGCGCGCGTAGGCAGCAACGGCACAGGCCAATCCGCCTACTCCTGCTTGCAAAAGGATATGTGTTGGCACCTCGGGACATTGCTCTGCAGCCTCGGCTGCCATTTGCAGATATCCCTCCATCAGCGTCCAGGGCAGATCGAAGTACCCGTCCCACGAACTGTCCGACAGCAATATCCAGCCGTTTTCTTCAGCCGCCGCGCTTGCGGCTTCCATGCTTGCTGCATAATCGGCGCCACTTCGAACAACTTCCGCATTCTGAGCCTTCAACCGCTGGGCAAAACCTTCGGGTACGGTTTCAGCGATGTAGACGACGGCCGTCGCGCCGAACACTCTTGCGCCTGCCGCGACGCTCATACCATGGTTCCCGGCGCTGGCCGTCACATAGGTCACACCGTTCAATGTCTGTGCGTCAGGATCATCCGACCTCTCAGCGGCGTGACGCGCGATCACATAGGCCGCGCCAAGTGCCTTGAACGAACCAAGATTCATGCGCGAACGCTCATCCTTGACCCAGATTTGGGCCACAGGGGCCAGTGCCCCGGCCTCGACAAGAGGTGTCCCATTAGAAGCGGGGCACCTGGAAAGCAAAGCCGCAACACGCGCTGCATCCGTCGACGGATAAGGCGCGGTGGGCGCCAGTTTTGGGCCCGACCGGTATGGATTGGATACGATCTGCATGGTTCCCCCGAGTTTTAGTCTGTTGACGTGAACCGATCGCTGGAGTTCTGTCAACGATAGTCTGTTGAGAACCGGAGAGGCCAATGCCGCATTCTGATCCAGCCTTCAGTCAGGCAGAATATGATCGCCGCCTTGCCAAGACGCGGGCTGCAATGGACGCACAGGGACTTGACTGTCTGTTTGTCGAAGACCCGTCGAATATCGGATGGCTTACTGGCTATGAAGGCTGGTCATTTTACGTTCACCAAGGTGCTCTTGTCTTTCTGGACGCAGACCCGATTTGGTGGGGACGTCAGCAGGACACGAATGGTGCGCTTCGCACGGTCTGGATGAGTGCCGACCGGGTCTTTGGATACGCAGATCATTTTGTGCAGTCGACCACGCGGCACCCGATGCAGGATCTGGCAGACCTGATTTCCAACTGCGGGCACGGTCACAGCCGCATTGGGGTAGAGTTCGACAACTATTACTATTCGGCCAAAGCCCATCAGACATTGGTCGATGGCCTGCCCAACGCGACGCTACTTGATGCAACGGCTTTGGTGAATTGGCAACGCACCGTCAAATCCCAAGAAGAAATCGCCCTGATGCGCAAGGCGGCCCGTATTTCAGAGCATATCGTGGACGGGGTTCTGGAACGCGTTGAGCCTGGGTTGCGCAAGAATGAATTGGTCGCGCAGATTTACCGTGACGCGATTACGGGCGTCGGTGATGATTGGGGGGACTACGCGGCCATTGTACCGCTTCTGCCGTCAGGTTCAGACGCAGCCGCGCCGCATCTGACCTGGAACGGTGACAGGTTCAAACCCGGCGAATGCACGTTTTTCGAGTTGTCTGGCTGCTATCGCCGCTATCATGCTCCGTTTTGCAGATCGGTGTTCCTGGGTCGTCCCCCTGATCACCTGAAAAGGGCCGAGGCCGCTTTGGTCGAAGGGCTCGAGGCCGGGTTGGAGGCGGCGAAACCCGGCAACCGTGCCAAAGATATCGCAATGGCTCTGGCTGCGCCACTTGAGCGCGCGGGGATCGAACGCGGTGCGCGTTGTGGCTATCCCATCGGCCTGAGCTATCCGCCAGATTGGGGCGAACGCACGATTTCATTGCGGGAAGAAGATGAAACCGTCCTGGAATCCGGTATGACTTTTCATTTCATGCCCGGGCTGTGGATGAGCGACTGGGGCCTTGAAATAACCGAGTCTATCCTTGTCAAAGACACCGGACCAGCAGAGTGCTTGTGCAATCGGCCTCGCAGAGTGTTCGTGAAGCCATAGTGGTTTGCGCAATCCGGCCTGGACGGATCACAGCACATCAAACCGAGCAAGATCGCGTCAGATGCGGAAACGTTGGCTGTAAAGCGTAAAGGCAGTCATCCAGTGGTAGGATCCTGTGCCGCCTGAAAGCAATGATATGGCCTCCTATTCTTCACTCAGAACGGTTGAACGACACTCTTTGGGACCGGTCAAGCCAACTGCATAGGCTGGTGAGAACAAATGATACAGTAAGGCTGATTATGGTTTCGGAGCTCATAGCGGTGTCGTTTCACTTCGTGGTCTTGGTGTCAGTTAGATGAATGCCGCACAAATCCATCGTGATTTCCTGAGGGCTGTTTTTTCGTTCAAAAGGACCTGCCACGGAGTTGTAGCCCCTGCCGATGGGGTAAAACTCTGCAATCTATCGTAGGTGCGCGAGCGAACAGCTGTAGGCGTGCCAATTGTTGTGCGCGTACCTAAAATCTACCAAGCTGGTTTCACGGCTGCTTCCGTTTGACCGAAATAATGCAGCCAGAGTGTTTTGGATGTCGTGCCGGTACATCGCGTGCCATTGCGTCCACGTTTCCGAGGTGCCGCAACGCTCCGTTGTTCAGCAAAACGCCTCGCCCAGCATCATACCGGCGCTGTCCGAAACCGCTGGCAACACATTCCCAGTTTTCCTTGGCCGCCGCGTTGCGGAATCTCGGTAGGTCGTGCGGGTCATGCCGTCCAGGTATTGCTGCGACGTGATCGTGTTTCTTTGAATTGCTTTGGTGATTTAGATGGTGGGTCACTTGTGTTGTGCCAGGTTGCTGGACAGTACCGGTTGTCGGCCTCGGCTTGGGGCGCATGATTGTCACGACGCCTTGAGGTTTCGGATGTCCTGGGACGGCCACGTGAGTTGCCGTAGGTTTTGGTGTCAACTGTGGAACCTGGCCAGGAACCGCCGTGGGAACCTGATTGGGGGTTGCGGTTGGGACAAGCAGTGGCGTCGCCGTAGTACCGCTGGGTTGCGGAACACGGCCGGGCACTGCGACCGGAATCTGGTTTGGTGTTGCAGTCGGGACGAGCGGTGGCACAGCATTTTGACCGGTAGGCTGAGGCGGGACCTGACCCGGAACTGCGACTGGTTTTTGGTTGGGTGTCGCGGTGGGCACAAGTGGCGGCACCGCGGTAGGCCCGGTAACCAATGGCGGAACCTGATTTGGAACGGCTGTCGGAACCCGGTTTGGAGTCGCATTTGGTGCCAAAGGCGGAGCTAGTGTCGGCGCTACTACCGGCGTGGGAACCTGACCAGGAACCGCTATTGGTGTCGCGATAGGAACCTGATTGGGAATTGCATTCGGGACTGCGCCAGGCGCAAGGACTGGAACAGTAACGGACGTGGGTGTTTGCTGCGTTCCCTTAGGCGGCAACTGATTGGCCACCGGCTGCGTTGGGCCAGTAATTTGATTGCCTACCCCTTGCCCACCGGCCTGCCCGCATCCTTGGCTCGACTGGTGCGGATTCCCCACGCCACGGCACCACCCGTAATGATTTCCGCCGGCAACGACTTGCGTAGCGGCCAGTTCTGCAATCAGACAAGTTGCGGTAAGTACAGCAATGCGGTTCAGTTTCATAACATCCTCACCAACTTGTTGTTAGAGCAAGATACGCGCCAGGATCGCCAGAGTCGGTCAAAGGGCCGTCTCTCAAAGGGACACCGACATATCCGGACAGGAATAGGTTTCGCTTAAACTCAATGTCCAAACCCAGACCTGTCGAGGCCAGTGTAGCATTATCAACTTCAAAACTCGCAGGGTCATTGTTCCAGATGTAACCCACGTCGAAAAAGGCAAAGGGCGTTAGCCGATGAATGCTCTGAGAGCTGGGGAAGTAGGAGTGCGATATTTCGAATATCGCAGAAATCCCGGAATCACCGTCTACTTCGTCAAATCGATATCCGCGCAAAGCATAACGATCACCAAGGAAGTACTCTTCGACAGAGGGCAGCCGGTCTGTTGTGTACTGCCCCCATATTTCTGTCCGCCACGCAGTGTTGGGCGATAAGGCTGTTAATGGGCTTTCGTATCCGACGCCGCCTCGAAGATGCCAGAACGAAGAGTCCCCGTCGTCAAAGCTTGCGTCTGTGGTGTCGTTTTCATTATCGCCAAAAGACAGCGTTAACCCTGCTTCCAGAGCTTGTCCTTTTGGATAGTTTTGCCCGTAAAGATATGTAAGGCCAACGACACTCGCGTCACTAGACAATGGAACGCCGCCACTGACTGAGTCCGCTTCGGAAAGGCGATAATCCAGCAGCAGATAGCCATAGCGGGCCACATCCCGGATCACGGGGTAACCCAACGCGACGGTGAAGTTCTCGCCGTCAATATCTGTTCTCGCAAAGTCCCCCGAGAGGTCACGTTTTGCGTTTATGTTCCCGTAGAAGACCTCACCGTACAGACCATTGCTGTTCAGCGGCGTGCGATAGGTAACAGCGCCCCACAAAGAGTGTTCATCGTCTTTGTCCCAATTGTAGTTGCCTGACCCTTCAAAGCGCAGCATATCCCCGACGGTCAGCGTCGAATAAAACTCTTGTACGATATAGAAACTGAGCGCTTCTCCAAGTTCACGCGGAGGGTTGTCGAGTGTCGCGCTACCTGCTTGTTTTCGCAAAGGCTCTCCCAATACTCTCAGCCGCGCACCGCCCTGATCCGGGTAATCAAGTTCGGTCGACACGTCCAAGTCGGGTATGTCCTCGGCCAGCATAACCGCCCGCTCAAATCGTTTGAGAGTTATTGGATATGCGGTGGTGAGGGGGCGAAAGATCTTTTCCAAGGTTTGGAACGTGCGCGTATCTACACCTTCAATTTCGATGGTTTGAATACGCCCTTCATCAACAACTATGCTCTGCCCATCGGGACCAGGCCAGGCCTCAGCCAAGAAATAACCGTCTTCTCGGTAGATTTGCGTGATCGTTGTTGCGACATCCGCCGCTGTGATGCGCCCCGACCGATCAAAGGCCAATTGACCGGCAAAAGTTAACAGCTCATCTGTATCATACACCGTTACGCCGCTGACCGAGTGCTGGGATGCAATGTCCCAGGTTTGGGCAATGCTACTTCTTGGAACTGATGCAGTGGCCACAAGTGTGCAAATGATCGCAAAAACAATCGAGCTGAATACGCGCATTTTTGACAACCCTAAGGTGGCTGAGCATGTTGAAGTCCAATGTTATTACGTGGTTCGTATGTGTGAACCTGACGCTATTCGATTGTATTGATGGGTGATGTTTTTAAGAAACACAGTGAACAGAGCACAGATCTACCTATTACGACGCACATACGACGGCGCTCAATTATACAACCCCGCCTTCCAACCAGTTAGAGTACAGAACTAGTAGGACAGTCCCTACATCTCCGGTTGCTCAAAAACATAAAGCCGCGATTTCTTGGCATCGTCTGTCAGGATATAGAGAAGCCCCCTGGTCTCATCGAGAGCGATCCCTTCAGGGTGTTTAACTTCCTTTTGTTTTCCATCTTCTGTGAACGTCAAACTTAGGGACTTTACTGACTTGGATTCTGGATTGTAGACGAAGATCTGACGACCTTTGTCACTCACAATCCAAAGAGAACGTGAGGACCGGGACCATGCCAGGCCGCTCAAATCCAGTTCATCATCATCTACACGCTCGGAGATAAAACCTGCATCGCGAGTTAAAGGAATGATCTCGACAATTTCGTCTAGCTCTGGTGATACAATCAGTAACAACCTTGGTTGTCCCTCAATGCCAACGAAGACCCGCCCGGATTCCGGTTCAACGGCGATGCCTTCGGGTCCCTTGTTCAAAGGATTGCCGACGAGTAGTGCAGCGGCGGTCGGGTAACCTTTAAGAGATGCGAGAGGTATTGTCGTCAGTTGAATGGGGTCAGTTGGGTGAACGACTAGGATTGATCGGTCAGTTTCTTGAAGCACCAAAACAGACCCATCCTTTCGAGGTGCAACACCCTCCAAATCTGATACTGCCAATGCTGGCAACTTGAAAGAGTTTCCTAATACCCTGTCGACTCCGAGTAGGTGCAGTCTAGGTTCGGCATCACTTACAGACCACAAAAAGCCTTCAGCGTTAGACATTGCCAAACCGGAAGGCTCTGAAAATCCCTCTGATTTGTCTGCCACCTTGAATTTATCGACCAGAACCAAACCAGCACTTTCGGCGTAAGCAAAATCGGTCCAAGGCAAGAAGGCTGCCGCAACCAAGCTGGCCGCAAAAGCGAGTCGTCCGAATTTGCAGAAACACCGTGAAATTTCAGGTCTTGTCGAAAACACTTTGTTTTCTGCCCTTCAGTTTTCTCGCGCGTGCAACACATCCCTTTATCGCGTTCATAACACAATTCGGCAGTGATGTCGGAAGAATGCTCTTTGAACTCTTTACCCGATCCCGTTTCTTGCGATTGAATTGAACGGGGCACATTGAGCCTGTGGTGAAGCGTAAACCCTTGGCGTGAGCAGGAGGGAAGATAAGTTTAATACGACTTTCCCGTTTAAGACCGTGTTGTTGATGCTTCTATTGCCAGGCGCTGCGGTGTCACAAGCCGACCCTGCTACGATGCTGGCCAGGGCTTCGGAATCGGAAATTCTCATCGAACGACGATGGACGCAGTTTCGTGGCAAACAGGAACTTTTTATTAATCTCGATGTGGTAGTCACGATCATTCCGGCTGGCTTGATCGTCTATCATCCGGTGAGACATAAAGCCCGTACATGCGTCGGCGACATAGTTATGCCAAGGCTTTTCTTTCTTTATGCGCTTATCGGTATGGCGGTTGAATTCTTGGTAGTCCAGCACGGGTCAATGATTGGATTCGTTATCTTCGGCATTGGAGCTTTGTTGAGATTCCGCTCCAATCTGGATGATCCGGTCGATACAGTCGAAATGATAGTCGTAACTGTTCTCGGTCTTGCAGTCGGCTTAGGTTTGCCGCTGATGGCCAGATTGGTCGCGGTTGTTTGTTGGTGTTTCATTTGGCTAGGTGGACGCAACAAGGGTGTTGAAATTTCGCTCAAAGCTTCGAACGAAGAGCACTCATTGAAAGTCAGCGGAGCCATTGACGCTATGGCCGCAGGCGCCGGCTGGAAGCTGGTCAGAAAACACCACGTTCCCGGAAAAACTCGCGTTTCATTGCTTTTCATCACCTCGGGAGGGCTTTCAGAAGCCCGGATAGAAGAGATGATAAACGATCTGGTCCCTGATAAAATTGAGCTGAAACTCAACCTCTAATCATTTCACAAGGTCTAATCGTTTCAACACCGCATTCGGGGATCTGATCTCTTTCGGGAGCGACTTGAAGTTTACCGACCTTTCGAAATCAGGGCCTCGAAATACCGCTATCCCAAACTCTCCGTTCGACTGGAACGCAACATGAGTGAAGCTGTGAGGCAATCGGGCGCTATCGCCAATAATCCGCCGTGGGCCGCCTCCCAAACAAGCTGGAGAGACATAAGCCACACTGTCTTTCCAACCGGGGTAGAAGGCATGATGGTGACCTGATAGATGCAGAACGACACTGCTTTCCAGGTAGATCTTCTCAAGTGTTGGGTCACCGATGATTTCGCGTTCGCGTTGGATCGCGAAGAGCCAAAGTGGGAGGTGACTGAAAGTGAAAATCCGGTCTCCATTTGCTCAGACTGGAAATATGCCACTCGAACTTCACTGTACGAACCGCCACACGACGGATCAACTCATGTGCGCCTTGCCAATGCCTAGTTTTTTCTTTGAAGCCCGGATGGGATCCTCAGCTGTCACAGGGTATTGGTCCAAGAGAAACCGCATGTCTTGGGACATGTCGTCTTGGCGGATTGTGCATGTATTGAGCATCGATTGTCTCCTTTCAGAGCACAGGTGGGAGGCCGGATAAGCTCCAACAGTAGCGCAATACGCACAGTCGCTATGCGTCAACGAACTCTTGGGAAGTGGATGCTGCTCAGGTCAGCGACCCCGCTTTTCCCGGCCGCGACGAAGCCTTGGGTGAATCCGGGCAGGCTGACATGACCACAGGCGTGGGCGAGAACTCGCATGAGTTCAACGCTGGCCGCATAACATAGCGCGAGCTTTTCTGCGCCGGGCTGCACATCTAGGCGCCCGCGCAGTTCGAAGAAGCAGCATGGTTCAACTGGTGGTTTTGACTGAACTAGACGTGTGGTGTCCGTCAGCGCTTCGCTGCAATGGAGGACATTGGAGCGCAGCACAGCATGAGGCAGTCGGGCTCTCCAGCTGTTCCATGCAGTAACTGGTCGCAGTCCACAGGAGACATTGAATAAGTACCCTACATTCTGCGGTCGCAGTATGCTTTGTGGTCTTTCGCTGCGAGTGCAAAGTTGCGTGTGCGCCAGAGGCCTGGAACGCAATAAAGCTGCCCTTCCAATATCTACGTTCAATGACCGAAACCCTGACCTCTAGAAGAAATACTTGATGCCAAAGCAAGGCCCGTATTGATCGACGTCATAGGCGAATTCTCCGGAATTCAGCTATCGCTATAGTCGACGCTGAAGTGCCGATATCCGAGTGTGAGGGTAGTTTTCTCCCAGGGTCGGAAATCAAATCCAACATTCGCCCCGATCTGAATGTCATTTCCACCAGCGCCGAAACCACCAAGTTCCAGAGAGGCAATCCCAGTCCAGTCCTCGTTCAATCGCCACATTCCGCGTGCGCCGATTACGGGTTCGATCCAATCCTGATCGGCACCCAATACAGGCGCACTACTGGGCCCCTGAGTGGTGATGTCTATTTCCTGACGGATGGAGTTGTACCTCAGCCCGCCCTGAAGATCGATGGCATAGCGTTGGTCATTGGCACCGTATGTGCCATCCGCAATGCGATAGGTCCCCGGCACGCCAAACCATTTTTGACGCACGTCGACCTTGAGGTCGGCACCCAACGGGCCGGGTAATGTGGTTTCTTTTTCGATACCCACATAGTTAGCATCAAAAACTATTCCAAAACTTCCATTCCACGCCTCATACCGGCCGGCGGCAGCAAGATCGAGCACGTCGCCAAGATCCAGATCAGCGGATTGACCGGCCGTGATCGATGTCCCGTTGGCACTTAGCGGAGTGAACAGATAGAACGAGACCCCATGACGCCAGCCGGCCTCGTCCTGACCTGGCGCGGGTAGTGATTGAGCGGATGCAAGTCAGGAATGCTGCCGAAAGCGTCATGGTACTGAGTGACAGAGGATGTCGCATGGCCGTGTCCTTGAGTTAACAAAACTTAGTAGTTGAATCTCAGGCCGATCCCGGCGCCTTGGTCATAAGGGCGATCAGCGCCGATCCCGATCAACACATCTGCATAAAGCGCAATTCCGGGGCTGAGGTTTTTGCCAATCTGAAACTCAGCGGTTACAGGCCATGCGTCGTTTTCCCAATCATAGGGCGCTTTGATATCTGCTTTGGCCCAATACCCATCACCGAAAGGCTGAAGCGCAATCAGGCGCATTGCAGTTTGGCTGACATCGGTCGGGCCATTATACGATGCGAAATGCTGGACCAAGGGGATCAGCGTCAGCCCGGTGTTTGTGTTGGCAAAGGCAAAGCCACCAAACGGGGCGATCTGATCCGACCCGGTGCCGATACCTTCCTCGGGGTCGCCAAAGTCAAGGATCCACTCCAGCCCAAACGCGGATTTGACCGTCCAAGTGTCATTCAGGGGTTTTTGTGACGGGAAATAGATCAGCTTGAAGCTGGTCTTTTCAAACCCGTTGAACCTCTCCCCGGTCGCATTTGTCGAATTGTAGTGGAGTTCATATTTCAGTTTCAGATCAGGTCGCAGCATGTATGCACCATCAATGAATGCATCCTGACGGTCTGCCCCGCCCTCCAGATCAAAATACTGATAGCGAATGTCCGTGTTGTTGACTGCAGCCAACGGGTTTGACGCGTTTTCCTCTGCTCCGGCAGCGCTACCCGCCATCAGCATCGCGGGGGTAAGGATTGACTGAATGAATAAACGGCGGGCCATCGTGTACCTAGTGAGACTTCGTGCGATTGGTGAGACGGCGGTGGAAACTCCGCCGTCTCAATTTCGTCATTGCCAGCTGGAAAAGACTTCCCGGGTTAGTTCGCTCTCAGGGCGAAGGTTCTCGATCCCCTCATAAGGAACACCTTTTCCAAGGGGCAAATGGGGGTGTTTGGCGATGGTTTTCTGATGGCGCTTGACCATGTCTTGAAAAGACGCCCCGGACCATAGGGAGTACCCGATAAGCGGATGTTCCTCGCGTGGATCACGGTAGACATTGAACACAGGAGCTGCTGCGCCCGGCTGGCCGGGGGCCGGCAGGTGCATTTTGAACTCCTGCTTGACCACCGAACGCAAGACCGGTCCTTCATAAACGTAAACATAGTCGCGGCGCGAGTTACCTTCGCCTTCAAGCAGCAGTGCTGTCTGGTCGATCCCGTCAATTACACGGTCGCGCGGGATGCGGTCGGTTGCCCCTGCGATCCGGGCAAAGGTGGTGAACAGGTCTGAGACGTGCACGATGTCACCCGCCGCGCTGCCGGGCTCGATTGCGCCGGGCCACCGGATGAAGGCATCTGTACGCACACCACCTTCAAGATGCTGGGTCTTGCCGCCGCGGTAAATCAGCTGGTTCAAGCCAGACGTCCCCTCGTAGTGATACATCAAGCCATTGTCAGCCATGATCATGACGATGGTGTTGTCTGCCTTGCCGGTTTCATCCAGCTTGGCCAGAACTTCGCCGATCCAACCGTCCAGAACCTGCAGCTTGTCGGCATGGAAGCCGCCGTTGCGGGAAACGGCCTCATCAGGATAGGCAAAGTTCAGCGGGTAAAGCGGCCAGTATTGTATGAAAAACGGGTCGTCCTGCGAAGCCAGCTGCTCCAGCTGTTCCAATGCCTGACGCTGATAGCGCAGGTTCATTTCTTCGTATTTCGCCTGCGTCCATTCCTCGCCCGGTGCCATATCGACTTCGCGGGCAAGTCCTCCTGCCTCACCTTCTACGCCGGTTACCAGACCATAGGGTTTGAACCGCTGGTCCAGCTGAAACTGGTTGGATTGGCCCGACGCATGGTATCCAAGCATGTTGTTGGCAACCATGGCGTCCCGTATCATCAGACTCAGCTGAACCTGCTGATGCAAGGGAAAAGCCGCCCAATCGAAGCCCTGATTGTGGGGGTAGGCCTGTTCAATATCCCCCTGATGCCATTTCCCGACATGGGCGGTGTTGTACCCCTCTTCCTTCAGGATTTCGGCTATCGTCACCTCTTCGGACGCAAGACCTTCGCCGACAAGCGCGACTTTGACCTCTTCGACGCCCGCGCGCACGGGATGACGACCGGTCAGCATCGCCGTTCGTGTCGGCGTGCAGGAAGGTTCGGTGTACATTCTCATCAAAGACATGCCTTCCTCAGCAAAATCGTTGATGTTGGGCGTATCGTAGCCGGTGACATAGTTCATCGTCCGGTTGCCCATCTGACCAAAACTCACATCGTCGATCAGGATGTAAAGGATGTTAGGTGGCTTGCCGTCGTTGGCGTCACGGATGTCTGCAAGCTTTGCGTCGATTTCCGTATCCTGCGCCTCCCATTGCTCGCCGAACTGCGCGCGCAGAAACTCGAACTCTCCATCATGAATGATAGGTGCGTCCTGAGCAAAAGTCGCGCTTGCCATCAACATCATGGCCGAGGCGGTTTTCAAAATGGTTCTCATTGGTGTTCCTTCCCCAAAATCGAATTACATCTTTCCAGCGCGTCGCAGCGACTGGGCGATTTCATCCCGAAGACCGTCCAGGGTTTCGCGAATATCGCAGGTAAACTGGTATGATTGGCTTCCCGGAGCAGACTCCACTAAGAGATACTCGTCGCTGAGAAGCTGGTAGTCCCGGCAGATTTCATCGAACACCATGTCCGCACGCCGTAAGTCCGCAATCGCGGCTTGATGGTCAGGAAACAAGGTATCAAGTTTATAGCCTTTCAATTGCGACGGCCTGTTCGATGGATCAGCAGATTTCTTGATTGTTTATTGAATTCACTTCTCACAATAGGTTTATCAGGGCATAATACGGTGTAGTCAGCGACTTAACCTGCGGAAAAGATGGATTTATCCAAACGCACATCATCCCTGTTGAATGAGGGCAGTAGTCCCACTTCTAAGGATGTGCGAGCCGCACTTCAGCGGCTTGTCGGGTCTTCGACTTTCGCGGGTTCACGGCGCTTGCAGGACTTTCTTGTCTATGTGGTCGAGGAAACGCTCAACGGCAGGGCCGATAACATCCGCGCCAAAACAATCGCCATGGATGTCTACGGTGGGACCGTTTCCGAAATGGCGCGCCGTGAAAACGTGGTACGGGTGGACGCCGGTCGCCTGCGTCGCAAACTGGCCGAATATTATGTCGAAGATGGTCGCG
Organism: Ruegeria sp. AB5; assembly: GCF_056542645.1. Taxonomy (NCBI): domain Bacteria; kingdom Pseudomonadati; phylum Pseudomonadota; class Alphaproteobacteria; order Rhodobacterales; family Roseobacteraceae; genus Ruegeria; species Ruegeria sp. AB5. Next base: position 58,969 of record NZ_JBQGAE010000010.1, read on the forward strand.
ATGAAGTCACTGTTTTCGATCTTCCAAAAGGCGGATACGCACCTGAGATTTCGACTAGGTCGCCCGGGACGGATCAGCGCAGAGTACCCGACACGGATACCAAGACGTACACCTGGCCGCGCCGGTTCATTGGGATTGTCGGGGTTTTCCTTATTATCTGTGTTGCTGTGGTAACTGCGTTAGTTTCGACAAATCGTGAGACTCCAGTCGGCCTGCCAATCGATAGCTTGAGCCAAGATGAGCGCAGCGCCATATTTGATGCGTCCCCCATGCGGCTTCAGGCCGTGAACCTGGCCAACTCGGGCCGCGATTTGATCTTTCCGGCCCTGCAGCCCGCGCGACTGAACGGAGCCCTGACAATATTCAAAGGGGCAATCGAAAACGACGACAGCTATTTCGGAGGCCATGCAGGGGCCGCGCAGGTTGCAGCAACGATAGCGCTGGTTGCACCAGACGCTGATCCGACCGGCGACATGCTGCGTTACGCAGACACACAGGCCAGCAGGGCGATTGAATTGGCACCTGAAACGGGGTGGAGCCAATCTGCAAAGGCCTGGGTCGAATTTGCCAAGGGGAATTGGCCTGAAGCTATGGAGTTTTCGTACAGGGCACAGCGTTTGGCACCAAACGACGTGCACGTGCTGGAGTTCGTCTCACTGATCCTGTTGTACTCAGGTGAGTTCGAAGAAGTCGTGGCGATCAGCGAAGATGCACTGTCGAAAATAGATTTGGACCGGGGTTATGTGTTTCAGAACGCAATGGGGTCTGCAAAGTTTCATCTGAAGGATTTCGAAGGGGCCGTTTCCGCCTTTGAGCAGGTGACCGAAAAGGGCGGCCCCGTCGGTCCTGTTTCTGTTGCCTATCTGATGGCAGCTCATCAGATGCTGGGCAACGAAAGTGAAGCTCAGGCCTTGTCGGACAAACTCTCGCGTGAGTGGCCTGACAGTCGGGTGGATATTTTGTTTCAGAGACTGTTCGCAAACCCGGAATACGGGGTTGAATTGGGCGACGCGATGAAACAAGCCAATTGGAAGCCAATTGTTAACGAATGAAGTCAATGTTTCGGCTATCGGAGCCTTTCCAGTATGAATTGACCACAGTGGTTGTTCGTCCATACATCATTCTCAGCGGCGTAGCGGTATAGGCCCCTGCTATACTGCCCGGTTCTCTAAAGACTCAGCCCGTTGCAACATGCGAACGACATTGCGCAGGCTCAAGCAATGCCCTCACTCCTCCATGGAATATTCGATTGCCCCTCAATTGCGGCCGATGAATCCTTCGACAAGCCCATTCGGGGAGCTCAATGGCGTGCAAATCCCTTCAGTTGACAACTTGAGAGTGCTTGTAACTCGATCACCGTGCATCGGTTGACCAAGGGCTCTGACACCCGAGAAACATCGTTGGCGGTCAATACCCAAGAAATGTAGGACATATCAAACTTGGTTCGGTAATACGGGCATTCCCAAGCAACAGCGGTCGCAGGTTCCAGAAAGCTCAGCAATGAATCCGAGAGTGCGTGATGGGCACCACTGTCTGACGTGCCTGATTGCGCTTTGCAGATTTCATCAACGACAATTAGAGGGTTCCCAACGCAGTGCTATAGGATCGTTTCAAGTGGCCTTCCTGGTTGTGCCGACGACCACCCCCTTTCCGTTCCCGCAACACTGAAACCCACGCCACCCAGGCTCGCATCAATCTCGCATCTGGGAACTTCAAGCAGTTCGGATAGCCTTCTGGCCCACACCGATTTACCAATTCCTGGCGGTCCATTCAGCAAGAGATTTGGCAACCGGATTGTACCTTTGGCACTAGCGATGCGCCGCAACGCATGCCAAACCTCATTAGTGGCGGCGGACATCCACGGCATTTCTTCATGTAATACAGATACTGCCTCGTCCACCCAGTGCTCACCTCTCGGCTCCACCAATGGAACCTCATTCATTAGTGGGCGCACTCGTTGGATTTCTTTTTCCGAGAGATGCCCAAGACCTGAGGCTTCAGTCTTGTGTTGTAGAATGCACTGAACTCGTTTTTTGATGCGCCGTTTGTCATCCCAAGTTAGCAAGACACCATCCGATAGTTCGCAAGCGACTTCATCGATATCATCTCCACCTAGGTCAGCCGAGTGCTCATCATCTCCGATGAGTTCTTTGGCCAGTCGCGTTTTGCGCAAATTTTCAAATATTCAGTAAACCGGTGCGTAAGAGCACCTTTTTCCAAGTTGGGATCAGTGGCGAGTAGGAGTTTGATGGTCCTCATAGCAGTTCCCTCATCTATCAAGTGAGACAAACCGACCGATAACGTGCCAAGGAGAAGAGAATTGAGAAGCAGCCAACGGTCGGCCCTAAAGGGGCAGATCAGAAAAACCGTATGAGAAAGATATGCTGCGATGTCGTCATAGATTAAGACAGCCCCATTACTGGGTGCACGTCAATACCTTCGATTTATTGATGCTGACAGAGAAAGCGTCCGATTAGAAAATCAGACGCTATCCCACCACTATGAAAACATGGGGATTTTGATGCTTGGGCGACAAAGACCTTGTATTTGGGCGAAAAATACGCCGAATTGGGTCTCAATTGCTTGGTGCATCACCAACCCCGCTACTGCCGTTCACCCACATTTTGAGTGTCCGCAGCTTCTGCACGTCATGCACCCCTCGATCATCACCATATCGTATTGACCACAGGACGGGCAGGCTTGGCCGCGGGGGCCTCCCAGATTGACCACTTGCGCCTGGGGGTCAGATTTCAGCCCCATCCCCTCGCCCTCGAGAAATCCGATATTGATCAGATGTTGCTCGATCACCCCACCTATAGCGGCCAAGATCGAGGGGATGTATCTACCTTTCACCCAGGCTCCGCCACGGGGGTCGAACACCGCCTTGAGCTCCTCGACCACAAAGGACACGTCCCCGCCCCGACGGAACACGGCCGAGATCATACGGGTCAACGCAAGCGTCCATGCGTAATGCTCCATATTCTTCGAGTTGATGAAGACCTCAAACGGGCGACGACGCCCGCCAATGACGATGTCATTAATGGTCAGGTAAATCGCATGCTCGCTGTCGGGCCATTTCAGCTTATAGGTCGAGCCTTCAAGCGATTGTGGCCGGTCCAGTGGTTCGGACATGTAGACAACTTCGCCGCCATCGACCTCGTGAGGTGCGTCAGCGCTTTCGCCGGGTGCTTTGTCATCACTCTCGGACACGGTCAGGACCGATCCCGTCACATCATTCGGCCGATAAGTAGTGCAGCCCTTGCAACCCTGATCCCAGGCCTGCATGTAGACGTCCTTGAACGCATCAAAGCTGATATCCTCGGGGCAGTTGATGGTCTTGGAAATCGAGCTGTCGATCCATTTCTGCGCCGCCGCCTGCATCTTGACGTGATCGGACGGAGGCAACGTCTGCGCATTGACGAAATAGTCGGGCAGTTCGACATCACCATACTTGTCGCGCCACATCTGAACGGCATAGTCCACGACCTCTTCTTCGGTGCGCGAGCCATCCTTTTGCAGCACTTTGCGGGTATAGGCATAGGCAAAGACCGGTTCGATCCCTGATGAGACGTTGCCCGCATACAGGGAAATCGTCCCCGTCGGGGCAATCGACGTCAACAGAGCGTTGCGGATGCCGTGTTCGCGGATCGCGTCCCGTACGTCGTCATCCATCTGCAACATGGTACCACTGGCCAGGTATTTCTCGGCTTCGAACAAGGGGAACGCCCCTTTCTCCTTTGCCAAATCGACCGACGCCAGATACGCGGCGCGGGCGATTGCGTGCAACCAGCGCTCGGTCTGACGCGCCGCCTCGTCCGAGCCATAGCGCAGCCCCAACATCAACAGCGCATCGGCCAACCCCGTGACGCCCAGACCGATGCGGCGTTTGTCTTGCGCCTCGGCCTCCTGTTCGGCCAACGGGAATTTCGAGGCATCGACCACATTGTCCATCATCCGAACAGCGGTGGCGACCAGTTCCTGCAACGCCGCCTCATCCAAACGGGCAGCCTCTTCAAAGGGATCGGCCACCAGACGCGCGAGGTTGATCGAGCCCAACAGACAGGCGCCATAGGGCGGCAAGGGCTGTTCACCGCAGGGGTTCGTCGCCGCGATGGTCTCAACATAGCTCAGGTTGTTGGCCGCATTGATCCGGTCGATGAAGATCACGCCCGGCTCGGCATAGTCATAGGTGGCCTGCATGATCTTGTTCCACAGATCGCGGGCCTGAATGGTGTGATAGACCTTGCCGTCAAACACCAAATCCCACGGGCCATCGGCCTTGACCGCCTCCATGAAGGGATCAGTCACCAGCACCGACATGTTGAACATGCGCAGGCGTGCGGGGTCGGATTTGGCGGTGATGAACTGTTCGATATCGGGATGATCGCAGCGCATGGTCGCCATCATCGCCCCGCGGCGCGAGCCTGCTGACATGATCGTGCGGCACATCGCGTCCCACACATCCATGAAGCTCAGCGGCCCCGAGGCATCCGCCGCCACCCCGTGTACATCCGCTCCACGCGGACGAATGGTTGAGAAATCATAGCCGATCCCCCCACCCTGTTGCATGGTCAGGGCGGCCTCTTTCAGCATGTCGAAAATACCGCCCATGCTGTCTGGAATTGTCCCCATGACAAAGCAGTTGAACAGGGTCACCCGGCGTGCGGTACCAGCACCGGCGGTGATGCGCCCGGCGGGCAGATATTTGAAATCCTCCAACGCCTCAAAGAACTTGTCCTCCCAATGGTCCGGGTCCTTTTCCACGCGCGCCAGATCGCGGGCGATGCGGCGCCAGCTGTCTTCGACCGTCTGGTCGATGGGCGTGCCATCCGCCTGTTTAAAGCGGTATTTCATGTCCCAGATCTGCTCGGCGATGGGGGCGGCAAAGCGGCTCATTGGTGATTCCCTGTGCTGAAAGAGGAATACAGACTACCACCCACTACACCTTGATGAAAGTGAATACCGAGCTACAATATCAAGCACGGCCTTGGGACGACTCTGTGGGAAAGCTGTGGATAAGTACATAAACCTCATAAAACTGTCAGTCGGATCAGAAAGCGTCGACTCGCTGATCGCATGGCAGGAGAGTCGCGCGCCTTTGTACGAGGACGGCTTGCCGCGTCACGTCACCCGCATGTGGCCCAAGCGCGAGGCCGAGATTTTGAATGGCGGATCAATCTATTGGGTGATCAAAGGCGTTGTGCAATGCCGCCAGCGCATCCTGCGAATGGACGAAGTGATCGGCGATGACGGCATCCGCCGCTGTGCCATCATTCTGGAACCCGAGATTCACCGCACCCAGAACGCTCTGAAACGCCCCTTTCAGGGCTGGCGTTACCTCAAACCCGAGGACACCCCCGCAGACCTGCCGAAAAACCGCGCGCAGGACGATGCCCTGCCCGATGATCTGAACCGCGCGCTGGCCGATATCGGCGTTCTGTGATCAGGCCAGACGGTCCAGCATCTCAGTCAGAACAGCCTTATCTTTGTCGGTATATTTGGCCACCCGGCTGCGCCACAGCGTTGCCTGCGATTGCAGGATCAGCCCGTCGGTCAGGATTTTCAGGTGGTTGGCCCGCAGGGTTTCCCCGGTTGAGGTGATATCGGCAATCGCCTCGGCGGTTTCGTTCATTACCGTGCCCTCGGTCGCACCCTGGCTGTCGACCAGCGTATAATCGGCCACGCCTGCATCGGTCAGAAACTCGCGCACCAACCGGTGGTATTTGGTGGCGATCCGTAGACGGTGGCCATGGGCCTTGCGAAAGGCCGCAGCCGCCGCGTCCAGATCGTCCAGCGTGTCCACATCCACCCAGCAGGCTGGCGTCGCGATGATCAGATCGGCCTTACCAAACCCCAGCGGCGCCACCTCTTCGACCTGCTGTTCCCAGCGCGGCAGTTTCTCATGCACCAGATCAATTCCGGTGACGCCCAGATGGATGCGACCAGCGGCCAACTCGCGCGGAATTTCCCCAGCTGACAACAGGATCAGCGAGACTCCCTCGATCCCCTCGACCTTACCGGCATATTCGCGGTCCGATCCGCTGCGCGACAGGGTGATGCCGCGCTTTTCGAACCAGGAGAATGTCTTTTCCATCAACCGGCCTTTTGAAGGCACGCCCAGTTTCAGGCTCATTGCGCGTCCTCCTCAATCTCCAGCATCAGGTCCGGGCGGATCACGCCGCCAACGGCTGGAATTTCTGCCCCTTTGCCCAAGTGTCGAGTCAGCGCGTCATAGCGGCCCCCGGTGGCAATGGGCGGCAGGTCGGGGCGGCCCTCGGCGTAGAACCCAAAGACGAACCCGTCATAATATTCCATCGAGGTCCGGCCATAGGCCGCCTCAAAATCCAGCCGATCCACATCAACGCCGCGCGCTTGCAGGGCGGCAATCCGCGCCTCAAGCCGGTCCAGCGCCGGGGTGATTTGCGGCAAGTCCACCGCAACATCGCGCAGCTGTTCCAGCGCAAAGGGCATTGTTTCGCGGACGTTCAACAAGGTTTCCAGCCCCGCCAGCTCATTGTCGGAAATCGGAGGCGTATCGCGATCCTCGCGCAGGGCATCGATCCGCGCCTCGATCTCTGACGCACGGCGCTTGCCGATCATCGGCGCGTCGGTTGCCAAGGGGTCGGAGGCCTCAAGCAGCGTGACGCGCCCCTCGGGGCCCGGTTTGCGCCCAGCGAAACGGTCCAGCAAAACGCGAAAACGGCGGGGCCGCCACAGATGGCGCATCAGTGCCGCCTTGCGCCGGTCGGTCGTCCGCAACCCCTGAACCGCAGCGGTCAGAATGCCAATATCGCCGGTCGCCGCCCGCAGGGGCAGCCCGCGCAGTTGCAGCGCAAACAGCGAGAATACCTCGGCATCAGCACTGGCCGGGTCGTTGCGATCAAAGACCTCATACCCGACCTGAATATATTCGTTCGAGCGGTCGGGGTCGTGTTCCTGCCGCCGAAACACCTCACCCGAATAGGTATAGCGCGCCGGTTCGGCACCGTCGGACATGTGCATCTGCACCACAGGCAGTGTGAAATCCGGGCGTAGCATCTGTTCGCCGCGCAGCGCATCCGAGGTCACGTAAGCCCGCGCACGAATGTCTTCTCCGTACAGGTCCAGCAGCGTTTCAGCCGGTTGCAGCAGAGGGGGATCAACAACCCGGGCACCGGCGGTCTCGAAACGCACGCGCATCATCGCGGCACGCGCCTGTATCTGAGTACGCTTGGCCATGGCTCAGTCCTGACTGTCCAGAATTTCGCGCACCTTGGCGACCAGATCGCCGCGCGGCACCTCGAACTGGCTGGGGCGTTCTTTCCATTCCTCCAGCGTTGCGCTTTCGGCGATCTTGGCACCAAGGATCAGGTCCTTGATCTGCACGATGCCGTTCGCCTTTTCGTCGCCGCCTTCGATCACCGCGATGGGTGAGTTGCGCTTGTCCGCGTATTTCAGCTGATTGCCGAAATTCTTGGGGTTGCCCAGATATACCTCGGCCCGGATGCCCGCATTGCGCAGCTCGGCCACCATGGCCTGATAATCCGCCATGCGGTCGCGATCCATGACGGTGACAACCACCGGCCCCTTGGCCTGTGCGTTGAGCCGCCCCTTTTCACGCAGGGCGGCCAGCAGACGGTCAACCCCGATCGAGACCCCGGTCGCGGGCACTTCCTGCCCGGTGAACCGCTTGACCAGATCGTCATAGCGCCCGCCGCCAGCGACAGAGCCAAACTGGCGCTTGCGGCCTTTCTCGTCAAAGATTTCAAAGGTCAGTTCGGCCTCATAGACCGGGCCGGTGTAGTAGCCGAGGCCACGCACGACAGATGGGTCGATCTCGATCCGATCCGCGCCATAGCCACCCGCATCCAACAGCGCGCCGATCTGTTCCAGCTCAGCAATGCCATTCGCGCCGATTTGGCTGTCGCCGACAGCGGCGCGCAAATTGGCCAGCGTTCCGGCGGTGTCCGCCGCTTTCGAGGTCAGGAAAGCAATGACCGGCTCGGCCTGATCATCGCTGAGACCAACGCCGTCGATAAAGGCGCCAGAGGCATCCAAACGGCCCTTGGTAAGCAACTCGCGCACGCCTGCTTCGCCCACCTTGTCGAACTTGTCGATGGTGCGCAGCACGTTGTCACGGGCGGCGGCGTCTTCGCCCAGGCCCATCGCCTCAAGCACGCCGTTCAGAACCTTACGATTGTTCACCCGCACCAGATAGTCGCCGCGCGGGATGCCGACGGTTTCCAGCGTGTCCGACAGCATGGCGCAAATCTCGGCATCCGCCGCCATCGAGGCCGTGCCCACCGTATCCGCATCACATTGATAGAACTGACGATACCGCCCCGGCCCGGGCTTTTCGTTGCGCCAGACCGGGCCCATCGCATAGCGACGATAGGGTGTGGGCAGATCATTACGGTGCTGCGAGTAGACGCGGGCCAAAGGCGCGGTTAGGTCATAGCGCAGGGCCATCCAATCGCCCTTGTCGTTTTCATCGAATTCCTGCCAGGCAAACACGCCTTCGTTCGGGCGGTCGACATCGGGCAAGAACTTGCCCAGCGCCTCGACCGTTTCGACCGCGCTGCTCTCCAAAGCGTCAAAGCCATAGCGATGATAGACGCCCGCGATGGCCCGCAGCATCTCGGTGCGCTGCGTGACTTCCTGGCCGAAATAGTCGCGAAACCCTTTCGGCGTTACGGCCTTGGGGCGGGGCTGTTTCTTGGGCTTGGCCATGTGGGGCGTCCTTGGGCGTCTAGTGTTCCGCGCGCGGTCTATCCCATGGCCCGCATCGGGGCAAGGCGCGCTTTCGCTGGTCTTGGCTTTGTAGGCCCGCTATGACCATCCCCGAAGGAGACCCCCATGCAGCATCTGGAAGAACAGATCGCCCATCTGACTCGCACGGTTGAGGAACTGAACACCGTGGTCACAAATCAGCAGGATGAGATCGACCGCCTGACCCACCGGGTCGAGATGCTGATGCGACGAGAAGGCGAACGCGAACAGGAGGGTTCGGGTGGCGTGGTTCTGGGCGACGAACGCCCGCCGCACTATTGAGGGATTGGGGATGGAGCGTATCGAAACGGAAAACGCCTGCGCGTGGATTGCAACCACGATGAACGGCATCAACACTCAGGCGGTGATCCGTAGAGAGTTTATGCGGAGTTGGAGGGAAAAACGCTCAGCGGAAGATGTCGAATGGTCCAAACGCATGGATCAAGAGTCGGATATCGGATGGAAACGTGGACATTCTTTGACGAAAGAGCAGGTTGGCGACGTCTGGCTTTTCAACTCCAAAGCCGAATACCATACAGATCCGTTCATCATTGGCGGGGGATACCCGCTTGTCTCCGAAACCACAAAAGCCGTTTTAGAGCAGTTCGATCTGGGTGAGACGGTGTTTCATGCCTTGAAGCTCTTGGATCCGACAGAAACGGTGCCGACGACATCAGAGCCTTACTACCTTCTGAACGTATGTAACACGCGGTCCATGGGAAACTGTGAGGCTTTGGGGCCTGAAGGAGAGCTTCGGGCACCTCTAAACTGTCGAGGGGGCGGCATTAGATATCTGCCGCGAGGCGGCCAAGAAAAGGAGTTGGTTGTTGTTCCCGAAGCTCTGGATGGCCCCGACATTTGGTTGGATCCTAAGGTTCCGGGAATTCTGTTTCTCTCCGAGACCCTCGTGTCCGGCTTAAAAACCGCCGGAGTGGACAAAGGCTGGGGTTTGGTCCGAGTGCCGGTCGGCACACTTTAGCGCCGCCGCCCCGAACTCATAACCCCAGAGCCGATTTCACTGCGTTGTCGACCACACCGCCCAACAGCGCATCCTTATCCTCGGCGCAGCCCTCTCTCAAAGCAGCAATGAAAGTCTCACGCAGCTGCGCATTATCCTCATCCGAGGTCGCGTGGTCATTGATGTCGATCTGACGATTGTAGATCGATAGGGCCGTCATTTTCTCGACCACATCCAGAACGTATGTGTCATCCCCGTCCGACTCTTCGATGACCGAAGCACAGGTGTGATACATCACCGGAAGCGCATCCTGAACCATCTGCTCGGCAGCCTCATCGGCGAATAGAGCAACAGGCATCATCACGGCAGCGACAAGTGTCACGGGTTTGAACATGTTAAATCGCATCGTGCTCATTTCCAGTTATGTCCGATGATCGCCCCGACAATCGCCCCGGCCGCCGCACCCTTGCCGTCATGGATCAAGGCACCGACACCTGCACCAATCAACGCACCCTCAATCGTATTCTTTTTCCTCTTGTCATCTGCCAGCCCCGCTGAAGCAGAGACCAAAGCAAGCGACGCCACCGCCGCAAATGTAAGCGTTTTGAAACCCATGAATGCAATCCTCATGCCTCTACTCTCTTGCTTTTGAGGTGATGCGTTCAGCCTAGCCGGGGCCTTGGTCCGAGGCAACAACCGGGTGGTTCAGATTTCCTCAACAGACATCACGCCTTCCAGAGATTTGATCGCCCCTTTGATCTGCGGGGTGATCGGGAAGGTCTGACCCAAATCCATTTCAACCTCGCCAGGCAAACCGGGATCCATCAGACACAATTGGATTGACCCTTTCGATGCCCCTTTGGCAGCACTGGTGGCATCTGCCAGAACTGTTGCAACTGTCGGCAAGACCTGCGGGTGTTCAACGAAAACGCGCAACCCTGTTGCACCCGCTTCGGCCACTACTGAATCGACCGGCCCAACAGAGCGCCCGAGCAGCTTGAGCTGATCCGCTTCCATCGTGGCTTCGGCGGTGACGACCACCTGTGCCCCTGTTTCCAGAAACTCACGGGATTTCTCCAGCGTCTCGGAAAACAGCGTAACCTCATAGGCTCCGGTCGGGTCAGACAGCTGCGCAAAGGCAAAGCGATTGCCCCGCGCGGATTTACGTTCCTGTCGCCCGGCAACAACGCCGGCCATCTTGGCAATCAGAGGGCCCGAGCGGGCCCTTTCGGTTACCTCGTCGAGTGTCAGCACCTGTTTGCGCCTGAGCGCAGGCATGTAGTCGTCCAGCGGGTGCCCGGACAAGTAAAACCCGATAGCCTTGAACTCTTCGCTCAGACGCTCGGCGGGCAACCAGTCCGGTGTTGGCGACAGGCGCGGCTCTGGCAGGTCATCGCCCGCCTCGCCAAACAGCGACACCTGGTTCGAGTTCTTCTGGTCGTGGATCGCAGCCGAATACTGGACCAGCGGATCAAGGCTTTCGAACACGCGGCGGCGGTTCTTATCGAGTTCATCAAACGCACCCGCGCGTGCCAGCATTTCCAATGGCCGCTTGCCGACCTTCTTCAAATCGACCCGACGGGCAAAGTCGAACAGGTTGACGAAAGGTTTGCCTGCACGTCCTTCGACCACAAGGTTCATCGCCTCGACGCCCACGTTTTTCAGCGCGCCCAGCGCGTAAACCAGATGCTGATCCACTACATCAAACGTGGACTGCGAGCGGTTCACGCAAGGCGGTATATAGGGCAGTTCCAGCCCTTTGCGGACTTCCTCGAAGTAAACCGCCAGCTTGTCGGTCAGATGGATATCGCAGTTCATGACCCCGGCCATGAACTCGACCGGGTGGTTCGCCTTTAGCCAGCCGGTCTGATAGCTGACCACCGCATAGGCGGCGGCGTGGGATTTGTTGAAACCGTAATTGGCAAACTTGTCCAGCAGGTTCCAGACCTCGGTCGCCTTGGCCTCGTCCACGTCATTCTCGGCAGCGCCTTTCAGGAATTTGGGCCGCTCGGCGTCCATCGCCTCCTGGATTTTCTTACCCATCGCGCGGCGCAACAGGTCCGCACCGCCCAGGCTATAGCCCGCCATTTCCTGGGCGATCTGCATCACCTGTTCCTGGTAGACGATGATGCCCTGGGTTTCGTCCAGAATATGGTCGATGGATGGGTGCAACTTGTCCCGCTTGCTCTGCCCGTTCTTGACCTCGCAAAACTTCGGAATGTTCTCCATCGGGCCCGGACGGTACAGCGCGACGAGGGCGATGATATCCTCGATACAGTCCGGTTTCATGCGCTTGAGCGCATCCATCATGCCCGAGCTTTCCACCTGGAACACTGCCACCGTCTTGGCTGCGGAATAGAGCTTGTACGTCGCCTCATCATCCAGCGGGATGGCGTTGATCTGGTTCTCGGCCCCGTCGGCGGGTTCATAAAGTTCGGTCCCATCAGCGGCGACATGCAGGTCCCGCCCGGACCTGAAGATCAAGTCCATCGCGTTTTGGATCACGGTCAGCGTCTTCAGGCCCAGAAAATCGAACTTCACCAGCCCGGCCTGTTCCACCCATTTCATGTTGAACTGGGTTGCAGGCATGTCCGAGCGCGGATCCTGATACAGCGGCACCAGTGCATCCAATGGCCGGTCGCCAATCACCACCCCCGCCGCGTGGGTCGAGGCGTTGCGCAGCAGCCCTTCGACCTGCTGGCCGTAATTCAGCAGCCGATCCACGACCTCTTCGTTGCGGGCCTCTTCGCGCAGGCGGGGTTCGTCTTTCAACGCCTTTTCGATGGAAACCGGTTTAACGCCTTCAACCGGGATCATCTTGGACAGGCGATCCACCTGCCCGTATGGCATTTGCAGGACCCGCCCGATGTCGCGCACCGCGGCTTTGGACAAAAGCGCACCAAAGGTGATGATCTGCCCCACCTTGTCGCGCCCATATTTCTGCTGCACATAACGGATCACCTCTTCGCGGCGGTCCATGCAAAAGTCGATATCGAAGTCGGGCATCGACACCCGTTCAGGGTTCAGGAAGCGTTCAAACAGAAGGCTATAGCGCAGCGGGTCAAGGTCGGTGATCGTCAGCGCATAGGCCACCAGTGATCCCGCGCCCGAACCCCGCCCCGGCCCAACCGGGATGTCATGGTCCTTGGACCATTGGATGAAATCGGCAACGATCAGGAAATAGCCGGGGAACCCCATGCCTTCGATGATGTCGAGTTCGAAATCCAGCCGCTCCTGATATTCTTCGGGCGTCACCGCATGCGGGATCACGGCCAGACGCTTTTGCAAACCGTCATTGGCGATGCGGCGCAGTTCGGCCACCTCATCATCCGCGAATTTCGGCAGGATCGGATCCCGCCTGTAGGCCATGAAGGCGCAGCGCTTGGCGATCTCGACTGTGTTCTCGATCGCTTCGGGCAGATCGGCGAACAAGGTCGCCATTTCCTGTTGCGATTTGAAATAATGCTGCGCGGTCAGGCGGCGGCGACCGTCCTGTTGGTCGACATAAGCGCCCTCGGCAATACAGATCAGCGCATCATGCGCTTCGTACATGTCCGTGGTTGGGAAGTAGACATCGTTGGTGGCCACCAATGGCAGGTTCTTGGCATAGGCCATTTCAACATGGCCACGCTCGGTCAGGCGTTCGGCCTCGGGCTGACCACCCTCGCCCGGGTGGCGCTGAAGTTCGATATAGAGGCGATCCGGGAACATGGCCGCAAGGCGATCCACCAAGGCCTCGGCCGCCGGGCGCTGACCTTGTTGCAACAGCAACCCCACCGGCCCATCCGGCCCGCCCGACAGGCAGATCAGGCCCTCTGATCGGTCAGCCAACTCCTCCAATGTGACTTGCGGCAACTGCCCACCCTTGTCGACATAGAGACAAGAGCTGAGCTTCATCAGGTTCTCATACCCGACCTCGGACTGCGCCAACAGCACCAAGGGCGCGGGTGACTTGGGCTTCTCGCCCGGCTGCGCCTGCACATAAGTCAGGTCAACCTGACAGCCCATGATCGGCTGAATCCCGGCACTGCTCGCCGAGACGGAAAACTCCAAGGCCGAAAACATGCTGTTCGTGTCGGTGACGGCGACTGAGGGCATCTCCATTTTCTCGCACAGGCCCGGCAGTTTTTTCAGCCGCACGGCGCCTTCCAGCAGAGAATATTCGGTGTGAACGCGGAGGTGAATGAATCGAGGAGTACTGCTCATGCCACCCAAGCTATCCCAGCCAGCAGCGCGGCAAAAGCGGGAACCGACACTTCGGGTCGCCTAAAAAATCAGCGCTGATTGTTCGGTTTTTTCAGAAGGTGCTTCGGGAGCCGCCGTGCAGCAAAATCAGAAAGCGCTTTAATTTCAACACCCTCAACACTACAAGAGGTCCATGTTTTTGCGCCGTCCAGACGTATTGGTACATCATATAGGCAGTTTTTCTTGCCAGAGAAGCCACCCTGTTCCTAACATCTGACGGCAAGCTATCCGCCCGCCTCTCTTTCTACGTCGCATCGAAGGAGGGCCAAAGGGCGCAACCGGGTAAGGCGACGGGTTTCTCGAATGAATATCACGTTTCTTCTGAACGGAGAGACAGTGGAGTTGGCAGACACTGATCCAACGGCCACCCTGCTGGACTGGTTGCGAGAGGATCGCGGCCTGACCGGCACCAAGGAAGGCTGCAATGAGGGCGACTGCGGGGCCTGCACCGTCATGGTGACGGATGAAGGCGGTGCCAAGGCGCTGAATTCCTGCATCCTGTTCCTGCCCCAACTGCATGGCAAAGCCGTCCGAACCGTCGAAGGCGCCAGCGGGCCACAGGGCGAAGCCCACCCCGTGCAACAGGCGATGGTGGACCTGCATGGGTCTCAATGCGGATTCTGCACCCCCGGTTTTGTGATGTCGATGGTCGCCAGCCACGCCAATGGTGCGACAGATCACGACACCCAGCTTGCAGGTAACCTGTGCCGATGCACCGGTTACGCTCCGATCATTCGTGCCGCCGAAGCGGCACAAGAACACCCGGTGCCCGTCTGGGTCAAAGACAAGCCTGTCGTTGTACCGGCTATACGGATGCTGCCGGGGTCGTCGGATGAACTGGCCGCTCTTTATGCTGAGAACCCCGACGCCACGCTTGTTGCCGGGGCAACGGATGTCGGGCTTTGGGTCACCAAGCAATTGCGCGATCTGGACCCTGTAATTTTCCTGAACCGCTGTGAGGATCTGAAAGACATCGCAATCAGCGATACCGAAATCCGCTTTGGTGCCATGGTTGACATGAACCGCATGGGGGACGCGCTGTCCGATTTGCACCCCTCATACGCCGAGATGATCCGCCGCTACGCGAGCGTTCAGGTGCGCCACGCAGCCACGGTCGGAGGCAACATCGCCAATGGCTCGCCCATCGGGGACAACCCGCCTGCGCTGATCGCGCTTGGAGCAACCTTGCATCTGCGCAAAGGCGACGAGCGCCGATCCATTCCCTTGGAGGAATTCTTTGTCGACTACGGCAAACAAGACCGCGCTCGTGGTGAGTTCGTCGAAGCTGTCAGTTTCCCGCGTCAGCCTGACAGGCTGAAGGTGTACAAACTCAGCAAACGGTTCGATCAGGATATCTCGGCCGTGTGCGGCTGTTTCAATATCACCGTTTTGGAGGGAACCGTCACCCAAGCGCGCATAGCGTTTGGTGGTATGGCGGGCATTCCGAAACGAGCACCCCATGTCGAGGCCGCGTTGATCGGCAAGCCGTGGGCGCGCGACACTATCCAAGCCGCGCTTCCCGCTTTTGCCGACGACTATTCACCACTCACGGACATGCGCGCCTCGGCCACCTATCGACTTGAAACCGCCAAAGCGATGCTTGAGAGGTATTTTCTAGAAGATCAGGGCCACGTGACCAACGTGCTGGAGGTGTCGGCATGAGCGTGACAAAACCTCTCCCGCATGATGCCGCACCTCTGCATGTCGCTGGCGCGGCTCGGTATGTGGACGACATCCCGACGCCAAAGGGCGCGTTGCATCTGGCCTTTGGTCTCAGCCCGATTGCCAAGGGCACGATCACCGCGATGGATCTGTCTGCGGTGAAAGCAGCTGATGGGGTCGTGATGGTGATGACGGCTCAGGATCTGCCTTTTGCCAATGATGTTTCGCCGTCGATCCATGACGAACCGCTGCTGTCGGATGGCACGGTTCACTATATCGGTCAGCCGGTGTTTCTGGTCGTGGCCAGCAGCCACCTTGCCGCACGCAAGGCCGCGCGGCTGGGCAAGATGGATTTTGACGAAGACACGCCGATCCTGACAATCGAAGAGGCACTCGCCGCCAACAGCCGGTTCGAAGACGGCCCGCGCATTTATGCCAAGGGCGACGCGGATGCGGCCATTTCAGGCGCGGCCCATGTGATCGAGGGGGCCTTCGAACTGGGCGGGCAGGAGCATTTCTATCTGGAAGGTCAGGCTGCGCTTGCGGTGCCGAATGAGGGCGCGGACATGCTGGTACACAGCTCGACCCAGCACCCGACCGAAATCCAGCACAAAGTTGCCGATGCGCTGGGTGTTCCGATGCACGCCGTGCGTGTTGAAACCCGCCGCATGGGCGGCGGCTTTGGCGGCAAGGAAAGCCAGGGCAACGCGTTGGCCGTTGCCTGCGCCGTGGCGGCGCGTGCGACGGGCAAAGCCTGCAAGATGCGCTACGACCGCGACGATGACATGATCATCACCGGCAAACGCCACGCCTTTCGGATTTCGTACAAGGCCGGGTTCGACAAAAACGGCCACATTCAGGGCGTGTCCTTCCTGCATCACGCCATCTGCGGCTGGGCACAGGACCTGTCTCTGCCTGTCGCCGACCGCGCGATGCTGCACGCGGATAACGCCTATTTGTTGCCCCACGCCCGGATCGAAAGTCACCGGTTGAAGACCAACACCCAATCCGCCACCGCCTATCGCGGGTTCGGAGGCCCTCAGGGTATGGTGGGGATTGAACGCGTGATGGACCATGCCGCACATGAACTGGGACTGGATCCGGTCGAGCTGCGCCGTCGAAATTATTATGAGCCCGCGCACAAAGCGGTTGAAAATGCCCCAACCGAAAAACCTCTGGGTCACCCTGATCCGCACGAAGACCTGACCAGCCGTGGTGCGGTTGCAACCGGGGATGCCCCGGTGCGTGCCCTGCCTACCGGCGGCAACACAACTCCCTACGGCATGGAGGTCAGCGACTTCGAGTTGCATGGTATGACCGCAGCGCTTTTAACATCCAGCAACTATGTCGCGCGCAAAGCGGCCATTGATGAATGGAACGCCACGAATGGCGTGATCAAAAAAGGCATCGCCTTCTCGCCGGTCAAGTTCGGGATATCCTTCACGTTGACCCACCTTAACCAGGCGGGTGCGCTCGTGCATGTCTATCAGGACGGCTCGGTCCATCTGAACCATGGCGGCACCGAGATGGGTCAGGGCCTGTTTCAGAAGGTTGCACAAGTGGCTGCTTCGCGCTTTGGCATTCCGCTGGATATGGTGAAGATCACCGCAACCGACACGGCCAAGGTACCCAATACCTCGGCCACGGCGGCCTCATCGGGCAGTGATCTGAACGGCATGGCAGTAAAAGCGGCCTGCGACACCATACGCGACCGGATGGCCGACTATCTGGCCGAGCGGCATCAGGCCGATCCGTCTTCTGTCACCTTTGCCAACGGCTGCGTCTCGGTTGGCGCGGAACGCTATACCTTCGCCGAAGCAGCCGCGCTGACCTATCAAGGGCGCATCAGCCTGTCTGCGACCGGCTTTTACAAAACCCCCAAGATCGAATGGGATCGGATCAAAGGCAGGGGGCGGCCGTTCTTCTACTTTGCCTATGGCGCAGCGATCACCGAAGTCGCCGTGGACACCCTCACTGGCGAAAACCGGATTTTGCGCGCAGATATCCTGCACGATGCCGGTGCCTCGCTGAACCCTGCGCTGGATATCGGTCAGGTCGAGGGCGGTTACGTCCAAGGCGCTGGCTGGCTGACGACCGAGGAACTGGTCTGGGACGGCACAGGCAACCTGCGTACCCATGCGCCATCGACATACAAGATTCCCGCCTGTTCCGACCGGCCCGACATTTTCAACGTCGCGCTGTGGGAGGCCGAGAACCGCGAAGACACGATCTATCGCTCGAAAGCGGTCGGAGAGCCGCCGTTTATGCTGGGGATTTCCGCGTGGCTGGCCCTGTCGAATGCGGTGGCCGCTTGCGGGGACGGCTACCCAGCCCTCAACGCGCCCGCCACCGCCGAAGAAGTCTGGCGCGGCGTCCAAAGGATCAAGGGAGACGTCTGATGGGGTTTGATCGAGAGGCTTTGAGGGAGGCGGTCAAAACCCACGGGAAAGTCACCCGCGTGGTCATTGCTGCAATCAAGGGGTCATCCCCGCGCGAGGTCGGCGCAGCCATGCTGGTCTGGGAGGACGGGCAATCCGGCACGATCGGCGGTGGCACGCTTGAGTTTCAGGCGGCTGAGGCGGCACGATCGCAGACCCTGCGCGCCAAACTGACGCATCACGCGCTTGGACCCGAGCTGGGGCAATGCTGCGGTGGTGCGGTGTCTCTTCTGAGCGAGCTATATGATCACAGCACTTTGGACACTCTGGATGACACGGTCATAGCGCGCGCGCCCTCGGGCAAGGATATGCCACTGACGGTCAAGCGCGTTCTTGCGGCAGCAAGAGGTCAGGGGATATTGCCCCAGCCGCAACTGATCGATGGCTGGATGATCGAGCCGGTTCACAAGCCTTCGCGCAACCTGTGGATCTGGGGCGCAGGCCATGTAGGGCGGGCTCTGGTCGATGTCCTCTCACCCCTGCCCGATCTGGCGATCACCTGGGTCGATACCGGGCCTGAGCGGTTTCCGGACTGTTCTCCAGCAGGTGTGATGGTGGTTCCAACAGCCAAACCAGCCGAACTGGTCCGTCACGCGCCACCTGATGCCGAGCATCTTGTGCTTACTTATTCACACAATCTGGATTTCGAGCTGTGCAACCGGCTGCTTTTGCATGATTTCCGCTTTGCGGGGCTGATTGGCTCGGCTACCAAATGGGCGCGGTTCCGGTCGCGGATGGCAGCGCTTGGCCATTCACCCGAACGGATAAGCCGGATCACCTGTCCCATCGGCGATCCAACACTGGGCAAGCACCCGCAGATGATTGCCGTGGGCGTCGCAGCGCAAATGCTGCGCCCGGTCGTGCAAAACACTTTGAAGAAGGACCTGAGCGCGTGACCACTCCACTGCTAAGCCTACAAGGGCTGACCAAAGCCTATCCCGGCGTCGTGGCCAATGATCAGGTGTCCTTTGACATCGGTGAGGGCGAAGTTCATGCCCTGCTGGGTGAAAACGGTGCTGGAAAATCCACGCTTGTGAAAATGATCTATGGCTTGGTCAAGCCCGACAGCGGCGCCATGCTGTTGCGCGGCCAACCCTTTGCCCCGGCCGAACCGCGCGCCGCGCGCGCAGACGGAATCGCGATGGTGTTCCAGCATTTCTCGCTGTTCGACGCGCTGAACGTGGCCGAGAATATCGCATTGGGGATGGAGAACCCACCGCCGATGGGCGATCTGGCCTCGCGTATCCGCGAAGTGTCCGAAACCTATGGCCTGCCGCTGGACCCGTTCCGCACCGTGGGCGATCTGTCCGCCGGGGAACGCCAGCGGGTCGAGATCATTCGCTGCCTGCTGCAGGACCCCAAGCTTTTGATCATGGACGAACCGACCAGCGTTTTGACCCCGCAAGAGGTGGAAATTCTATTTGAAACGCTGAACAAGTTGCGGTCCGAAGGCACCTCGATCCTGTATATCTCGCATAAGCTGGAAGAAATCCGCACGCTATGCGACCACGCGACGATCCTGCGACTGGGCAAGAATGTGGGCGAATGCGTGCCCTCCGAAACCTCGGCGCGCGACATGGCCGAAATGATGGTGGGTTCCACCTTGCAGACGCCCGAGCGGTCTGGTCGTGAATTTGGCGAGGTGGCGCTGGATGTCAGCGGCTTGTCGGTGCCGTCGCCTTCGGAATTCGGCACTGCGCTGAAAAACGTCCATATGACCGTCCGCAAGGGTGAGGTTCTGGGCATAGGCGGTGTCGCCGGAAACGGACAGGACGAATTGCTGGGCGTGCTGTCCGGTGAAATCACGACGGCAGCCGATGCGGTCAAGTTTAACGGCCAGCCAATCGGCAAGCTGGGCCCGACCGCCCGTCGCAAGCTCGGCGTGTTGACCGCGCCGGAAGAACGGCTGGGTCACGCTGCGGCCCCGGATATGAGCCTGACCGAAAACGCCCTGCTGACCGGGTCCGTCCGCGAAAGGCTTGAGAACAATGGCTTTTTGAAATGGGCCGATACCAAGAGCTTCGCCGAGAAGATTATCAGCGCCTTTGATGTGCGCACGCCGGGTCCGGAGAATGCGGCCCGATCTCTTTCGGGTGGAAACCTGCAGAAATTCGTAATTGGTCGCGAGGTCTTGCAAAACCCAGATGTGCTGGTGGTGAACCAACCGACATGGGGTGTGGATGCGGCCGCGGCAGCTGCGATCCGGCAGGCGATTCTGGATCTGGCAACCAAGGGAACCGCAGTCATTTGTATCTCGCAGGATCTGGATGAGTTGATGGAAATCTCGGACAGCTTTGCTGCCCTGAACGAAGGCCGCCTGAGCGCCCCGCGTGAAACCACGGGCCTGACGGTTGATGAGATCGGCCTGATGATGGGCGGTGCGCATGGCATGGAGGTGGCCCATGTCTGATGCAAAACAAAAAAGAAACGACGGGGGTGTGAGCAGATGATTGTGTTGGAGAAACGGCCTCAGCCGTCCAAAGCGTGGTCATATGCGACCCCTTTGGTCGCGGTTTTGGCGACAATGGTGTTTGGGGGCATCCTGTTCGCCATCCTGGGCAAGAACCCGGTTGAGGCGATTGGTACCATTTTCTGGGAACCTCTGTTCGGCGAATTTGCCTTTTATTACCGCCCGCAATTGCTGGTTAAAGGTGCCCCGCTGGTGCTGATCGCGATTGGCCTGTCGCTGGGCTTTCGCGCCGGTATCTGGAACATCGGGGCCGAGGGGCAGTATATCATGGGTGCTATCTTTGGCGCCGGTGCGGGTCTGGCCTTTTACCCCTTGGATGCCTGGTACATCTTTCCCATCATGGTGATGGCTGGTGCCGTTGGCGGCTGGCTCTGGGCCTCGATCCCGGCCTTTCTGAAAGTGCGCTTTGGCACCAATGAAATCTTGGTCTCGCTGATGCTGGTCTATGTGGCCGAGCAAATGCTGGCCTCAGTCTCGCTAGGGCTACTGAAAAACCCCGAAGGGTTCGGCTTTCCGGGCTCACGCAATCTGCAATCCTATGACAGCGCGCACAATGCCGAGCTGATCGCAGGATCAGGGATGCATTGGGGCGTCGTGACAGCGCTGATTGCGGTGATCTTTGCCTATGTCCTGCTGAACCGGCACATGCTGGGCTTTCACATCCGCCTGACGGGTGAAGCCCCGCGCGCAGCCAAATTCGCCGGTGTGAACCCGGCCCGCCTGATCCTGTTCTGTCTGGGCCTGTCCGGCGCTCTGGCCGGTCTGGCGGGGATGTTCGAAGTCTCAGGCCCTTCGGGTGTGGTCAGCATCGACTTCAACGTGGGCTATGGCTTCACAGCGATCATCGTAGCCTTCCTTGGCCGCCTGCACCCGGTGGGCATCTTGCTGGCCGGTGGTCTGATGGCGCTGACCTATATCGGCGGTGAAATTGCGCAGTCTCAGCTGGGCCTGCCTGCCGCTGCCATCCAGGTATTCCAGGGGATGCTTCTGTTCTTCCTGCTGGCCTTCGATCTTCTGACAAACTACCGCATCCGTGCGGCCCGTAGCGAGGTGGCGTAACCATGGACCTTGGTGAGATTAATCCCGTACTTCTGGTTGCCTCGCTCATGGTGGCCGCGACCCCCCTGCTGTTGGCCGCGATCGGAGAGCTGGTTGTCGAAAAGGCCGGCGTTCTGAACCTTGGCGTCGAGGGCATGATGATCGTGGGCGCAATCAGCGGCTTTGCGATCTCGGTCGAGACCGGCTCGCCGTGGCTGGGCTTTGTCGCGGCGGCCATTGGCGGGGCGGTACTGTCGCTGTTGTTTGTGCTGTTGACGCAGGTGGCGCTGGCCAACCAAGTGGCCAGTGGCCTGGCGTTAACCCTGTTCGGCCTTGGGTTCAGTGCGCTGATGGGTCAAAGCTATGTGGGCGTCAAACCCCCCAGCATGGGGGACATCCACATTCCGGTGATCAGTGATATTCCAGTCATCGGGCCGATCCTGTTCCAGCACGACCCGATCCTTTATGTCGGCATTGCTTTGACAGCGGCCGTCTGGGCCACACTGAAATACACCCGCGTCGGCCTGATCCTGCGCGCGGTAGGCGAAAACCACGATGCCGCACATGCGCTAGGCTACAAGGTCATCAAGATTCGCATCATGGCGATCCTGTTCGGTGGCGCCTGCGCAGGCCTCGGCGGGGCCTATATCAGTCTGATCCGCGTACCGCAGTGGACTGAGGGTATGACTGCGGGTGTTGGCTGGATCGCCCTGGCGCTGGTGGTCTTTGCCAGCTGGAAACCCTGGCGCGCATTGCTGGGTGCCTATTTGTTCGGCGGCATCACCGTGTTGCAGCTGAATTTGCAGGCAGCGGGCGTTGCCATTCCTGTCGAGTATCTGGCAATGTCGCCCTACATCATCACGATCCTTGTGCTTGTGATCCTTTCGGCCGACAAGAGCAGCGCACCTGCCTCACTGGGCCGGATTTTCCACGCCTCGCACTAGGGGCCAACTAAACCAACTTGGGGAGTAACACATGAAATTCACGACACTTCTGGCAAGCGCCGCCATGGCGCTGGGTCTGGCCTCAGGGGCCATGGCCGAAGACAAGACCAAGGTCGGTTTCGTCTATGTCGGCCCTGTCGGCGACGGCGGCTGGACCTATGAGCACAACAAGGGCCGTCTGGCCGTGGAAGAGCATTTTGGCGACAAGGTTGAGACCGTATTTGTCGAGTCCGTTCCCGAAGGTCCGGACGCCGAGCGCGTGATGACCCAGATGGCGCTGGAGGGTGCCGACCTGATCTTTACCACCTCGTTCGGCTACATGGACCCGACCATCAACGTGGCCAAGAAATTCCCGGATGTGAAATTCGAGCACGCAACCGGCTACAAGACGGCCGACAATGTCTCGGTCTATTCGGCCCGTTTCTATGAAGGTCGCGCGGTTCAGGGCCACATCGCGGGTAACATGACCAAGTCAAACATCATTGGCTACATCGGGTCTTATCCGATCCCCGAAGTGATCCGTGGCATCAACTCGGCCTACGTCCACGCCAAGAAGGTGAACCCGGATGTCGAGTTCAAGATTGTCTGGGCCTACACCTGGTTCGACCCTGCAAAAGAAGCTGATGCGGCCACCGTTCTGATCGAACAGGGTGCGGACGTCATCCTGCAACACACCGACTCGACCGCGCCGCAGGCCGCTGCACAAGAGGCAGGCAATGTCGTCACCTTTGGCCAAGCCTCGGACATGAGCGAGTACGCTCCGTTCCCGCGCGTGTCGTCGATCATCGATGACTGGGCGCCCTACTATATCGCACGGACCCAGGCCGTCATGGATGGCACATGGGAAAGCGCCAACACATGGGATGGCATCCGCGAAGGCATGGTTGCAATCGGCGAGATCTCGGACGCGGTTCCTGCCGACGTCAAGGAAGAGGCGCTGGCGCTGAAAGCAGCCATGGCAGCAGGTGAATACCACCCCTTCACCGGACCGCTGAAAAAGCAGGACGGCAGCGATTGGCTGGCAGAAGGCGAAACCGCCGATGACGGCACGTTGGCTGGCATGAACTTCTACGTCGAAGGGCTGGAAGGTGAGATTCCGCAGTAAGCCGGATCAGTCAGAACAAGGAAAAGCCCGCCCAGCGCGGGCTTTTTTGATCTATGCACCGCACTTATGGCACTCTTGATCCTCGATAGCCCGAGGTCAGAGCTATGTGCATAGATCGAAAACCCTAACGATTGACGAGGACCAGATGAGTTCCAAACGCAAGCTGCTTATGAAACTGCTGAAGGGTATCGAAACCGGGGACGCCGACGCGGCAGCCGTGGTCAACGAAGCGAAGTACGTCCAGCACAATCCCCAGACCCATGAAGGCAGCGAGGGTCTGGCCGCGTTGTTTGCCCGCCTGTCGAAAACCAACCCCAAGGTCAGGTTTGTTCGCGTATTTGAAGATGGCGATTTCGCTTTTGCCCATAACGAATACGACTTTGCCGAGGTCAAAGCCGCGTTCGAGGTATTTCGCTTTGAAGATGGCAAAGCGGTCGAACACTGGGACAATATTCAGCCCCTGCGCGGCCCCAACGCCTCGGGTCGTGCTATGCTTGATGGCCCGACTGAAATCACTGATCTGGACAGAACCGAGCATAATCGAGACTTCGTAAGCCGCTTTGCGCAAAAGGTGCTTGTCGATCGCCAGACCAACCTGCTGCCCGAGTTTATCGATGCAGCTCTCATTCAACACGACCCGGACAGCATAGACGGGATCGACGCCTACCGAGAACGACTGGAACACAAATCCGACGGGCAGCTATCCACGCTGTATCACCAAGTTCACCGCGTGCTGGCAGAAGGGAATTACGTGCTGAGCATGAGCGAAGGAAGCAGACAGGGAAAGCACACCAGCTTTTATGACCTCTTCCGCGTCTCAGACGCCAAGATCGTCGAGCATTGGGGCACTATGGAACCCATAGCGCCCCGAAGCGAGTGGAAAAATAACAACGGCAAGTTCTGACGTGCGCGGGCGAATTCAGTGCCCGCTCAGCACCAGCGTGTTCACCGGCATCAGGATCAGACGCAGTCGCAGTCCTGCCGCGTGGACCACACCGATTGTATCCACGACATGCAGGAAGGACTTTTCCCAGAACCCGAGGTTTTCATCCTCAAGCTTGTGATGGTTATCGGTGTAGACATTGGCCAGACAATTGCTGCCCGGCGGAATCTCATCGGCCATACCTTTGTAAAGCGGCTCCATATACACCAGAATCGAACCCGGCACTTTGTTATGCTGCACGTCTCGCAATTCATCCGACGGACGGATCTGGCCCGAGGGGATAACGTCCTGCACCTCGACCACGACCATCGGGATAACCGTAAAAGGTTTGGTCATGCAGCCAAGCTCTCCGATCATGCCCGGTTTGATCACCTGAGCCGAGAGCTGATTGAACGCCGCCTGGAACCGATCATGGCCCGAGTTTGAAGGCACAAGAATACCCGCCGGACGCAACAACGGGCTCACGTAGTCGCCGACCTGCAACCCGAACTGTTCGACCCGACCTGTCACACCGGCATAGATCACGGTCTTGTCCAGCTCGGTCAGCGCCGCGTCAAGTTGCGCATTGGCGCTGGCCAACTGGGCCGGGATCAGTTCTTCGATCTGCTGCACCACGGCTGCTCGCTGCGACTCGGCAGCTGTGACCTGTGCTTCGCGTTCGGCAACAAGATTCTCCAACCGTTCAATCTCGGCCAGCCGCACAGCGCTGGAGCCTTCGTCGCGCAGGGTGGTGTTCCGCTCAAGATCTTCGACCGACTGTGCCAGAGCGGCGCGCGCGCCAGCGATTCCGGCATCGGCTTCGGCCAGATCGGTTTCAGCCACCTTCAGCGAGGCCTGAACCTGAGCGACCTGCGCATGGGCCGCCTGAACCTGCGCCTGTTGAGAAAAATCCTCGATCCGGAAAATCGGCTGACCTGCGGTCAACAGCTCGTTGTTGCGGACATAAACCTCGGATACCCGACCCCCCAGTTGCGGCAGGATCGTTACGGTGCGGAAATACGATGCAGCATTGCTGGACGCCGGGTGAAAATAGAACAATGTGGTGATCACGGTCAGCGCCAGAATGGCACAGGTGGTCAGACCCCAGCGCAGCTCGTACCACATGGTAAACAACGTGATCTCATGCCCGATGCGCTTGCCTTGGACAAATCGACGGAACAGATAATCCGGCAGCACTGTGATCAGTGCGCAAAGCATTGTCTCGATCATGGATTATTGCTCCGACGCGTTGTTGGTATCCGCAACAGGCGCGGCTGGCGGGACGATTTCGGCTGCTGGTCTGGAACTCGGTGATTGTCCAAGCGACCGAATGGCGTCGGCGATGTTCTTCATCGGGGTTGCAAAATCGGGAAACTGGAACCCGGCAACCAGAATAGCCGCAATCCAGAATAACCCGTTATGCGTGAACAGGGCCAACAGCGCCAGAATACCGACCAGCTGAAACTGGGGGTGGTTGTTTTCGTGCGCCATTTTTTCCGGAACCGAATGCAGTGTCAGGTATCCGACACCAATCAACACGACGATGACAACAAAGAAGACGACCATCGCGGAAAACAGGTAATCACTCCCATCGGCCGCGACGATGTATCGTGGAATATGGCCCGTGGCCATTGGATGGAGGTCCGCTACAGTCACCATATTCTCCTTGTTGGCTTTGCTACTTCTTTGACCGGGTTGATACGTAAATTCAAGCCTGCTTATAGTCGCCGTGCAGTTCCAATGACTTTCCAGACAGGCTGACATCCGATGAAACTCAATCCGTTTCCAAAAACACCGGTCCCGTGGGCAACGGCCTCATGATAGATTTCCTCGTCGTCGGCGGAGGTATAGCCGGTCTCAGCGCCGGTGCTCGTTTGTCAGAACACGGTTCAGTCTGCGTTTTGGAGGCCGAAGACGCGCTGGGATATCACACCTCGGGTCGATCAGCAGCGATGTTTCTGGACAGCTACGGCCCCGCGACGGTCCGTGCCCTGAGCCGCGCCAGCTTTGACTACTACAGTAGTGGCGGATATCTGACACCACGCGGTTTGATGTTGATCGGAAAGCGGGATCAGGGCGAACAGTTTGACGCAGATGCTGCAGAGATGGGTTTGCCCCGCATTTCTGTCGCCGACGCGCTTTCACATGTGCCGATCCTGAATCCCGAGGTCGTTGGCTACGCCGCCTACGACCAGTCAGGGTTGGACATCGACACGGACCGGGCCCTGCAGGATTTTGCCCGCGCAATCCGGCGCAATCAAGGAAGGGTTCAAACCAAGACCAAGGTAACCGCTATACGGAAGGATCGACACTGGATTGTCGATGCTGGTGACGTGTTCGAAGCCCGCGTTCTGGTCAACGCCGCCGGGGCCTGGGCAGATGAGGTCGCTGCGTTGGCGGGTGTTGGCGCGATAGGCATCACGCCCCGCCGCAGATCAATGGCGCGCATTCCGGCACCGGGTGGACATGATGTATCTGGCTGGCCCATGATGCTGGGCGCGGGCGAGTCATGGTATGCCAAACCTGACGCAGGAAAGCTCTTGGTTTCACCCTCCGAAGCCGATCCCGTTGCCCCGCATGACGCCTATGCAGACGATATGGTGCTGGCCGAAGGGCTGGCGCGCTATGAAGAGGTTGTGACCGAGCCTGTAACACGACTTGAGGCCAACTGGGCAGGTCTGCGCAGCTTTGCACCGGACGGGACCCTTGTCTTGGGGCCGGACGCTAAAGAGCCTTCTTTTGTCTGGGCCGCAGGTCAAGGGGGGTATGGGTTCCAGACCGCACCTGCGGCGTCAGCCCTGCTGGCCAGCCTTGTGGCCGGAACACCATCTGAAATGGATGCCACCATCATCGCGGCACTGTGTGCGAAAAGGCTAGGCGCATGACGAAACGCGCACTGCCTGCAAGTGCAAGCGTCGCAACGCAGGGCGCAGGGTCTCGCCTGGTCGCCCCGGCCGCCACCCGCAACGCCGCAGCGCTCTGTGCGCTTTTGGTCGAAATGGCCCCCTCCTCAGGGCATGCACTGGAGATCGCCAGTGGCACCGGCCAGCATGTGGCCGAGTTCGCAAAAACCTTGCCGGATGTGACTTGGCAACCTACCGAAGTCGACCCTGAGCGCCGCGCCAGTATCGATGCGTACGCTGCAGACTATCCCAACATTGCGCCTGCCGCGGAATTGGATGCCAGCGCTCCGGGGTGGCACAAGCAATTCGGTGGGCAGGACCTGATCGTTCTGATCAATCTCCTGCATCTCGTCTCATGGCCCGAAGTTGAAGCCTTTCTGCAAGAGGCCGCTCTGGCCCTTGGCCCCGGCGGTCGTTTGATCCTGTATGGACCATTCATGCGCAATGGCGCGTTGACCAGCTCGGGAGATGAGAGATTTCATGCGGCACTCGCCTCGCAAGATCCAGATATCGGGTACAAGAACGATACCGAGATCAAAGCGCGCCTGCACCACCACGGTTTGCAGGTCCATCACATTGTCGACATGCCTGCAAACAATCTGGCCTTTGTCGCCGAACGGCCTTGGCCCTGAAAAAAGCCCGCCGAAGCGGGCTTTGATCTGCTGTTCTTAACCTTGCAGGTCAGCCGTCCTTGCGGATGACCTCGTTTTTCGGGTCATAGGGGCTGTCGCAGGTGACGACCGCATCCCACAGCTTGTCCTGAATTTTGACCTTCAGCTTGGTGCCTTCGACCGCCAGTTTCGGCGGCACATAGCCCATGCCAATGGATTTCTCGAAGGCCACCGAATACCCGCCCGAGGTCAGACGACCGACACGCGCGCCTTCCGGCGTATACAGCGCCTCGCGGCCCCATGGATCGGCATCCGCTGGTCCGTCGATCAGCAGCGTACAGCACTTGACCCGCACGCCGGTCTCTTCCAGCTTGGCCTTGCCGTAAAAGTCCTTGGACAGATCGACAAAGCGCGGCAGGTCAGCCTCGAGCGGGGTCGCGTCGCGGCCCAGTTCGGTGCCGAAAGCGCGATAGCTCTTCTCTTGCCGCAGCCAGTTCTGGGCGCGGGCCCCGACCAGCTTCATACCGTGCTTTTCACCGGCTTTTTCCAGCAGATCGAACAGATAGTTCTGCATCTCGATCGGGTGGTGCAGTTCCCAGCCCAGCTCACCCGTATAAGCCACGCGGATCGCATTGACCGGGCACATGCCCAGTTCGATCTGGCGCGCCGACAGCCACGGGAAGCGCTTGTTGGACAGTGCGGTTTCCGGATCGGCGTCGTTGATGACCTCTTTCAGAACATCGCGCGATTTTGGTCCGGCGATGGCAAAGACGCCCCACTGAGTGGTCACGTCCTGGATTTCGATGTAGCCGAACTCCTCCATCTTGTCCTCGGCCGCTTTGCGCAGATAGTCGGCGTCATACTCGGTCCAGGCACCGGCGGAGACGATGTAGTAGTTATTCTCGCCATTGCGGACGATGGTGTATTCGGTCCGGGTGGTGCCATGCGAAGTCAGCGCATAGGTCAGGTTGATGCGGCCGATCTTGGGCAGCTTGTTGCAAGTGAACCAGTCCAGGAACTGGGTGGCACCGGGGCCTTTGACGACGTGTTTGGTAAAGGCCGTCGCGTCGATCAGGCCAACGCCTTCGCGGATTGCTTTGGCTTCGTCGACCGCATGTTGCCACCAGCCACCACGACGGAACGACCGGCTGTCCTTGTCAAAACTGTCCGGCGCGTCCAGCGGGCCGAAGTAGTTCGGACGTTCCCAACCGTTGACCCAGCCGAACTGCGCGCCACGGGCCTTTTGCCGATCATAAGCCGGGGCGGTCCGCAATGGGCGGCAAGCCTCACGCTCTTCATCAGGGTGGTGCAGGATATAGACGTGCTCGTAGCACTCTTCGTTCTTGCGCGCTGCAAACTCGGTGGTCATCCAGTTGCTGCTGTAGCGTTTGGGGTCCAGCGAGGCCATGTCGATCTCGGCTTCGCCATCGACCATCATCTGCGCCAGATAATAGCCGGTGCCGCCTGCGGCGGTGATCCCGAACGAGAAACCTTCGGCCAGCCACATGTTGCGCAGACCCGGCGCCGGGCCAACCAGCGGGTTGCCGTCAGGCGTATAGCAGATTGGGCCGTTGAAATCGTCCTTCAGGCCGGATTCAGCGCAGGAGGGCACACGCTCGGCCATCGCCATATACTGATCCGCAATCCTGTCCAGATCCAGCGGGAACAAGTCCGCGCGGAAGCTGTCAGGCACGCCATGTTCGAACCGCGCAGGTGCGCCGTGTTCATAGATGCCCAGAATCCAGCCGCCACGTTCTTCGCGCGCATAGGATTCGTTGTCGGCATCACGCACAACGGGGTGCTCCGGGTTACCTGCCTCGCGCCATTTGACCAGCTCGGGGTCTTTGTCCATGACGATGAAGGTATGCTCGACCGGGATCGCGGGCATCTTGATGCCCAGCATCTTGGCTGTGCGCTGTGCGTGGTTGCCGGATGCGGTCACGACATGCTCGGCGGTGATCACCACCTTCTCGTCGCTTTCGACAAGGTTGCCGCCCTTTTCCACCATCTTGGTGCAGGTGACTTCCCAATGAGTGCCGGTCCAGTGGAAGGCATCGGCCTGCATCTTGCGCACGATCTCAACACCGCGCTGACGGGCACCCTTGGCCATCGCCTGGGTCACATCTGCGGGGTTAATATAGCCGTCCTCGGTGTGATAGATCGCGCCCTTCAGGTCAGAGGTTTCGATCAGCGGCCAGCGTTCCTTGATCTGGTCCGGGGTCAGCCACTCATAGGCGACGTCACAGGTCTCGGCGGTGGATGCGTATAGCATGTATTCGTCCATGCGTTCCTGCGTCTGCGCCATGCGCAGGTTGCCGACCACGGCGAAACCCGCGTTCAGGCCGGTCTCATCCTCGAGCTGCTTGTAGAAATCAACCGAGTATTTGTGGATGTGGGTCGTCGCATAGGACATGTTGAACAGCGGCAGCAGACCCGCCGCATGCCAGGTTGATCCGGATGTCAGCTCATCGCGTTCGATCAGCATGACGTCGTCCCAGCCTGCCTTGGCCAGATGATAGGCAATCGAAGTGCCGACGGCGCCGCCGCCAACAACCAGTGCTTTGACTTGGGTTTTCATAGCCGGGTGTCTCCCCTTGGAATCTGTTGCTGTCCATATGGCGCAATTGACGCCACACGCGCGACATTCATCCGACCAGTGATATGAAAAAAACGACCCGTGTCAGGCACAGGCCGTCGTTTTTTGCCGTGTTGGCTCAGTTGCTACCGATGGAACACCGCTTGGCATTGCCAATCACGGCGCAAGAAGAGCCGCCCGCCCCGCCTTTGCTGACGGTGACCGCCGAACTGACCGCAGCAGGCGTTTTCCGTTCACTCTTAAAAAATCGGGCGAAGAAGCCTGCGGCCGAGGATTTCGGCTGGAGTGCAGGATCGGACTCGGGCGCGGGATCCACGGCCTGCAACACTGAGGTCAGCAACATGTCCTGAGTGCGATTGTACGTCATCTGCATCAGGTCCTGATTTTCAAACACCTCGCCACCGGTGATGTCGACAATTCCATCGGTGTGATATCCCGACCCGGCAAGCGCGTTGATCAGGATTGCTGACGTGTCGATGTTCTTGATCTTTTTCTGCGCCAGTTCGTTCTGCTTGATCATCAACGCGTTGTACACCGACATCATCTGATCGGCGATTTCGGGCTGCCGATCCAAGGGGACCTCGATCCCATTGCCGACGACCGACGCAGGCAGGGCCAGCAGTGCGTTTAACCCTGCATAGTCGATTGCATTCAACATATCGCGGATCGCGCCATCTTCGGCGGTTGTGTGCAGACGGATGATCACCTCTTCATCGAACCCGATACGGCCCGTGAACGTACGATACTTCTGCGCTTCGTCGCGGTTTTCCAGGTGCTTTAGCTCTTCGACAAAGGCAACCCCGTCCACGACCGCATAACCCTCTTTCTTCTTCATCGATTCCATGACGGCGGTCTGACCGCTCATGGCCAGTCCGGCCACAGTATTGCGGGACGATTTCTTTTTGAGCGTGACGTTCAGCAAAACAAGATCGGATCCGTTGGCATAAAGCGTACTGGTTTGTTCCAACTTGCGCATCTTGCCTTCATTTCCGATCTCCATCAGCCGGACAAGTTCGGGCGGAACGTCATCGAACGAGATCTTGGTCGGCTGGAAAAACAGGGACCGTGCGGTCGCCACAACCTCTTGATCCCTGTCCGAAAGGGCGTATTGGGTCCAACCCGGCAGCGGTTTGGGGAAATAGGGCTTTGGCCCGTTGTCCCAGCGTTTCTGGCGCGCGCGGGCTACCTCTTTGGCCTGCTGTTCGTCCTGATGCCGGTCGAAACGATGATGGATACTGTCAACGTAGCCGTTCAGCGACAAACGCTGGTCAGTTTTTTTGTCCTGCTGAAAATAATCTAGTCCGAGCACAACGATCAGCGTGACCACTATGAATCCCAGTAAGCGAAAACCTTCCATTCTCCTGAACCTTTGGTGAAAACTGCTCGGGTACGGCTTTTGTCACGAGATTTGGGCGAGGTTATGACACCCTTGCGCCTCACGCGAAGATTTCACGTCACCGGCAGGTCGATAATCTTTCCTGGATTCATGATGTTATGGGGATCAATCGCTTGTTTGATCGCCGCCATATACTGCGTCGCAGCCCCCAGCTCTCGGATCAGATATGCGCGCTTGCCCTGTCCGATTCCATGTTCTCCGGTGCAGGTGCCTTCCATCGCAATAGCCAGATCATTCAACCAACCAACAAATTCATCGGCCCGACTGACTTCATCGTCGTTTTCCATGTCGATCAGTGGCAGGCTGTGGAAATTGCCATCGCCCACATGACCCACGATCGGAGCGATCAAACCCAGCTCGGCCGCTTTGGTCTGAGCCGCACCAACAGCCTCGGCCAGCCGAGAGATCGGCACACAGACATCTGTGGAGATACCTTTTGCACCGGGGCGCAGCTGCAAGCTGGCCCAATACATATCATGGCGTGCCTGCCATAGCCTATTGCGCTCTTCCGTGGTCGAGGTCGCGGCGAAATCAGTGCCACCGAAGTCCTCTGCGATCTGACCGAACGTCTCAGCCTGTTCGGCGGCGCTGGCGTCTGAACCATGAAACTCCAACAGCAGTAGAGGCGTTTCCGGCAAGGTCAGACCGGAATAGGCGTTGGCCGCCTTGACCGACAACTCATCCAGCAACTCTATTCGCGCCACAGGCACACCATACTGAATCGTCGTCATCACGGCCCGGCAGGCGGCATCAACGGTTGGGAATGAGCACCGCGCAGAGCTGATGGCTTCGGGGATGCCGTGCAGGCGCAGGGTCAGTTCCGTGATGATGCCTAGCGTGCCCTCTGCCCCAATCAACAGCCGCGCCAGATCGTAACCCGCCGAGGATTTGCGGGCGCGGTGGCCAGTTCGGATGATCTGGCCATCGGGCATCACGGCCTCAAGGCTCAGCACGTTGTCCCGCATGGTGCCATAGCGTACCGCGTTGGTGCCGGATGCTCGGGTCGCCGCCATACCACCCAGAGACGCATTGGCCCCGGGATCGATTGGAAAGAACAAACCCTGATCGCGCAAGTATGTGTTCAGGTCTTCGCGTGTAACACCGGGTTGCACGACACAGTCCAGATCCTCGGCGTGAACCTCCAGCACGCTATCCATTTGTGATAGGTCAATCGAAATCCCGCCCGCTGGTGCGTTTACATGACCTTCCAGCGAGGTGCCTGTGCCAAATGGGATCACCGGAACCCTATGCGCGGCGCAGGTTTTGACGATCTCGGCGACCTCCTGGGTGGACCGGGGAAACACAACTGAATCCGGGCTTTGGTTGGTGATCCAAGTCGTTGTGTGACCATGTTGTTCACGGATCGCACCACTGGTTTGCAGCCGATCACCAAACCGTTGCTTCAAAATACCTATGGCCGTTTCGATCCCGGCCTCGTTTCGCGGCAAAACCGTTGCCTGCACCTTTTTGATCCTCCCCTACCCGCCGCGACCTACGGGCCTTCCAGAACATGACTAAAAGGCCCACCAGGACAGGACAAGACCCAAGCGCTATTCGCCCAGCGCGATCCCCTCACGCCGATGGTCCGCGCCACCGCTGAGACCTTCGCCGATTTCAATGGCATGCAACCCCGAGGTCAGATCGCGGGGGTTCACTTCGAACCCGATCTCGGCCAAAGCGTCCGCATACCCTTCGGCAGCAGTGTCCAACTCGACGTCATAGGTGCCGAAGCGGTTGACCAGATGCGGCAGCGAGACCGCCTGCTGCACATCCATGCCCCAATCGGCCCAGGCAATGATCGACTTGGCGACGTAACCGATGATCCGGCTGCCCCCCGGCGAGCCGATGGCCAGAACCGGCGCACCGTCCTGCATGACGATGGTCGGGCTCATGGACGAACGTGGGCGTTTGCCCGGTTCCAGCCGGTTCGCGATCGGCACACCATCGCGATGGGTCCGGAACGAGAAATCGGTCAGCTCGTTGTTCAGCAAAAACCCGTTTGTCATCAGTCGCGAGCCAAAACCATTTTCAATTGTCGTCGTCATCGACAACACGTTGCCATAGCTGTCCACAATCGAGATGTGCGAGGTCGATGGCAGCTCAAGCGATTCATCGTCGGCCCAGTTGAAGGCATGGTCGAACTCGGGGTTGCCCGGAGCGACCTCGGTCAGTGCCCCTTCGGCATTCAACAACTCTGCCCGTTGCGCAAGGTAGTCAGGATCGACCAAGCCAGCCGTGGGCATTGGCACAAAGTCACTGTCGGCCATATAGCGGCCCCGATCTGCAAAGGCGAGGCGCGAAGCCTCTCCGATCAACCGCCACGCCTGCATACTGTCGGGGCCCATCGCGGCCAGATCATAGCCGTTCAACATGCCCAGGATCTGACCAACGGTCAGCGCACCGGAGGAAGGAGGGCCCATGCCGCAGACCTCATAGGTGCGATACGCCGCACAGACAGGATCGCGCTGAAGGACCTGATACAAGGCCAGATCGGTGGCGGACAAGACACCGGGATTGCCCGCCGCCGTACGAACAGTTCTCACGATATCTGCGGCAATCTCGCCGCCATAAAATCCTGCGGACCCTTGTGCTGCCAGGGCCCTTAGCGTTTCGGCATAATCCGGGTTCACCAGCCGCTGCCCCTGTTGCAAAGGCTCTCCTTCGGGCAGGAAATAGTCAGCTGTCGCCGGGAACCGCGACAAACGTTCGGCGTCGCTGGCAACCATACCGGCCAAGCGGGGCGAGACCAAAAAACCCTCATCCGCCAGACGGATGCCGTCGGTGAACAGGCCGGGCCAAGGCGAACGGCCCCAACGTCGGTGCGCCTCTTCCAGCAAGGCGGGCGTGCCGGGCGTGCCAACCGAAAGCCCTCCGACTACGGCATCGAAGAACTGCAAGGGCTCGCCCTTTTCATCCTGAAACAGCGTTGGTGTCGCCGCCAGCGGAGCAGTCTCACGCCCGTCCAGAGTGGTGAGCTGGCCGCTGCCCGCATCATACCAAACCAGGAATGCCCCGCCGCCGAGGCCAGAGGATTGTGGCTCGACCAGACCCAGAACAACCTGCACGGCAACCATCGCATCCGCAGCCGACCCGCCCGCGCGCAGCACTCTTGCACCGGCCTCGACAGCAAGGGGATTGGCGGCTGCGACCATCCAGTTCTCGGATTGCACGGGCACACCGTTTGTTTTTGCCTCAAGCGCAGCTATCACTTCGGCAGTCAGTGCCTGCACCTGACCCTCGGTCGCGCCTTCTGGTGCGACTGCGTCAGCGGTTTCCTGGGCAAAGACCGGGGCCGAAAAGGCAATGGCTGACAATACCAGTCCTGAAATCCGATGAACACGCATTCTATCCTCCAATTCAATTGGTGCATTGACACTGTACTGACCCGCCACCCGCAACCACTAATGAGCTGGGCAGCGGCAGAGTTTCGCTGTTTGCGCGCGCCCTACGCGCTGTGATCAGCTGTTCCATCGGGCCGGTCGCGCAGGAAACTTTGCATCTCCGGAAACTGTGGCAACCAGCCCTCGCGCCGAGACGACCAGCATTCGTAGGTTGGTGTCAACTGGTCGGGCGCATCAAGGCAACCGAGATGTATTTCAATCTCTTCGCCTGATTTGGCGAATACAGATGATCCGCAGGTTGGACAGAAGAACCGCCCCTCATAACTGCGTGTCTCTCCTGTAACGGTGGCCGCGTCGTGTGCAAAGATGGCCGCCGCGTAGAATGTCGCCCCATGGTGTTTGCGGCAATCCAGGCAATGGCAAATCCCGACCCGCAAAGGGCGACCCGTCACTGAAACACGTAGCTGACCGCACAGGCATCCGCCCTCTATCAGTTCCATCGCCGTCCCTTTCTGGCGAACTACAACATGGATGGCACCACCTGATCCGGTGGCCGGTGACCATCTTCGAAGGTTTTGATGTTGATGATCACTTTTTCACCCATTTCGATCCGGCCTTCCAAAGTGGCGGACCCCATATGCGGCAGCAAAACCACATTCGGCAATTGCCGCAAGCGCGGGTTCACTTGGGTGCCGCGCTCATATACATCCAGTCCGGCCCCGGCAATATCGCCTGACCGGATCAGACGTGTCAGCGCGTTTTCATCGATCACTTCACCGCGCGAGGTGTTGATGACCACCGCCGAGGGCTTGAGCAGCTTCAACCGGCGCGCATTCATCAGATGAAACGTCGAGGGGGTCGAGGGACAATGGATTGACAAAACATCCATCCGCGCAACCATCTGATCGAGACTTTCCCAATATGTGGCTTCCAATTCCTGCTCGATTTCGGGGCGCAACCGGCGACGGTTGTGGTAATGCACCTGCATCCCAAAGGCGCTGGCACGGCGCGCAACGGCCTGACCAATCCGCCCCATGCCCAGAATGCCCAGACGTCGCCCGCCGATCCGACCGCCCAGCAAAGCAGTCGGTGCCCAACCGGACCAGTCCCC
The DNA here is from genome assembly GCF_056542645.1 of Ruegeria sp. AB5. Taxonomy (NCBI): domain Bacteria; kingdom Pseudomonadati; phylum Pseudomonadota; class Alphaproteobacteria; order Rhodobacterales; family Roseobacteraceae; genus Ruegeria; species Ruegeria sp. AB5. Next base: position 95,457 of record NZ_JBQGAE010000010.1, read on the forward strand.
TTGCTGCATCAGGGCAACGCCTTCTGGGAACCGCCGTGTAACGGCCAGGATAAGCGCCATGGTCATATCGGCGGTGTCGTCCGTCAAAACACCAGGCGTGTTCGACACCAGAATGCCGCGTTGCCGAGCTGTGGCGACGTCAATATTGTCAACACCAGCCCCGTAATTGGCAATCAGACGCAAGTTTTCACCGGCTTGTCCCAGCACCCCTCCGTCAATGGCATCTGTGACGGTTGGCACCAATACGTCGGCTTCTTTCACCGCATCAACCAGTTCTTCAAGGCTCATTGGGGTATCGTCGTCACGCAGACGGACATCGAACAGTTCACTCAGCCGGGTTTCCACCGCTTCAGGCAACCGTCGCGTAACAACAACACTCAGACGTTCTCTTGGCACTTCCGCCCTCCCACTGCTTTGCAATCGCGCTTGCGTCATGGCATCGTGGCGCAGGATAAGGCGGGGCACAAGAACCCCAAAGCCATTGAGGCGACCTTTTTTCGAAAGCAGATCAACAGGCACAAGAGCAGGCAGTCAGTGAGTGGTCTTCTACCGGTGAAACGCCTATGTTTGGCGATCCTAACCGTGTTTCTTGTTGCGTCCGCCCCCATCACGGTCGCGGCCCAAGACGCCCGTGGGCCGGTTACAAATCTGCCACTGCCACGTTTTGTCTCGATGAAAGCAGCTGAAGGAAACGTGCGCCGGGGTCCGTCCCTGACGCATCGAATCGACTGGGTGTTCAAGCGACGCGGGATGCCGCTGCAGATCACGGCGGAGTACGGAAACTGGCGCAAGGTGCAGGACCGGGACGGTGCCGGAGGCTGGGTTCACTACGCGCTTTTGTCCGGTGTGCGCACGGTCCTGATCGAATCCGAAATGCTGCCCGTTTACGCGCGACCGGACCCGAACTCGCAAATCAACGCGCATTTTGAAACCGGAGTCGTCGCCCGGCTTGGTGCCTGCTCATTGGACTGGTGCCGGATTTCGGCGGGCGGATACCGAGGCTGGACACTCAAGTCCAACCTGTGGGGCGTCGATCCCGCAGAAGTCCGCGAGTAACTTTGAGATCCAAGACACCGGCCGTTCTGGCATTCACGCTCGGCCAGGCTAAGGTTGCTGGTGCAAAGAAAAAGGGCTGACATGAAAGCTGTGACCTATTCATCCTTTGGCGACGCGGAGGATGTTCTCAAAATAGAAGAACTTGCGCCAATCCCACCAGGGCCCGGAGACGTCATGGTGGATCTCGCCTTTTCAGGGGTGAACCCGTCAGACGTTAAAGCGCGGGCCGGGTCCAGACCTGGGGTCACGAAGCCTCCTTTTCCCACAATTATTCCGCACAGCGATGGTTCTGGGGTCATTGCCGCAGTTGGGGACGGCGTATCTGCAGCCCGTATCGGCGAACGGGTCTGGGTTTGGAACGGCCAGTGGAAACGTGCCTTTGGCACGGCGGCGACACACATCACCCTGCCCGCGGACCAAGCTGTCCCTCTTCCGCGGGACGTGTCGCTTCAAACGGGTGCGGTACTGGGCATCCCAGGGTTGACCGCCAGCCACGCGGTCTTTTCGGGTGGCGACCCCGCGGAACAAACTGTCCTTGTTCACGGCGGTGCCGGCACGGTAGGGTTTCTGGCGGTACAATTGGCAAAGTGGGCTGGTGCGCGGGTGCTCAGTTCCGCCAGCCGCGACAAATTCGATCTTGTGCGCGCGGCAGGTGCCGAAGCAGTTTTTGACTATTCCGATAGCAACCTTGCCGCGCATGTCCTCGCAGCCAATGGCGGGAAACCCGTTGATCGAATCATAGATGTCGAGTTTGGCCAAAACGCCGAAACCAACGCTGCAGTCATTGCCGAAAATGGTCGCATCAACGCCTTTGGTTCAGCCCGGAACATGGCACCTACTCTGCCCTTCTACCCGCTTATGTTCAAAGCCGTCACGCTTGAACTGATCCTGATCTACATCCTACCCAAACCAGACCGCGCGCGCGCAATCGAAAAACTACACCAAGCCTTGGCAGCCAAGGCCCTGATTTGCCCGGTTCAAGATGTCTTTCCCCTAGAGCAGTGCGCGACCGCCCATACATGCGTGCAAGCGGGAAAGCGCTCTGGTGCAATCCTGTTGGAAACCACGTGAGAACCCGTCCGAAAAATTTTTTCAGCGGGCCGAAATTTTTACCCAAAAGCCCTTGAACCCCGCCGACAACAATCGTAGACAGCCGCTCACCGTTGGGGTGTAGCCAAGTGGTAAGGCAGCGGTTTTTGGTACCGTGCATCGTAGGTTCGAATCCTACCACCCCAGCCAAAACTTTCCTATTTTTTACAATACCTTATGATTGTCGCTTTTGTGCGACCTCTCGAATCCAAGCGGAAATTACTGTGGAAAACTGTGGAAAAACTGTGGAAATGGCCAAAATTTTTCCGAAATTATACCATTAACACATTGTTTTAATTATAAAAATAAAACCTACGATGCACGGTAACTAGAAACGCTACCCATAGTTTGCCCATCCCTAGTACGTCCACTAGCGATCAGCGTCGCGATACCAACGCATTATCATCTTCTCCAAAACGTCCTCACGAATTCGGCGATACTTCCCAACTTTTGTGCAAGGTAGTTGCCCCCGGTCGATACGGTTATTGACCCAAGTCACGTTGACATCAGTCATCCCAATCCCGTGCAATTTTTCCAAGACTTGGTCCGCGCGCAGTAGCCGGACTCCTTTTAGATCGGCATTCTTTTTGTAGCTCATGGTAAATCGCCTCCTTGCAATTTACCCACATCAAAGCTGGTCTCGGCGTTATCATCTAGGTAAGTCTCGCTGACACTACAAAGTGAAGCTTGAGGGACACACAGGCATCTATCGCTATCACCAAAATAAACACTTGGGGCATTCCAGCCCGCGCGTCGCGGCATTTTGAATCACTCCGAGTTTAATGGCCTTGGCGGTTCGACATCTCGGCCTTACAGTACTTGAAAGCCCCTATAACACACGGCAAACCTTAAGTTTTTTCAAATCAAGATATCCGCGAACGTTGAAATGCGATTTATACAAAATGGCCCAAACATCCCAGACGAACTCTTGCACGCTTTGGACGAAGGAAGAGTGGTGTTTTTTTGCGGGGCTGGTGTCTCTAGAGCCAAAGCCCAGCTTCCCGACTTTTTTGGGCTGGCTGAGCAAGTCCTTGCGTCTCTCGGCGTAGGGGCCGACAGCCCAGCGACCAAGATTCTAAAAGCTGCGAAGGATATGGAAAGTCAAACTGGGGTGCCGGGTCTCATCTCTGCGGACAGGGTTTTCGGTCTTTTGGAACGGGATTTCCTGTCGGCTGACATAGATCGAGCCGTGGCGAAGGCTCTTATCCCGAAAGATGACGTGGACCTGTCAGCACACGAGCTCCTTCTTGATCTTGCCACATCAAACGGGGGGGTGACAAAACTTGTCACCACTAACTTCGACAGGCTTTTCGATGATTGCGGACGTGAACTTGAGGTCTGGCAACCTCCGCGCCTACCAAATCCGGCGCGCCCCGGCGAACTCAATGGTGTCGTGTATCTCCACGGTCGCGCAACAGAAAGGTATGACGGGTCAGAAGGTGATGGGTTTGTTCTGTCTAGCGCTGAGTTTGGAAGAGCCTATTTAGCAGAGGGGTGGGCAACAAACTTTTTCAAGGATGTAATCGATCGCTATGCAGTTGTCTTTCTTGGCTATGCCGCCGACGATCCACCCGTGCAATACCTGCTTGAGGCTTTGAATAAGTCACGTGGACGCTTGGACGAAGTTTATGCATTCCAATCGGGCACGGACGACGACGCTAATGCGCGCTGGCAGCACAAGGGCGTGGCTGCTATCCCGTACGCAAGTGACAACCAACACGAGGCGCTTTGGATCACTCTCTCAGAATGGGCCAACCGTGCGAGGGAACCTGAAGCATGGCAAGACCGCACAGTTGAGCTCGCTCTGCGCGGTCCAGAAGCACTAACGCCGATTGAACGCGAGCGAGTTGCGCACTTGGTCTCGACAAAAGAAGGCGTCAGAAAGTTCTTTGAAAGCGATCCGACCCCGCCAGCAACTTGGCTGTGCGTGTTTGATAGAACGATCCGCTATTCTCCGCCTCGCAGAGTCCGCTTCGGTGATGACGAAGGCAAGTTCGTTGATCCGTTCTTGTTGTATGGTTTGGCCACGGATCAGGTTCCACCCCCAGTAGATCCAGATGAATTAAGCCCGAAACGAGAAGTCCCTTCCACGGCATGGGACGCGTTTACGTTGAACCGGAAGGATAGAGCTGGGCTTAGAGACGATCATGTAACTTTGCTGCGTGGTGGAGCTTCCCTTAAAGCAGGCCTCTTACCCGACCGGATAAATCTGTTGGGCCTTTGGTTGTCCAAGGTATCCGATCAGAACGCGGCAGTTTGGTGGGGCGCAAGGCAATATGGATTACATGAATGGATTCAACAAAAAATCCGGTGGCACGTTGGGAGTGCTCAAACGAAATGTGAGCCGCACATTTTTCAGGCTTGGTATTACCTTTTTGAGCACTGGCGTTTCGCGAGCGACGACGACAGGTTGGATTGGTATAGGTTCTCAGATGAATTGAAACTCGTCGATTGGAGCAAGGCCACCGTACGGAAATTCGAAACCCTTTCGCGCCCCAGATTAGCCGCTACGCACAATTACTTCGGGTCGGTGGTACCCCCTCAAATCGAGGAGAAAACCAAACTTGGTGATCTGGTTCGGTTAGAGCTCAAATACCTTGAGGACGCTCCCGAACTTGACATCCCGGACGAGTGGCTTGCTGACGTAGTCTCCGCTTTGAAACGCAATCTAGATATTGGCATTCAGCTAGAATCCGAGAGAGGTCACTACAAGTGGCTAGACATTCCTCCGATTATCCCATCTGAGGACCCAGACATCAGTGGCTACGCAAGAAACGAAGGTTTTCGGGGCGCGGTCTTAAAATACGCAACCTTGTTTCAACGACTGGTCGACCTGAACGCTCAAAGGGCACGCCAAGAGGTGGCGACTTGGGCTACCGAGGATGACACAACGTTTGCTAGGTTACGGATTTGGGCCAGCCGATTTAGTGAAGTCGTTCCAAACGATGAATTCGAAGACTTTTTCGAAAAAGTGACTCGAAAAGCCTTTTGGGACATTCATCATCAGCGAGACCTGCTTTTGGCTCTGAAAGAGCGATGGGCTTCGCTACCCATACCAGCGACGAGAAGAATTGAGCAGCGAATTGTTGAGGGGCGAGAACGTTGGGAAAATGAGCCCGATCATGAGTTTGTAGTTCGACGCGCTTGGGGAATCGCCGACAGAATTCACTGGCTGCGCTCCAATGGATGCAATTTAAACCTCAACTATGAAGCTGAGATCGAACGACTACAAAAGATAGCACCAGAGTGGTCTCCAGAACGTGGAGAAAGGGCTGATGAATCTCTCGAAAGCCGTGGTGGCATGGTTCGCACGCATACCGATTTTGATGAGCTATTGGCCGAACCTTTGACCAACATTCTGGCCAAAGCTCAGGAATTGTCGAATAAGTCCGCGTTTGGTCTTGATGAACGAGACCCATTCTCAGGCTTGTGTACAAAACGGCCAGTCTTAGCGATTTCTGCTCTTCGTCTAGAAGCTAAGAAAGGTATCTTTCCTGAATGGGCTTGGCGAAGGTTCCTAAATCGAGAGAGCCGGAAAGAGGACTGTATTCGGCTTAAGAACATCATTTCCGAAGTCTTGTTAACGGCCAACGATGAAGCTCTAGGAGGTGTCATTTATCCTGTTTCCGACTGGCTGCTAAATGCCTCGAAGGAACTTTCCCACGAATGCGTGCCGATTTTTGAACGATTGACTTCAAGACTATTAGATACCCTTACCAATCACCCCGATGTAGGCGGTTCTGGTATTGTGAGGAGCGGCAACGAACCAGATTGGGCATCTGAAGCGCTAAACTCGCCAGCAGGTAAAATCGCTCAGGCTTTGTACAACGATCCACGGCGAAACGACTTGGACGTAGGGCAAGGGCTACCTAACGAATGGAGGGTGCTTGTTGAAAGAGCATTGTCCTTGCCCGGAGACGACGGTTGCCTTGCCTTGGTTTTTGTCAGCAACATGCTGCATTGGCTCTACGCTATTGACCCAGAGTGGGCGGATGAAAAGTTACTAAGTGTTTTGAATGGGGATTCCACTGCCAAAATCGACGCTTGGTGGACAGGCTATCTTTGGGGCGCCAAGAGCATTCCCAGCTTCGAATTATCCGAAAAACTTAAACCTCACCTATTTGAGAAAGTGGCCAGTAGAGCGACCGACGATCAAGAAAACAGAGACGGTTTAGTGGGACTCGTACTGGCGAGCTGGGTGTACTCAGACGGTGCCAAAGGGGAAGTGCGGATAAGCGACGCCGAACTTCGTCATTTGTTACTTAGCGCAGGGGATTCATTTCGAGCGCAAGTGCTTTGGCAGTTGGAAAGACGTGGCAAGGGTGATGACGACGATTCCAAGCATTGGAAGTCTATGCAAGAGCGCTTCCTGCAGAACGTCTGGCCAATTCAAATAGCCGCTCGTACACCAAAAAACACAGCGAGATTGATTGAGTTGGCTTTCTCCAACTCAGATACTTTCATGGAAACATCCAAAGCTATCTTACCACTCATCGGCCCAATCGAACGCGACCATATCATCCTGCCTTCTATTCGACGAAGCGAAGGCAATATCGTCGACAAGCACCCTGAGCGAGTTCTAGAAATCCTCTATATCGCCCTGCCCGAGGACGCCAACTCATGGCCTTACGAGATTGATGCCGTATTGGAGCGGATAGTAGTGGCGAATTCAGAACTACGCGCCAGCCCTAAGTGGGTTGAGTTAATGCGTCGTTGGAATTCGAGGTAACGTCATCGAATAGGTCAGGCAGGTGAATAGAATCGGCCACGCAACTGTGGAAAATTTCCACAGCAATGGACGGCCTGTGAGGATTTGTGATGTGCGCTGCAATGGAAACACGGCACGATCTACAAAAATGTAAGTAAAAGTGCACAAAGCACGTCTTTTGACCATGCAAGCTTCTGTACTTAAAGTAAAAAATGTAAGGCAAAAGTAGCACCCGGTAAGGCATTTTTGCATTTTGGTACCGTGTATCGTAGGTTCGAATCCTACCACCCCAGCAACGATTTTCCCATAACATTTTGATTTTCAATGTTATTTTCCAATTTCGCTTCGTAATTGTTGCGGGATGACGCAAAGTCCCGCAACAATTTTATAGTTGCTTGCACCCGGCGCTTCCACCAAGGCTTTGAAATAATTGAGTAGTCCTTTTTTGTTCGAGGCAATATGAAATACGTTTCACCGTCGATTGAAGAAACCGCATTCAACTGCCCACACTGCAGCGTTTTGGCCAAACATTTTTGGTATACGCATACGCGGATCCAATGAGAAAAGACGATTCACCTCAGATTTGGTCGGATGAAGAGGCAAAGAGCTTCGATCTGAGCGAGGAAGACCCTGACGAGCGGGAAAAAATTCGCTCTCGTTTGATACGTTTCGCGCAAGGTATTCCTTATATTGAAAGTGGACGCGCTAGCCGGGAAGGCTTGGTATCCAATTTATGGTTATCCAGATGTTTTGACTGCGAAAAGGTAGCAATTTGGGTTTACGACAAACTACTTTACCCAATCTCGGGCGTAGTAATTGCACCAAACCCAGACCTGCCCCCAAAAATACGCCGAGACTATGACAAGGCCGCAGCGATTTTGGATAAATCTCCGCGAGGGGCGGCGGCACCAATCAGACTTGCTAACCGAAACATAGTAGACCGGGTGCGCACTCGCCACGACATGAACCCTGAGCGGCTGATCGCAGACACGGCCTATGGTTCTGGACTGATGCTGAGTTGGCTCGTCGACTTGACCTTTGGCGCTGAAAACGATGCCTATACTTGTCCTGCTGGCAAGGAACTCAAACTGTATCGCCGAGCCTACAAAAAAATGAAGGAGCCCAAACCGGACAAGGACGGCATACTTCACTACCACGCTCGTAAACTCGACTGTGAGGCCGGTGCCTTGAAGAGCTGATGCTGTCAGAAAGAGCCACAGCGCAAGATGGCACGGTTCATCCATGAACCATCCCGAAACATTGCTCGTACCTTCGCTCAAGTCTAAGGTTGATTGCCCCTAGAAGCGAGCTTTGTCAGGGAAACCGAGAGAAAACCTGAATTTTAAGTGTACTTTTCTCTCAAAAACTTCAAACTCATTAACATTGGTAAGTGTATTGGTTACCAAGTGCTGTCGCAGGTCTTGCCTTCCGTCGGCACCGTCGCGTTAAAGAGCGCTTGGGGAGGCACAGGATGGGTCTGGACAAGGTCCAACTCAAGGAATTGACGGGACAGATTTCGGCAGCTCGAAAAAGGGACCTGAATTTCGCAATCTGTCTGGGTAAAAAGACGGATACCACCGTATTTTTGCTAGACCGGATAAAAGCCCCGGACCTACTTGGCCGGAACGCCAAAAAGTCAGGAGATACCGCCAAGATTGCCTTCGGAACGTGCAATGCAGACGGCAACAAGCTCAATCTGACCTGTCAATCTGATGTACTTGCCGGGCTTGCCAAAAAAACACGAGCCTTTCTTACGCTCGTCAAACTTCCCATGAAGGTATGCGTGTTTGATGCCCAGGGCATCCTGATTGAAGAAGATGGGGCCCGTGAAGATGCAAAGGTTGAAGATGGTAAGGCCGCAGCCCTCGATCCGCTGCAAGCGAAATGGGAACAGTTGAAATCGACCGTTGAGCCCAAAGTGCTGCAGTTCCTCAAGACCTCGACCGGCGACGTGTCCAAGATTAGGGCCGCCTGGACCTATGCGGTGCGGATCGGCGATGAAGAAACGGATTACGCAGGGGCGATCAAAGTCACCAAACGCGTGATGCAGTCGATGGCCGCCGCAGATCAGCAACGCAAGGAAGCGCCGGCATCCATCGATCTGAACGAAAAGAAATGGCAGATCGGCTCGGCCAAATTTGAGCCCGTCCTGAAAAAAGCGATCGAGGCGGGCCGTATCGACGGCGGCAAAGCCAACGCGGCCTGGGCCAAAGCGATGGCCGAAGGCGATGCGCGCAATTTCGAGAAGGCGTTGAAAATCCTCAAGGCTCTGTCCAGCCAGATTCAGGCGGGGAGTGCTGCCGCGCCCGAAGCCAACCAGGCTGGGGCACCGGCCGACAAGGAAAAATATGAACAGGAACGCGCCCGGATTGCGCCAATGCTGGCAGCGGCCCTGAAACGGGATGCGACACAGTTCGCAAAGCCCAAAAAGATATATGCGCAGGCAGTTGCGCGGGCCGAGGCCGGGGACTACCCGATTGCGCTGAAGGCGCTGGCGATGATTGAACAGGAATTGGCCCGCAGCAATACGGCCCCAGCGGGCCTTGATCCCGGCCCGATTGGTCGGGAAACCGCCAAACGCGTGCGCGATATCTGGGACGCGGCTTGCACTCAGGCCAATGGACAGATCGAAGCCTTGCGGCAGGAGCTGGCGGGTTTTCCAGATCCGAATTGCCAGATCCTCGCTGATAATGGCCTGACCGGATTTTCAAACAACCTCTATACCCGGTTGAACGCCGCCTTTCTGGGCCTTGAAGGCGCGAATGAGGACAAGCTGTCCGATGCCAAAACGGATGCGCAGAGTGTGTTTGACGATATGGGCCAGTTCCTGAATACGAACGAGGCCATTCAGATCATGGACGGTAATGATCTGAGCGTACCAATGAGTTTGGCCGATACGCTGGGTGGGGCGGTCGAAAAGATGAAACAGGCCTTGAGCACCAGTTAAAAAGGTCCGTTGGGGGGAAAGCAAATGGCCGATGGCGCAGAAGTTCAGGACGTTGATGAACAAATAGACCAGAAAAAAGCCGAACGGGCGCGCGACTTTGCTGCCAAGTTGATGGCCGCCTTAAAACTGAAATCCGTTGTCGTGCCTGATCGGCCCGACGGAACGTCCATCGAAGAAAAAATTAGTCAGGCGGCAGCTCAGCTTTACGGGATGACCCAAGAGAAAGCCAACCTGTCCGAATTCGATTCCGAGCTGTTCACCTTCACCGATCACGAGTTGGAATCATTCAAGCTTTCCACCCAGGAGGTCAAACTGCTCAAGGCCTGGCGGCATCCGATAGATTTCCGCGACCACCAAAAGGACAAGAAACTTCGCGACAAGAAAGTTGCAGCGCTCAAGGCCTCGATCGACCTAAAGCTAAAAACTCTGCGCAGCGATCTGGCCGATCTGAAAGACCAAAAGGCGAAAAAGGGCGACGATGACGACGATCATGACAAGTTCGCCCGCCGGGCGCAGCGCGTTCTGAAACGGGCGGCAATAGTGGCCGAGAAACTTTGCGCAAAAGGGGAATATTCTGATGCCCAAGCGGTTTTGAATGGTCTGCTGTATCTTGAGACGCTGGAAAAGATTGCCCTGTCCGAGAAACAGGCTGCCGAAGCCCCGAAAGGCGAGATTTTGGGGAATGAGGATCAGGACTTCGAACAGGCGGTCTCGGACCGGAAATCGACCGAGGATCTGGCCGAAGAACCCGATGCTGCCCGGCTGGAGCGACTGGCGCGCGAGGTGGTCGAAACTTCGGCGCATATGAAGGATATGATGTCTACGGCAAGCTCGATGCGTGCTAGATACAAGCGCAGATATGAGGGCAAAAAGAACAAGCCCTACGAGGCGCTGGCCAAATTTGACGAGACTTTGCCCAGCTATGTGCGCTTGACCAAGACAAGCAAAGCCAAGTCCGAATTCAACAACGATGTAGACAAGATCCTCGCCTGGCAGAAAAAGGCAGCAAAGGAAGTTGCCGCAGCCGAAAAACTGCTGAGCGCTTTTTTCAAGGAATGTGCCAAATTTCATGAGAAAAAGCTGGCCAAATATCTGGCCATTTCCGGTCACGAGGTCGAACAGGAAGGCGCCGATGCCACCGGCCACGGAGAGTTGCAGACCCGGCGCGCCATCCCACTTATCCGGCGCGGCTTGACCGGCGTTCCGCAGGAAGTGCTGCGCCCGCTGGCCGCAAACCTCGAGGTCATGCAGCTAATTGCAGGTTCCGAAGAATTGGGCCGGGCGGATCTGGAGCTGTTGCGGACATTCGAACACGAGATGGCAGGTGATCTGGACGTTCTGGAAGAAAACGTCGATGACTATATCGCTTATGAAAAATGCGCCCAGCGGTGGCAGACTCTGTTGGATAAGGGTGTTTTGAAATACACTGCGGCCTTGAAAGAGCATTATCAGGACAAGTTTGATGATGCGAATGAAAAGGTCAAAGACCCCGCAAACCTGCCCGAGTGCCTCAAAACCCTGAATTATTTTGAAAAGCATCTTAGTGCTCAAGTCGATACTGCGGAAGGTCATCGCAAGCTCTACAAGGATTTTGAAAGCCGCTTCAAATCTGCGCGAAAGGACAAGACCAAGGCCTATGTAAAGCAGTTCAAGGCCACGTTGCAGGCTTTCGCGAAAAAGCTGGATACCAGTGGCAAGGGCGACAAGGTCGAGGGTCTAAAAATCGACGCGAGTTTGCTGAAGTCGTTAGAGGCCGCCGCCGATCGCAAAGACTATGTCGGAACCTTCGATGTCGAGTTTGCAAGAATTTGGGGCATGGTCGAGATCGGCGATCACACGACCTACGAATACGATGCCAATCCCGAGTTGAACAAGCTCATCGCCCGAATTGACCGCCAAATCAATTTTCTGAGCCAGGCGGAAAAGGCCTTCAAAGGAATTTCGGACAAGGACACCGCCTCAGGTCTGGTTGCCGAGATAAAGGGATCGGGCAGCACAGCCTTCAAGGAGGCGCTTCAGGATCTGCACTCATCGGGCGATCAAAACGAAAAGACCGAGAAAGCCAAGGCCCGCTACAAGCAGGCCCGCGACCGGTTCGACAATCTTATCAAGACGGAGAAAAAACACCTCAAAGGGGCTGCGCGGGACAGTTTCGAAAGCAATGAGACCCTACTGAAAGCGCTGAAAAGCCGCGCGAAATCTGCGGTCTCGGCAGATGACTGGGACGAATTACGCGACGAAGCGCTGCGTCTGATGGAAGAGGCGCGCGAGTTTGCGGACGCAAATGTCACGCTGGACCTGAGCGGCAAGCCGCCCGCCGAGAAATTTGAGATGATCCTGACCCGGCTGATCGACAGTCTGGCGCCTTATTTTCAGGGAATGGACGACTTCTATGGCAAGCATGTCAAGTCTGTTGCTGCCAAGGCCCGCAATGCGGATGATGAGGATAAAACGGCCCAAAACGTCGTGGCCCTGATCGACAACAACGAAAAAACGATCACGTCCGTCGCCAAACAGGTTAGCTTGAAGATGGATCTGTCGGACGAGTGTCGCAAGTTGATTGCTACTGCCAAGGATGCGGAAATGCCGGAACTGATTGCGCTGCGGGAACAGGCCTTTGCCATGATCCGCCGCAACAGGCGGTTTCTGGACGAAAGCAAGATCGGCGCGCTTTATAAGACCAACCCGTTTGACGATGGGCGACCTGTGCGCAGGTTCCTCTATTTCCTCGAAAAAACCGAAGCCGATCTTCTAGCCGAAGTCAAACAGACGTAACCGGGGGCCACGCAAATGGCATTTGAAAAAGAACATGAGTGGCTCACGCAAGTTTGCGGTGACAATGACACTTTGGCCCCCGATCTTGCCAATGAGCTGCACGATTTCGAACAGCGTCAGAAATTCATTGATGCGACGTTGAACACAGAAGAGTTCGACAAGATCAAGGCCGACCTCAAGGCGCAGCTGTCGCAGATGGACTTTGTCATCAAGACCCATGACAAGGATCTTGCAAAAAAGCTGGGGATGAATCCGGTGGTCGACTTTGCCTGGAAGAAAGCGGGTATCAAAACGCCCAAACGCATACAGGTGCTTGCCAATGTGGGCGACAAGAAGATCCCGGTCGAGATCGAGAATACAGAATGGGACAGCTATGCCGACCGCGCGGGTGAGTTCAAAAGGCTGAAACTGGGCGATGAGGAGTTCTCGTTTTCGTCACCCGAGGCGGCAGCAGCCATCCGTGATATGTACGCCATGCTTGAACCGCTGATCGAAAAATCCAATGATTTGGCCAAGCTGCTTGGCAAAGATGGCAAGCGGTTGTTCAGCGACCGCGATATCGAGAAAGAGCTTTGGACCCCTTTGGTGCGCGAAGGGGTTATTCCCTCGAACCTGGTGCCCGACAGTTTCTCCGAAGGGCTGAACGCATTCAGCAACGCCACCGCGATCTATACAAGGTTGATGGCGGAAGAAGACGGGCAGGAAATGGGTGGCTCAAAGCTGGGTAAGGGTCTGAGAAATGCGAAATTGCTGATCGGTGCAGCCAATCTGGCGTCCTCGGAGGCCTTGCACTATGCCAATCTCTCAATCACCGAGGCCAGCCGCGACGATTTGGCAGAATTCATGAAGTTCAAGGGCGCGGATGTGATCGAAGGCAATGTCGTGCCGGTGGACGATATGCCCGACGAATATGATGATCTGGTGATTGACGGCAAAACCATCGCCGAGATCAGAAAGATGGACGAAGAAGATCAACCCGAGATCACCCAGTCCGACCTGACCGAAGCGCGCTATGCCAAGGCCCATCCGGACGGAGCAACGAGCTACGAGGATTGGCTGGCGCAGGAGGAAGAAACCCTTGTTGCGCAGATCGCGACGGAAAAAGACGAAGAAAAACTGCTTGAGTTGCGGAATGAACTGGACGGCGTGTCTGTCGAACAGAACAAGCTTGAATACAACGCCCTTGAGATCAGGGACGGCATGACGCTGTCCGAACTGGCCGAGGACGAGGCCAAGGTTACGCAGTTGCAGCTGACGCAGGCGCAGTTTGAAGACTACAAGGCAGGCGGCGGCGACGAAGATTACGACGACTGGCTGGCAGACGAAGAAAAGCGGATTCTGACCGAGATGAAAACCGCATCGGACGCTGACAAGGCTCAGCTGGAGCGCGATCTGGAAAACATCAAGGCCGCCCAGATGACACAGTCCTACGGTGAGTTCGTGCGGCAGGATGCCGCCCGTAAATGCGCCGTCGCGGCCGCAATCGGTTTGGTCGATGCGGTCGAGGGTGCGCGGGACAAGAAGAAAAAGAAACGCGAGGTGGCGATAGGTCTGGCCGGGGCAATTGCGGATTCCTTTGCCGCAGGCATGACCGCCGACAGCACCGCCAAGGAACTGACCAGCGACGCCGATACGCAGAACCGCGAACACAAGACCAAGTTCGGGATTCTGGCGGGAAAGGCCGGGATGCGGGCGGTGTCGAAGCTGAGCGAGCTGGCCGAAGCAAAGGCCAAGGGAACTCTGCGAGACCCGCGTGCGCTGGTGGTCGAGGCCGTTGCCGATCTGTGTGATGCGGCGGGTGAAAGCATGTCAGCCAGTGGCACCAAAGGTGAAGATGGGGGCTGGGGCGATACTGGTAAGGACAGCCGGGACGAGGCCGCCTCGTGGGGTATGCTGGCCAAGGCCGTCGGGATGTCGACCCAGATGATTGACAAGATGGTGGCTGCCGCCCAGAAGGGCGATTGGGACACGTTCGCCAAGGAATTGGCCCTGTTACCTGTGGCGGCCAGTTTCGCAGGCACCGCTGGTTTGCAGGGGGATGCATCGCGCGTCGACAGAGATGCCCGTGATATCGAGGCCGGTTGGGGCGGTCACGGCAGCGACTCGCCCTTTGCCACCAACCCGTTCGAAGAAGAACTCCATGCCGGGGGCCAAGCCGATTTTGGCATGAGCGGCAACATGGCAACCGTAGCCGATCAGCGCGCCGTCATGGACGAAGCGCGCGAGCTGTCTCAGCAAATCGCAGACGAAAGCTTCATGAAGGACCGGGCCAATGTGAAGGCTGCAATGGATAAGTGCCGTGACATGATCGACAAATACAAGCTGCCTGCCGACCAGAAGGATGTGAAGCTCTTCCTGGCGCTGGACCCGGACAAGGTCGAGCCCGAGGCGGTGATGAATGCACTTATGAATATCGACCGGATTTTCGAAAGTATGGTGTCGCCGGATGTTCGCGAAGTGGCCGCGCTTGGCTTGTCCTCAGAAGAAGAAGAGGAACTGGACAAAAAACTGTTCTCTATGATCGACAAGATCGACGCGATTGAGGAACGGCCTGCCCGGAACAACAATAAGCTCGAAGCCGAGGTGCGGGTTCTCTATGACGACGTGACCGACACCCTGTTGAAAAACCCCAAATTTGTCGCCGCAGTCGAAGCGGATATCGACGAAGAGGACGAATGGCTTGAAAAGCTGAAAAAACAGGCCGATCTGACCCGATTGGACCAGTTCACCGATCCAAAAATCTATGCCGAAGAATATGAGCGGGCGATGTCGGCGGTCGAGGAACTGACCTTGCAAGTCAAGAAAACCGAACAGCGCATCAAGATGATTGATCAGGCGACCAAAGGTGCAACCGGCATCCTGCTGGCCGCCGTACCGGGTGCGGCGCTGTTGGGCAAGATCCGAACCCTTGTGGCGGACAGCATCAAGCTGCATCGCCGCCGCAAATCGCTCAATAAATGGAGCCGTGAGATGAAGGCGATTGCCGGAACTTATAGCCCATACGAGCCGGCCGTTGTGGGCGAGCGCGACGTGCTGGCGGCCGGAACCCTGCATGATGCGGCGCAGGTCGCCGCCGATGCTGCGGGCGTCGGGGCCGAGTTCGCTCGGCTGACCGATGCGACCCATATCGGCGCAGCGGTCCTGACCAGCATTGAGAAAATCGGCAAATTCCTCAACAGTTTCTGGTTCGAACACCATTCGCGCGAACAGGTGAAAGAAGGGTGGGAGCTGTTCGTTTTGGCGAGGGAACAACCCAAGAACCGTCGCCTCGCGCGCGAGGCGATCAAGGTCAATACCACTCTTGGTAAATGTGTTCTGGCCTATGGAGCCTGCATAGACGGCGATGCACAGGCCAGACGGGCTTTGCAAAGTTGCGGACTAACACCCAAAGTGTTCGAGGATCGCGCGGATGTTTGTCAGGGAGTTGTCGCCTATTTGCGCGAAGCTTTGCAGGACAAGGAATTCGAGACGATCGGATCGCACGCGGATGTGGATTGGTTGCCTTGTGACGTCGAACTTAACTTGAAATCATGGTCCATGATCAAGGCAAGCGCAGTGAAATCAAAACCGGGCATGGATCCGCGATATTTCAAGACCCCCGATATCAACAAGTTGCTTGATGGTTTTCTTGTGCCCGACGACACCGCCAACCAAAGAGAGCTCAGGGCTTTCACTGTAAAAGGCAAAGAGCTTTCGAAGGCGCTGAACGGGTATCGTCCTCTGGACACTGAAAAGAACCCCCATGCGGCGATGATTGTTGTTGCGCAGCAGCTCAAACACCAGGTCGATGTGGCCGGTGATCAGGCTGCGACAAGGCTGGCAAAAGACTTGGCCGGTTAGAATTCGAGCGGATGATCACTGTTCTGGTCTTGAGTTGTTTGAGAGAATTGGAGACCACGATGAACTCTTTCTCGAAACAGGCGCTGACCTTGCCAATGACTCGTTCATTCGATTGGATAAACCAACGGTAGCATCACCCGCGATTGGTGAGTTCGTTTATCTGATAATTTCGCACTCGCGGCAAATGTCTGAACTGCGGATGCAGTTGCAGGTACTTCTCGAGACCCCGATAGCCTCCGGTTCAGTAAGTTTGACCAATCAGTACGAAAACGGCCCACTACGACATTCATACTAGATTCAGTTCACGACTGTTCCGAGACCTACTCGGAAGTTCCTTTATTTTCGCGAGTACGCGTACCCCAGCCTCACGTTAGTTCACGCTGCTCAGCAGAAAAAAATTCGGCCAATCAGGCCAATCGCAGCGACATTTGCCCACGCAGCAGTCGGGCCATAGGCAAACTGGAATCTTACCGCTTCTTTTGCGGTGGCAGTCAGCTGCCCCCCAGATCCGAGTAAGAGCGTTCACCGCGCGTGATTTGCCGACCCAAGATGTTCTTTGCAGCTTTCACTTTGCCCTCACGCAGATGCGCAGTGATTGCATCATGTTCTTTCAAAGATTTGGCAGTGCGATCCGGGCGCTTTGATAAATACGTGCGCATTGTGCGGACGATGTCACTGACTTTCTGATATCCGTCCCGCAGGTAGCTGTTGCCACAATGTCTGAAAAATGTGTCGTGAAAAGCTGCGTCCAACTCGAGATAGCGTTCGAAATCATCGGTCTTCCGCGCGTCAGTCATCTCGGAAACTAAATCCGTAAGTTCATCAAGCAAGGCAGAAGGGTTTTCAACAAGCGCCTGATCCATAGCCGCTGTTTCGAGGATCAACCGATACCTACAGAGTTGCACGACATCCGCGTGAGACAGAGTGAAAACAAATGCTCCGCGCCGCGGAACGATCTGCACAAGACCCTGAAGGTTTAACGCTGCAAGGGCCTCGCGAATCGGCGTCTTACTGATGCCCATGGCCGTTGAAAGTTTGGCTTCCTGCAGCGATTCGCCCAACCCAAAGACACCCTGCACGATGTTTCTCCGGATTTCCGCCTCCGCAATTTTGCTCAATGAATCCGGTCGCTTAAGTTGCATATTTCCTGCCATGTTTAAGGTATCTGACCACTCTACTGCTTCAGGGTATCACGTCCAGCATTGATTTATATATTGTATCTGATATGTCAGATGAAAGATCGTAAAAAGACTGAACAATTTATGGGAGGAAACCTTGTTCAACAAATCCACATTCGCGCTTGCCGTCGCCATGTCGACCGGACTTGCCATCGCGGCCTCGGCTGAAACAGTTATAAAAGTTGGGCACGGTGCCGCCGAAGCATTCCATATGCATCGTGCGCTCCTGAAATTCGAAGAACTGGTTGAGACCGGTTCGAATGGCGAGATCGATGTCCAGATCTTTCCATCCTCGCAGATGGGCCCGGATCGCGAGATGATCGAAGGTGTTCAAACCGGCGTTCTTGAAATGGCCATTCCCCCGTCTTCGTTCTTCGCAGGTTGGGATCCGGCTTTTGCGGTGATCGAGCTTCCCTACATGTATGCCTCCAAGGACATCGCCTTTGACGTTCTGGATGGTGAGGCCGGAGACGGAATGCTCGGACGGGTCGAAAATCAGGGGCTCGTCGGTCTTGGTTGGCTTGAATTGGGCGTGCGCAACGTGACCAACAATGTCCGCCCGGTTGAAACACCCGAAGACCTTGAAGGCGTTAAGCTGCGCACGATGAAGGTTCCGGCGCATGTGGCAACATTCGAGACACTCGGCGCCAACCCGACACCGATGAACTTCGGCGAGGTTTACTCTGCCCTCCAGCAAGGCGTGATCGACGGGCAGGAAAACCCGCTGGCGATCATTACTTCGCAGCGTTTCTACGAGGTGCAGAAGTACCTTTCGACCACGGGCCATGTCTTTGCGGTCTACATGCCGGTCATCTCCAAACCATTCTTTGACTCGCTGCCCGCGGAGCATCAGCAACTGGTCCGGGACTCGATGGCCGCCGCACGAGATTATCAGGCCGAACTGGTCGCCAGCGAAGATGCAGAACAGCTGGAACAGATCCGTGCTGCTGGTGTCGAGGTTCTGGAACTGACTGCAGAGCAGAGACAGGCTTTCGCCGACAGAACCGAGAGCGTTCGCCTGAAATATCGCGATGAAGTTGGCGCAGAGGCCTACGACGCTTGGGTCGCTGCGGTATCCGCTGCAAGCGGAAGCTGACCCACGCAATACTCTGTCAATTCGGGCACCCGGGCCATCCGGGTTCAGGTGCCCCTTTCGTTCAAGGGGAGGTGAACGATGTCGGCTATCAAATGGATTGATATGAATGCCGAAAAAGTCCTGGCCAGTGCGCTCCTGGCCGCGATTGTCGTGTTGATTTTCGGCAATGTGTTCATGCGCTACATCATGAATGCCTCTCTTTCATGGGGTGAAGAGCTAACGCTTTGGCTATTCGTCTGGTTTGTCTGGCTTGGTGTCAGCTATGCCTTCCACACCGGCGATCATGTGCGCATTACAGTCCTGCGTGATGTCCTCAGCGAGCGGGCGAGGCTTTATGCGGATGTTGTGATCGCGCTTCTGGTTCTTGGGTTTCTGATCGTTCTGACAATTGAATGCATCAAGCTGATCCTGCAGCCCTTTGTGGCCAGCCAGACCTCGGTTGTTCTGGGGCTGCCAATACCGATTCTGTATGCCTCAGCGCCGGTTGGTGCCGGCTTGTCCGCGATCCGCGTCACTCAACATCTGATCCGCACCCTGCGCCTGATCGCAGGGACCAAAGCGTGAGGAGCCCGGCATGCTTGCAACAACGCTTTTCCTGACACTTTTCGCCCTTCTGCTCTTCAGCGTGCCGATTGGCATCTGTCTGGGTCTTGCGACCATGATCGTGATGGTCTTCGTGGATGGCACGCCACCGATGGTTCTTCTGGCGCGCTCAGTGGTAACAGGCGCGGACTCATTTCCGCTGATCGCCGTTCCCTTGTTCATCCTCGCGGGCGACCTGATGCAGCACGGCGGAATGTCGCGCCGTCTGGTTGGGTTCGCCAATGCACTGATCGGTCATATCCGGGGTGGGCTGGCTTATGTGAACGTGCTCGCCTGTGTTTTCTTTGCCGCCATATCCGGCTCGTCTCCTGCAACTGTAGCCGCCATTGGATCAAACATGATCCCCGAGATGGAAAAGGTCGGCTATACGCGCAAATTCAGCGGCGCATTGACGGCGTCTTCGGGGATGATCGGCGTGATGATCCCGCCAAGTATCCCCTTCATAATCTATGGTGTTACTGCCGAGGTTTCGATTGGAAAGCTGTTCCTGGCGGGTGTTGTTCCCGGTATCCTTTTTGCCCTCGTGTTCATGTTGGTCGCCCGCGTTCTACTGCGAAAGGACACGGTTGTTCAGCAATCGACAACCACGTTCTCAGGCCCGGGCGTCTGGCAGAGTTTCCGGTCTTCGATCTGGGCGCTTCTGGTGCCAGTAATTATCCTTGGGGGCATCTATAGCGGTATCTTCACCCCGACCGAAGCCGGTGCCGTGGCTGTGGTTTATGCCGCCTTCATTGGCATCTTCGTCTATGGAGACATCACCCTGAAGGACCTGCCAGAGGTCTTGGCGGGCAGTGCAAAGACCAGCGGCACCATTCTGATATTGGTGATCATGGCGACCGCCTTTGGCAGACTGATCACGCTTGCAAGAATCCCGACAGAACTCGCCACAACGATCACCAGCCTGTCTGACAATCCGATCATCATTCTGTTGTTGATCAATCTGCTTTTGCTGGTGATCGGCATGTTCATGGAGACGATTTCGTCGATCATCATCATGACGCCGATCCTGCTGCCGGTTGCAACCGCGCTGGGTGTCGATCCTATCGTCTTTGGCGTCATTTTGACGGTCAATCTGGCCATCGGATTCTGCACACCACCTCTGGGCGTAAACCTTTTCGTGGCCAGCAGCATTTCGAAGGTCTCCATCGAAAGCCTCAGCCGGGCGATCCTGCCATTCTTTGCCGGCATGCTGATCCTGTTGATGTTCATCACCTATGTGCCCGCAATTTCCCTGGCCCTGCCATCCCTTTGGTGACCGGCTGAGGCGTTTCAAACGTTAGACAACAAAACCAGAGGAGCCGGATGGATCTGGACCTATCCCACCCGTCGATAGAAGATCTTCGGAAAACTGCGCAAAAACGCATCCCGAAGTTTGCCTTCGAGTATCTCGACAGCGCAACAGGCAGAGAGCTGGGTAAAAGCGTGAATCGTGATGCGCTTGATGCTATCGGATTCATGCCCAGCGTGCTGTGTGGACGAACCAAAGCGAACCTCCAAACGACACTGCTGGGGCAGACGTACGATCTTCCGTTTGGAATTGCACCTGTCGGTATGTCTGGATTGTTGTGGGCCGGTGCGGAACGGATGCTGGCGCAAGCAGCCGTCGCGCACAACATCCCGTTTTCACTGTCCAGCGTCGCGGTCGCCTCACCGGAGGATGTCGCCCCTTACATCGGCCAAAACGGATGGTTTCAGCACTACCCAGTGAACTCTGCAGAATTGCGCCGGGCAATGCTGCCACGGATCAAGGCCGCTGGTTTTCACACACTCATTATGACTGTCGATGTCCCGGAAGAAAGCAGGCGAGAACGCCAGAGACGTGCAAACCTGACCGTCCCGCCCAAGGCCGACTTGCGCACGCTTGCTGAAATGGCCGCGCGGCCGGCTTGGTGCCTTGCCCATATGCTTGAAGGTATCATGCCGCGCATGCGGTTCTTTGATGACTATGTGCCGCAGCGCGGTCGCGAGAGCTTTACGCACGCGGGCGCTCTGATCCGTGGCATTCCCGATTGGCAATATCTGCGAGAATTGCGCGACGAATGGGATGGTCATTTTGTCGTCAAAGGCGTTTTACGGTCGGAGGATGCTGTAAAAATGGTGGCCGAGGGCGTAGATTGCATTTGGGTTTCAAATCATTCCGGCCGCCAATTCGAAGCTGGACCTGCCGTAATTGACCAGTTACCAAAAATCCGAGATGCGGTCGGACCGGATGTCCCACTCATATACGATTCTGGTGTGGCCTGGGGCCTGGATATCATGCGCGCTTTGGCCAAAGGGGCCGATTTCGTCATGGTCGGGCGGGCATTTCAGTATGCGGTCGCGGCTTTTGGTGCACCGGGCATAGATCACCTCGTGCACATTTTGCGAGCTGACATGACAGCCAATATGAGTCAGTTGGGCGTTGAAAATCCTGACCACCTTGCCCGGTTCCTTCTGAACAGCGACTGAACAATCCCCTGGAACCGGAGAGCGTTAGGAATGCGTGTCGCCTTTGTTCCCACGCAGACCCTGGACGATCAAATCAGCCGTTGACCGCGAACACGCCATCGGCAAATCGTAAACTGTGGCAAGTCGCGTCAAAGCCTTTACATCCACATCGTGCGGCATAGGTGAGAGTGGATCGACGAAGAAAATCAAAGCGTCGAGCATGTCTTCGCAGATCATTGCACCAATCTGCTGGTCGCCACCAAGCGGACCGCTTTTCAAACAAGTCACATTCAACTCAGGAAAGGCTTCTTTGATACGGCCGCCGGTCGTACCTGTTGATACGATACTAACTCCTGATAGCCGGGTCTTCTGAAGGCCAACCCAAGCTACGATCTCGTCTTTTCTTGCGTCATGCGCAACAAGCGCAAAACACGGACGGTCACCGGATGAATTGTTCAACGTAGTCCTCCCCAAGACCAACTTCTGCGAAGTGCTTTCGACAAAGTTCGATCTTTGTGAACACATCCTCGTAGCCTTGCACCTTGCCCCACGGATCGACATAGCACATCACACCGTTGACCTGGAAATAGGTGATCATCTCTTCAACGTCATCCGGAACAACCAGCGTGTGTGTTTCACCCGGTGGTTCATAGACATAGCCGCCCTCTTCGGCGACCCAGTCATGTTCCAAGTAGTGCCAGCGTCCTTTCAGAACAAAGCCGTGGACAGGTTGCGGGTGACGATGGCGCGAAAGGACACCAGCCTTTCGGACCTTCAGCAGGTTCATCCAATAGCCTTGTGACCGATTGAGGCAGAGGGGTCGGAACCACACGTTTTCGGCCTGCGGCACCCAGAGCCTTTCGTCCTCGGAGACCGCGTTCGGTATTACAATCTCTTCCTGTGCATCTTTTGGGAACGGCAACTGATACGGCATTCGGGCAGTGTCGTCGTTTTTCATTGGCCTCTCCTCACATTGCCAGATAGCCACCGTCGACCGGATAAACCGACCCGGTGACAAAGCTGGCATCTTCACTCAGAAGCCAGCGTACCAGCGCGCCAACCTCTTCAGGTTTACCCCATCGTTTCATCGGCGTACGCGCCATGATACCTTCGGTTCGATCTGGGTCGTCCCGAAGACCTTGGGTCATTTCCGTCTCGATCCAGCCCGGTGCAATGGCATTTACTCTGACGCCGTCTTCGGCCCAGCGACCTGCCAATGCCTTGGTGAGTTGTGCGACCCCACCTTTTGAGGCGGAATAGGCCGGGACCAGTGGGCCGCCAAACGTGCTGAGCATGGACGCGGTGTTAACGATTGCCCCACCCTGCTTGACCAAAAGCGGTTGCGCGGCGAGGCAGCAGCGCATCGTCCCGGTCAGGTTGACATCAAGAACCCTGGCAAAGACGTCGATATCATATTCTTTACCCCTGAGCAGAATCCCCGCGCAGTTCACTAAAGCGTCGAGGCGCCTGAGGTTGCCGAACACAGCATCGACCGAAGCCTGATCTGTCACATCGAGAAGCTGTGTTGTTATCCCGGCTTGAGGAGCAAAGGCGTCCAACTCGGAGTCCGACACGGATGCGGCGATAACGGACCAACCAGCATCGACAAGCGACCGCGCCACACCCGCGCCGATACCTCGGGTGCCTCCGGTGACAATGGCTTGTTTCATCTTTGATCTTTCAGTGCTTGGGTGAAAGCACGCGCACGTGCGCCAATATCATCCAATGCACGGCCCGGCTTGAACAGGGCCGATCCCAATCCGAACCCGTTTGTCCCGGCTGCCTGGTACGCGGCCATTGTTTCAGGTGTGATCCCCCCCACCGCAGCAATGACAGCTTCTTGGGGCAAAATCGCACGCATGGCGGCGATAGCGGTCGGCGGCACCATCTCAGCTGGAAAGAACTTTAGAACAGAGGCACCAAGATCCAAGGCGGCAAAGGCCTCGGACGGGGTCACGACGCCCGGGCACCAATATAGATCCCGCGCAACCGCGGCACGCCCCACATCCGGGTTCATGTTCGGTGAGACTATGATCCGCCCGCCTGCATCAGCAACCGCATCGACTTGCTCAGCGGTCAGGACTGTGCCTGCCCCTACGACGGCTTGCGCGCCATAATGCTTGGCAATTCGAGCGATCGACTCCAGCGGATCTGGAGAGTTCAGCGGAACTTCGACGATACGAAAGGCGGCCTCAATGAGCTCACCCGCAACTGGTAAAGCGTTTTTTGGTTCCAGCCCGCGCAAGATTGCAATCAGTGGGTTTTCGGCCAGCGCCGCGGTGAGGTCGATCATCCCAAAAGCCCCGCTGCGCGGGCAATAAGAAAATGCCCTTTGGCGACGATATCATCCGGCGCACGGCGGGTTTCCAGCCCCGCGGCCCGTAGGGCAATATCATAGCGGTCTGACAGGTCGCTGCGTCCCACAAGGGTGACGGTGCCGATGTTTTCGACAGCGCGGGTCGCAGCCGCAACCTCCGCACCTATCAGAAGGCCGGACAAGTAATCAGCCGTAGCAACCTTGGGGATTTTGCCCATGAGTGGAAGGGTCCGAACGTGAAACAAATTGTGCAATAGATTAGAACCCCCTTCGAGGCCCGCAGCTACGCCGGTTTCAAAGGCAGCTACGTCGAAGTCGTGATCCTCCATCAACGTGCCAAGGATCGTGTGCCCCTTGAGAGCAGCAAAGATCTCGCCCGTCATATAGGTTGAGAAATCCACGATCTGCCCATCCGCAACCTGGACCCATTTGCTGTGCGTGCCCGGCATTACGAAAGTACCGTCGTTCAGGCCAAGCGCGGACGCGCCAATAATCTGCGTTTCCTCGCCGCGCATCACGTCCGGGCCGCCCGCGTGCTCGATGGATGCCCCCGTCACAAAGTGAATCCGGGCTCCGCTATCGGCATCATGTGGCACCAAAGCCCGCGCAAGACCACAAGCGCCAAGCGGCATTTCGGCATAGGGCGTTTCAACCCATCCGTTCCGGCTGGTTATCATGCCAGATGCAAGGATCGGCAGATCAATCTGAGCAACCCAAGGACCAATGAGACGATCAAGGACCGCCTCGAAGGTCTTTCCAGAAACCTGCATGATGCCTTCGGGTGAAGAGACACCGTCAATGACCTCACCCTCCGCACCAATAAGAAAAGCACGGAGAGAAGACGTTCCCCAATCGACACCGATAAGGGCTGGTTCAGATACGACCGAATTCATTTAAAAGATCCTCGACGGTTTTTCCCTTGGCGACCCACTTGCGGGTTTCTTCTTCGCGGTCAGCCTGTTCCTGGGCAAGGCGCACGGTTTCTTCGGCCAGTTCCTGTGGAACCACGACCACACCCATCAAATCGGCCACGATGAAGTCCCCCGGGTTTACGACCACGCCACCACAGGCAATCGGCACGTTGATCGAAAGCTCGTCCTTGCGCCCAGAAAACATCGTGTGCGTTCCGCGCGGGGTGATCGCCCGTGTCCAGATGGGCCAGTTGATGTCTTCCAATTCGTCCGTATCGCGTCCCGTACCATCTACGATCATGCCGCGAATGCCCCGGTTCTGCGCCAGCCCGCCCATGAGTCCGCCGCAGACCGACGTATTGACGTCACCGCCCGCATCCACAACGATCACGTCGCCGGGTTGGCCCATCTCCAAGGCTTTCAGAGGGTCAACGAGGTCGCCTTTGGAAAGCTGCACAGTGACGGCCTGACCCGTAACCTTGGCTCGAAATGCGGGTTTGATAGCGCTGTCCATCACACCGGTGCGGTACTGAACATCGGCAAAGATGGCTGCTGCTGAATAGGCCTCGAGCACCTTGTCGAATTTCTTGAGCAGATCCGGGTTTCGTTCAAAGTCATTGAAGACCCTGAGGTCACTACTAACGTCTGGCATTCTTGTCTCCTGTTATGCGGGTGTTGCGGCCAATGCCTCGGCATTGACGGTGTAGTCTGGCTTTTGCCCTGTGAGCACCTTGGCCACCTGCGTTGCTGCGGTGACCCGGGCGGCACGTATGGATTCTTCGGAGTAGTAGGCGGCATGTGGTGTCACGAGCACGTTGGGCAGCGTGAAGAGCGGGTTGTCATCCGGGCTCCAATTGGCACGCTTGGCCGGTTCTTCTTCGGGGTCATCGAGGCCGGCGGCGGCCAGATGGCCATTGGTCAGAGCGCGGTAGAGGGCCTTGTTGTCCACCGTTGGGCCGCGACCCGTGTTCACCAGGATTGCGCCCGGCTTCATCGAAGCGAACTCCGCATCCGACAAAAAATGATGGGTATCAGGCGTCATAGGCGCCTGCATCAGGACATAGTCGGAGCGTGCCAGAAGATCGGCCTTGGACACCAACTCCACTCCCAGCGACGTGGCGACATTTGCCGGCAGGAAGGGATCATAGGCAATGACATTGACGCCGAAGGCCCGCGCCCGTGCCACGATGGCCTGTCCGATCTTGCCCAGCGACACGACACCCATTGTGCGTCCGCGCAAGCGAAAAACCGGTTGCCCACTTTGCCATTGCCAGATCCCCGCATGCGTTGCGCGGTCATAGTCTGGCAGTTTGCGGGCAAGTGTCAGCCATAGGGAGATCGCATGATCTGCGACCTCTTCGGTGCAGTAGTTTTGCACATTGGTCACCAGAATGCCTCGTTCGGTGGCCGTGCCGACATCGACAATATCGACACCAACACCATAGCGCGCGATCACCTCACAGCGTTCCATCCGCGTGATCGTTTGCTGCCCGATTTTGGCATATTGGTTCATCATCGCAGCGCAGTGCGGCGCGACCTCAAAAAGGTCTTCTTCGGATTTGGCCTGAAGCGCGATGACTTCGGCGCCGGCCGCTTCGAGGATCTCGGTTTCCACATCGACATTGCCAAAGTCGTAGTCGGTGATAACGACTATCGGCCGATCCGTCCGTGGAACGAATGTCGGCTGATCAGACATAGGCACCCGCCGAATATGTCAACTCGTACGAGTGGCTGTAGAGTTCGAAAATGTTGCCGAACGGGTCTTCCATGTAGACCATGCGATATGGCTTTTCGCCTGGATAATACTTACGCACCTGTTCCATGCGCTGGCGACCGCCCAGTTCCTCGATGATCTTGATCCGCCCCTCCAGATCCGCATCCTGCACACAGAAGTGAAACAGACCCCGGCGCCAATACTCAAACGGGCGTTCTTCTTCGATCGTCTTGGGAAATTCGAATAGCTCGATACCAACGCCGTCGCCCATCGATAGGTGTGCGATACGGAATTTGCCCCAACCTTCGCCAAAGACGTCGTCGCACATCTGGCCGATGGCGCTTTCGTCATGGAGGATTTCTGTAGGCTCCATCAGCACGTATAGATCGAACGCCTTGGAATAAAATTCCACAGCTTTTTCCAGATCCGGAACCGTGATGCCGATGTGAGAGAATGTAAGTGCAACCATGGGAGGCTCCTTTGTTAGAACGTCAGAGAATGTTGCGAATGATGCCGCCTTCGATCCTATGCGCAGAACCATTGGAGGCGGTGCTGGCCGAGATCGTGACGATCATGCGGGCGACTTCGTCCGGTTGAACGAACCGCTGGATCAACGAGGTGGGCTCGTCCGACTTGAAGTAGTTGTCCACGATTGTGTCGAGCGATTCGCCTTTTTGAGCTGCAAGACCATCGAAGTAGGCCTCTACCCCTTCGGTCCATGTCGGACCGGGCAGGACGGAGTTAACCCGAACCTGCGTTCCCTTGGTGAGCTCTGCCATGCCACGGGTGAGACCTAACATGGCAGTTTTAGTGACTGAATAGTGCACCATCTGAGGCAGAGGCTTTACCGCGGCTTCGCTTGCCATGTTGATGATCGACCCAATGCCACGTTTTAGCATAGCAGGCAGGAAAACCCGGCTCATCCGAACTGCAGACAGGACGTTGATGTTAAAATAGTGCATCCAGTCATCATCAGTCAGGTCTTCGAATGGTTTGACCGAAAAGATGCCGACATTGTTAACGAGGACATCAACATCACCCTGCATTTGTGCGAACTCTGCCAGCGCGCTTGATTCAGTTGTGTTCGTCAGATCCGCCGCCATCCCTGTAACGTCGCCCAAGGTGGCAAGGTCGTCCACGCAGGCACTCACTTCGGTCTCCGTCAGACCGTGGACAATGACACGTGCGCCTTCCTGCAAATAGACTTTCGCAGTCGCCTTCCCTATCCCAGAGCCAGAGCCGGTGACGAGGACAAGCTTGTCTTTCAGCCCAAGGTCCATGTCATGCTCCCTTTTTCACACTGGATGTCTGAGCGGACGACGCGCGCCCGAAAATGCGGGCCATCAGGGCAGAAATCTCAGCCCGCCACATGTCGATGCCAACGGCCAGAAGGATGATCAGTCCCAGCACGATATTCTGAACAGATGACGGTGCTGCATTCAGGTTCAGGCCGTTCTGGACAATCACGATGGTCATGGCTCCCATCAGAGTGGCGAGGATGTTGCCGCGCCCTCCAGCGAGACTGGCACCTCCGACCACAGCTGCGGCTATCGCCTGCAATTCAAGCGTTTGCCCATAATTAGGGGAGCCGGAGTTCAAGCGTGCTGACATCAGGATCGCGCCTACGGCGGTCATGAACCCTGCAATAACAAACGTTGTTGTCTGTACCTTACGCACGTTGATGCCGGTCAGAACGGCGGCGGCCGGGTTGCCGCCGACGGCATAGATTTCGCGGCCCAGCTTTGTGAAATTCATCGTAAATGCCGCAAGTGCATAGAAGAAAACGAGATAGAAGAAGGGCAGCGGAATGCCAAACAACTTACCGTAAAAGATCGGCTCAAGCGCGGGATCGAGCGAAAAGATCGGTGAGCCATTGTTGAAGGTCAGCGCGAGACCACGGAATGCGATCAGCGCCGCCAACGTTGTGATGAAAGATGGTATGCGCCCGTAAGCAGTTATCAAGCCGATGAAGAGTCCCAGCAATCCACCGGCGAAAAGGATAAGCGGGAGTGCCAGCACGAGCGGAATGCCGAGGAACTTCAGCATTTGAGCAAGAATCATGGTCAGCAAAGCGACCATGGAACCGGAACTCAAATCGATTCCAGCCGCGAAAATCACAATCGTAGAACCGATGGCAATGAGCGCCACGATGCTGACCTGCAAGGAAAGGTTTGAAAGATTGCCAGGATTCAGAAACCGCTCTGTTGTGAGCGCGACAATCAGTGCGACGATCACCATGGCCGCGAAGGGTCCGATCAGTTGAGTGTCAAAGATCCGCTTCATGCGAAAACCTCCTCTGGCTTAAGATGTGGGACGTCTGCGGAGGCCCGAACCAGGTCATCATGGGTCAGTTCCGACGCATCCACGGTGCGCGTGATCGTGCCGTGCTGCACGATGGCGATCCGATCGCTCATCGCCAAAAGCTCATCGTGGTCCGAACTGATCAGGATGATGGATTTACCCGCGCGGGTCAGCTTGTTTATCAACTTGTAGACCGCGATCTTGGCGCCGATATCGATCCCTTGTGTGGGTTCATCAAGGATCAGGATCTCCGAATCCGAGAACAGCCAACGCGCGATCACAATCTTCTGCTGGTTCCCTCCGGAAAGGAAGTTGACTGTCTTTTCCTCAGCCTGAGTTGAAATCTCCAGATCGCGGATCAGGTCGTGCGTAGCGTGTTCCTCAGCCTTTAGGTCCAAGACACCAAACCGGCTCAGACCGCCAAGCGACGCCGCGGTAATGTTACCGCTGGCCCGGAAATTGAAGAACAAGCCATCATATTTGCGGTTCTCCGGAACCAAGGCCAAACCAGCGCGGATCGCGTCGATTTCCCGGCCGAACCGGACTGGATTGCCTTTTAATATGACCTGACCGGCAACAATCTCATCTGTTCCAAACAGGGCCCTTGCAATTTCCGTGCGCCCGCTTCCCAACACGCCGCCCAGGCCCAGCACTTCACCTTTGTGGAGCGCAAAGGATGCATCCGTCACTCCGGCATTGGTTGCAAGCCCGCTCGCTTCGAGAACAACTTCGTGGGTTGCATTCTGCTCTTTTGGGTAGTGTTCACCTATGTCTTCCCCGACCATGGCGCTGACAATTTCAGAGACGTTGATTTCCGTCTCGCCACTGGCTCGCACGACGCGCCCATTGCGCAGGATCGTTACTTCGTCGACGATCCGCTCCACCTCATCCAAGCGATGGGAAACATAAAGAATAGCTGTTCCGCGGCCGCGCATGTTGCGCAACAACTGGTGCAGGCGTTCGATTTCGTCCTCGCCCAGCGCAGCCGTGGGCTCGTCGAGGATGATCATACGGGCGTCCATCGCAATAGCCTTGGCAATCTCGACAAGCTGCTGCTCACCCACTGAAAGCGTGCCGGTGATGGCATTGGGTGAAACATCGACGTCCATCTCTGCCAAAACACGGGCGGCTTCGTCGTGCACCTTACCCCAGTCTATTACCCCCAATCTCGACCGGGGCATGTTGCCCAAGAATATGTTCTCGCCAACAGACAGTGTTGGAACGATCGAGAACTCCTGAAACACCGTTGCTATGCCCAAATCGCGTGCGACCTGTGGGTCACCGACTGTCACCGGTTGCCCGTTGTGAAGAATCCGGCCGCTGTCAGGTTGCTGCACGCCGGACAGCGTCTTAATCATCGTGGACTTGCCGCAGCCATTCTCGCCAAGCAGCCCATGGATCGAGCCGGGCATAAGCTTGATACAGACTTTGTCATTCGCCAAAACGCCGGGATAGGCCTTGGTGATATCGACAAACTCCCAAAGGGGCATTTCTGTTGTCATCTTGGGGGCCTCAACTTGAACGGGAAACTTAGCTTAATTGCGCCCCCGGCAGCACACGAAGATGCCACCGAGGAGCAGGGAGAACGCTCAGTATTCTTTAGACGGCTGCGGGAAGAGCTTTTCAGGCTCCTTTAGCACGGCGACAGCACCGTCTTTATCTTCGATGGAGGTTGGCGTTTCGATCCATCCTCCGGGATAAGTGCCGTTCAATGCATCAATCGTCGCCTGCATAGCCGCCCGCCCCATAAGGAACGGTGAGGTATTAACGGTCGCAGTAATGTTGCCCGCTGCGATTTCCTCCAGACCCGAGGTATCGCCATCGTTGCCGAGCAAAACAATGTCGGAGCGCCCGAGCGCCTTGGCCGCAAATGATGCCCCGATGATCATATAGTCATTTGCCGCGAAAATCATGTCGAGGTCGGGATGCGACTGTAAGATATCCATACCAGCGGTATTGCCACCTTCGACATTCCACTTGCCGTCAATGGACACGACCACTTCGAAGTTCTCGTTGCCGTCGATACCGTCCAGGAAACCACCCACTCGCTCGGTCGAGTGATACCCGGGTTGACCTTCGATGATGCCAACCTTCAGTGGCTTGTCTCCGTAGTTCTCAATAGCCCAATCAGCGATGTTGTGTGTGCCGTTTCGCTGCGAATACCCGACCACGCCGTGGATCGGCGTCGGAAAGTTCGGGATATCCGAGTTGATCATCAACACCGCCATACCCTTGTCGACCGCCTGCTTGAGAAGGGGCGCGGCGGCAAATTCATCGTGGGTGCCAAAGATGATCGCATCCACATCCTGGGTCAGCACGTCCTGGATCATGCCCATTTGGCCGTTGATGTCAGCACCCGATTGTGGGGCCAACATGAAAACTTCAACGCCCGCTTCAGCCGCAACCGCTTTGATACCCTCGCCAATTGCGATGTAGTAGTTGAACTCGGTTGCGGGCGGCATGTAGGCGATGCGGAACTTTTCGTTTTTTGGAGCAATCGCATCAATTGGAGCCTGCGCACCGTCTTCGAGCGGGACAGGTGTCGGATAGTCTTCCGCATGGACGACAGAGGCGAGCAGGGCGAAACCAGCGGCCATTGTCGTATTTATAAGTGTTTTCAGCATCTTATTCTCCTCCAGAAATTTTTTATTATCCGTTGAATGGCGTGTCGAGCACGCCGCAAACGCCGGGTTTGACTGCAAACAAGCCGCCAGATTCCGGTTCTCTTGATAGAGCGTCCTCGTCACTCATCAGGCGCGAGGTCGTAATGAAGAGCGTGTCGAGTTCCGGGCCACCAAAGGCACAGCAGGTGGGCTTCCAGACAGGAATTTCTATGACCCGGTCAATCGCGCCGTTCGGGGCGACGCGAACAACGCGGTGACCTTCCCACTCGGCGTTCCAGACACCACCTTCGGCATCGACACAGGACCCGTCGGGCAGCCCCGGTTCGTTCTTGAACGAAGCGTGAATGCGTCGGTCAGAAACCGAACCAGTGGCGGGGTCGTAGTCAAAGGCTACGATTTCCCGGTCTGGTGTATCCGCAAAAAACATCGTTTCGCCATCTGGGGCAAAACAGGCAGAGTTTGCACAAGACACCTTTTCGATGATTGTCCGCACGGACAAGTCTGTGTCGATGCACAAGACTGACGAATCGTGGGCTCCGGACACCTCGTTCATCCCACCGACGATCAGCCTTCCCTGCCGATCTGTCCGTCCGTCGTTCAGTCGCGTCTCAGCGTTGGCAGGTTCGAAGCGGGCAACAAGCGTCTCCGCTTTCGTGTCCAGATCAAATAGAACGACTCGGTCTGCATAGGCAACGATCAAGCCCCCTTTTGCGCGAGGAGCAAAACAGCAGACGCGCTCTGTCATAGGGTGTTTGGCGCTCTTCAAAGTCGACGGATCGTAAGACCAAAGCGCGCGGCCTTCGATATCGGTCCACCAGACAAGCTCATCGGCAGAGTTCCAGAAGATCCCCTCCCCATGCTTATTCCTGCAATCAAGAACTAACTCTGCACGCATTTCAAACTGGCTCCCCTCCAGTCAATCTGATATCTGATATTCCAGCTTGCCTTATCTGGTGTATCAGATATCTTCTGTCATGCAACACATTTTTTTGGAGACCCCGATTATGGCCCTTGAACGACCCAAATCTCTCCGAGAACTTGCCTTGGAGCATTTGAGGAACAGTATCATCGACGGCTCGCTAAAGATGGGCCAGATACTTTCTGAGCGTAAGATATCCGAGGAACTTGGTGTCTCCAAATCGCCGGTTCGCGAAGCGTTGGCCCAACTGCGTGATGAAGGGCTCGTTAGTATCGAACCGCAAAAAGGTGCACGCGTATTCTCCCTTTCCGGGTCTGAAGTAACGCAAATCTGCGACTTCAGGCAGGCCATCGAGACCGCCGCATTTGAACTGGCGCTATCAAGGGACCCTGATGGGCTGGCCGACAGTATGGAGAGAGTTGTGAAAGACATGGCGCACGCACGATCCCGCCGCGATGAACGCGAGTACCTGGCTCTGGACACCGCTTTTCACCAATTGATCTTTGAGCATGCCGGGAACGACTATCTGACCGCAAGCTATACGCGCTACATTGGTAAGATCGCCGCATTGCGGACCCATTTATCCAAGCTACCGCAGCACACAGAGCTTTCATTCGAAGAACATCAGAAAATCGCGGTCGCGGTGCGTAAAGGTGATATGGCGAAGATAAAATTGCTTCTGGTGGAGCACATTGATCGAACTCGGCAGGCCTATGAAAGTGCTTCGATCGTGCTTGAGGGCGCGAAGGCCTCCTAATCAACGCTAACTCGTTTCAAGGGGCAGTCCTGCGAAGGGCTGCCCTTCTTCATGCCGTACTTAGCTTCTCCATAAAATAATTGACATCTGATATCTCAGATGTCAATCAAGCGTTGGGAGGAATACAATGACGTCAGTTTCGATTCTTGATCCGAGGAACACGCCACCCCTGATCCGATTGGATGCGGTTAGCAAAAGCTTCGGTGCAAACGTTGTTCTTAATCATTTGGAATTCGAACTGCGCCCAGGTGAAGTGCATGCGCTTTGCGGTGAAAACGGAGCAGGCAAATCCACGTGCTTGGGTCTGCTCTACGGGCTTCATCAACCGTCAGCGGGAAGAATTCTGTGTGACGGCAATGAACGCCGAATTGAAAATCCGTCGCACGCGCAATCGCTTGGCGTCAGTTGCGTGTTTCAAGAACTCAGCCTGGCTGGCGCTCTTTCTGTCGCTGAAAACATCTATGCCGGACGAGCTCCGACCCGTTTGGGTGTCGTTGACTGGCCGGAACTGCGCCGCCGTGCCGAAGCGCTTTTGGCAGAGTTCGGACTGGTTATCGACGTTTCGATCCCCGTCGACAGCCTGCCAATCAGCACCCGCCAGATTGTAGAAATTGCCAAGGCGCTATCCCTGAATTCACGCGTTCTTTTGCTGGATGAGCCGACATCAGCGCTGGCTCCTGACGAAGTGGACGCGTTGTTCGACGTACTTCGCGGGCTTACAAAAAAGGGTATCGGCATTGTCTATGTCAGTCACCACATGGACGAGATATTCCGAATTTCCGATCGAATTACCGTTTTGCGGGACGGACGCCATATCAGCACTTTATCGGTGAGCGAAACCTCCCAGGAACAAGTCGTTGCGGAAATGATTGGCGGCGGGCACCCGGGTGACGTCTGTAGATCAGTCAACACTTCAGGGAATGATATCCTTACCGTCAAAGGCCTGACGCACCCAGGTGAATTCGAAGACATCTCCTTTTCGATTAGGGCCGGCGAAATAGTCGGCATGGCCGGGCTAATGGGCGCCCGCCGAAGCGAGATTGTCCGCTCGATAGTTGGATTGATGCAAGGAGCCGAAGGGATTGTCGAGTTGCGTGGGGTACCCGTGAAACTCAAGTCGCTACGCCATGCCATGCGCTTTGGCGTAGGTTTTGTACCGGAAGAACGGAAGACCGAAGGTTTGTTTCTCGAGCAATCGCTTAGCGACAACTTGATCGCCGCAAGTCTTTCTGAACACGCGAGCTTGGGCATCATGCGCAAGGCGTCAATAAAGAAAGCCAGCAACGCTGCCATTGATGTATTTAGCGTCAAAGCCAGTGGGATCACTGAAGACGTCGGCGCTCTGTCGGGAGGAAATCAGCAAAAGATCATGCTGGCCAAATGGCTCAAGCGCACGCCTGACCTTCTGATAGTGGAAGAACCTACGAAAGGCGTCGATGTGGGGGCGAAATTTCAGATCCACACAGAGCTGCTCCGCCAAGCGGCAGAAGGAATGGCGATTCTGGTGGTGTCGTCCGATTTTCCGGAATTGGTTTCGCTGTCCTCGCGCATTCTTGTCGTTCACGAGGGTCGTCTGATGGGCGACATCGCCGCCGAAGACGCCAGTGAAAGCGTACTTCTGCAAATGGCCGCCGGGAACGCCAATCGCTCGGCTGCCCAGCCATCCCAACACAATGGAGTCGCGTCGTGACCATGGTCGCTCAAGCCAACATTTCCGAGAAACGGTCACTTATG
Organism: Ruegeria sp. AB5; assembly: GCF_056542645.1. Classification (NCBI taxonomy): domain Bacteria; kingdom Pseudomonadati; phylum Pseudomonadota; class Alphaproteobacteria; order Rhodobacterales; family Roseobacteraceae; genus Ruegeria; species Ruegeria sp. AB5. Next base: position 130,453 of record NZ_JBQGAE010000010.1, read on the forward strand.
CGGCGCGTCCTGCAGGCATTCGTTGACATCCGTGAGCTGACACTGATCGTTTTGATCGCCGCGATCATCATCGTGATGGCCAACGTCAATCCCTATTTCTTCAGCTTTTCGAACTTTCGGGCCGTGGCTGTGGGCATGGCCCCGACTGCAATCATTGTGATCGGCATGGCAATCCTGCTGGCATCAGGCGGGTTCGATCTTTCGGTTGGATCAGTCATGGCACTGTCTTCCACAGTTGTTGCCATGTTGCTGCTGACTGGCATGCCTATCCCGCTTGCGGTGATCTGCGGTCTGATTCTTGGTGGCGTCATCGGGGTTGTGAATGGTTTGCTTGTCACGGGACTCGGGATCAACCCATTGATCGCCACACTTGGGACAATGTCGATCGCGCGCGGCATCGCGCTGGTTCTGACCGAGGGTTTCTCAGTCTCCAGTCTGCCCGCATCATTCGGCTGGATTGGCAAGACCGACATTGGCGGCTTTCCTGTGATCGTGTTGCTGACCCTCGTTTTGGTGATCCTTTTTGACCTGGCAGTGCGCCACACCCGGTTCTTCAGGCAGGTCTACTTCATAGGTGCGAATGAAAAGGCGGCAATGCTTTCAGGCATCCACGTAACACGCGTTCGCATCATTCTTTATGCGCTGACGGGTGTTTTAGCGGCCGTGGCTGGGGTCCTGCTGGCCTCCCGCTTGATGAGCGGCACGCCAACAGCTGGCAATGGGATCGAACTGCAGGTGCTGGCTGCGGCCGTTATCGGTGGTGCGTCGTTGCGCGGAGGCGAAGGCACAATTCTCGGCGCATTCCTCGGCGTCGTGTTCGTTGCCTTGATCAACAACACAATGACCATGCAAGCCGTTTCGATCTACTGGCAAATGATTGTCATCGGTGGCGTGCTCGTCTCGGCCGTGGCATTGGACATGCTGATCCGCAGCAAACGGGGCTGACCTCAATCAAAAGAAACCGAAAACTACTAATCATCCAAAAGGGAGATCACGATGACTGAGATGACTGTAAATCGGCGCAGGCTGCTAACTGCGGGCACTACCGCAGGATTGGCTGCCGCCTTCGGACTACCAATCCTGTCGAAGGAAGCCATGGCACAGGCGGCTGGTAAGGAATATGTATTTCTCTCCATCGTGACTCAGGTGCCGTTCTGGGTGGATTACCGCAACGCGATGGAAGACCTCGAAGAACTGATGGGTATCAAGGCCACGTTCACCGGTCCGCTGGACTTCGACACAGCAGCACAGGCGCGTCAGCTGGATGAACTGATCGCCCGCCGCCCCGCTGGCATCCTGATCTTCCCCGGCGATCCCGCGACCTTAGCACCCGGCGTGGAGCGTGCGGTCGAAGCTGGCATCCCAGTTACTTGCTGCATTGGCGACATCCCCGACAGCCCCAGATCAACGTTCCTGGGCATCAACGGCGTTCAGGCTGGCCGCGTCGGCGGCGAGATGCTGGCCGAAGCCATTGGTGGAAAGGGAAAAGTCATCCTTGGTACATTCCCAGCGCCGTCGACCCTGGAGCGTGTCGAAGGGTACAAACAGATCTTTGCAGAGAAATATCCTGACATTGAGGTGGTTGACGTCGTCAACGACAAAGCCGACCCGTCATACGCTCCGACGGCCTATCTTCAGGCTATCCAGGCCAACCCTGACATTGTTGGCATTGGTGGTACGGACGGCGACAGCGGCAAAGGCGCAGCCATCGCGGTGACCGAGGCAGGTCGCAAGGACATCAAGATCGTCGCGATGGACCGCAACGATGACATGCTGCCCTATATCGAAGACGGCACGATCCACGGTGCGGTAGCTCAAAAATCCTACCTCGAGATCTTCCTCGCCTTCCACATGATGCACTGGCAGAACACGGACGCACTGAAGGTCTTGCCGGATTGGAAGGCGGCAGGGATCAATCCACTGCCGGAACGCGTCGAAACTGGGGTTATGCCGATTACGGCGCAAAACGTCGCCCAATTCAAGCACGTCTAAACGTTTTCCCGGCGCAAAAGTCTTGCGCCGGGTCACCGCTCGGGAACCCCTCATGTCTGATCGATGGTCCGTTCTACAGTTAACAAGAGGCGAATTGGAGCTTGTTATCCTGCCCGGAATTGGTGGCCGTTTGTGGGGTGTTACTTTCCAAGAGCGATCGCTGCTTTTTCAGAATCCGGACTTGGTACACTTGCCGGTTGATGAAATTGATCTGGCCGACTTGCCAACACGCTCCCCGCAGTTTGGTTTCCCCCTCTGGGGCGGAGAAAAAACCTGGATAGCTCCGGACACGGCCTGGAAGGATAGTGCCCCGTTTACGGCACTCGACAGTGACCCTTTTCTGGTCACCTCACGAGATGAGGATCATGTCGAATTGACAAGCCAGATCTGTCCTGTCTCGCACCTGTCCGTGGCGCGGCGCATCACCCTGAAGTCAGCCGCTGTGTGGAGCATTGAGCATAGTGTGACCAATCACGGTCACGTTTCCAGGGCAACAGGCATTTGGTCAGTCATGATGATCAATACGCCCGCCACAATCGGGATTACGATGGGCGCTCCCGTAATCTATCCCGTTTTCGGGCACTCTGGATCAATGGTTGAACTGGCGGCAAACTGCGTCATTGCAGATTGCGCCAAACAACAAGAATTCAAGGTTGGACTTCCTAACCCAGATGGGGAAACGCTTATCAAGATCGGCAAAGCTGGCCCCTGGATACTCTGTACAACACACCCGCCAGCACCGAGCGACAGCTTTATGCATCAGTATCCCGTCGAGGTATTCAATTCGGGCGACTATTCCTATTGTGAGGCCGAATGGCATTCGCCAAAATCTGATTTGGCGCGGGATGAGACGCTCAGGTTTCGTCAGGACTTTGAAATTTGGCCAAACAGCAATCCACCAATTCTTGGCTCGAAAAGGAATAGGGAGTTACTATCATGCATGTCCTGATTACAGGTGCAGGTGGGCACCTGGGTCGAAAACTCTTCGACGTTTTGGAGGCGGATCCTGACTACAAAGTGTCAGGGATCGACATTCGCCCGGTTGATCACCCGGATATTCATATCGCGGATCTGTCTGGCGACCCTATCTGGATCAAACTTCTGGAAGGCGTGGATGTGATCGTCCATCTGGCCGGAGACCGTGAGCCTGCCGCAAGCTGGTCATCGGCGATCAAGCACAACATGGACGCGACGCTGTCGCTCTACCATCATGCCGTAGCGATGGGCGTTAAACGTGTGGTTCTCGCCAGTTCGAACTGGGTCCACGGGGACAAGCGTTTCACCACTGATGCGTTGAACAGCGACACGCCTCCAGGGCCCGTGAATGCCTACGGCATGTCAAAGCTGTTTTGCGAACGGACCGGCGCTTACTTTGCGCAACATCATGGGCTTTCGGTCATCTGCCTACGCATCGGCTGGACCCAATGGACCCATGGCAACAAGCCTGGACTGCATATGGCGATGGGTCGTTGGGGACAGGAGATGTGGCTGAGCGATCGGGATTTCCTAAACGGCATGCGCGCAGCGATAGACGCAAAGGACGTCGCGTTTGCCGCCCTAAATCTTATGTCAGACAACCCTGGCATGCGTTGGGATATCGCCGAAACAAAACGGAAAATCGGGTACGATCCGCAAGATGGAAGCACCGCAAAAATGACATCCGCCATCGCAATTAGAACCTCGATCAAAAGGCTTTTCTCATTTCACATCGTTAAGTTTTTTGAGAAGCGACTTCCGCATTGGTAAAAGCGGTACGTTGAAGTTTTTGATGCTCTGCGTTCCGGGCAGTTCGAGAGTAGTTGCGGCCCTCATCGCCGCGTCATTTCCACTTCATAATTCCAAAGCAATTCAAAACAGAGAAGTGCTACACAATACTGGACTCAAACCGATTTCCGAACGCTGCCCATTAGCTACATTTCCTTTATTTTTTTAAATTTCAACATGTTGACAGAAAATCCCACCACACCAGCCATAAAAATCCATATAATACAAAAGTTTATCGGCGCTACCTATTTGGATAGAGAGCCCCTTTCTGATCCCGACTACCGGTTTTTTGTGGTAGATTCTCGCTTGCAACAATCCGGAACGTCTAGATTCAGCCGCGTTCAACTGAAATTTGGCACTAGAAAATGGATCACGGTTCCGCTAAAGCCTGCCGGCCGTACCACCCCTATCGAATAGCATTGCCTCGCCCCTTCCCGCTTTCGCCACGTGGCAGATTCGCAGAAACAAACAGCTTCACTGTCTGACCTCCAAATCAACCCTGATTTTCCAAAGGGGAAGTCAGATCAAACGAAACTTACTGCGGGAGTCTGAAATGGGGTTTTGGATCAGCTGGTGACGCAAACTTTAATTTCGTCTGACGACTTGCAAAATTTTGGAACGTCCCTGATATTTGACCCAATCGGCTGCCAAAAACCTCAATAAGTCGGTCAATCGCTTCATTCATTTCTGTCCCAATCTTCAAGCGCTGTTTACTCAAAACGAGCGACTGCTTGTTGCAAACTTGCGGATAAACTCTCGAATGTTCTGTATGACACTTTCGAAACGGCGTCATTTGTCCGTCCCAAGCCAAGCTCTTGTAACAATGCCTAAAGAAACTTTAGTAGAGGCCCGCGATCTTTGCCCTCAGTTTGACCAGTGACGCTACGGTGTCGATTATGGGCGTTGAGATCCCTGTAAGTTGACCCAGTTCTTGCACTGAAGTTACCAAGGCATCAATTTCCATCGGTCGGCGCAACTCCAAATCCTGCCACATAGAGGTCTTGTGCGCACCGACAGCTGCTCCGCCATCGAGCCGTTTTTCAACGTCGATCGGAAATTTTACACCAAGTTTCTCACCGATTTCCTGAGCCTCAAGCATCATCCCGCGGGCCACGGAGCGTGAGCCTTGGTCGGTACACAAGACATCAAGTGTTGAGTGCGTAAGAGCTGAAATCGGGTTGAACGACAGATTACCCCATAGCTTCAACCAAATTTCATCCCGAATTCTCGGCCTTACGGGCGCACGGAGTCCGGCGGCGGATAGCGCAGCCGAAAGCTTGGCAGCACGGCTTGATTTAGAACCATCGGGCTCGCCCAACGAAAAACGATTACCTTCGATATGCTTGATTGATCCCGGAACAATGACCTCAGCGGCTGGATAGACGACACATCCGAGGACTCGATCTGGTCCAAAACCGTCCCATTGAACGTTACCCGGATCGACTGACGCCAGCCTCGTCCCCTCGTAGGGGCCGCCCAGTTTGTGGAAATACCACCAAGGCACCCCGTTCACTCCACTTACAATCGTTGTCTCATCCCCGATCAACGGTTGCATTGAGTCTACAACCGCCGGAACGGAGTGCGCTTTCAGAGTGATGAACACATAATCTTGTGGGCCGAGATCGGCAGCATTGTCGGAAGCACGTATTGGGACGGTTTTTGGATTTTCCCCATCCTCCAATAGAGTCAGTCCTTTTTCCTGAATGGCGTCCAGATGGGGCCCTCGCGCGACGACACTGACGTCCACGTCTGTCTGTGCGAGTTTTGCGGCGACGTAACCTCCAATAGCTCCGGCACCAAAGATACAAATTTTCATGTGCCTATGCCTCCGCCAGCCCCAGCTTTGCGGCCAGCCCTATTCTTTGTATTTTACCTGTTGCACCCTTCGGAATCTCATCGAGAACAACTACTGAACTTGGGACTTTGAATTTAGCGAGCCGAGAACCTACAAAATCTCTAACTTCATGACCCGCGATTGAGGCACCTTCTGCGAGCACGACCGCCGCGGCAATATCTTCGCCCAGTTTATCGTGGGGCACAGCGAAACAAACTGCCTGAGCAACGTCCGGATGACTCAATAGAATGGTGTCAACTTCAAGCGGGCTGATTTTCTCGCCACCTCGATTGATGAGCTCCTTTAGGCGCCCAGTCAGTCGCAGATAGTTCTCTTCATCGAATGACCCTTGGTCACCTGTGCGAAACCAAGTTTTTCCTTCCACTTCAAAGAAACTGTCTGCATTTGCCTGCGGGTTGCTCTCGTATCCCGGTGTCACGTTCGAACCACTGATAACGATTTCACCGACCTCCCGCGAAGCGATCAATACATTTTCTGTCTCGTCTGCAATTCTGACTTCTGGACCTGCTGCCATTCCAACGGATCCAGGCTTTTGCTTTTGGGGTGGAAGCGGGTTGCAACACATTTGATGTGTGGCCTCAGTCATACCGTAGGCTTCGATGACAGGCGCATTAAACGTTGCCACCAACTCTTCCATTACCGGGCCTGGCAACGAAGCAGAAGAAGATCGAAGAAAGCGCAACCGCGATTGATCAATGATTGATTGGTTTCGGGCAGCTCGGGTCAGAATTGCTTGATGCATCGTCGGAACTGCCGTGTACCAAGTCGGATCGACTTCAGCGACCTGTGAGAAAAAGCTGAGAGCGTTGAAACCATGGGCGCAGCTAATCTGAGATCCAGCGCCTAGTGAAGCGGCAACAGCCGCAATCAGCCCATGGATGTGAAACAGCGGCATAATACTTAGACAACGATCATCGATTGTCAGTTTCAAAGACAAAGCCACATTTAGGGCGGATGCGTAGATATTAGCCTGCGTCAGAGGGACGATCTTGGGGCGCGACGTTGTTCCTGATGTATGGAGTATCAGGGCGACGTCATCTTCACCCGGCGCTGACGTATCAGCCACTCCGATTGGGTCACAGGCCAAAAGGGAAAACTGTCCAGCTGGACGAGAACTATCACTAGTAGAACGCAATACGGCCACACCCAGTTCAGTCGCCGCTTGAACGGCTGGGCCATTTTCGTTTTCGCTGACAAGAAGAGCCTTGGCTTTCAGGTCTTTTAGATAGAAGACGTATTCTTCGAAAGTATACGCGGGGTTTAGAGGTGCTGTCGTCGCCACTTGGGCGACGGATATGAAGGCCGTCGCCATCTCTGGTCCGTTGGGCAACACAATTGCCACCCTGTCGCCGCGTCCTATTCCGATCTGATGGAGATCTGCTTTGACCATTGCGCAAAGTTCGCGGAGCCCAAGATAGTTCAGCCAAGATCGGCCAGGAGCACCGATAGCATTTGCAGTGCCAGAATGGGGTGCAATCAATTCAGCGACTAAGTGGGGCATCCGGGTTCCGTTCACAAAAGCATCGGCCTAACGTGCAGAAAGGGTTTGCATAGTACTTGCTAAGTTACGTTGACGTTCAGGCTGCCCAGCTTGTCAACGGCCAAGACCATAACATCCCCTCGGTTGACGGGACCAACACCAGAAGGTGTCCCCGAAAGGATAACGTCACCGGCCGCAAGCTCGAAGTAGTCGCTCAGGTAAGAGATCATCTCGGGGACTTTCCAAATCATCTGGTTCAAGTCGCCTTCTTGCCGAACATCACCATTCACGGTCAGAGTAATCGGACCTCTGTCGAGATGCCCGACCTCTGATGCCTTGTGAATTGGTCCGCATGGCGCCGAACGCTCAAACGCTTTCCCAATTTCCCACGGACGACCCATTTTTTTCATCTGTCCTTGCAGGTCGCGACGGGTCATATCAAGCGAAAGGCCGTACCCAAAGACATGATCCAATGCATCGTCCACCGAAATATGCGTGCCGCCGGACTTGAGCGCGACGTACATTTCAGCTTCGTGATGCACATCAGAACTGTGCGGAGGGTATGGGAATTCCCCTGAAGGGTCCAAATTGTTCGGGTTCTTTTGAAAGAAGAATGGAGGTTCCCGGTTCGGGTCATGGCCCATCTCGATAGCGTGCGCCGCGTAGTTGCGCCCAATGCAGTAAACGCGACGAACTGGGAATGTGCCGCCTCCCGCTACGGGTATAGTATGCACCTGCGGCGCGGGAATGACATGATCGGACATCGCTTTCCTCCAGAACATTTGGTTGCCAAAGATCGGAGATCCAAACCGTCAGACATCTTCCGATCAATGCCACGCCCCATAGAAACGAGCGTGGCCGCTTACCAAGTCATCGCCAAAGTCTACGCTAGTTTGCAAGGGTTGTGGCTTCCATCTAGCCCGACCATTTCCAGAATTGGTTGTGCATTTGTGCTGCATCAACCGTCCGACTGGATGCTCGTGGGTAGTACACGCGAATAAACGGATTTCAGGTGATCCACCATGGCACTGGCCGCAAGTTCAGCGTCGCCCTTTGCTATGGCAGATACGATCACATCATGCTCCCGAAAACTGGAGTAGTCCTCGGCTGGCTTTAGGGTTTCCCGAGGCTGCCCCCAAACAATGGATCTTCGGACCGAATTCAAAGTCTCAAAAAAATACAAAAAAAGCTGGTTACGAGTAGAGCGAGCTATAGCGTAATGCAAATTGTTGTCCCAGGCTTCGTATGTGCGCCAATCCTCTGCGGTACGGCACTTGTCCGCGCAGAGCCTCATTTGCTCTCGATCAGAACGAGTGGAATGGAGCGCCGCCAGACGGCTAAGCTGCGGCTCGATCGTAAACCGTACTGAAACTACCTGTTCAGGTTTAATTTGATTGCCTAGATAAGTGACGTCTGTGAGGTTTAGAACCGGCCTCGAACCGACGAAAGTTCCTCGACCGACATGGCGCCAGATGAGCCCCTGCGCCTCAAGCTCTGCCAATGCTCTTCGCAATTGATTGCGGGTTGTCCCAAGCTTCGAACAGAGTTCGCGTTCAGGAGGGAGCCTGTCGTTATGCCTGTATCCGGCATTGTTAATCAGGTCGCGTACGCGGTGCGCGAGTTCGGTTGGTGCGCTCATATCTCCACCCAATTTGGTGATTGGTTGATTGATTGAAACGCCAAGTCGGAAAAAACTCAAGGGCAAGAGGAAAGCAAGAAACGAGTCGCAGGACAGGGTCCGTGACCAAAGCTTGACATAAGCACGAGGGAGGAGTGCCGAGTGCGGTTAGCAACTGTTTCCGTAGAAGGCCACGCCGTTTGCGTGGCAATACTTGAAGATGGCAGCAAGTTGCACATTTTGCGCGCAGCGCAAATGATTGGCAAAACGCTGAACGCCGGTTCAATGCAGCAATTGATCGCGGGTGGAGAAGATACGCTTGGAGTTTTGAGATCCCTCGTTTCATCGGCTGAAGCAGGTAGTCTAAAGGACGCACTGGTTTGGGATGACGCGCCGTTTCTGGCGCCAATTCCCAGTCCGAGTAAGAACGTGTTTTGTGTAGGGCGCAATTACGCTGAACACATTGCCGAGGGCGAACGGGCACAAAATCAAAAAATTGGTGTAACAGAGCATCCGGTTTTCTTCACAAAACCGCCGACCTCGATTGTGGCACCAGAGGCAAACATTCTGATTTTCCCATCGGTCTCACAAGCCATCGACTACGAAGTGGAACTGGCAGTTGTGATTGGAAAACCGGGGCGAAACATAGCCAAGGCTGACGCATACGACCACGTATACGGCTATACGATCCTCAACGACATCACCGCACGCGACATCCAACGCCGACATGGTGGGCAGTATTTCAAAGGCAAAGGTTTAGATGGGTCTTGCCCATTGGGTCCCTGGATTGTGACTGCTGATGCGGTCAGCGATCCGCAGTCTTTGTCAATTGGAATAACCGTCAACGGCGAGCAGCGCCAAAACGGAACTACGTCGGACATGATTTTCGACATTCCGACGCTGATCGCATCCCTATCAGAAGGCCTGACCCTTGAGCCGGGCGACGTACTCGCGACCGGCACGCCGTCTGGCGTCGGATACGCAATGGACCCACCTCAATTCCTGAAAGATGGGGACACGGTGGTTTGTGAAATTTCAGAAATTGGCACGCTCAGGAATACCGTGCGCGCCGTGTAAGTGGCTCCTGCATCTCTGAAGCTGCTGGAAGCCAACCATGCAAGGGAGGAAGACTAAAATGATGAACAGAAGGACTTTCACAGCGTCCTTGCTTTCGGCAGTTCCGGTAGCGGGAGCAATGGGAACGAAAGGTTTTGCGCAGGATTTGCGTAAGATCACTTTTGTGCAGCCGAGCCCATCGGCGATCAACTCATTTCCTGTTTTTGTCGCCATTGGAGAAGGTTACTTCGCAGACGAAGGTTTGGACGTGACCGTCGAGGCGATCAACGGTTCGGGAGCCGTGCTTCAGGCTTTGTCTGCAGGGCAAGCGCATTTCGGTCGCCCCGGACCTGGTCCCCTAATCGCAGCGCGATCGCGGGATGTGGACGCAGTACATATCTACAACGTTGCGGCACGCAGCAACTTCGGCATCGCCGTGCCAGAAGACTCTGACATCCAAAGTGTTGAAGAGCTTCGAGGTAAAGTTATCGGAACAGGTACGGCTGATGGCGCCGAAGTCGGCTTTGCGCGCAATGTGATGACCGGAGCAGGCATGAAAGAGGGTGAAGACTTCACTTTCCTGACCGTCGGCGACGGTGGCCCGGCAACTGCGGCTTTCCTGAACGGTGAAATCGACGCGTATTCTGCTTCTACTGCTGACACGGCAATTCTGAACCAGCGCGGAATGGCAGTGCGCGACATTACGCCGGCAGAATTTGGGCGTTTCTTCGGGAACGGCATCGCCACTATGGCTGACACAATCGCCAATGATCGGGAACTGGTCGAGGCCTGGAGCCGCGCATTCGCTCGTGGCCATGCCTTTGCGCTCGATGATGCCAACCGCGAAGCCGTGTTGAAGCACCTGGCTGACGGCAATCCGCAGGAAGGCGAAGACAAGGAGTTCCAGTCGGCACTGTTCGATGCCGTGCGTTCAAAAACCATAGCGGCGGATCCAAGCAATGGTCTGGGATGGTATCCCGCCGAAGTCTGGCAAGAATGGCAAGACGCGCTGGTCGCAGGCGGCGAAATTCCGGGACCACTTGATGACCTGAGCGCTGCGTGGACCAATGAGTTTGCTGCCATTGGCAACGAGGCTGTCAGTAAATGAACGCTGAAGTCACCCATGAGTTTTCCGGCGCGCCCTTGGGCACGCCGGTTTATGAGTTGACCCATCTGAGCAAGACCTATGCACGCAATCTTGTGGTTGCGCTTGAGGACATAAACCTGACGTTACGGAAGGGAAGTTTCACTTCTGTCATTGGGTCTAGCGGGTGCGGCAAGTCAACTCTGCTCAAGATCATGGCGGGTCTGATTCCACCCACCAAAGGGCGTGTGATCCTACAAGGCCTTCCAGTGACAGGGCCCCGTCGAGATATTGGAATGATGTTCCAGCAGGCGACACTATTTCCCTGGAAAACAGCAGTGGAAAACATCGTATTGCCAATTGAGATCCGCGACGGCAAGGCAGCCGCCAAGCAAGCAATGGGCAAAGCTCACGAACTCTTGGACGTCGTGGGTTTAAAGGGTTTCGAAAACGTATACCCGAACGAATTGTCGGGCGGCATGGCTCAGCGCGCCTCAATTTGCCGTATGCTGATCACTGAACCAGCCGTGCTTTTGTTGGACGAACCATTCAGTGCGCTGGACGAGCTGTCGCGCGACATGATGAACATGGAACTACAGCGGATCTGCCATGAACAGGATGCGACTGCTTTTCTTGTTACGCACTCTATTCAGGAAGCCGTGATTTTGTCCGACGAAATTGTCGTGTTGAAACCACGCCCGGGCAGGATTGCCGAAATCGTGAAGGTCGACCTGCCGCGTCCACGTACGTTGGATATGATGACCACGCCCAAGTTTGGCGCTATCGTAGACTACATTCGCAGCCTCCTGGATAAGGGAGAAGAAATGTGAGCGACGTTCATAACTACTCACCTTCCCTAAAAAACGCCGACACCGCAGAAGACACGGTATGGGAACAAAAAGTTCACTTTATCGACTCGGTCCCACGCTGGCTGGCGATGACCTTTGTCTTCGTAGTTTTCGTAGGCACTTGGCAAATTGTGACGAGCCTTGGGCTGGTTTCCCCAATTATTCTACCTACGCCGTTAGAAACCCTGAAAGATATGATCTTCGTGGGACAAAATCTGTTGACTGGCGGTTATATGCTTGGAGCGCTGTGGATCACAATCAAAGAAGTTATCTATGGTTTTGCGCTGGCAATCGCGATCGGTTTTTCGCTGGGCGTATTGGTGGGGGAGACGGCATTTGGTGAAAAGGCGGTGATGCCTTACCTGGTGGCCATAGATACCATGCCAAAGGTGGCATTTGCCCCACTCTTTGTAGCTTGGTTAGGCTTTGGCATTGAATCGAAGGTCGCGCTGGCCGCCTTTATCGCGACATTTCCGATCGTTGTTGGTACTGCGGCCGGGCTTCACGCAGCCGACGAAAACGCGCGCATGCTTTTCAAGACGATGGGCGCAAGTCGGATGCAGACGTTGATCAAGATGAAACTGCCGACTGGCCTGCCGCAAATTTTTACCGGCCTCAAGATTGGAGCAGTCGGCGTAATGGCTGGTGCGATTACAGGAGAATTCCTGGGTGGTGGCAAGGGATTTGGCGAACTTATCCGTGTTGCGGCCTCGCAGCTCAACACGCCGCGCGTTTTTTCGTTGATCCTGTATCTCAGCCTTGTCGGTCTGGTGGTATTTGCGTCGGTGGTTTGGACACAGCGTAAATTGGTGTTCTGGCACAAGGAACAGGTGGGAAGAGATGACTTCTGAGCCTGTGAAAATAGACTGCCTCGCCCTGCGTGAATTTGTGGCGGCCGCACTCGAAACTCAAGGCGTGCCAAAATCAGATGCGGACAAGGTGGCATCGACGATGGTTGAGGCCGACATTTATGGTTACGGCACACACGGTGTATTTCGCCTGCGCCAGTACCTAGCGCGGCTGGCGGGCGGCGGCTCTAATCCTACGCCAAAGGTCACTGTAGAACATGAGACTGTCGCAACCGCTTTGATCGACGGAGATGACGGCCTTGGACATTTGGCTATGTCGGCGGCGCGCGATCTTGCAATTGAAAAGGCAAAAGCGGCCGGAATCGGATGGGTCGGTGTTCGGCGCGGCAACCATGCAGGACCACTCGCACTTTATGTGCGCCCGCAGGCCGAGGCTGGGTTGCTTGGCATGGCCGCAGCGGTGGGCAGTGCGAACCACGTTCCGCCCTATGGCGGAAGCGACCTGCTTCTTGGCACCAATCCCATCGCTTTCTCTGCGCCTGCCGATGGCCCCGATCCATTCGTATTTGATATGGCGACGACTGTTGCCGCGATGGGCAAGATCAAGACCCTGTTGCAGCAAGGTAAGCCTATGCCGGAGGGTTGGATGGTCGGGCGCGATGGAAACCCATTGACGGACCCTGCCCGCAAGTCTGAAGGATTTCTTTTGCCGATAGGCGGTCCAAAAGGCTTCGGTCTTTCCGTGGCCATCGGGTTGATGGCCGGGGTGCTGAATGGTGCGGCATTCGGCTCAGACGTGGTCAACTTCACCTCAGACACGACCTCATCCACAAACACAGGGCAATTCGTAATGGCGCTTAATCCGGCAGCGTTTGGGATGGAAAAAGACTTTGCTTCCAATGCGGCCCGCGTCTTTTCCGAAATGCGCGCATCAGCCCCACTGCCCGGTCATGACCCGGTGCGCTTGCCCGGAGACGGCAAAACGGCCGCAGCTGAAGCCCGTCGTAAAGACGGTGTAAGGCTTAACCCCGCTCTTTGTCGTGATCTCAACAAACTAGCCCTGGACTGTGGGCTGACACCCCCATTTCCAAGTCTCAACACTGACTAGCGGCCGATCCAGGAAAAGTTTGTAAGCGCTTTGGAACAGAAGTCAGCGAAACGCCTCATCCTCAGCCTCAAGCGCTTTCACAAGTGCCGAAAGCTTGTTCATCATGTGTAGCTTCATGGTTTTGCCAAGCCCATCCGCATCGCGAGCCTTAAGCAACTCCATCATAGCTTCATGTTCGCGAATTGCCTGCGCCCAGCGTTCGTCTGACAGATTGGCCACAAAACGTGCTCGGCGGACCCGCGCCGCCAACAGCTTGTGGTGGGTTTCAAGAATGTCGTTTCGCGCGCCACGTATCAGTGCCTGATGGATGTCCTGATTGGCTTTAAAATAGGCCTGCCGATCACGTGACCTATAGGCTTTCAACATATCGGCGTGTCGACGTTCAATCTGTTTAATTTCCGTGGAGTTCATGCTCTGACACGACAACTCACCTGCCAGTTGCTCAAGCGTCGCAAGAACTGGAAACGTATTCTCCAATTCCTCTCGCGTGACACTGGCAACTCGCGCACCTCGGTTGGCTTGGAGTACCACAAAGCCTTCTGATGCAAGCACCTTTAGGGCTTCCCGCAATGGTGTCCTTGAGACCCCCAACGAGTCGCAGAGCTGTTTCTCGGGCACTTTCTCTCCCGGCTTCAGAACATCTTCGACAATCAGGTTGCGCAGACGTTCGACCAGTTCTTCATGTAGTGTTGTGCGCTTGATGCCATCCGTTAGATTCATAACCACGTCCTAATCATCAAGTACCATTTCCAGCAAGCGAGCGACATGCATGGGCTGCCGTCGGGTACCCTCAGTGATTTGGTGCCGACATGATGTCCCATCTGCCACAACAATTGCATTCACTGGTGCCGCGTCCAAAGCTGGAAATAGGTCTAGCTTTGCCATCTCGATCGAGACATCGACAGTTTCCGGGGCATATCCAAACGCCCCAGCCATACCACAACAACTGCTTTCGATCATGTTAACCTGCGCCTCAGGAATACGTTCCAGGAGGTTGAGCATAGGCGTGACGACGTCATGTGCCTTTTGATGACAATGTCCATGGACGTAGATCGGTCGATCTATCGGCTTCAAAGGCAAGCTCGGCTGTTCGACCAGAAACTCCTCAATTGTATGTGTGGCCTTCGCCAACATCTCCGTTTGCGGTCCCGGGCAAAGAGCCAAATACTCGTCCCGGAAAGTGAGGATAGAGGAAGGTTCAAGTCCGACGACAGGTATGCCTTTGGCAACCATATCTCGTGTCGCATCAATCACGCGCTGAGCCTCGTGTCGCGCTTCTTCCACACAACCCGCAGCCAACAAGGTACGCCCGCAATCCAACGCTCTTTTAGTGTGGTCATCCCGTGCTACGGCGACACGCAGTCCCAGCGCACGCAGAACCCGGACCGCGGCGCGCAGATTGTCAGGCTCGAAATAACGGTTGAATACATCTGTAAACAGAAGAACCTGCGGATCCCTATCTTGGGCCTCGTCATCTCGGAACGGAACGGAAGACCATTCTGGAAGATCACGTCGCGCGGCAATACCGGTCGGGCTTTCCAACAGCTTACGCAAGGGTCCAATTTTGTTTCGAATATTCATAAGCCACGCGACTTTTGCAGCTTTTGGCGCATATCTGGGCAGGTAAGCTATCAATTTATCTGCCAATGTCAGCCCATCTTTTTTACGTTTCGCTGACAGTACTTCGATCTTCATTTGCGCCATGTCGACACCAGTCGGGCACTCCCGAGCGCACGCCTTACAGGATACGCAATACTTCATCGCGTCCAACATTGCATCGGATTCTAAACCGCCCGGCAACTGCCCGCTGATCACGAAACGTAAAGTGTTTGCACGCCCACGCGTGGAATCACGCTCGTTTCGGGTGGCACGGAAGGAAGGGCACATAACTCCGCCCTTGAGCTTGCGGCACGCACCGTTGTTATTGCACATCTCAACGGCACCCTGAAATCCTCCTCCGGTACCCGGCCAAGCTGACCAATCCAGCGCTGTTTCGAAATCCGGGACTGAATAGTCCTGGCTATAGCGGAATAGACGGCGATCATCCATTGAAGGCGCATGCACAATCTTTCCAGGATTGAGCATCCCGATTGGGTCAAACCGGTTCTTAACCTCTTCAAAGGCGGAAATAATACGCTGACCGAACATCTTTTCATGAAATTCGGAACGTACCATCCCGTCACCGTGTTCACCTGAATGAGAGCCCTTGTATCGCGTAACCAGATCAAATGTTTCTTCGGCAATCGCCCGCATTGTGCTGACGTCTTTGTCCTGCCGCATATTCAGGACAGGACGAACATGTAGGCACCCTACGGAGGCATGCGCGTACCATGTTCCCTTGGTGCCATGCCGGTCGAATATTTCGTTTAGGCCCGCGGTGTAGTCGGCGAGGTCGGACAACGGAACAGCGCAATCTTCAACGAAGGATATCGGCTTGCCTGCCTCCTTCATCGACATCATGACATTCAAGCCGGATTTCCGGTACTCGGCGATAGAATTCTGCAGCTTGGCGTCTGTAATTGAAACAACTCCACCCCACCGGTTTTTCGTTCCGGTAAAAGACAAGCCGAGATCTCCGATTAGTTGGGAAAGCTTAACCAGTTTTGCGGCATTGTCCTCAGCGTTGCCCTCGGCGAATTCCACTAGTAGCAGGGCTTCGGGATTGCCTTTGACAAAGGCCTCTATAGTGTCGCGAAACAATGGGATATCGCGCCCCAACGCGATCATTGTCTCGTCGATCAATTCTACCGCCTGCGGATTGAGCGTCACGATGTGCTGGGTGGCCTCCATTGCAGCACGAAAGGTCGAAAAATGACACACGCCGGTAACTTTCTCACCCGGTAACTGTGCCAAATTCAATTCCAATTCAGTGAAATAAGCCAGCGTGCCTTCTGACCCCACCAACAAATGGGACATGTTGATGTCGTTACCGACGAGCGCGTCGATATTGTACCCGCCCACACGGCGCTGGACCTTGGGAAAACGGGCGTCAATTTCAGACGCCTCACGACGCCCAAGTGCGCGCATGTCGCCAACAAGATCCGCATAATCGCTAGATCCGGGCGTTTCAGCGCTGAACCGCGCTTCGCTTCCGTCAACCAGAATTGCGTTTATTGCACGGACGTTATCTCGCATGATCCCGTACCGCAGAGACTTTCCGCCTGAAGAATTGTTTGCTGCCATCCCCCCAAGAGTGCAACGAGACGCTGTTGAGGGGTCCACGGGAAACCAAAGGCCATGCTTCTTCAACGCTTCGTTCAATTGATCCAACACAACACCTGGCTGAACGCGCGCAATACGTTTCTCAACGTCTATGTCTAGAATACGATTCAAGTTTTTTGTGTTGTCCAGCACAACACCCTGATTGACCGTTTGCCCGCATTGCGATGTGCCGCCACCGCGAGGAAGGACCGAAAATCCTTCGTCCCGCGCGACAGACATCACCGCTTTCACATCTTCTGTGGATCGGGGGATCACAACAGCGTCAGGTATCATCTGATAGATTGAGGCATCGGTCGAGTATCGCGCAAGCGACGCCGGATCTGACATCACCTCTCCCCGCACATCAGACAACAGTCGGCGGTATAACGATCCATTCTTTACCATCAGGTTCGCCTTCCCTTCCCAGTAAGCCCAATTAGAGGCTCCACTTGCCCATTGACTGAATAATGAATTCATAATTAACTTTTGCAACGGTAAATAGCACCACTCTTTTGGCACCAGCATAAGGATCATTTCAAATGCGTCAGGCGGGCAGGCACTTTTTGCAGATTCCAGGGCCAAGTGCTGTGCCAGAGCGCATCCTGAAGGCCATCAGCACGCAGACCATTGATCACCGGGGGCCCGATTTTGCTGAAGTAGGGAACAAGGCCCTCAGTGGGATAAAAACCATTTTCAAGACAAAGCAGAACGTCTTTATTTACCCCTCATCCGGCACCGGTGCATGGGAAGCAGCACTTGTGAACAGTGTTTCGCCAGGCGAAAAAGTTCTCATGTTCGAAACAGGACATTTCGCCTTCATGTGGTGCAACTTGGCAGGAAAACTGGGATTGCGGCCAGAACTGATTGAAGGAGATTGGCGTGGCGGTGCGGATCCAAATCAGATCGAAGACCGCCTGCGCGAAGATAGTCAGCACGAGATCAAGGCGGTATGCGTCGTTCACAATGAAACTTCTACCGGGTCAGTCTCGTCGATTGAGGAAGTGCGCAGAGCTATAGATGCGGCAAAGCACCCTGCGCTCCTCATTGTTGACTCCATTTCTGGCCTAGGGTCGATCGATTTTAGGTTCGACGACTGGGGCGTTGACGTCTGTGTCTCTGGTTCGCAAAAAGGACTGATGCTACCGCCTGGTCTGAGCTTTAACGCTGTAAGCGACCGTGCACTGGAACATTCGAAATCCGTGGGTATGCCACGAAGTTATTGGGATTGGCGTAACATGATCGAACCCAACCAGAAAGGGTTCTTCCCTTATACGCCCGGCACCAATCTCCTCTATGGATTAAATGAGGCCATCGATATGTTGCACGAAGAGGGGCTGGAGAATGTGTTCGCCCGGCATACCCGCCACGGCGCCGCGACTCGGGCCGCAGTGCAAGCATGGGGACTTGAGGTATTGTGTGCTCGCCAAGGTCAGCAGTCGGGCGTACTGACCGCTGTTAAAGTGCCTGAAGGACATTCTGCTGATGTCTTTCGCGCGACTACGCTGGAGCACTATGATATCTCACTTGGAAATGGCCTGTCCAAGGTGGCCGACAAAGTATTTCGAATAGGTCATTTGGGCGACTTCAACGACCTGATGTTGATGGCCACACTCTCAGGCGTAGAAATGGGGCTGGCCAAAAGCAGGATGCCTCACAACGCAGGCGGCACCCAAGCCGCCTTGGAACGCCTCAAGGCTGCTTAAAGCAGGACTGAGTGTCCAAAAAAACCAACCACGACCCTTTGATCTGACTGCCTCACCCTTCGAACTGCCAACTCATCAGGAGCTTCACCATGACCCGCATGACGGCAAAAGA
>NZ_JBQGAE010000011.1:0-130306 GCF_056542645.1 Ruegeria sp. AB5
TCTTTTGCCGTCATGCGGGTCATGGTGAAGCTCCTGATGAGTTGGCAGTTCGAAGGGTGAGGCAGTCAGATCAAAGGGTCGTGGTTGGTTTGTGTTTTTCAGCCGGCTGCTAGGACACACCCATTGGTAATTCTTTTTGCGTGTATTGTTCGCGCAGCACATTTTTTTGGACCTTTCCCATTGTATTGCGCGGCAGGTCCGGGACAAGTTCGTAGCAGCGCGGATGTTTGAAACGCGATAGCTTGTCTCTGATGGTTCCCGCGATCTGTTCCATGTTAAGTTGCGCGCTGGGCTCAGCAACCAGTGTGGCAATGATAGCTTCGCCAAATTCGGTGTCGGGAATCCCGAAGACCGCTGACTCAAGGACACCTTCGATATCATTCAGGACGTCTTCAATTTCTTTGGGATAGACGTTGTAACCACCAGTGATGATCAGGTCTTTTGACCGGCCTACAATCGACAGATAGCCGTCCTCGCTATACTGGCCCAAATCTCCGGTGATGAAGAACCCGTTTCCCCGTAGCTCTTGGGCGGTTTTCTGGGGCATCTGCCAATAGCCTTCGAACACATTGGGCCCTCTTACTTCGATCATTCCAACCTCGCCCCGTGGCAGCGGTTCTCCAGTTTCAGGATTGGTAACGATCACCTCGGTGCCGGGAAGCGCCAAGCCGACAGTTCCTGCGCGACGCTCACCGTCATATGGGTTCGAGGTGTTCATGTTCGTCTCAGTCATTCCATAGCGCTCAAGGATGCGGTGGCCGGTGCGCGTTTCGAACGCCACGTGGGTCTCGGCCAGCAATGGGGCTGAACCGGAAATGAACAGACGGATGCTTCCTGTGATTTCCTTGGTGAAACCGTCATCCGCCAGCAATCTGGTGTAGAAAGTGGGGACACCCATCAGAAGGGTCGAGTGAGGCAATTCTTCCAGGATCATGCCAATGTCGAATTTTTCCATAAGCCGAACTTTGGTACCGGCTAGCAATGACGTATTCATCGCCACGAAAAGCCCGTGCGTGTGAAAGACCGGCAGCGCGTGAATCAAGCTGTCGTTGTTTGTAATATCCCACATATCCACAAGGGCCTTGGCATTGGATAGCAGATTTTGATGGCTAAGCATCGCGCCCTTGGACCTACCCGTCGTTCCAGATGTGTATAGCAGTGCCGCGAGGTCGTCTGGCGCGCGTTCCATGGTTTCGAATACGCAAGGCTGCGCGTCTGCTGCAAGGCTCAGGGTTGAACTATCGCCGCCGAGGGTCAGCAGCTTTGCGCCAGATCGGGCAGCCAATCTTTCGATTTCAACTTCGTCGTTGCTGTCGCAAATGATCATCGCTGGTTGAGCGTCAGAGATGAAGTAGTCCAACTCTGCAAATGTATAAGCAGTGTTAAGGGGCAGGTAGACAGCGCCTGCCTGAACCGAAGCAGCGTAGAGCGCAATCGTATCAGCCAGTTTGGGGGCCTGCACTACGACGCGATCCCCAGGAGAAACTCCGCTGTTCCGCAAAACATGCGCGATCTGTGCGGCGCGCTTTAGAAACGCGTCATAGGAAACCACCCTGCCATCATCAAGTTGCAGGAATGGAGCCCTGTTGCCCTCGTGGCGGGCAAACAAGCTGTCGTAGAGGGTGTTGGTCACGCTGTATTTTCCCTTGGCTTGATCGCAAGCGCTGCAGTTGAAGCCGCACAAACTGAACGCGAGGCTTGGATTGTGGCATGTGTCGCGAATTCTTCGTGGTGACGTTCTGTTTTGTTCAAATCGTAAAGGTAGTTGACCATCGCGCCTCCGGATTGGGCGCGCCCATTTGGCGACAGATCTGCGCAAGCGTGTAGTTCATGAAGCTCAGCACCATTGCCCAGATGAAAGCGAGCCACGGGATCCAACGGCATCCCGTCTTCGCGCTTGGCGAGCATCAAGTACCGAGCGGCCATCGCCCGCACGTCCTGAGGCGAGGCCGTCGCTGCTAGTACGGCCTCGGCGGCATGGCCATGTTCCGGATGTTCTGTTTCGCCGACCAGCCAACGGTTCAGCCCTGGTATCGGCGACAACGTTACAAAGGTATCTAGCCCTCGAAGCTCACGCGAAAGTTCCGTAACAACCTGTTTGATCAACAGATTCCCAAAGCTGATTCCCGTTAAACCCTTTTGGCAGTTTGAAATGGAATAGAACGCCGCGACTTTTGCCTGTTCGGCTTCAATTGGTTCTCGAGTTTCAGACAAAAGCGTATCGATCGCGCCCGGGATTTCAGTTGCAAGAGCCACTTCGACAAAAATCAGCGGCTCATCGGGCATTGAGGGGTGGAAGAACGCAAAACAACGACGGTCAGGTGGGTAGAGCCTGCGCCTCAAATCGTCCAAATCGTTGATCTGATGAACCGCCTCATAAGTGACGATCTTGTCCAGAACGCGCGCAGGCGTATCCCAGCTAATTTGCTTGAGAACAAGAAAGCCCCGATTGAACCAGCTTCGCAACAAATGGACAAAATCAATATCGGTTCGCTTGAGTTTGGCATTGGATTTGAGAAAGCGCAGCAGATCAACGCGCATAGCCACAAGTTCTTGTGTCGCACCAGACGGCTGGTTCAGTCGGCGCAATAACTCTTGCCGCTTGGGTTCCGCGGCTTCACTAAGATTTTGATATAGATTGACATTTCGATCATTGGCATAGAGGCGCGCCGTGTCAGACAGTTGTTCTGCGTCTAACTCAAGCTGGTCATTTAAATAGACAAAAAAGTCCAGTTTTCCTGCGTCATCTAAGGTCTGGTAGCGATCAAGTATGGTGGACGCGAGCGTGAAGCCTGATATCTCACCTTCTGTGGACAAAAGCGCCTCGCAAAGTTCAGCAATGGGTCGTTTGTCATCCTTGCCACGCCTTTTGTCAGGACGGTCCAGCAATTGGTTTAATAGATCTCCCAGAAACCAATTCCGTTGCATTTCAGGTATCCATCTGGCTGCTCAGGTATTCACCCGTTCGACGGTAGTGATCGATCAAGTGCTTGGTCGCGCCGTCTGCGTCATTATCCAACGCGGCGTCCAGAATGTGATGATGTTCGGCGGCGATGTTCCGCTTTTTGTAGCTCGACCCGCCGGCTGCCAGATAGCGGTAGCGAATGTTCAAGTCGTATAACTGCGAGCAATACCGCAGCAGTAGCGGCAGTTTCGCATTGTCCAACAACGCCATATGAAACGCTTTGTGCGCGTCTTCAAAGTCGAGTGTCCCATTTTGGCCTGCCTTTTTCATACGGTGGTGACGCAAAACAAGCCGATCCTCCCAGGCCGCATCCGCGTTTGCGATAGAGGCGCGCAACGCGGTTTCCTCGAGGTTGCAGCGCAATAGAAGGATTTCCTCAAAGTTACATTTGCTCACTGGCGCAGCCCTGAACCCGCGCTGGTCAATACGCTCGACCAACATATCCGAGGTTAATAGGCTAAGAGCCTCGCGAACCGGGCTTGCTCCAGTGTCCAGAATGCCGCGAAGTTGCTCGATCTTGAGTTTTTGCCCAGGAGGCAATTCGCCGGTCAGGATCAGTTCGCGCAGCCTCCGATACGCACCATGAGTGGCTGATGTCTCTTTGCCCTCAGTGTCAAGCATGGCGTCCATATCCGACGGTTCCTTTTAGAATGTGCAATCTTCTGGGCGCTTTTAACTTAGGACGTTCGTTCCGGTCGATAGGCCGACTGAGAGGTTCAGAGAGCCTTCGTTAATCATCCAGCGCCGAAGCACAAAACTGCGCGCCCCGCTTTTATGCATCGGATCGTCCTCGGCCAGCTTGTGAGCGGCCTCTAGGCTGTCGGCGCGATAAATGATCAGCCCCACCCCCTGCATGTGTTCCCCTGTCTCATCCGACATTGGGCCGGCAAAAGCCAACTGCCCTGCGCGTTCAAGCTGAGCTTGATAGGCCAAGTGGTCTGCAAGCGATGCCTTAACATCTTCGGGCGATCTGGCAGGCGTGCTATGCGCAACGTAAAGCTCGAATGCAAGTGCACCACGGCTCTTTGCTTCTGATTTGTAGTCCGCCCAAGCAACCATCTGGGTCTCCAAAAATATCGATATTATTTGACATATGGCAAAATAGTCGGCAAAAATCAAGTGAACTAAAAATGGATGGTTACAATGAAATACCTGGTGGGAGAGTCTTTGGAAGGTACAGCTGTTTTCGCCGTGAACGGTGAAAACGCAGTGAATTTAACATCTTTGGAACCTGCCATCGGTTCCGATCTGATGGGTTTGATAGCCAGGCCTGAGCTGGCCGATTCGGTGGCTGAAAAAGTCTCTGCGGCAGACAGAGTGCCTTTGTCATCTATCACACCAGCATTGCCCGTGGTCGCGCCCGGCACAATCATTTGCATGGGGTTGAACTACACGGACCACATCAAGGAAGGCGGATATGATACTCCGGAGTATCCGACGCTGTTCATGCGTGGGAAAAACTCGATCATGGCGGCGGGTCAGCCCATGGTGCGGCCTGCCTGTTCTGAGAAGCTGGACTACGAAGCCGAGCTTATGCTGATAGTCGGAAAACGAGGTCGGCATATCTCGGAAGAGGACGCCCTGGATTATGTCTTTGGTTACACCGTGTTCAACGACGGGTCGGTACGGGACTATCAGCGCAAAACCGTTCAATGGACCCCCGGAAAAAACTTCGATGACACTGGCGCGATCGGTCCTTTCACCGTAACGCCTAACGAACTACCCGAAGGAGCGTCCGGTCTGAAGATCGAAAGCCGTGTGGGCGATGAAATCCTACAAAGCTCAAACACCGCCAACATGATCTGGGGCGTTCGTCAGGTCATCGCGACGATTTCGGAATATACCACTCTAGAGCCCGGAGACCTGATTGCGTTGGGTACACCACCGGGTGTCGGCCACGCCAAAAAGCCCAATCCACGTTGGCTAAAGCCCGGTGAAACCGTCGAGGTCGAGATTGAAGGTATCGGCATTTGCGCCAGCCCAATCGTCGACGAAAAAGACGCCAGGTCAAAGGTGGCCGCAGCATGAGCGCACCGATCGGGGCAGAGCTGGAGGCACTTCGCGCCAAGGCGCAGCAGGATCACCGCGATCTGCGCGAACGCATTCCACGCCTGTCGGACGACGCGATCGCCTTGATCCTGCGCGAATCCAGATCGCACTACGCGTGGACCGACAAGCCTGTTTCCGACGACCTACTTGAAGAGATCTACGACATCACGATCAACGGCGCGACCAGCATGAATACTCTACCCGCCCGCTTTACTTTCGTTAAAAGCCCTGAGGGCAAAGAGCGGCTTGCCAAGTCGTTGAAGCCCAAGAACGTGCCAAAGATGATGGATGCCCCGGTCACGGCGATCATTGCCTATGACATGGAGTTCTGGAAGGAACTGCCTTTTCTTTTCCCGCACGAAGATCGCAGGCCCTTGTTCGAAAACAAGCCCGACTACGTGGCAGACACTGCCTTTCGAAATGGCACGCTTCAGGGCGCTTACTTCATGATTGCGACTCGGGCTGTCGGGTTGGACGTCGGGGCCATGTCAGGCTTTTCGAACAAGATCGTCGATAAGGAATTCTTCGCGGACACGACGCTCAAGTCCAATTTTCTTTGCAATCTGGGATACGCGGACGAGTCCGGTTTGTTCCAGAAGCTTCCGCGTTTCCCATTCGAAAAGGTTTGCTCTTATGCATGAGGAAGTGACGCTGTGGCTATGAAAGTAAAACCTGTCGTGACTTACGGCACGACAGCTCAGTACCCGACGCATACGCGCACCGAGATCTCAATTCGCGATCTGGATGTGATTGTCGACGAACCTGTCGAACGCGGCGGAACAAATCTTGGCTCGTCCCCGACCGAAACGGCAATGGCAGCCCTGATCGCCTGTACCAATGTCATCGGTCAGAAGAACACTCACAGTTTGGGAATTGACCTGGGCACTGTGACAATCAACACGAAATGCAGGCTAAACGGGCGCGGTGTCCTTGTGGAGGAGGAGATCGATGTTTCGTTTCCGGAAATCGAGCTCACCTTGAATTGTGAGAAGCCCGCCAGTCAGGAGGAACTGACACGCGTGGGTGAAGAGACAGCCAAGTACTGTGCCATCGCAAAACTATTTGAAGCGGCAGGTACTGACCTGACCGTCAACTGGGTCAAAACAAACCAATAGAAACAAAAGGCCCGACTTTCTGGGAGGAGAGAAATGAAAAACTGGACCAAACGCAGCCTTATCGGAGCGGCTCTGGCAAGCGTCATGGCGCTTCCCGCAGCAGCGGAAGAAACCATTTCTGCCGTTGTCATCGATGGCTACCCAGATCGGGCACTATGGGTGAAGGAGTTTACCAATTACTTCATTCCGGAAGTGGACAAGCGATTGGCCGCCTCCGGCAACTACAAGATTAATTGGCAAGAGAATTATGGCGGTTCAATCGTAAAGCCGAAAGGCGTTCTGGAAGGTATTCAGCTCGGTCTTGGTGACATAGGCATCGTCACGACCATCTTCCATTCTTCTAAGCTACCTAGCCAGGGGATATCGGGGTCGACACCCTTTGTGGCATCGGATTCTCGTGCCGTCGCCAAGGCGGTTGACGAGATCGCGCGAGAATACCCGGCCATGCAGAATGAGTTCGCTGCGCAAAACCAAGTTTACCTGGCGACGGGCGTTGTACTCGACACATATCAACTGTTCTGCTCAGAGCCGGTCGAGAAAGTTGCAGACCTTGAAGGACGCAAGATCGCGGGTGCCGGCCTGAACCTGCGCTATCTCGAGGGTATCAAGGACGCGGCGGGCGTTCGCGGAGGCCTCACTGATTTCTACAACATGGTTCAAACCGGCCTTGTCGATTGCGTGATGATTTGGCCGGAAGCCTCCAAGACGTTCAAGATCGTAGAAGTTGCCCCTTACATGTTGAAGGCAGACCTTGGCGCGGTGAATACAAAAACAGTCACAGTCAACGCCGATTACTGGGCAAGTCTGCCTGACGAGGTCAAAGACGTACTCCAGGCCGTGGCTATCGACTACCGTGACCACGTGGCAGGCATTGCAATGGATCGAGCCGCTGCGTCACGAGATGCCTTTGTAGAAGCTGGTGGATCGATCATTGAAATCTCGGACGAAGACCGCGCTGCGTGGGCAAATGCGATGCCCAATGTTGCGCAGGAATGGGCTGCAACGCTGAATGAGAACGGCGAGCAGGGCACGGATATGCTGGCCGCTTATCTTGGCAAGCTTCAGGATGCCGGTTTCACTGGTGTGCGTGACTGGACGACCGAATAATCGTTCGGAGACCCGAGAAAGGGGCCATACATGCTGAAGACCGCAGTTGCCGTTCTGTCGCGGGTCGCCAATTCGCTTGCAATAACTGCCAACGCTTTGGGCACGCTCGTCGTCCTTGCGTTGGTGGTCGTTCTGAATGTCGACGTCATCGCGCGTGGCCTGTTTTCAGCCCCTCTGCGCGGGACCTACGAAATGGTCCAGTTTTCGGTCGTGATGATTGTCTTTCTGCAACTGGCAGACGTTGTCAGAGTGGACCGGCTGACGCGCTCGGATGGGTTTCTGAACTTGCTGCACCATCGCCGTCCTGGGCTAACGGCTAACCTGAGGCGCATCATCAACGCCATCTCGGCAATCTTCATGGCCTTGATCGCCTATGTGACCTTTCCGGAATTCCTGCATATGTGGGAGACACAGGACTACTTCGGAGTGCCCGGTCTTTTCACATTGCCCTGGTGGCCGGTCAAACTGGTCATCGCGTGCGGTACTGCGCTTGCCTGCGTGATCTTCCTGCTCAAGGTCGTCACGGCGCAGGACCGTCCGCAACTTGTCCGCACCCCTGAGCATGACGAGGCCGCAGAATGACGCCGATCGAGATGGGCCTGATCTCGGTCGTTGCCATTGTCTTTCTGATTTACGCGGGCGTCTACATTCCGATTGCGCTGGGCGTGGTTTCGTTCGTGTCGATCTGGCTGATGCGGGACAATTTCACGCTGGCGCTGAATCTGTTGAAAGTGGCGGTTGGCGACAGCGCTATGGAATACAGCTTTGCAACCATCCCGTTGTTTACCTTCATGGGGCTCATTGTTTCAAAGGCCGGGTTGGGCAGGGACATTTATGAAGTCATGACCATGCGATTTCGCAAGGTTAAAGGCGGTATCGGCATGGCAACCGTCGGAGCCAACGCCGTCTTTGCCGCAGTTACAGGGTCGTCTATTGCTTCGGCATCCGTGTTCACCAAAGTCTCGGTGCCGCAGATGATGGCGCAGGCCTACAATCCGCGTTTTGCCGTTGGCGTGGTGGCCGGTTCTTCGGTGCTGGGCATGATCATCCCGCCTTCGGCCATGTTGATCATATACTCGTTCGTCGCCGAACAATCCGTTGGGGACATGTTCCTTGCGGGAGTTATACCGGGCATCATGCTGGCAATCGCCTATGTCGGCGCGATCTGGGCCATGGGACGTTTCACACCATCATTCGTTGGGGGCCGGGTCGTCGAAGACACCGAATGGATGTCCGGCGGCGAGATCGCATCCAAAACGCTACCAACGCTGTGCATTATCACTATCGTTCTTGGTGGGATTTATACGGGTTGGTTGACCGCAGTCGAAGCAGGGGCCGCTGGTGCCTTCGTCGCTTTGATCATCGCGGTCCTACGCAAGTCAATGTCACCACGCGCGTTTTGGGACGCATTGCTGGAGACCGGCCATATCACAGCGGCGATCCTGTTCCTGATCACTGCAGCGTCGATCTACAGCCGCATGCTGGGCCTCGCTGGACTACCCAACCAGTTGCAGGACCTGCTTGCGGGGAATTCCGCGTCCTTCTGGTCGATCGTGCTGCTTTATGTCCTGCTGATGCTGTTTTTGGGAACATTGCTCGATACGGCATCCATCATTCTGATCGTTGTCCCGTTGTTCCTGCCCATGGCCGAAGCGTTGGATATGTCGCTGATCTGGTTTGGCATCATCACCGTGGTCGGAGCTGAAATAGGGCTTTTGACCCCGCCGCTGGGCATATCCTGCTTTGTCATTAAATCCACGATCAACGATGATCGCATCTCGCTAAAGGATGTGTTTATGGGCGCGCTGCCCTTCGCATTAGTGATGTTAATCGTTCTGTTCATTCTGATCGAATTCCCGATCCTCAGCCTTGCCCTGATTTAAGGAGGCCAAAATGCGCTCTGTCACCAAAGACAATATAACCGACGTGTTCATGGGATACCTGTCCAAGGACACTGATCCGCGGACGCGAGAAGTCATGGGATCTCTGGTCAAGCACCTCCACGATTTCGCCCGTGAAACCAACCTGACGCATGACGAATGGCGCACGGGCATTGCTTTTCTGGAGGGGTGCGCCGCTGTGGAAACCGAAGACAGGCATGAGTTTGTCTTGGCCTCGGACGTGTTGGGCCTGTCATCGCTGGTGGATATGCTCCATTCAACTCAAGACGCCACAAGCTCGTCTGTTCTTGGGCCTTTTCACGTCTCTGGCGCACCGCCACTGCCATTCGGCGGTGATATGAAGCGTCACTACGGTGGGCCGGTTCTGCTGGCCGAGGGCGTTGTCCGGGATGTCGAGGGTAGTCCGATTGCCGGTGCAGAACTCGACATCTGGCAGACGGCGCCAAATGGAATGTATGCAAGCCAGGACGAAGAACAGGACACCTATTCTTTTCATGGCCTGATGACCACTGGTGAAAACGGTATGTATGCATTCACGACCGTCAAGCCAGTCGAATACACTGTGCCATCAGATGGTCCTGTCGGAGATATCTTGCGGGTGTGTGGCCGTCATCCCTGGCGACCATCGCACCTGCACTATATCGTCAAAGCCGCAGGCTACCGATCTTTGGTGACCGAGATTTTCCCCGACGACGATCCTTATCTGGATCAGGATACAGTGTTTGGTGTTCGGGATGACTTGGTGATGACTTATGTCGAAAGACCGGCTTCAGAATTTCCCGAAGGCATGGAGCTTTCCGATAAGATCGCCGAACCTTTCTTGCATGTGAATTTCGACGTTACACTTGCCAGAGTCTGAAAGATATTGAGGAGGCTTGAGGTGCTGAAACATATCTTCATTTTGGTTGCCGCGCTGTTTTGCGGTACGGCCATGGCAGAAGAGCGACCGATCTTTGACGCGCATATTCACTACAGCCACGATGCCGTCAAACTGGTTCCCCCCGAACAGGTAGCCAAAATCCTTCGGGATGCGGGCATTCGTAAAGCCCTCGTCTCCAGCTCGGATGACAATGGCACTCAACTTTTGTTGGCAGCAGCACCGGGTATCGTTGTTCCGGCACTACGCCCTTATCGCCGTCGTGGTGAAATCAACACATGGATGCACGATGAAACTGTAATCGACTACTTGCAAGCAAATCTGGCGAAGAACAAATACGAAGCCATTGGTGAATTCCATGCTTACGGAGACGACATTAAGACGCCTGTTATCCAGCGTATGATCGCACTGGCAAGGGAGCGGAACCTCATTCTACATCACCACGGGGATCGAGAAGCGGTTGATCTGATTTTTGAGGCCTGGCCCGACGCTCGGGTATTATGGGCCCATTCTGGCTTTGACGACCCGGCCAAAGTGTCTGAAGCTTTGGACACCTATCCCAGGCTTTGGGCCGATCTGGCGTTCCGTTCGGATATGGCTTCGCGAGGCCGTATCGACCCGGATTGGAAGGCTGCGTTCGAAGCGCACCCTGATCGGTTTATGGTTGGCACGGATACCTTCGCCCCAGAGCGTTGGTACTACGTAGGACCTCATGCTGATTTTTCTCGTGAATGGTTGAATTTGCTTCCAGACCAAATCGCAGACAACATCGCATACGCAAACGCAGAACGTTTGCTGGCATCAGAATGATCCGCTGGGTTGTTTGGTTTCTAGTATCATCGGGCGCAGCCGTCGCTTGTGAAACGGCAGGGCAACCTATGAGTTCGGAAACTCAAAACGCACCCGAGACTTACTTGGCCGTTGACGAGATCCCTTTAGCCCAACCGTTTTCCATTCTTGTGACAGTCTGTGGCGATGTTGCCGTGAGCGAAGTACGCATCGATGCAATAATGCCTGCTCACCAACACGGGCTAAACTACACACCCAATATCACCGCATTAGGCGACCGGGTGTTCCGCGTAGACAACATGCTGTTTCACATGCCGGGGCTGTGGGAGCTGCAAGTTGACGCCACCTTCGGCGGGCGATCGGTTTCCTACACTTCTGACATCGTGCTAAAATGAGGGTGTTGGTGACAACAGCGCTTGTTGTCCTAACAGGAACCGTTCGTGCTGAAGTCCTGTTGTCTGATGACGAAATTCAACAAACACTGTCCTTCGGACCATGGCCAAATTCGTTTCAGTCGGACCCAAGTAACAGGGTTTCAAACGATACAAGAGCGATCGCGCTAGGAGCGACCTTATTCAACGATCCTGTGCTGTCTGTCGACGGTGCATTTTCTTGCGCAAGTTGTCATGATCCTGAACAGGCATTTACAACGTCCGATGCACGGGCGCTTGGCCGTGTCCTGCTAAATCGAAACACTCCATCACTGCGGAACCTTGCCGGTCTCCGCTGGTATGGATGGAGCGGCAAGAGCGATAGCCTGTGGGCAGCCAGCTTGCATCCGATCATCGAAGAACAAGAGATGGCGCACAGCAAAGAAAGCCTAAAAACAGCTATCTCGGAAAGTCTCTACATTGATGATTTTGAAGCTATATTTGGCGACATCCAAAATCAAGATCCAGAGCTTGTGCTAGTGAACACAGCCAAAACTCTATCCGCCTACTTGGAAACGTTGGTTACAGACCGGACACAATTTGACGCTTTCCGCGATGCATTGGAGAACCAAGATTTAGCAGCGGCCGCGAACTACCCCGAAGCTGCCCAGCGAGGTCTTCGGCTGTTCATAGGGCATGGAAACTGTGTGTCGTGCCACAATGGTCCGAGATTTTCCAACAATGAGTTCCATGACGCTGGAGTACCATACTTCCTGAGCGAAGCCGAGGTCGACGAAGGGCGGTTCGGTGGCTTGAATTTTTTGCTTTCAAACGCCTACACATTGGACGGCAACTGGAGCGACGATCCGGAAAAGCAAGGTGCATGGGTGGTTCGCAGTGTACGCAGGCGCCACTCAGATTTTGGGACCTTTCGTACACCAAGCTTGCGAGGCGTGGCCGAAACCGCACCTTACATGCATGACGGCAGTCTGATCGACTTGGATGCGGTGATCAGGCACTACAGCGAAATTGAAACGGAAAGATTACACACCGACGGTGAAGCCATACTCTCGGAGTTGAATTTGTCTGAGCAGGAGATTGCAGACTTAGTTGCATTTTTGGAGTCATTGTCCAAAGTGCCTTAATACAGCGCTTGTGTTAACGGCTCGGAAATGGGCTATCTGGCTTGCGGCCTAGGCGACCGTTGCAGATCTTGGAATCTGTGCTTCATCTAACCAAGAAAATGTACTCCCGAGTCCTTTCCAATTGTCGTGAACGATTGTGTCAGCCGGGGTACACGGTTTCACCTAGCCCATTTTCCGCTTGTTAGGTCATTGAAAAGTTTGATGGATATTGGCGGCTGTTTCAATAAGCGCTTGTTCAATAGTTGCTTTTTGTCTTGAGAATCGGGTCGTTGGTACCGGGATGGAGATTGCGTGCAAATCTCCAACCCAATCGACGAAGGAAAATCCGATAGCCGAAACACCGGCAGAATGCTCGTCTATGTCATAGGCAAGGCCCTGTTCTCGGATCACGGCGAGTTCGGACAAGAACTCGTCTAAGTTCCTCTGGATGCCATTCCGGTCCCATTCATTTCGAATAAGCTTGATCGCATCATCTTTACTGAGTTGGGCAAGGCATGCTTTGCCATTCGCGGTGGTGGTCAATGGAAATACTTCACCCACTTGCGAGACCGTCGTCAATCGGTACACGCCGGGAACCTGATCCAGAAAAACCATACCGATACCGCGCATAACTGCTAGGTCAGTTGTTTCTCCGGTCTTTCGCGTCAATTCAGTCAAGAGAAGCCGGCAGTGCTCAACAATGCTGTATTGGGCCGCCCCTGCAAGGGCGTTCAGTTCAGGGCCGAGCCGCAGACCGCCTCCATTC
Source organism: Ruegeria sp. AB5 (assembly GCF_056542645.1). Classification (NCBI taxonomy): domain Bacteria; kingdom Pseudomonadati; phylum Pseudomonadota; class Alphaproteobacteria; order Rhodobacterales; family Roseobacteraceae; genus Ruegeria; species Ruegeria sp. AB5. The sequence continues at coordinate 13,065 of NZ_JBQGAE010000011.1, forward strand.
GCATCGGAAATAACAAACTTCTCTTCCGCAAGGGCACTTGTGATTCTCTGTACTGTAGAGCGGGGCAGGCCAACGCGTTCGGCGATTTTCCCCAAGCTCATCCCGGACTGACTTTCCTTTAGAGCACGCAGAATCGAAACTGCTCTCGAAATGACCTGAATGCCACCTTTGTCATTTTTATCAGGCATTTACATCTCCCCTTCATTTCTTGGTTCTGCCGCTGCAGATGTCAGGTGCTCTGGAAATCTGTACCGCTATACGGTGCAAGTCAACCGTAATGTGAGTTTTAAGTTGACCGCATTGCGGGGCGTATGCATCATGATACGGGACAGACGGGGAGGCCACCCATTCAATTCAAATCGACCAACGCCACTTCGTCGGCGAACAGAGGAGATATGCCCAATGGTTGAAATCCGCGGCATCGAGTTCCAGGGCAACACAGACAATGACATGGGCTTGGAGTTCCACAACCTGAGTCACAGATACGGGTTTCAATGCCCTAACTGGCCCTATTTCAAAGACGTCCAGATTGACCGCAAACACTACATGGCTAAGTCGGGAGTGTTGTCTCAGACGATTACCACTACGATGCACGTGACCACGCATATTGATGCACCGGCGCATGTCGTTCAGGGAACGCCGTTTATCGACGAGGTTCCGCTCCCCCATTTCTTTGGCTCGGGTTTGGTGGTTTCCGTTCCCAAAAAGAAATGGGAACAAATCACCGGAGATGATCTGGAAAATGCCTGTGGTCATGCAATCCGCAAAGGCGATGTGCTGATCATTAACACCGGCTGGCATAAGCAGTATGAAGATGGCGACTATTTTGCTTATTGCCCGGGTCTCGTTCCTTCCGCCGCTGAGTGGATGATCGAGAAAGGCGTGAAAGTCGTTGGCCACGACACCCAGGCAAACGATCACCCGCTGGCCACGGCCATTGGTCCGCAGCGAAACGGTCCGATCATGCCTCATCTCGAAAAAGAGTATCTTGAATGGTCAGGCGGAACTCCGTGGGAAGTTGATTTCCCCGAGTGGGAGCCAGTGCACAACATGCTGTTCTCTAAAGGCATTCTCGGAATTGAAAACGTCGGCGGCGATCTGGATGCAGTGACCGGCAAGCGGTGCACCTTCGCGTTCTTCCCCTGGAATTGGGACCGTGGCGACGGTTGCATCATCCGCTTGGTCGCGATGATCGACAAGAACCAATCCTACCGCATCGAAGCTGGTGAAGACTTCTGAACACTCACGGACTGGTCGCCGGTTCGCCGGCGGCCGCCAATAACCTTGAGCGGAGACGGACATGCATCTGAAGCGGTTTCAAGACGCGTCACCCTACGAAGCACCGAACCACTTCGGGTGTCATGGGCTTCGCTTGCAAGGGTTCGAAGAGGGTGGGCCGACAAATCAGTGGATTGGCTTCAGCCAGTTTTTGCCAGGCGGTGGTGCTGGGCCGGACTCCACGCCCTTTGAGAAAGTCTACGTCGTTCTGGAGGGCGAGATGACCATCATCGTTGACGGCACAGAAACCAATCTTGGGCCCATGGATAGCTGCACGATCGCACCGGGCGAAGTGCGCAAAATAGAGAACCGCGCCAACCACACCTGCAAAATGCTGGTGGTCATTCCGTATCCGCCAGAAAGCTAAGGACGAAAAGAATGTCTGATCCACTTAAGATGTTTGACGTAAAAAATGACGTCGCACTGATCACCGGAGCTTCGGGCGCATTTGGAATGGTAGCGGCACGCGTCCTGGCCGGGGCTGGTTGCAACCTTGTTCTGGCGGCGGGAAACCAAGAAGCGCTCAATGACATTGCCAAAGAGTGCGAGGCACTTAGTGCAACGGTAGTGACCATCAATACCCGACCGACCGATGAAGCATCGTGTGACGCATTGGTTGATGAGGCCGTCAACACCTTTGGCAAGCTCGATATTCTCGTTGTCGCGTCTGGTATGAACAAAGTTGCGCCGATCAACGAAATGGCGCCAGAGACCTTCGACGCAGTGATGGACGCCAACGTGAACCAAAGCTGGCTGTTGGCACGCGCGGCGGCGGCGCACATGAAGCAAAGCGAATACGGCAAGATCATTTTCGTCAGTTCTGCTCGTAGTATCCTTGGCCACCCAGCCGGTTACACGGCATATTGCGCGTCAAAGGCCGCCGTGAACGGGATGACCAAAGCCTTGGGATGTGAGCTGGGTCCAACAGGGATCACCGTCAACGCGATCGCGCCAACGGTATTCCGCTCGCCTTTGACGGCTTGGATGTTTGAAGACACCGACGATGCGAAGGCAGTGCGCGATGGCTTCTTGACCCGTGTTCCAAAGGGGCGGCTGGGTGAGCCAGAAGACCTTGCGGGTCCGCTTCTGTTTCTCGCGTCGAGGGCATCTGATTTTTACACCGGGCATATCCTTCATGCCGACGGCGGATACACGGCGGGTTAAAGAATGGTGCGTAAAAAGCAGCAGATAGCGGTAATCGGCGCGGGACTTATGGGGCACGGTATCGCCCTGACCTTAGCAAAAGCAGGTCAATATGTCGCCATCACAGATCCCGTTGAAGAGGCGCGCGCTACCCTGCCTGGCCGCATCCGCGCCAGCATGGCCGCGATGGGAGACGACGAGGTCACAATCACAAAAGCCCTCAAAATGATTGAGATCTATGCGACGACCGAAGGTGCGGTTCGAAATGCCGACGCAGTGTTCGAAGCTGCACCGGAAAAGCTGGAGCTCAAGCAAGCGATCTTTGCCGAGATCGAGGCGCATGCACCAGAGACCTGCATACTCGCATCAAATACTTCGGTCATGCCGATTACTCAGATCATGTCCGGTTTGCGGCTGAAAAACCGCTCGTTGGGGACGCATTGGTGGAACCCGCCGCATATGATCCCGCTAGTTGAAGTTATCAAGACGGAATGGACAGATCCCAAGATCGCGCAAACCATGTTCGATCTGCTGAAGGACGCAGGAAAAACTCCGGTGATGGTCGAAAAGGACGTGCCCGGCTTTATCGGCAATCGCCTTCAACATGCGTTGTGGCGCGAAGCGGTCAGTCTGGTGGAAAACGGTATTTGCGACGCGGAAGCCGTTGATACTGTGATCAAGTCCAGCTTTGGGCGGCGTTTGGCGGTCCTTGGCCCGTTGGAGAACGCAGATCTGGTTGGCACCGACCTGACGCTCGATATCCACGAAAACGTACTGCACGATCTCGAAGCGCATAAGGGACCTTCATCTTACCTCAAGTCGCTTGTCGATGCAGGTAAGCTTGGCATGAAATCAGGCGAAGGTTTCAGAAAATGGGCCGAGGGCGAGGCGGATCAGGTTCGCCAACGTGTGGCGAAACATCTGAAAAATCTCGAGAAGACTTTGTAAGATCAATCAAACACTGGCGGGAGGCCGGTGAAGGGAGGACGCAATGACAAAGACTTTTAAGACGGCCACAAGGCGCGGTTTTATTGCCGGGGCTACGGCGGCAATCGCTGCTCCGGCCATCCTCCGGGCAACGCGCGCTTATGCGGCAAACCCGACGCTAAGGATTGGCAATGTCAGCCCGCGTACCGGTCCACTGGCTGGTTTCGCCGAGGCCGACGAGTACGTGCTTCAAGCCATTCAGCAGGTCTTTTCGGCCGGGTTGGACAACAATGGAAAGACTTGGAATGTCGAGATCATTTCGAAAGACAGCCAATCCAACCCCAACCGCGCAGCCGAGGTTGCCGCTGACCTGATCTTGGGCGATGAGGTTGATATCATCGTGGCGGCTTCAACACCGGACACGGTGAACCCTGTCGCTGATCAGGCAGAGATCAACGAAGTTCCCTGCATCACGACCGACTGCCCTTGGCAGCCTTACTTCTTTGGTCGCAATGGTGTTCCGGGTGAGGGGTTTGAAACGACCTATCACTTCTTCTGGGGTTTGGAGGACGTGATCGCAGCGTTCCTCGACATGTGGGACAAGACTGGCGTGACCAAGACTGTTGGCGGTCTTTTCCCCAACGACGCCGACGGTAATGCTTGGGGTGATGCGGAGCTCGGCCTGCCTAAACCGCTGGCCGCCGCGGGATATACGCTGACAGATCCCGGTCGCTATCAGCCACTATCCGACGATTTCTCAAACCAGATCGCAGCGTTCAAGGCTGCTGGATGCGAAATTGTCACTGGCAATATGATCCCACCTGATTTCGCGACATTCTGGAGCCAGGCCGCCCAGCAAGGGTTCAACCCGAAGGTCGTGACCATTGGCAAGGCACTTCTGTTCCCATCCGTCATTGAATCGCTGGGAGACCGCGGTGACGGGTTGTCGACCGAGGTCTGGTGGTCCCCGCATCATCCGTTCTCGTCCTCACTCACCGGCATTTCCTCGAAAGACCTTGCCGATGGTTATACCGCAGAGTCGGGTCGACCCTGGACTCAACCCCTTGGCTTTAAACACGCTCTGTTCGAGGTCGTCGCTGATGTCATCAAACGGGCGGATGATCTGGAAGACCCGTCTTCGATCATTTCGGCAATCACCTCAACCAACCTGAACACAATTGTCGGGCCGGTGAACTGGGGTGATGGGCCGATGAACAACGTCACCAAAACTCCGCTGGTCGGTGGCCAGTGGCAGAAGTCCGGAGGCGCCTATGAGCTGCAGATTGTTGCGAACAGCACCGCGCCCGAAGTTCCGGCAACGGCAGACATGAAACTGCTGGGCTGACCAGACATTCGGCGCCAATCTTGGCGCCGAACCCTCCATCCGAGAGAAACATGACGACAATCTTGAGACTCCAAGACCTGAGCAAGGCATTTGGCGCAGTAACTGTCGCCGATGCCATGAGCTATGAGGTTCAGCAAGGCGAGGCACTCGGGGTAATAGGCCCCAACGGCGCCGGCAAAACCTCGATGTTCAACTTGATCACGGGGACGCTCAAATCCAATTCCGGGGTGATAGAATTCAGTGGGCAGAACGTCACCAAGTGGAGCGCGGCAAAGCGCAGCCATGCAGGCATCGCGCGTTCTTTTCAGGTCCCGCAGCCGTTTTCGGGCATGACTGTTTTCGAAAACGCGATGATCGCCGCCACGCAATCAGCTGGCATGCATGGACACCAGGCCAAAAACTTTTGTCTGGAGGTTCTGGACCAAACAGAACTGCTGCCCAAGGCAAACGTTCTTGCCGGTAGCCTGACTTTGCTGGAGCGTAAACGCCTGGAACTAACACGTGCGCTTTGCGCCAAGCCCAAACTGCTGTTGCTGGATGAGATTGCTGGTGGTTTGACCGAAGCCGAGTGCAAGTCACTGGTCCAGACCATCAAAGACATCCACGCCTCTGGCGTCACCATCATCTGGATCGAACATGTTGTGCACGCCCTGCTGGCCGTCGTGGATCGTCTGATCGTCATAGACTTCGGAAAGAAGATCGCCGAGGGCGAGCCGCAGGCAATCATGGAAAGCGCTGAAGTTAAAGAAATCTATCTGGGGATCGAAGCCGATGCCTGACTCAATTCTTCAGACACGTGGTTTGAACTCCTACTACGGCGATTTCCAAGCGCTCTATGATGTCGAATTGGACGTCGGCGAGGGAGAAGTTCTGGCCATCATTGGTGCCAACGGCGCAGGCAAGACGACCCTGATGCGGTCAATCACCGGGTTGCTAACGAACGGCGTGGATCAGATTCACTACCGAGGTCAGGATATCGGCCGGCTTCGCGCAGACGAGGTTGCAGAGCTTGGCCTCGCTATGGTTCCAGAAGGTCGCCAGTTATTCCCATCCTTGTCGGTCAAAGAAAACCTGATGATCGGGGCCCAAGTTGGTCGCTCAGGCCCTTGGGATCTGAAAGCTGTCTATGATCTGTTTCCGATCCTTGATGAGCGCAAAGATCAGGCCTCTACATCGCTATCGGGCGGCCAGCAGCAGATGGTCGCCATAGGGCGTGCCCTGATGTCCAATCCAGACCTCATCCTGTTCGACGAAATCAGCCTCGGGCTGGCGCCGATTATCATTAAAGGTATCTACGACGCTCTGCCCAGCATCATCGGTGAGGGCATGAGTGCGATCATCGTCGAACAGGACATCACCAAGGCACTGTCGGTCTCTAGCCGGGTCTACTGCCTGCAGGAGGGGCGCGTTTCACTGGAAAGCGCGTCTGACACCGTTTCGCGCGAAGACATTTCGCGCGCGTATTTCGGGATCGAATAAAATGGAATGGCTTAACGCTATCGTGCAGGGAACTTTGCTGGGCGGGCTATACGCGCTGTTTGCCGCAGGTCTGTCGTTGATCTTTGGGGTCATGCGGCTCGTAAATATTGCCCATGGCGATCTGATTGTTTTGGCGGCATATCTCGGGCTGACCGTGACGACCGCGACAGGGATGCATCCGATGGCCGCACTGGTGATCGTGTTTCCCGTTATGGCGGCAATCGGGTATGCCCTTCAACGCGGCCTGCTGAACCAAACTCTGGGAGACGATATTCTTCCACCGCTGCTTGTGACCTTTGGGCTGAGTGTAATTATCCAGAACGGATTGCTGGAGGTTTACACGGCCGACCCGCAAACACTGAATGCTGGTGCTTTGGAAACAACCAGCGTCGCAGTGGGCGGTGTGACCCTCGGGATATTACCGCTACTGACCTTCGGGATAGCGATCGCTGTGATTTGGGGGCTGCAATGGACCTTCTATCACACCGCGCTTGGGCGCGCGTTCCGAGCGGTTTCTGACAATCAAGACATCGCACAGCTCATGGGTCTCAATCGTCGGCATATCTTTGGCCTGGCAATGGCGCTGGCCCTTGGCGTGACAGCAATCGCCGGTATCCTGCTTGGTATTCGGACAAGCTTTGATCCGTCCATTGGCGGGGGCCGCCTGATCTTCGGCTTTGAAGCCGTAATTATCGGTGGGCTAGGCAACCTTTGGGGTACGTTGATTGGCGGCGTTATCCTTGGCGTCGCGCAGACAATCGGAGCCAAGATTGATCCGGGCTGGCAAGTGCTGGCCGGCCATATCGCTTTCCTTGTCATTCTTGCCATTCGTCCGAACGGCCTCTTCCCGAGGATTTCCGGATGAAACTACAAGGTTATTCCGTATCTCGATCATCAAGAGCAGCCCGAGCTACTGCGATCCTCACCGCAATTGCTCTGCTTGTTCTGATTGCAGCGCCCTGGTGGGCAGGCCGCGCCGACATGCGCTTGATGGGAGAGCTGTTTCTCTATCTCTCACTTGCCACCCTTTGGAACCTCATGGCGGGCTACGCCGGTCTCGTCTCGGTTGGCCAGCAGGCCTATGTGGGCTTCGGCGGCTATATGCTATTCGCACTTACGATGCTGGGTGGGCTGAACCCCTTGGTTGCTATTGCAGCAGCGGGAGTGCTGGGGGCTTTGATTTCGATCCCGGTTGCTGTTCTGATCTTCAGGCTCCGAGGCGCATATTTTGCTATAGGTACATGGGTCATCGCAGAGGTCTTTCGACTGAGCTTCGCACAAATCTCAGCGCTTGGCGGAGGGTCAGGATCGTCGCTACCCGTTGCCATCGTGAAATCACTGGCGTCCGGGCGCGCGATGCGAGAAGCGCTCAGTTATTGGTTGGCGTTGGGGGCCGCTGTGCTGGTGGTGACTGCCGTGTATCTCTTCCTGCGCTCGCGCCAAGGGTTGGCGCTGACGGCAATTCGCGACAACGAACTGGCCGCTGGTAGCCTCGGCATTGATATCTGGCGCACAAAGTTCATTGTGTATGTCGTCACGTCGGCATTCACAGCGATGATTGGTGCGCTCATCTTCTTGCAAAAGCTGCGCATATCACCGGATGCGGCGTTCAGCGTCAATGACTGGACCGCCTTCGTCATCTTTATCGTCGTAATTGGCGGCATCGGTACCATCGAAGGACCAATCATAGGCACGCTCGTCTTCTTTGCACTGCGCGAAACGCTGGCCGACCTCGGAACAACTTACCTGATCGTTCTCGGCGTGGTCGCAATAGTCGTCATGCTCAAGGCGCCAAAAGGCATCTGGGGCGTGATCCGTAGTCGTTATGGTCTGCAACTTTTTCCGCTGGGCTATCGCGTAAAGCACATCGGACAATCCAAGGAAAACTGAACCCATGGCCCGTCAGAAAAAGACCATCATTACATGTGCTGTAACAGGAGCGATCCACACACCAACCATGTCGGATGCACTTCCGTACACCTATGATGACATCGCGCGGCAGGCGATCGAGGCCGCCGAGGCCGGAGCGTCGATCCTGCACCTGCATGCCCGCAACCCGGAGAATGGCTCGCCATCGGTCGACCCAAGTGACTTTGCGCCATTTCTACCCCGCATAAAACAGGCGACTGACGCCGTTGTGAACCTATCGACCGGAGGATCGTTAACTCTGTCTATTCAAGACCGGATCAACCCGGCCAAGACTTTCAGCCCCGAGATGTGCTCGATGAACATGGGTTCGATGAACTTCTCGTTTCACCCATTGGCCAACCGGTATGGCGATGATGATTGGAAATTTGATTGGGAGAAAGACTATGTCGCGAACTCCGATCAGAACATCTTTCGTAATACGTTCCGGGACATTCGCGAAGCGGCAGAAACGCTCGCGCCGCATGACATCAAATTCGAACATGAATGCTACGATGTCGGCCACTTGTATAACTTGAAATTCTGCATGGATATCGGGCTGTTCAAGGCACCCATTTTTATTCAGTTCATCTTTGGCATCCTCGGCGGAATCGGACCCGAAGTCGACAATCTGATCTTCATGAAACGCACGGCCGACCGGCTTTTCGGTGACGACTATCGTTGGTCGGTTTTAGGAGCAGGTGGAGCTCAGATGTCGCTTGCCACGACGGCGAGTCAGATGGGAGGCAACCTTCGCGTCGGTCTTGAAGATAGTCTGTTCATCTCTCGTAGAAAACTGGCCGAAAACAACGCTCAACAAGTCGTCAAAATTCGACGTATCGTAGAAGATCTGGGCAGTCAGGTTGCGACCCCTGATGAAGCAAGGGAAATTCTGGATTTGAAAGGGGGAGACTGCGTTGCGTTCTGAGGCTAGGGTAACTGACATCAACTCTCATCGAGCAACATAATTTTGGAATCCCTAGCACCCCAATGAGATCGAACCATGCGAGTGAGAGTTTTGACATTCAGCGCGCTTCTGACAGGATTTATGGATCTGGTAAGAGCGGAATAATCCAGTCGTTCTTGACCAAGCATCGACCAAGGGCTTTGCATATTTCTCTAGCCGCATTTGTTCCGGACGAAGATGCGGTCAGCAAGGATGTGACGCGTCAAGAGATTTAGACAAGCATCCTTCAGAAAATGCTATACGGTGCCGACGTAAACAGGCTGCCACTGCCGTGCTTCAAAGGAATTCAGTCATCCGGCGTTTGGTCAATCCTTACATCACTGTACACTACGCTTGGCATCGCCTCGCCGTGGTACGTGTTTCATCATCGTGAAAGCGTCTTTAGCGGTCCTTTCTTCGACCCTTTCGCATCAAGCAATTGGACAAATTTGAGCATATTTGCGATTGCGTCCGTTTTTCTTTGGACAAAGCTGCATCACTTTTGCATCGCAAGTTTTGGCCTATCACTCAAGAGCGTTTCGTTGAAAAACTTAGAGATACCTCCAGCTGCAGACGACCAAGAGTCCATATTAAACCGTCACTTAGAAGAAATAGCCTACTTTTTCAGTGAACCAATTGCGACTTGGAGATTATAGAGAATCTAGACCGTTTCTATGACGCAGAAATTTTTATGATGTTGCGTGAAATAAACAGCCTAGTGAATGAAAATGCGGGTGTGAGCCTCTCAGTGATGTCGGCGATCCAGTCCTTTTCGACAAGCTTCGCGAATTCGCTCGCTTTCTGAGGGCTGGCCCCTTTCAACAACGTGCTGGAACCATCCTTGCACCGAATGGTCAGATCAAGTCCTCCGAAACCCCGAGTGATGACAGGAGCCGAAGCGATGTTACGCAGATCAATGTTCTGGGGGCGACGGGCAAGTACGGTCACCACACGGTCGCGATACTCCAATGATTTGGCATACCGACCGAAAGGAAAGCGGATGAACCCGATCACGGGTTCGGCAGAAGCCTGGTCATACGCGGTCCACAAGCCGCCCGGCTATCCGCAGGGCATTTGTTTCGACATCTTCAGCGACCTGTTCGACTATCGCCGCTGTTGCTCCGCTTTGGCTCGCGATACGGTCCGTTGCCTCCACTTTGTTGGCGACCATCGCATCCACCAACTCCTGAACTCGAAGCCGGACGCCTCGGGCGTTCAACCAAGCCTCATCAGCGATGCGGTCCCAATGCCGACGAGCCGTGTCTCCGGATTTTCGTTTCCGTCCCGCAATCTTTTGGGCATGGTACTGGTTCACGTGATCCCAATGCAGGACGGTGGATACGTCTTGGAGCGGCGCAAGGGTTCGCTCGCCTGGACGATCATGCAGTCCACTGCCGGTATTGCAAAGGCTGTGGAACCTGCGGGGCCCATAGACGCTTTGGTGAACAATGCAAGCGTCGGCTGGCTTTCCCTTTTTGAGGGCACATCAGAAGATAACATGCGCCAGATTTTTGAAACCAACACGTTCGGTACCATGGAATTGGTCCGTGCCGTGCTGCCGCAAATGCGCGCCACGGGATCAGGTGTGATTGTGAATGTCTCTTCCAGCGTCACACTCAAACCGCTGCCTCTGGCTTCGGTCTACACAGCAAGCAAGGCAGCAGTGAACGCCTTCACCGAATGTCTTGCCCTTGAACTGGCCCCTCTGGGCATTCGCGCCCACATCGTTCTACCGGGTCAGGCCCCAGCGACGAATTTTGGCAAGAACGCAATGGCACTGATGTCAGAAGCCAATGAAACGCCTGAAGATTACAAGCCGTTCGTCGAGCAGACCATGGCGGCCTTCATGAACACCGAAGGGAAGGAGTTCACCTTCTCCGAGGATGTCGTTCAGGCAATCTGGAGTGCCGTCACCGACAGCACATGTCCACTTCGGATCCCCGCTGGAAAGGACTCAGTCGCTCTGGCGGCGTGATACCCTTAACAATAACAAGAAGCCCTCTCGAAAAACCAGCATGGCCGACCTCAATGGCCGGCCTTTTTTACCTCAAGCTAGCATTTTACACGAAGTATCCCACGTATGCCGCGCCTTAACCGCAGTAAGCCACTCAACGGCAGCCTTCGTGCCACCAAAGGGATAAAGGTGAACCGCAACATCAGCCAAATTGCGTCGTTGCAGCCCTTGTTCGATCAAGCAGACCAGACGGGAGAAATCAACGATCCCGTCCACGGTGTCACTCACGTTGTTCAACCCGCGAGCCGAAACCCCAAATGAGCGTGCAAACCTGAGCAGGAGATCCCTTTTGGTCGGCCCAGGTATTCCAATTTGGATCGGCTGGCCAACACCCACGTTTCGAAGCTGGCTTATCCAGTTGAGAATTCTGTTGGGATCAAAGGCAAGTTGAGTGGTTATGCTCACGCTGCACCCGCAGGATTCCAAAAGCTTTACCTTTTCTCCTAGTAAGGCCACATCCGAACGATAACCTATGGCTGCGTTTCCCTCTGGAAACCCTGGCAAGGTGACCCTTTTGATCGCGTACTTTTCAATCCACTCGGTTCGAAGGAGATCCATCGTGTTGTTGAATGGCCCCGACGCATTTGATGGGTCACCACCAACGACCATGACTTGTCCTTGTGCGCCGGCGAACCGGAGTTTTTCGGTCAGGTCAAACACGTGTTTCTTTGATTGAAGGCGTCGAGCTGCAAATATCGGCACCGGCAACAGTCCGGCATCGTCGATCCGGCGCACCGTTCGCAGCCTGTCGTAATCATCCTCATCGTTCAGCCAGGCCACATTGACAGGGGTTCTCGCAGGAATAAGGGGTGCGGCTGTTGTGAGATCCGCAATCGTTTTTCCTGTCGTTTCAAGTGAAAAGAAATCCAAATCCATCAAGGAATCCTCCCGCTTCAAATGCCGGACTCGTTCGGCATGACCTCGAAGCTTGGCAGCAGAAGCAAGCCAAAGGCGCATGGCTAGTCTGCAAAAGTAGGCTGGCTAGAACCCGTGCATTCGTTTGGCCCATTGGTATCCGACAATCAGGCCTTTCATGACCGGCAGCAGTGCCAAGGCACCGACTACTGCAATCACAGACATGCTGAGTGCCAAGACCCAGGGCTCTGGCCTCAATGTCACCCAGGCGATGTGCAACGCGAACCCCATAAGGTGGCCAACGATCAGGATCGTAAGATAAGCCGGACCATCATCAGCCCGCTGATGGCTCAGATCCAAACCGCAATTCGAGCACTCATCGTTCACTTTGATGTAGCTGTGCAGTAGTTTGCCTTCCCCGCATTTGGGGCACTTGAGGTGCATCCCATTCATGATCGCGGGTTTGATGGGGCGCTCTTCACTGTCGTCGTGGGCGTCAATTGTAAGGTCGGACATCTTTGATCTCCTTTGGTCGCGCCTCAGATAGTTCATCTTCTGACAAAATGCAATCAATAACCAATCAATGAGATGGCATGTGCGACAATATGTTGAATTAAGCCTGTGATATTGGTAAAGATGACAGACACAATCTTCTATATTGAATGGAACGATGCCTTGAAGTCATGGACACCGAATCTGCGCGACGACGGGAAACCACTCTATGTCCAGATCGCGGAGGCGATCAGACATGATGTAGAGACAGGTGTGCTTGAGGCAGGTGACAGGCTTCCACCTCAACGTAGCGTCGCCAAGCTTGTTGGATTGGACTTCACAACGGTGTCTCGCGGGTACTCTGAGGCTGCGAAGCGAGGGTATATCGACACCTTTGTCGGCCGGGGGTCGTTTATCCGGAAACCAGAAGAAACTTCAGAAAAAGCAGACCCACGCCGCGCGCTGGAAGAAGATCCGAACATGAACATGCCCCCGGAGCCAGATGATCCGGCTCTGGTGGCTCGTATGGAACAAGGCCTCACACATGTCGCTGCGAACCTCGTTCCTCTGCTTCGCTACCAATCCATTATCGGGAGCCGGCAAGACCGGGAGACCGCAGCACGCTGGATGAACATCAATGGTATCGACGTTTCAGCAGACCAATTGGCAATCGCGCCTGGCGCACATGCCAGCCTTCTGTCTATCCTGACACTGCTCTCCAAGCCGGGAGACACTGTGCTCTGTGAGCGAGTGACCTACCCTGGTATTCGTGCCATCGCAGCCCAACTCGGTATTCGGCTTGTCGGCGTGAGATCAGACGACAGCGGTATTCTTCCTGATGATCTGGATGCCGCTATCCAAGAGCACGCACCTTCTGCTCTTTATCTGAACCCGACGCTGCAAAATCCCCTGACTCTTACAATTCCGGTGGAGAGACGTCAGCAGATCGCGTCCGTTTTGGACAAGTACGGTTTGCCTTTGATTGAAGATGACGCCTGTCGCTTTGTGTCGTCGGAAGCTCCACCGCCTATCTCACAACAGATCCCCGAATTGGGTTGGTACATCGCGGGTCTTTCGAAGTGTCTGGGCGCTGGTTTGAGGCTGGCACTCACGGTAGCTCCATCTGGCCTGTCGAAAACCCACTTCACGCGTGCTTTGCAGGCATCGAATGTCATGGCGTCACCGATCACAATAGCTCTGATGGCGCGATGGATCGAGGATGGTACAGCCGCGGCGGTGCAAAAGTTCGTCCGCAAGGAGGCGAACCGCAGACAGAACTTGGCGGCCAAGATTATGCAGGACCAAGACTTTGTCGGCAGCAACGAAGCATTCAATATCTGGCTCAAGCTGCCCGAAGGGTCGAGCCGAGCTGACGTGATGAGCCATATGGCCAATCGTCAAGTCGGAGTTATGCCGAGCAATGCCTTTATGGTAACAGGTGCATCCGACGAAGCGGTCAGGGTGTGCCTGGGAGGGCCAATCTCATACAGCCAGCTGACTGAAGATCTCGAAGCGTTGAATTATGCGATTACCCATCTGAATTGGGTTCCCTAGGCTGTTAGGCGGTGACGAATATCTGAAGCGACCTTCGTCTCAGTTCTTCAATTTGCTTTATGGCTACTGTTTATTTCTATACACTTAGCACCAGATTGGTAAATCGTTGGATGTCTGCTGATCTGACAGGTCGATGCTGAACAATGAGGTGCCAGTAGAGCGGTGCGATAAACATATCCAGGATCATTTGCCGATCTGTGTCTTTTGTCAGCTCACCACGCTCAATAGCTCTGTCCAGCATGACCATTGCCTGGGCCCGGCGATCCCTTGTCACACTCTCCAGCAATTCTGCCAATTCATCAGAACGAGCGTGCTCAGCATGCAGGTCCGGTAGAATCCGTCTCACAAGCGGATGGCGCAGAGTTGCGGCCATCCTGCGCATAAGCCTGGCAACGTCCTTCTCAAATGATCCTGTGTCCGGAATTGGAGTGATATTCGTGGCTGCTGATTTCACCGCTTCGGTCACCAGTTCAAACTTTGATTTGCTCCGGCGATAGAGCGCCGCCTTTCCGACACCTGCACGAGCCGCAATGCGCTCCATTCGTAGAGCCGAGTAACCCGTTTCCGCCCATTCCTCAAACAAGGCGCGTTGGATTGCTTCCGTCACCGTGTCTTGCAATACGGCAGCTCCGGCCGGCTTACGACGCGGTCGATCAGGATTTTTTACGTCGGAACTATTGCGTTCCATCGTGATTCTCCCATATATAGGACGAAACGGTATCGTTCTGACGCAGTTTGGAGCAAACCCTCAAATACTGCAACCCAATTTTGGCACTTGTGGAAAGGACGCGAAGATGGACCCGAAAATCGCAATTCTGTGGTTTGCGCCTCTGCTTTGCGGGGCCTTGATACCCATCCATGCCGGAATGAACGCAGAGCTTAGCCGCGTGGCTGGTCACCCACTCTGGGCAACTCTGTTGTCGTTTGGAATTTCATTCGTTTGCCTCGTGGTCGGCATCGCATGGCTTCGACCGACATTGCCAAGCTTATCATCATTATATGCGGCTCCTCCCTGGGCGTGGGTAGGAGGTGTGATCGGTGTCATTTACGTGATGGCGACCATGGTTCTGATCCCACGCTTTGGGGCCGCCGCTTTTATTGCCGCAGTAGTCGCTGGACAAATGACGATGGCACTCATCCTGGACCAGAACGGGCTTCTTGGGAACGCTCCTCGACCAGCCGACTTCTATCGCATCACTGGTGCTGTGCTGTCGATTGCAGGTGTTCTGATCATGCAGTTTGGAAAAGCGACATAAGCCAAGTCATCACTCACAGAACAACCCTCCCGTAAAGGGAACAACAAGAGGTAATGAGATCATGTCTGACACAAACAACATACCCAGCTTTGGCGCGATGCTGCGCGGCGCTCTCGGAGATGCAATCATCGCAGAAGCAGGCGAAAACTTCCTGGACATGTGTGACGAAGGCATCGTGTTCGAGTTCCCGTTTGCTCCAGAAGGCTCGGTGCGAGAGCTCCGCGGCCGAGACACGATGGCCGCCTATCTGCCAAAAGCTGGGGGCCTCATCGGTTTTGAATCCATGAGCCCGGCAGTCACCCATGTTGCCAAAGACGGTGAAACCTTTGTGTTGGAATTTTCCTGCAAAGGTGCAGGGGAAGCCGGGCGCTATGACCAAAACTACATCTCGGTCATTAAGGTCAAAAACGGACGAATCACCCGCTACCGCGACTATTGGAATCCTCTGGTTCTGCTGAATGCTGTCGGAGGCGTCGAAGTTCTGAAATCCAAACTGGGAGACTTTATCGATGGCTAAGAACATTCTCGTCACCGGCGGCACCGGCAAGACTGGCAGCCGCGTCGTCAAACAGCTTCATGCAAAAGGGCTGACCCCCCGCGTAGGAACACGCAGCCCTCGAAACAAAGATGATTTACGGTTCGATTGGAGCGATCGGTCTACGTTCACGGATGCTTTCGAAGGCGTCAGAGCTGTTTACCTCGTAGCACCCACAGACACCGTGGATTCATTGGGAGCAATGCAGCCTGGTCTTGAGGCGGCACTTGCCGCGGGCGTCCAACGCTTCGTGCTGCTAAGTGCCTCTTCTTTGGATGACGTAAATGGTCTATTTGTTGCAGGAAATGGTGCGGGAACCCGCAACAAATCGAACTCTTCTATTTTTTCTATTTAATTTCAATGGGTTGTGATGTTTTGTGGTGCCCGGGGGCGGAATCGAACCACCGACACGAGGATTTTCAATCCACTGCTCTACCCCTGAGCTACCCGGGCACGGGAACGGTGTTTGCCGTTGGGTGCAGGCCTTCTATGACTTGCATCCCGCAGTGTCCAGAGGCTTTTTGACATTTTTTCAGTGCGGACGGTGGGCGTTGTCATTGGCCTCGGTGGGCTCGTCTTCAATGACCTCTTCACGCTGTGACGGTAGGGCATATGATCCGTTCAACCACTTTGCCAGATCAAGATCTGCGCAGCGCTTTGAGCAAAACGGACGGTACTTGGAAAGCGTCTGTTGCTGGCAGATCGGGCAGCTCATTCCAGCACCTCTTGCAACGGAATACGCCCGCGTTTGCGCTGCAGTTCGAAATGGCCCAGCGGCGTCCAGCCAGCCAGCGTTGTTTCGATTCCATCCGCTTTGAACGCGGCCCTCAAGGCTTGTTCAAAGCCCCGCCTGTCCTTTTTGGGCATGGGCGCCATATCCAACGTGATCTGCCCGCCCAAACCCCGGATCCTTAGCGCGCGAGGCAACGCTCTGGCGCAAGCAAAGTTTGCCTTGGTGCCTGCCGCCAAAGAGGTATCTGCACCGGTATTCACGTCAACGGCCACAAGCGCGTGTGTGGGTTCGATGAACAGATGCCCGCCACCGGGCAAGGGCTCGGAACTGCTGCGCGCCGCATCCAGTGCGTCCAAAACGCCGTGATGTTCGAAACTGCCCTCTTGGGTCACGACATCTGCGGGCTCGGTCCAATCCCGCCAGGCCAGGATATGAGGGCCGTCGCCCTCCGCAAGGATCTGGGGTTCCGTTCCGGGATCGTCCAGAACCTGCTCGGCCTGTACCAGCATGGCGTTGATATCTTCGGCAATCTCGTCCGCATTCTCGCCCTGACAGCATGACCGCAGGATCAGACCATACGCGCTGTCAGCCATGACCTCATGGGCGATTTCCAGCAGGCGGTCGCGTTCATCTTCATCCTTGATGCTACGCGAAATGTTCAGACCCGGAGCTTCGGGCGTCACAATCGCGTAGCGACTTTTGAACAGGATCCGGTCGGTGACCGGCAGCGCTTTGCCGGGTTCTGCAAAACCTGTCACCTGTACCAAAAGAAGCGCGCCCGGCGCGAGGCCCTTGACTTGACGCAGAAAGGCAGGCCCGCCTGGGGTGGTGAGAAACATGCCGCCTTGCCCTTTGACCGGGCGGTCAGCGCGCGCGCGGTAGATCGTGCCGGGGAACGGGGCATCGCCAGCAATCAGAAAATCGTCAAGCTTTCCATCGACCATCAGAGCGGCAGCTTCACGACCTTCGATGTGATCAAGAACGATTGTACGGCCTTTCATGATGCCTCACTGTACAAAGGGTAGCCTATCGCCTGAAGAAGTGCTGCCGTTTCGGATAGCGGCAGGCCTACGATGCCAGTGAATGAGCCGGAAATCCACGGAATGAACGCCCCGGCAGGGCCCTGGATGGCGTAGGCGCCTGCTTTGCCTTGCCAATCCCCTGTCGCAAGATAAGCGTTTACTTCCACGTCGGACAAGCGTTTCACCTTGACCTGAGAGACCACGTCACGTTGCAAAACCCGATCGCCACTCCGGATTGCGACCGAGGTTACAACCCGGTGCCTGCGCCCGGACAGAGCGTGCAGAAACTCGGCCGCTTCACCTGCGTTTTCGGGCTTGCCCAGAATCCGACGCCCCAGCGCTACCGTGGTATCGGCGCACAGGACAATATCCGCACTATCCGCCTGAACAGCCTGCGCTTTTTCGCGCGCAATACGGCTGCAATAAGGAACCGGAAGTTCGCCCTTCAAAGGCGTTTCGTCGATGTCAGGAGGGCGAACGGCATCGGGCTGCACGCCAAGCTGGGCCAGCAGGTCCAGCCGCCTTGGGCTGCCCGATCCGAGAATGAACGCCATAGGGTAAGGCGTTACTTGAAGCGGTAGTTGATCCGACCCTTGGTCAGATCATAAGGGGTCATCTCGACCTGAACTTTGTCGCCAGCCAGAACGCGGATGCGGTTTTTGCGCATCTTGCCTGCCGTATGCGCGATGATCTCATGGCCGTTTTCCAGCTCGACCCGAAACGTCGCATTAGGCAGGAGTTCCTTCACGACACCGGGAAATTCGAGCGTATCTTCCTTGGCCATGTTGTCTCCACACTTAAGTTGCACCCACAGAATCTGCGGGGATGTGCGCCTAAATGAGCTTATTCTACCCTTATTTCAAGGGCGGAATCACTAAAGCGCGGAGATTGTGACGGATTCGACTCGGGCTGTTTGCTCGTCCCAATGGGTTCGATTCAAGACATGGCCATCGGCGCGGACATCGGTGATGGCGCTCAGGTCGATATCGGCATAGGTCCAGCCCGGTTGATTCAGAGTCCCTTCGGCCAGAACGCCGGTCTGTGGAAAGCCCTTGTCCGGCGGGCCAAAAACGCCGCCCATTCCGGTGTTCATATCCACGGCCTCGGACCAATCATTGTTCCCCACCAGCGATGCCATGACCGTAACACATTGATTTTCCAAGGCACGCGACATCGCCCCGATCCGAACCCGCCAATACCCCGAGAGGGCTTCGGTGCAGGACGGCACAAGGATCAGATCCGCCTCGCTCAGTGCGCGGCCCAGCAGGGGGAATTCGCTGTCATAGCAGATCAGCACGCCGATCTTGCCCAACGCCGTGTCGAACAATTTGAGCGGCCCGCCCGGGGCAATGTCCCATTGCTCACGCTCGAACCGGGTCATGATCTGTTTGTCCTGATGGTCTTGAAAGCCATCCGGAGTATAGAATTCAGCCCGGTTTACCGGTCGCCCCGTCCCGGTCACAACAGGCGCAGAAGCGCCCAGAATATATGTCTTGTATTCACGCGCGAGGCGCTGATGCAAACCGTGTACCTCTTCCATTCGCCCTGAGACGGCCTGAATCGAGCGCTCAAGATCCCCCGCCACCTCGGGCCCGTCCAGCGTCGACAACTCCATCGCACCATATTCGGGAAAGACCAGCAAATCGGCCCCGTTCTCGGCGGCCTGATCCACCCAGTGGTTCAATTTGTCCTCATACTGGGCCCAACTGTCGAGCCAGTCGAGATTGTAAGCGGCGGTGGCGACTTTCATTCACAGGATCCTTCCTAGCCCAAAGCGTGCGACAGGGGTTCAGAAAACACGAGTTGTTTTAGAGTATTCATCAGTAAGAGTCCCAAAATGCATGAAACATAAGATCGGATGTCAACACGGGTGCTGATGAATTTGGCCGAATGCAACGGTTCAAACTGGAAAAAGACCATAGTTGCGGCGGTGCCTGCTGCTCTTTCCCAGAGAGGGGCCGTGCTTCTTGTGGACGTGGGCTGCCTATAGTAATTTGAAAAAAAATGATTGGGGCTTCAAACAGTGACGGGCAAAACGGTGTCTCAGCCAGGTGAAGATCGGTACCTGTTTGTTTCCACAATGAAAGACGAAGCCCCCTATGTTCTGGAGTGGGTCGCCTGGCACTACCTGATCGGATTCTCTGATTTTCTGGTCTATACAAATGATTGTACCGACGGCACAGATCTGATGCTCCAACGGCTCGAGCAGTTGGGGATTGTCAAACATGAGTACAATGAAGTTCTGCGACGTGGGCCCCATAAATCGGCTTTGAAACATGCACTTGCACATCCGCTATACAAGGACTGCAATTGGGTGTTTGTGGGCGACGTGGACGAGTTTCTGAGCATTCATGTCGGTGACGGCAAGCTTGCAGATTTGCGCCAAACCTATCCCGATGCGGATGTCATTCCCGTGGTGTGGCGGATGTTTTCCAATAACGGATTGATCGATATCCCCGACGGCTTGATTACCGAACAGATGACCGATGCGGCGCCTTGGCCCGAGAAGGACGCCGAAAACAGGTCCGGGTTTATAAAAACATTGTTCCGAGCCGATGAAAATATCGAGAAACTGGGATTGCATCGCCCCTTCCATAGCGAAGGTAGCGACGAGATCTGGGCCCCGCGCAAACCCGAGGAAAGCGACAAGCTGAAACTGACCGGTGATCTGGGAGAGGCGGTCGCTCAGGTCAACCACTATGCGGTGCGTTCCGTAAAATCCTTCATTCTGAAACGCCACCGCGGGCGGGCCAATCACACGGGCCACACGATCGGATTTGACTATTGGTCCCGTTGGAACATCGGGGGCGAACAGGATCACTCGGTTGCGCGCCATCGTGACGCTTTGCGAGAGGCCGTCGATGAGTTGCTGCAAGACCCTATTCTGCGTGCGTTGCACAATGCCGCTGTGGATATCCACCGCCAGCGGGTCGAAGAGGTTCTGCACGAGCCCGAGACCAAAGCCGTTTTTGATGCGATCATGGACGGCCAAAGGCCCGTTGCACCTGCGCCGCCGCCTACCGATGCGGGCACCACAGGCGCGGCAGAGGCCCCTTTGCCAGGTCTTGCCAGCCCGCAGGAATCGCGGGACATCATCCAGGGTATTCTGGACGAGAATGCGTTGAATCGCGCTCCGAAGCGACGGGCCTTGCGCCGCAAGATGCTGGATGAGGTCATGCCCAAGGGCGCGCGCTGTGCCGAGATTGGGGTCTGGCAGGGTGACTTCTCGGCGGAAATCCTTGAGATTACGCAGCCTCGCGAACTGGTTCTGATCGACCCTTGGGATTTGCTGGCACAAAAGTCTGACGAACACACCCACGCCCAGCATGCCAGCGCCAACAAAATGCGCGCAAAGTACGATCACATCATGAATACGATCGGGCGCATTCCCAATTGCATCGTGCGCAAGGGCTTTTCCGCCGAGGTTCTGGAGACCTATCCCGACAACTATTTCGATTGGGTCTATATCGACGGCAATCACATGTACGATTTCGTATTGCGCGATATTCTGGTATCCGCTCGCAAGGTGCGGCCGGGTGGCGTCATCGCTGGTGACGATCTGTTCTGGAAGCGTGACGACCGCATGCCGGTGCGCGAGGCGATGCGCGAGGCTTTGCGGCAACTGGGCGATGGCTTCACACAGACCCGACGCGGCGCGCAGTTCATCATTCACCGCGCATAGCAGTCAATCGAAAGGGACATCATGACCAGGGACTATCAGATTGGCATGCTCTGGGTCGAAGGGCCGCTGAGTTTTCTGGAACAGCTGTGCATCGTCTCGTTCCTGGATGCCGGGCAGCATGTACGCCTGTATACCTACAATGAAGTCACGAATGTGCCGGACGGTGTCGAACTGTGCGATGCGCGCGACATTCTTCCAACCGAGGATTTCATCGCACATAATCGTACTGGCAGCGTGGCGTTGCATTCGGATGTCTTCCGATACCGGATGCTGGAACAAGACCCCGACATTATCTGGGCGGATACCGATGCCTATTGTGTAAAGCCCTTTACCACCGATACGGGCCATCTTCATGGCTGGGCTGACGAACACGAGATCAATGGTGGTGTCCTGCGTCTGCCGACCGATAGCCCGGTGCTTGGCGATCTGCTTAAATACACCGAAGATCCCTATGGCATTCCGCCTTGGTCCCCGCGTTGGTTGCAGCGAGAGTTGATCGCTGAAAAAGAGGCCGGAACCCCGCGCCATGCAGGGGACATGCCCTGGGGTGTGTGGGGACCCAGAGCCCTCACATGGCTGTTGCACCATCATAGCGAAGACAAATTTGCCCAGCCCAACCAGGTGCTGTACCCCGTGCCCTACCGCAACCGCCGCTGGATGGCGCGCCCGGGCCGTGACCTGAGTGGGTTCCTGCAGGACGATACGATGTCGATCCATTTCTATGGGCGTCGCATGCGGGCCTTTCTAAAGCAGACCTATGACGGTGTGCCACCGGATGACTGCCTCATCGGCCAATTGCTGATCAAGCATGGCATTGACCCAAGGTCCGCTCCGATCCCGGATAAAAAGGAGCTTGTAGAAGAGACCGACAACCAGCACGAGGCTGACGACAGCCAGAATGATGGTGCCGTGACTTCGTGATGGAGCCTCGCGTGAAACCTCGATTCCGTGACATGTTGCCCGATCTTCCGCCGCTGGCCACAGCCCCCGAGGATATTCTGGCCGCGTTCCCGGACCTCGTGACCGATCGCGATATCCGGCGGCTGAACCTTTTTCTGCGCTATAGCGAATACCTGCTGGCCGAGATCCGGGCGCGCAACCTATACAATATCAACCAGCTACCTGTGTCGGATGCCGGGACCGGTTATGAATACTATCGATCCGATCCGGCCCGGATTTTTGCCATGGCGACCTCGATTAATCGTTTCAGTCACAACCATGGGCATACGCCGGATTTCCTCGACCCCAAGACGGCTACGGAAAAGCTTCTGGTCATGAAGATGTTCGGCGATATTCCCAATGGCCCTCCGGCGGACAAGCTTGCGGCCGAACTGTATGTGCCCCGTGATGTTCTGCCGCTGCTTACCCCGACGCGTCGGGTCTGGATCGCGACGCAACCGGCGCTGCCAGCCAATGATGAAATCGCGCCGGGGCGGTACTATCTCAAGACCAATTTCGGGGCGGGCAACAATATTCCTATCCGGTATCCCTTGCCTGTCGAGGATCGCGACGCGCTTCTAAGCAAACAAAACACCTGGTTCGAGCGACGGCACCGCCATGGGTTCTGGGCCGGAGAATGGTGGTATCACACGATCGAGCCGCGGGTATTCATCGAAGAAGATCTGTCCGAAGAAGGGCAGGACATCACCGACTGGAAACTATGGGTGCTGGGCGGACAATTGGGCGCTATCCAAGTGGATCAGGATCGGTCGACACAGCATATCCAGAGGATTTACGACCGTGATTTCGCGTTGCTGCCTTATGAATTGTACTACCCCAGCGACACAATGTCGGGGCCGCGTGCGGCGCGGCATGACGACATGGTCGCCGTCGCCGAGGCAATCGGTGCAGACCTTGAATTCGCCCGCGTAGATTTCTTTTTGCGTGGCGATGATTTGTATCTGGGTGAAATCACCCTTTGCCCGTTTGGGGCCAAGAAAGCTATGCGCAGCCCGGAACTGGACCGGCAGCTTGGCGAGACTTGGAATGGTACCAGACTTTTCCCTGCATAACAGCGGCAAGCTTGGTCCATCGAACGTCAAGGCCAGCTTGTGACAAACCCTTGGGGCAATGGATGTATCAGGTCGCGTCGTTTTTGCCGTCCGATTGGTGTTTCAAGACGGGGCGTGTTCAGCGGACGCTTTGATGGGATAGGTGTTAGTTCTTTTTGGTTTCCGCTTGCGTCAGGACGGACTTCAACAGTCTTTTCATTGGTCTCGGGGCGGCGCGCAGAACCTTGCGCAACCGGTGTCTGGAATAGTTCTTTTCGCCAGTATTGATGCGCTCGATCACTTTTTCAAAAGTCACAACAGGGTGGACCAAACTGGATAGCGTAGTGTCTGCCGAGACGGCTTCGAACAGATGCGGGGGATTGGTGGCGAAACACTCTGGCCTGACGCGTCCGGGCAGAACCTCTTCAAGTGAGGCATGGCTGTGGCGACCGCGCTGAACAGCCCCGGTCAGTATCGCCTCGTCATTGAGGCGGATACCTTGCGCCAAAGCCTCGCTTCGTAATGTTTGCATATCGTGCAGAACCGGTCTGGTAACCCGCGTCACCGGAAAAATGCAGCCCCAACTCGGATCAAGACCGAAGGACGATAGCCCGCGGGCAAAACGTTTCGGGGCCGCATGGTTGGGGCTGAGATGTGCCGCGATTGCTTCTGCCGGGTGCGAAGCAACCGCTTTGACAAATCCCGATGCCATATCGGCGGGCAGGAACACATCGGATTCGATCAAGCAGAATTTGTTGCAGTCCGGGTGCTGCGCTGCCGCCATATAGTAGCACATGTCGCCGCAAAACCAGCCCCAGTCTGCCGGAAGGTCTGTCAGACCCAGTTCCCCCAGCGCCTCCTCGGTCATTGAAATCTTTTCGAATGTGCCAGTATCCGTCCGCCCCAGACGCTCGTCTGCAACGACCGCAACATGCGCGCCGGTCCTGCTCAGGTGATCCGCCAATAGCTGTGCGACAGGATCAAATTTCTGACCTCTTACAAGAAACATCATGTCCTGAACTGATCCCATTTAAGCGCGCCTTCCGAACATTACAGAGTACGGGTGTAGCGGATAGCATTCCTTGCAACGAAATCCGCCGTCATTTTTGGGTGTTTGCGATTGTGCCACAAAGGCGCCACGCGGTTGGGGCCGGCAAAGCAGTCTTCAACGCGGTAGATGAAATTGCGTCGCCGCCTCGGATTGTCATTCATTCGTGTCCGTCGCGCCTCACAGCTTCCAACAAATGATGCAAAAGCCGGGGGGCACATAGCCCTGACATCTAGGGCTGCCAGTGTTCTCAAAAAAAACGCGCAGACCTGGCCTGAGCGGACGCCCAAAACGTCTGAGAGTTCAAGGTCTTCAAACGAAAAGCGCCCACCAAATGGCGGGCGCAGGTTTCTCATCCGGATGCAATAGTCGTGCTTAACGACGGATGCCCAGCTTTTTGATCAGGTCCTGATAGCGTGCTTCTTCCTTGCCTTTCAGGTAGTCCAGCAGCTTGCGGCGCTGAGCAACCATCTTCAGCAGACCGCGACGACCGTGGTTGTCTTTCTTGTGGGTCTTGAAGTGATCGGTCAGGGTGTTGATGCGCGAGGTCAGGATGGCAACCTGGACTTCAGGCGAACCGGTGTCGCCTTCTTTGGTTGCGAATTCATTCATAACACGTGCTTTTTCAGCGGCAGTGATCGACATCGGGGTCTCCTTTGAAGGTTAGAGTTGATGGCGCAGGCCGGGATGTCGTCCAGCACAGGCCCATGGAGAAAAACGCACCGATTCCGATGCGGATGGGCGCGTATAGGCGCTTTTTCAGGGAATGGCAAAGAGTTTTCTGCGGGGTCAGCCGGTTGGGCTGAATTGCTCCAGCTCCGCCTCGGCGATCAATTGAATGTCGTCCACCGTCATGCTTTCGGCTCCGTAGACATGGGCAACCTCTTGCCCGTCAACTACAACGCGGGTCAGGTTCGGGTTGTTCTCATCCTGTTCGATTTGGATGTCCGGGTCGGTCGGGTCATCCCAGGTGATCAGCAACGTGTCTTCGCCGGGCTGAAAACCCATCACGGTGACTTCCTTGTCCGCCTCCTTGGCGTTCAATACGATATCGTCCGCCCCCTGACCGCCATTGGCCACATCCCCGGACCGCGTCAGAATGGTGTCGTCACCGGCACCACCGTTCAGAAAGTCGCTTTCGCCATCGTCATCACCCAGCAGCAGATCGTCGCCCTCACCACCGAACAGTACGTCTTTGCCCTCGCCGCCGGACAGGGTATCGTCGCCATAGCCACCATGCAGTGCGTCACCGCCGTCGCCGCCAGTCAGAACATCCGCCCCCTGACCGCCAAAGAGGGTGTCCGAGCCGTCACCGCCGTTCAGTTCATCCGCACCGAAATGACCATAAAGCGAGTCATCGCCTTCATCGCCTGCCAGCAGGTCGTTTCCGTCCTCACCGTGCAGCACGTCATTTCCATGCCCGCCGAAAATCACATCTTGCCCGTCACCGCCATGCAAAACATCATCGCCATACCCGCCATCGATAGAATCATCGCCACCATAGCCGTTGATCTGATCGGTTCCATCCTGCCCGACGATTGCATCTGTGCCGTCGGTGCCTGCGATAACCAGATCTCCCTGATGTTCGGAAATCACTGTTCCATCGGATAGCTCAGGCTCATCAGGAGAGTCCGGAGGGTCCACGTTTTCGCCTATGTCAAGAAACTCTCCGTCGGACAAGTCTTCGACACTGTCCTGAGCTTCTTCTTCTGGCTCATCCTCTGCCGCGAACACATCGCTCATCGCGTAGGCAGCACCGCCCAGCGCTGCCACTCCAAGCAATCCGGCCAGAAACATGGGACCCCTCCGAAAACACGTTGCTCCGAGGGTTGAATATCCCACTCCGTTCCCCGTTTGGTCAAAGCCAAGCTGGGGACGTGGTTAACCCTTTGTCACCATGGTTCGGGGCTTTGCGTGTAGGCAATGTAGAGCGGATGTTTCGGGTGTCCGTCCTTTGTCAGGCCCAGATGAAACAAAGGTTGCGCGGTGCCGCGCAGCAGGGTTTCGACTGCAGCACCCCGATCCAAATGCGCGCCATGGGTGCCCCAGGCAGCGATGACCTGATCGGCCCAACCCACGCCGTCCAGAATGGCCGTGTCATTCTCTGGCCCCACCGGATCGGCGGCGGCGCGCATCTTGCGCGGGTCGGTATCGCGCCAGGCAAAGATGTTGGTGACTTGAAACGCCCCGAACCCCAGCGCCCGTGCCCGGCGTTCGCAGCGTTCAACCGTTGGGTCGTTCTGCACCTCAGTAGCGGTTGACGGGTTCAGCATCACAAACAGCGCCTTGCGCCCTGACGGATCCCAGATGCGCGTCAGGCTATAGCGGTACTTTTCGCAATCGGAATAAACAGCGGTCGAGGGCGCGTCGCCCTTGGTATGTGTGCGGGTGATCATGGGTTTCGACTAGCACGCAGATTACGTGACGAACACCCGGCTGGGGTGCAATTCGCCGGATTTATAGATCCCCACGGCCACAGCCTGACCATCCAGGGAGGCCCAGGCCTCATCCCCGTATTCCACATCGGATGCCAGAACCATGCCCGGATTGCCATTGCGTAGACGGGTGGCGCCTTCGGGGGTGCATTTCAACTCGGGCAGGTCAGACAGGCCGGTTTCCAGCGGGTGCAGGTAGTCATCCAGAGCGGTGGTCTTGGCCATCTCGTCGATCTGTTCGATGCTTAGCCCATCTTTGGTCTCGAACGGGCCGGACCAGATGCGGCGTAGCTCTCGGACATGGCCGTAGCATCCCAGCGCCGCACCCAGATCGCGCGCGATCGAGCGGACGTAACCGCCCTTGCCGCAGGTCATTTCCAGCGTGACGTGATCGGCGTCGGGGCGGTCGACCAGAACCAGTTCCTCGACCCACAAAGGGCGCGCGGCCAGTTCCACATCCTCACCATCGCGGGCCAGCTTATAGGCGCGTTGGCCGTCGATCTTCACGGCCGAGAACTTGGGCGGCACCTGCATGATCTCACCGATAAAGGGCGCGAGGGCCTCTTTGATCTCATCATCCGAGGGGCGCGCATCGCTGCTTGCGATCACCTCACCCTCGGCATCGTCGGTATTGGTGGCCTGACCCAGGCGCACGGTGAAGGTATAGGCCTTCAAAGCGTCGGTTATATAGGGAACGGTCTTGGTCGCCTCACCCAAAGCCACGGCCAGAACGCCGGTTGCCTCGGGGTCCAGCGTGCCCGCATGGCCCGCTTTCTTTGCGTCCATTGCCCAGCGCACCTTGTTGACCACGGCGGTCGAGGTCATGCCCGCAGGCTTGTCCACCACCAGCCAACCGGAAATGTCGCGACCCTTGCGTTTGCGTCCCATTGTGCACCTTGTTCTATGCCGAGGCGCGCGAGTTAGCGGATCGGTCTGGCCCTGTCAATTTCAGGGCGTGTCTTCGACCACACCAACAATCGGCCCCAGAGAAAAGCCAACATCGGATCGGCTGTTCGCGCGGTCATACATGCGAGAGATATTGCCGTCGAAGAACAGCGCATTCGGCGTTTCCAGCACATCGCGGAACAGGCTTCCGAATTGGTGGAAGGTGACGTAATCCTCGGAAATGGCGAACACCGCGCGGGTGCCATCATCGCTGGTGCCCACGCCATTGCGGACATAAACCGAAGTCGAATCAGGCAGGAACCTTGGGTGCAGCTCTCCGTCGATCACCAGCATTGGGCCGGATTGGCTGGCGAAACGACATTCGGGGGCCTGATCAATGAACGCGAGCGTCTCATACACATCGGCGCGGCCCTCACGGATGCAGAACACGCCATTGGGCAGCAGGCCGAAATTTCCGGGACCGGGGTTCGGGATCACGCGCATCTGCTCTTGCCCGTCCTCGACATAATGACCAACGGGTGAGCGGTCGTCGTGATACATGCCTGCATTCATCGCAAAGGCCAGACGCTTGCCAGCGGGTTCCAGCGCCTCATTCACCGCCGAGAAATGCCCCAGCAGGTCGCCATTCTGATCGTTCAGAAACAGCCGCAGGTCTTCGGCGGCGGCGTCGACCTCGCAAATGGTATAGCGCTTGTCCTCATGGGTCAGCTTTTCACAAGTGACCGCGCCGACCTGCGCCGCCCAAAGGAGAGCGCCCAAAGTGACAAATGCGCGGATCACTCGTCCAGATCGCGGCGCACCGCGTCCTGATCGAACATGCGACGGGTGTCGTCGAGACGGTCGAACGTGTCATCCAGCCGGAACCGCAGATCGGGTGAGAACTTCAGCCCGACCTTCTTGCCGACCATGCGCCGCAGCTCGTGCTTGTTGCGGGCCAGCAGCTCGATCACGTCTTCCTGCCCCTTGCCGCCCAGAGGCAGCACAAAGGCGGTGGCGATTTTCAGATCGGGTGAGGTGCGCACCTCACCCACGGTGATTGACATGCGATTCAGGTCGGGGTCGTGGACATCTCCGCGCGCCAGAACCTCGGACAGGGTGCGGCGGATCAGTTCGCCGACACGCAGCTGTCGTTGGGACGGGCCGGGGCCATCGTGGAATTTGTTCTTAGCCATATCCCCGATCTAAGCGCAAAGCAGGGCTTTGCCAAGCGGGTGCGAACCGGGTAGGAGGCTTTGAGCCAATCAATGCAAAAGGACCAGCGCAATGACCCATATTCCGGGGATCGTCATCACAGGGGCTTCGGGCCGTATGGGGCAGATGCTGATCAAGACCGTGACCGACAGCGATCAGGCGCGTCTGGTCGGCGTGGTTGAACGCACGGGACATGACTGGGTTGGTCAGGATGTGGGTGTCGCCATGGGCGGTGCCGCGCTGGGCGTCACCGTGACCGACGATCCGTTGGAGGCGTTTGCGCAGGCGCAGGCGGTGATTGATTTCACGGCGCCCGAGGCGACGCTGGAATTCGCCGCACTCGCTGCGCAGGCGCGTTGCGTGCATGTGATCGGCACCACGGGTATGAGCGACGAGCAGATTGCCGTGTTGGAACCTGCCTCACGCCACGCCGTGATCGTGCGGGCGGGGAATATGAGCTTGGGCGTGAACCTGCTGGTGCAACTGACCAAAAAGGTCGCCGCCGCGCTGGATGAGGATTTCGACATCGAGATCATCGAAGGGCATCACCACCACAAGGTCGATGCGCCCTCGGGCACGGCGCTGATGCTGGGCGAGGCCGCTGCCGAGGGGCGGGGGGTCGATCTGGCCGAGGTGTCAGACCGGGGCCGCGACGGTATCACCGGTGCGCGCAAGCGGGGTGATATCGGCTTCCACGCCATCCGGGGCGGAGACATCGTGGGCGAGCATGACGTGCTGTTCGCAGCACCCGGCGAGCGCATCGTGCTGCGTCACCTGGCCACCGACCGCGCCATTTTCGCCCGCGGCGCGCTGAAAGCGGCGCTGTGGGGGCAGGGCAAGGCGCCCGGTCAATATGACATGGTGGATGTGTTGGGGCTTTAGGCCCTTCTACCGGAACGCGGCCAGTCCGGGCGGCTCTGCGCCGCTCTGTTCGACCTGTGCGAACAAAGAGCCCAGCCGTTCGTCCCAGGTCGGGAACTGGCCTGTCAGGGCATAGGTCAGCCGTTCAGCTCCAAGCGATATGCCCAAAGGCGCAACCTCACCGCCGATGACGATCTCTCCGATCTCGGTCCAGTTGGCGGACGGAGGATAGGCTGCTGGCGCAGGCTCATCTGTATCGCCAATACGGTAGTAGACACCCATGGTCACGAGGTATTCATCACCAAACGGATCGGGAAAGAAAAACCCCGAGGCATCGCGTGCGGCAAGGGCCTCGGCCTCATCACGCAGATGGACTTTGTCCGCGAAAGACAGGCCCATACCATCCAGCACCGGGCGCATGTCGTTGGCTTGTGGTACGCTGACAAAGGCTATGCGGGAAGACTTTAGTCCGAAGCCACCGACCAAAAGGTCCACCATCAGGCGGATAGCGGTCGGGCCGTCGGCGTCTGCGGGGTGGCAGCCCACCTCATGAAAGAATGGCAAAACATCCGGGCGCGATTTTTCATCTATGTCGGCAACTCTGGCCAAGGGTTGCACGACGAAGGCGTTGGCAGACAGGTTTGATTGATCAAAGTCGTGACGCAAACCGCCGTTGTAGTCGTCAATCCCGGACGCTATCGACAGCGGCTCTGCTTCAGACAAACCACGTTCCGACAAAAGGCTTCTCAGGCGGGTGAGGGTTTCGGTCAGGTCCTGTTCGAAACCCGCGTTCTGATCGGGTGTGGCAAGTGCCACCGGTGGCAACAGTGACCCTGCCGTTGCTAGGGTGCCAAGCTGGACAACTCTACGTCTGTTCAAGCGCATCTCATACCTCGCGTCGCTGACGGATATGGTCTGAGACTATCACAGATGTTTCAGATTGGGGTTAAGGGTTTCTGAAAGAGTGCCTTCAGATATCCCGGATCTTGTCCGCCCGCAGAGGACAGGCGAGGTAGACGCCGAATTCTTTGCCGACATCTGCACTGACCCGCGCATGAACGCGCCCCTGACGGTCGAGAAAGCGCTGGTTGTCTTCGACCGGGAAAATCCCTTCGTGCCAGATGCCGGGGTGGATATAGAGGCCGCGCGAGCCGTCGCACCAGAAGGCCACCACTTTGTCGGGTGACAGGTTGTCTCCGGGCAGGGCGACCGGAACGATGAAGGGCTTGTTGTCCAGCGGCCAGAACATCTGCCCGCCATCCGGGTGGTAATTCATATGCCACAGCAGAACCTGATCCCGAGGCGCCGTCTGCCGTTCGGTTTGCGCGGCCTGAGGATTGGCAGACCAGCCCAGGACATAATGCCCTTTGACTGCTTCGTTCTGACCGTAAAGTACGTCGCCCTGCCAGTCGCACGTGAATATGCCTTCGACCCAACCGCCCTCATCCCCGGTGCCCTCGTCGATGGGGCGCCAGCCTTGTTGTGGCCAGCGCACGATCTCGATTTCGAAGGTTTCAGGGTCTTCGACGAGGCACCCATAGTCTTTGACCGTCTGGTCCGTGGCGCGGATCAAAGGAACCTCATGCCACGGCAGATCGGGTTTGGTGCTGGCCTCGAAGATATAGGCAGGCGCGGTCATGACGTGCCCAAATGCCGGTCGACCATGCGCTGCACCATTGGTGCGAAATGGGCGAAATCAGGTGTTTCCATATCTGCCCGCTTGCCAGCCTCGTCGAGATACCGAACCTGGATGATCTCTCTTAGGTTCGGATTGGCTTCGAATTGCGCTACTTCCCCGGGGCTCATTGGACCGCCCTGCAGTTCCAGCGTATGGACAGAGGCGGCTGACAGGCGGTTGAAATACTCGGGCTTGGTTGCGCAAAGATACCGTTTGGCCGCCACGTGATAGCGACAGCAATCAGTGATGACCGAGGGGAAGAACTGTTCCAAGACTGCGGCGCCTGCGTCCTCGTGATGGCGGTCCTCGGTGTCGTCGGGATGGTAGGTGCCGAACTCGGAAGTAAAGTGGCCGATATCGTGCAGCAAAGCGCCAACGATGATTTCCTCGGGCTGGCCGTTCTGCTCGGCTATGGTCGCACCTTGCAGCATGTGCTGGGCCATGGTGACGGGTTCCCCCAGGTATTCCTCGTCACCGCGACGTTCAAAGATATCGCCGATGAAATCTACGATGTTGTCCCGGTTCAGGGTCGTGAAATCGGGTTTCATTCAGCGGCCTCCGGTTGGGCTGTTTCCATCGCTGCCAGCGTGGACAGCAGGCCATCCTTGTCAGCATAGCACCCCTGCAACCAGCGTGAGCCTGCGCCGGAATAGCCCAGACGCGCATGCAGCACACGTGTGTTGTCGACAATAAAGCTTTCGCCGGGTTCCAGTTTGAATGACACGCCCATGGCCGGATCGTCAATGATTGTACCCAACTGGCGGTAGGCGGCGTAATAGGCCTCCATTTTGTCAAACGGCACGTCCACGAACGGGGCGGATGAGCGGTTGTTGAAACGAATGCCGATCAGTTCGCCGTCTGGGGACAGTTCGATCATCGGGCGGCGCGACCGCAGGCAAACACCGTCCGCACCCCTGTATTCGAACCGGGCCGGGTAGCCCGCCAACAGGGCAAAGCCTTCCGGGTTTTCATCCCGCAATCTCTCGGCGGCGCGGAAGCCGTCGACGACGATCGAATCGCCACCCGCGGCCGAATTTTCCAGACAATACAGGATTTGCAGCGTCGGCACCGGGTCGCGGTAGGGGTTGTCGGTATGGGCCTGCAGGCCAAGTCCGGTATAGGCGAGGTTGGTTGGGTTCACCTCGGTGCGTACTTCGAAATACGGACCATAGTTGGTTTCACGGACATAGCCGAACAGATCGGCGACTTTCAGCAGTGATTCCGGTTCGGTCGGGCCTCCGGTCAGTTTGGCAAAGCCGAACTCGGCCACAGCGGCCAGCCAGTCGCGCTTGGCGGTGGGGTTGGCGTGAACCATGTTCCAATCAGCGCTGGGTGCATCGATACCGCGTGCCCACGTGGTGATGCCGGGGGCGGTGCGGCCAAGTTCGGTCGGTGCAACCCGGTCATAGACATGGTCGGCCAGCCACGCTGCCGGGAAGGTCACGGTCTTGACTTCGGGCTGGAACGTGACGCTGAGATCGCCATTCGCAACCACGGCCGCGCTGACCGAAATGTCAGTGGGAATGTCCCCGATGGTGATCAGACGTTGCCCGTTGCCGGGGGCGCGGGTGTCCGGGTCCAGCGCGTTGTCGCGCAGCCAGATGGCGTGAAAGCGGGCCTGGGCCCCGGTGTCAAACTCAACGGTCACAACCGAGGTGTCATGGGTGGCGGTGCGCAGCATGGGGTGTCTCCTGTTCGGCGCGGGCTTTGGTTGAGCAGATACGTCGTTCGTGGCATTACGACAATTAATCCTTCTTTCGGCTGAGGCTTGGAAATTCTTATGGCTAAGAAAAAGATCGGGTTGCCGCCTCTGGACTGGCTGCGTGTGTTCGAGGCTGCTGGCCGGCTGGGTGGTTTCTCGGCTGCGGCGCGCGAGTTCGGACTGACGCAAGCGGCGGTCAGCCAACGGATCGGCAATCTTGAGGCATGGTTGGGCCGGACGCTTTTTGTGCGCAAGGCCCGCGGAGTATCGCTGACGGTCGAGGGCGAAAGCTATCTGCCGTTGGTGCAGGACAGTTTGCAGGCGTTGGAACGCAACACCGAGGACCTGTTCGGCAAATCCCCACGAGAGCTGCGGGTGGCTGGGCTTTCTTCGAACATACACGCGCTTGTTCTGCCTGCCTTGGGCCGGTTTCAAGAGCTTCGGCCCAAAGTGCGGGTGATGACCGATTCAGTCGCGCGACGGTCGTCGCTGGATGAAGAAAGGACGTGGCTGCAAATTCGCTATGGCCGCGGGGCGTGGCCAGGTCGTGATGCGGCGCTGATCGCACCCGAGGTCCTGGTGCCGATGGCCGCGCCAGGTTTGGACTGGGGCGCATTGCTGATCGATCTGCGCGGAGAGCGACCGGCATGGCGCGACTGGGCACGCAAGACGGAACAGACGGATTTGCCGCCCTCCAGGATCAGTTTTGATTCGATGGAACATGCCATTTCTGCGGCAAGACAAGGTATGGGCGTGGTGCTCGGATCGGTGCCTCTGGCTCATGCGGACCTACAATCGGGGCGATTGCGCAGGCTGGATTTACCTGAATTGCAGACCAAAGACGGCTATTGGCTGACATGGCCCGAGGATCGGGCCAAATCGAAAAAACAGCGCGCCCTGATTGCCGATTTTCTACAGGCCTTAAGGGGCTGAAGGCTTAGAAATCGATCGCGAGGCCCTTTTTCTCCCAATCGCCATAGCGGGCCGGATCGGGGCCATCGCGCCCACCCAGTTCCCTGGGCTGTTCCTTGGCTTCAATTGCCGCCTTCTTGCGGCGCTCTTCCGCCTCGGCAAGCGCGCGCTGGGCGGCGGGGGGCAGGTCTTTGCGCTCGTCACTCATGACTTCGGGTTCCTTTCCGTGCTGGGGCTTGATATACGCCCGCGTCCGCCCTTGGCAATGCAGGCGGAGTTTAAATCAAAGGCGAGTCCATGTCCGAAAACGCAACGGCGGCGCGACGCAGCGCGATCTATCTGCTGGATCAGATTCTGGGCGAGGGGCGGCTTTTGTCCGAATGTCTGGCCGCAGGTGCTTTGGACCGGCTTGGGCCCGAAGACCGCGCACGGGCGCAACGCCTGACGCTGCAAACCCTGCGTGGGCTGGAACGGGCTGATCGTCTTCTGGACAACCACCTGAATCGCACACCCGCATTGACAGTGCACAACGCCTTGCGCCTTGGCGCGGTCGAGCTGTGTTACGGAGAAGCGGCGCATGGCGTGGTCAACTCGATGGTCGAGATTGTGGGACGTTCGCGCAATCATGGCCGTCTCAAGGGGCTGGTGAATGCGGTTTTGCGCAAGGTCGCCACCGAAGGGCCGGCCGCATGGCCCAAGATGCGCGTGCCGCGTCTGCCAGAGTGGCTGCGCGATCCGTTGATCATGGCTTGGGGCGAAGAAGCAGTTGCCGGAATGGAGCAGGCGCATTTCGCCGCGGCTCCGTTGGATTTGACAGTGAAACCGGGGGCAGATGCTCCGGGTGAGGCGTTGCCGACCGGCTCGATGCGCGTGCGGGATGCGGGGCAGGTCTCTGCCCTGCCGGGCTATGACACGGGGGATTGGTGGGTGCAGGATGCCGCGGCGGCGATTCCCGTGCGCGTGTTGTCGCCGAAGGCTGGTGAAAAAGTTTTGGATCTTTGCGCCGCCCCTGGCGGAAAGACGTTGCAACTGGCGGCTGCGGGCGCCGAGGTCACGGCGCTGGACATTTCCCAGACACGATTGGAACGGGTCAGTGAAAACCTGGAACGAACCGGATTGCAGGCGACTGTTGTCGCAGGCGATGCACTGGACCATCAGGGCGCATACGATGCGATCCTTCTGGACGCGCCCTGTTCGGCCACAGGCACGATCCGCCGCCATCCGGATTTGCCATTCGCCAAGGATGGTTCGGAATTCGGGGGTTTGATCGACCTGCAAACGCAGATGCTGGCCCATGCCTGGACGTTGCTGAAACCCGGCGGGCGGCTGATCTACTGCACCTGCTCGCTGCTGCCCGACGAGGGTGAGGTGCAGGTCCAAGAGGCGCTGGACATGTACCCCGACATGACGGTGGACCGGACTGCACTGAGTATCGACGGGATCGAACCGGGTTGGATCAGCGAAGAAGGCGGCCTTCGT
Organism: Ruegeria sp. AB5; assembly: GCF_056542645.1. Classification (NCBI taxonomy): domain Bacteria; kingdom Pseudomonadati; phylum Pseudomonadota; class Alphaproteobacteria; order Rhodobacterales; family Roseobacteraceae; genus Ruegeria; species Ruegeria sp. AB5. The sequence continues at coordinate 48,434 of NZ_JBQGAE010000011.1, forward strand.
CTTCGTCCGGATTATTGGGCGGATCGCGGCGGTATGGACGGGTTCTACATCGCCTGTCTGACCAAATCCGCCTAGGCGCACGCTTTTCGATGACTTGACGTTCAGAGCGGTCTATCGTTGGGTCTCAAGCGCCAACAGAGCGCAAAGGGCAGAGTAACACGCGCAATGTCAGAAACGGACACCATGACCAGCAGGTGGATGCGGTTTCAGAACCGTTTCTACGCGCGTCTCAGCCAGCGGCACAAGGCAGTCACGGGGTTTGTATCCCAGCCAGAACCGCGCACGGTCGGATCCTTTGCCCGGGGCCGTCAGCTGGTCGCCGGCAACCTGCTGTTTGCAGGCTATCTGGTTGAGGCGCAGGACACCGGGTTGTGGGAGGTCACGGCCCCAAGCGTCGGTTTTGACGATGAACGCCACGGCTTTGCCTGGCTGGATGATCTGGCCTCGGTTGGCGACATGCGCGCCCGAAAAAAGGCGCAACGTTGGGTCTGGGGCTGGATCGACACCCATGGGCAGGGCCGTGGACATGGATGGGTGCCTGATCTGACCGGTCGTCGGGTGATGCGCTGGATCAACCACGCCGTCTTTTTGTTGCGCGGGGCCGATGAGACACAAAGCAGGCAGTTCTTCCAGTCTCTTGCGCAGCAAACCTGGTTTCTGTCGAAACGCTGGCACGCCGCCACGCCGGGTCTGCCACGGTTCGAAGCGTTGGCTGGTCTGGTGCAATCCGGTCTGGCCCTGGAAGGCAGTGAAGCAATGGCCGACCCGGCCCTGCGGGCGCTGGCGCGAGAATGCGAACGACAGGTTGATGCGCAGGGTGGTATTCCAACCCGCAACCCCGAAGAACTGCTTGAAGTGTTCACATTGCTCAGCTGGAGTTCTGCCGCGCTGAGCGATGTGGGGCGGGGCACACCGGTCGCACAGGCCGAAGCGATCAAACGGATCGCGCCCACATTGCGCAGTTTGCGCCACGCGGATGGGGCACTTGCCCGGTTTCATGGCGGCGGTCGCGGGGTTGAGGGACGGCTGGAACAAGCGCTGGCGCAAAGCGGGGTCAAACACAAGGCCGCGACCGAGTTGCCCATGGGCTATGCCCGACTGGCTGCGGCGCGGACCACGGCAATTGTGGACGCCAGTTCTCCGCCTGTTGGCGCGGCATCGCTGAATGCACATGCGTCGACATTGGCGTTCGAGTTGACCTCGGGCCGGCGTCCCCTGATCGTGAATTGCGGCTCTGGCGCCAGTTTTGGATTGGATTGGCGACGGGCCGGTCGCGCGACCCCGTCCCATTCCACCTTGTGTCTTGATGGATACTCCAGCGCCCGGCTGGCCAAACCGAACGCGGGCAGCGAGCAGCAGGCGCTGGTGGACGCGCCACGTGATGTGCCGGTCGAATTCGAGGATGCATTCGAAGGCATCCGTTTCATGGCTGGCCATGATGGCTATACCAGAGTCTTTGGCCTGACCCATGCCCGCACGTTCGAGCTGCGATTTGACGGGCGCGAACTGACGGGCGAAGACATCCTTCTGACTGCAACAGACAAAGCCAAGCGGCAGTTCGACAAGGCCCTGGATGCCTCGGGGCTGCAAGGGATCAGCTTCGATGTACGTTTTCACCTGCACCCGGACGTGGATGCGGCGGTGGATTTGGGCGGTGCGGCCGTGTCGATGGCGCTCAAAAGCGGTGAGATCTGGGTTTTCCGTCATGATGGTGTGGGAAAATTGTCCGTCGAGCCAAGCGTTTACCTTGAAAAAGGCCGCTTAAAGCCCCGCGCGACAAAACAGATCGTTCTATCTGGCCGCGCAATGGAGTATGCGACGCGCATCCAGTGGACGTTGAGCAAGGCGCATGACACAGCGTATGCCGTGCGTGACATTCACCGGGACGAGCCAGAATTCGACTGACGCCAAAAGGACCTTTGGACCCATGACCGATCTTCACCCCGTGCGCCGCGCGTTGCTTTCCGTTTCCGACAAGACCGGCCTGATCGAGCTGGGCAAGGCACTGGCCGAACGCGGGGTCGAGTTGCTGTCGACCGGCGGAACTGCAAAAGCGCTGCGCGATGCCGGGCTTGAGGTAAAGGACGTGAGCGAGATCACGGGCTTCCCCGAGATGATGGATGGTCGCGTGAAGACTCTGCACCCGATGGTACATGGCGGTCTGCTGGCGCTACGGGACAATGATACGCACGTGGCTGCGATGAAGGAACACGGCATTGGCGCGATCGACCTGCTGGTGGTGAACCTCTATCCGTTCGAGGCGACTGTCGCCAAAGGCGCGGGCTACGAAGAATGCATCGAAAACATCGACATTGGTGGTCCGGCGATGATCCGCGCGGCGTCCAAGAACCACGCCTTCGTCAATGTGGTCGTGGATGTCGAGGATTACTCGTCGCTTCTGGATCAGCTGGAAGAAAACTACGGCAAGACCTCGTATGGGTTCCGTCAGTGGCTGGCGCAAAAGGCTTACGCTCGAACTGCCGCCTATGACACCGCCGTGTCCAACTGGATGGCGGACACTCTGCAACTCGAGGCGCCAAAACGCCGTGCCTTTGCAGGCGAGCTGAAACAGACCCTGCGCTATGGCGAAAACAGCCATCAGCAGGCGGCGTTCTATACCGACGGTTCGAACCGTCCGGGCGTGGCGACCGCGGTGCAGCATCAGGGCAAGGAACTGAGCTACAACAACATCAACGACACCGACGCGGCATTCGAATTGGTCGCGGAATTTGACCCGGCCCAAGGCGCGGCCTGTGCCATCATCAAACATGCCAACCCCTGTGGTGTAGCCATTGGCGCAACCCTGCTGGATGCCTATAAGTCGGCCTTCGACTGTGACCGCACCTCGGCTTTTGGCGGGATTGTCGCGCTGAACCAGCCTTTGGACGCTGATACTGCGCGGGAAATCACCGGTATCTTCACCGAGGTGGTGATTGCCCCCGGCGCATCGGATGAGGCCAAGGCGATCTTCGCTGCCAAGAAAAACCTCCGCCTGTTGACCACTGAAGACCTGCCGGACGTGACCGCAGGTGGCAAAACCGTGCGTCAAGTTGCTGGCGGCCTGCTGGTGCAGGACAAGGACAACGGCTTTGTTGGCATGGAAGACCTGAGGGTGGTGACCAAGAAAGCCCCGACCGACGAACAGATGCGCGATCTGTTGTTCGCCTGGAAAGTTGCTAAACACGTCAAATCCAATGCCATCGTCTACGTCAGGGATGGCGCGACCGTAGGTGTGGGCGCTGGTCAGATGAGCCGCGTGGATTCGGCCCTGATCGCGGCCAAAAAAGCCGAGCGCATGGCCGACGTTCTGAACCTGCCGCAACCGCTGACCATCGGCTCGGCCGTAGCCTCGGATGCATTCTTTCCCTTCCCCGATGGTCTGATGGAAGCCGCCCAGGCGGGTGCTACCTGTGTCATCCAGCCCGGCGGCTCGATGCGGGACGATGACGTGATCGCGGCTGCGGACGAAGCGGGGCTTGCCATGGTCTTTACCGGCATGCGTCACTTCCGCCACTGATGCACAGTCGTCTTCTGCTTTGGGCCGGGCTGGCCGCGTTCCTGATCGACCAGATCAGCAAGGGTCTGGTCGTTCATGTGATGCGCGTGGCTGAAGGCAATATCGACGTTCTTCCCCCCTTGCTGGTTTTCAAATACGGCGAGAATCGGGGTATCAACTTTGGCCTCTTTCAGGGGAACTCGGAAGCTGCGCGTTGGGTTCTGATCGGGATTTCCATTGCCATTTGCACAGCCGTCGTCATTTGGCTGCGGCGTTCATCCCCTACCAAACTCATGCTGTTGTGCGGTGGTCTGCTCATCGGTGGTGCGCTTGGCAACGTGGTCGACCGTGTGCTGTATGGTTTTGTACTGGACTTCCTGAACATGTCCTGTTGCGGCATCACCAACCCGTTTGTGTTCAACCTGGCCGACGTGTTCATCTTTGCAGGCGCTATCGGACTTGTGCTGTTCGACAGCAAAAAGCCCTCGTGACCTGCCGGGTGAAATGCGATAAAAGCCCCTGAAACTGGCTGGAGACTCTGATGCGGTTGCCGCGTGCCCTACTTGCTTTGACCTGTGCTGCCGCCGTGGCGGGTTGCAATAACCCTGGCCTGCGCGATCTTGACCCTCCGGGAGAGGGACCGGATGAGTTTTCGGTGTTGCCGGTCAAACCGCTGACCCAACCACAGGACTATGCCTTCCTGCCCGCGCCGACCCCGGGTGGTGCAAACCTGACGGACCCCAACCCAAAAGCGGATGCGGTGGTCGCGCTGGGGGGCAATGCAGCGGCATTGAATCCCAACACGGCGATTCCGTCCTCGGATTCGGCCCTAGTGACGGCCTCAAGCCGATACGGCGTGCCAGCCAACACGCGTGAAGTGGTGCAAGCCGATGACGACGCCTTCCGCAAACGCCGGGGCCGTTGGACTGGCCTTCGCCTGTTCCCCGTGGATCGGTATCAACAGGTCTATGAACGGCAGGCGATTGACCCGTTTGCCGAAACCGAAGCCGCGCGCCGCGTCGGAGTTGAAACTCCGTCCTCTCCGCCTAATGAATAATTCTTTAACTTTCCGTCATCTCTCTTGATCCCGGCGGGCGTCACCGTAATTCTAAGGTCAGAAATGAAACGGAGGATGCCTTATGGTTCGGGCTCTGGCGTTATCTGCCGCCCTGATCGCTGCCGGTCCGGTCTTGGCCGAGGACGGGAAAGAAGCGGTCACAACCTTCACGCTGGACAACGGCATGGATGTCGTCGTGGTCGAGGACCATCGCGCGCCCGTGGTGCAGCACATGGTCTGGTACCGCGTTGGATCAGCGGATGAGCCAGCAGGGGTGTCCGGTATTGCCCATTTTCTTGAGCATTTGATGTTCAAGGGCACCGAGACTCTGGCCCCGGGCGAGTTCTCGGCCACTGTCGCGGCCAATGGCGGCAACGATAATGCATTCACGTCATACGACTATACAGCCTATTTCCAGCGGGTCGCTGCGGATCGCCTGGAACTGATGATGCAGATGGAATCGGACCGGATGCGCAATCTTCGTCTGAGCGAAGATGATATAGTCACCGAACGGGGCGTCATTCTGGAAGAACGCAACCAGCGCACCGAGAACAGTCCGCGTGCCCTGTTCGGCGAGCAGATGGGTGCTGCCCAGTATCTCAACCACCGGTATGGCGTTCCCATCATTGGCTGGATGCACGAGATGGAAGAGCTGGATATGGATGATGCCCTGTCCTTCTACCAGACACACTATGCGCCCAACAACGCCATCCTTGTTGTCACGGGCGATGTAGAACCTGAAAAGGTGCGCGCGCTGGCCGATCAGTACTATGGCGTGATCCCTGCCAATCCCGACTTGCCTGAACGGATGCGTTCACAAGAACCACCGCACAATGCCGAGCGTCGCCTGACCTACAAGGACCCACGCGTGGCGCAGCCCTATGTGCAGCGCAGCTATCTGGCCCCGGAACGCGATCCGGGGGAACAGGAAAAGGCAGCCGCTTTGTTTCTGTTGGCGGAACTTCTCGGGGGCGGAACAACTTCCTATCTGAACGAGAAACTGCAGCTCGAAGAGCAGGTTGTCGTCTATGCCGGGGCGTTTTACCGGGGCGTTTCGCTGGATGACACAACCTTTGATCTGCTGGTGGTCCCTGCTGAAGGCGTGTCGTTGCAAGAGGCAGAAGACGCAATGGACACAGCCGTGGCCGCGTTCATTGCCGAGGGCGTGAACCAAAAGGATCTCGACCGGATCAAGATGCAGTTGCGCGCCTCCCAGACCTATGCGCGCGACAATGTGGACGGGATCGGCAACCGCTATGGCCGTGCCCTGACCAGCGGCCTGACCGTTGAGGATGTGCAGGCCTGGCCCGACATTCTGCAGGCCGTGACCGGGGATGAGATCATTGCGGCGGCCCGCGAGGTGTTGCAGCCAGAAACCGCGGTCACTGGCTGGTTGATGAAAGATGATGAGGTGACGCAATGAGACGGATTCTTGCGACTCTGATTGCCTTTGTCTGCGCCTTGCCTGCATGGGCCGAGATTGAAATCAAAGAAGTTACCTCGCCCGGTGGCATCACGGCCTGGCTGGTCGAGGACCACTCGATCCCCTTCACCGCGTTGGAACTGCGCTTTCGCGGCGGTACATCGTTGGACGACCCGGACAAACGCGGTGCGGTCTATCTGATGAGCGGTTTGCTGGAAGAAGGGTCCGGCGACATGGACGCCCGTACCTATGCGCGCGAGCTGGAGTCGCTTGCAGCCTCATTCACCTACAATGCCGGGGATGATACGGTATCGATTTCGGCCCGGTTCCTGACAGAAAATCGCGACGAGGTGATTGATCTTCTGCACACAACCATACACGAACCGCGTTTTGATCAGGATGCGGTGGACCGCGTAAAGGCGCAAATCCTGTCTGGCCTGAGGTCTGATCAGACCGATCCGAATAAAATTGCGGGCCAGAACTTTGCGGCCATGGCCTATGGTGACCACCCTTACGGGTCAAGTTCGAAAGGCACGATTGAAAGCGCCTCGGTCCTGACACGCGATGATATCGTTGACGCATATGAAAGCGTATTTGCCAAGGATCGTCTGTATGTCGGCGCAGTTGGTGACATCACTGCCGAAGAGCTGGGCGTGTTGCTGGACAGGTTGCTGGGTGATTTGCCGGAAGCCGGAAAGCCGATCCCGGACAGAGCCGAAGTTCAGATTGACGGAGGTGTCAGCGTTGTTGAATTTGACACGCCGCAATCCGTTGCCCTGTTCTCGCAGAGGGGGATCGATCGGGACGACCCGGATTTCTTTGCTGCGTTCGTGTTGAACCACATCATTGGCGGGGGCGGGTTCGAAAGCCGTCTGATGCATGAAGTGCGCGAAAAGCGGGGCCTCACCTATGGGGTATATTCCTATCTGGCCCCCAAGGATTTGGCCTCGGTCTATCTGGGTTCGGTGTCTTCGGCCAATGATCGCATAGCCGAAGCAATCGACGTGATCCGGGATGAATGGGCCCGTGCCGCAACTGAAGGCGTGACGCAAAAGGAATTGGACGACGCCAAAACCTATCTGACGGGGGCCTACCCACTGCGCTTTGATGGCAACGGTCGGATTGCCGGGATCATGGTGGGAATGCAGATGGAAGGTCTGCCCATCGACTACATCGCCACCCGAAATGACAAGGTCAACGCGGTGACACTGGACGAGGTCAACCGCGTGGCCTCCGAACTGCTGGACCCGGACGGGCTGCATTTTACCGTGGTGGGCAAGCCCGAAGGGCTAGAGACCACAAATTGACTTGCGCAGGGGTGGGCGGTGCTCACCCCTTTTTTATGCTGCGCAGCATCTGACCCATCATCTGCCCAAACTTGCCCGAGCCGCGCTGATACAGCGCGCCATCTACGGCCAAAACGGTTCCGCTGATATAGCCGGCCATGTCCGAGCTGAGGAACAGACAAGCATTGGCGACATCCTGCGGCTGACCCCAGCGGCCAAGCGGAACGTCCTTGCGAATTTCATCATGGGCACTTTCTGACGGTGCAAGGCGTTTGGCGCCCTCGGTGCCTTCAATGAAACCGGGTACGACCGAGTTTACGCGGATGCCCTCGATGCCCCATTCCATTGACAGGGTCCGGGTGATCTGATCGACGCCTGCCTTGGCGGCGCAAACATGGGATTGGCCTTCGTAGGGCAAGTAGGATTGCGGGGCCGAGATATTGATGATGCTGGCCCCGGGACGTTTGAGATAGGGATAGGCGCCCTTCATCACATGGATCGTGCCCATCAGGTCGATATCGATGACAGTCTTGAACGCATTGACCGACATTTCAGCCGCTAGTGCCGGGAAGTTCCCCGCCGCGCCCGAGACCAGAACGTCGAATTCCCCGAACGCGTCATGGAACTGCTTAAGGCCTGTGGCGACCGCATCCGGATCACGCACATCAAACGCCGCACCAGTTGCGTCGGATGCGCCTGCTGCTTTCAGCGCGGCAACCGTATCGTCAACTTTTTCCTGCGACCGGCTGGCCACGGCCAGTTTGGCACCCGCGGCCGCAAAGGCCTCGGCAATACCACGATTGATCCCGCTGGTGCCCCCGATGACGATGACGGTTTTGCCGGAAAATTGCTTGGTGAAATCCATTGAGGCCTCCCTTGGCGGGAGCCCTACTCGCCGTAGGGCACCCAGATGTTTTTGATTTCAGTGGCAGCCTGCAGGAAGCGGCGGGAATGGTCCACGCTCCAATCGGTTGCCGTCGCGTTATTGACCCAGCTTCGTTTCAGGTTCCCGGCTGATGCCTTTTCAATTTCGGCCGACAGGTCGGTGGACGAGAAGGACCAGACGGCATCGACGTTCAGATGCGAGGCCAGCGGTTTGGCCAGTTCCGCGTGGCTGCCGGTCAGGATGTTGACCACGCCTGCGGGCACGTCCGAGGTCTCCAGGATCTGGTAGAAATCCGTCGCCGCCAGCGGGTAGGGCTCTGACGCTGCCAGTACCACCCGGTTGCCCATCGCAATTGCGGGCGCCATGGCCGAGACCAGCCCCAGCAGCGGCGCCTCATCGGCGCAAAGCGCACCGATCACACCCACCGGTTCCTTCATCGCAATGGCCACGCCCCGGATCGGAACGCCATGGACCTGGCCGTCATATTTGTCGGCCCAGGCGGCAGCGGTGAACAGACGCTGGATTGCGGCCTCAACCTCTTTCGTGCCGTCCTTCTTGCCGGTCATGCCATCAATGCGCGCGGCGAATTCATCGGCGCGGGCCGAAAGGTTTTCGCCGATGTAATACAGGATTTGCGCCCGCAGATGGCCGGTGGTCTTGGACCACCCCTTGGCACCCGCCGCGGCCTCAACCGCGTTGCGCACATCTTTGCGGTTGGCCAGACCGACATGGCCCAGCAGGCCGGGCTTACCCCAGATCGGTTTCGAATAGCCGCTGTCAGGGCGCGCCTGCTTGCCACCCACATACATCTTGGCGGTGCGGTCGATCGGATCAACAGGGGCCCCTTCGCCCATGGTCGCGTCAATTTTCGCCAGCGGTTTGGCTTTGCCCTTGGGCTTGGTATAGGCGGTCAGACCCTCCCAGCCACCTTCGCGGCCAAAGCCGCTTTCGCGCACGCCGCCAAACCCGGCTGTGGCATCGAACAGGTTGGTGGCATTCACCCAGACCACACCCGCAACCAGCTTTGGCGCGATATCCAGCGCCAGATTCACGTTCTCGGTCCAGACCGTCGCGGCCAGCCCGTAACGGGTGTTGTTGGCCAGTTCCACTGCCTCTTCCGGGGTGCGGAAGGTCGAAGACACCAGAACCGGGCCAAAGATTTCTTCCTGCATCAGCGGATCGGAGGTTTCGAGGCCCGAGATCAGGGTCGGCGGATAGAAACAGCCGTTCTCAGGCAGATCGCAGGCCGCCTGATGCTTGTGACCGGCGGTGTTGCTGTCGACCATGCTTTTGATCGTCTGCAGCTGAACCGGGTCCACCACGGCACCCACATCGATGCATTTGTCCAGCGGATCACCGATCCGCAGCGTGTCCATCCGCGCGCGCAGCTTGTCGTGGAAGCGGTCGGCGATGCCTTCTTGAACCAACAGACGTGATCCCGCACAGCAGACCTGACCTTGATTGAACCAGATCGCGTCGACCAGCCCTTCGATGGCGGAATCGATATCGGCGTCGTCAAAGACGATGTAAGCGGACTTGCCGCCCAGCTCCAAAGTCAGCTCCTTGCCAGACCCGGCGGTCGCCTCGCGAATGCGGCGACCCACAGCGGTTGAGCCGGTAAAGGCGATCTTGTCCACGTCCGAGGCCACGATCATCTCACCCACCGCACCGTCGCCGGTGACGATATTGACCACGCCTTTCGGCAGCCCCGCCTGCGTGCAGATATCCGCAAACAGCAGCGCGGTTAGCGAGGTATATTCGGCCGGTTTCAGAACCACCGTATTGCCCATCGCCAGCGCCGGGGCCACCTTCCACGCCAGCATCAATAGCGGGAAGTTCCACGGGATGATCTGCCCGCAGACACCCAGTGCTTGCGCCTCCGGCAGCTCAGATTCCATCAGCTGAGCCATGCCCGCGTGGTAGTAAAAGTGGCGCTGCACCAGAGGGATGTCGATATCGCGCGCCTCGCGGATCGGTTTGCCGTTGTCCAGGCTCTCCAAAACCGCAAACAGGCGCGAATGTTTCTGCAGCAGCCGTGCAATGGCATAGAGGTAACGCGCCCGGCCTGCGCCGCCCAGCTTTTCCCATTTCGGTTGCGCCTTGCGGGCGGCGGATACGGCGGCGTCGACATCGGCCTGCTTGGCTTGGGTCAGCTTCGCCAGAACCTCACCCGTCGCCGGGTTGCGGCTGTCAAAGCCTTTGCCCGGTTTGGTGAAGGCGCCGTCGATAAACTGCCCGAACTTGTCGCCCTGATCGACCAGCCAGGCCAATGCCTCGGCTGAACTTTCGGGGGCAGGGCCGTAATCCATGGTCTCGAAAATCTCTTTGACTGTCATTGTTTTTTCCTCAGCCCATGGAGTGGCGGTAACCAGCGGAATACGCGCCGGTGACATAATGTTCCAACTGCCGTTCGATATCGCCCAGCAACGACGAGGCGCCAAAGCGGAACAGGTCGGGTTGCAGCCAGCGATCGCCCAGCTCGTCCTTGATCAGCGACAGATAGACCAGCGCGTCCTTGGCCTTGGAAATCCCGCCCGCAGGTTTGTAACCCACCCGGTACCCGGTGCGGTCAAAATAGTCGCGGATTGCGCGGATCATCACCAGCGACACGGGCAGGGTGGCGTTGACGCTTTCCTTGCCGGTCGAGGTCTTGATGAAATCCGCCCCTGCCATCATGCAGACCAGCGAGGCGCGCGCGACGTTGCGCAGGCTGCCCAGCTCTCCGGTGGCAAGGATGGCTTTGACATGGGCATCGCCACAGGCCAGACGGAAGGCCTTCATCTCATCATACAGCGCCTGCCAGTCGCCCGACAGCACATGACGCCGCGAGATCACGATGTCGATTTCCTCGGCCCCGGCTTTGACGCTTTCCTCGATCTCGGCCACGCGCAGGTGGAAGGGGGACAGGCCCGCCGGAAAGCCGGTGGACACGGCGGCCACGGGAATGCCGGTGCCTTTCAGCGCATCCACGGCGGTCTCGATCATGTCGTGATAGACACAGACCGCCCCGGTGGTGATCGGCGGCATGTCCATGGCCTGTAGGGTCGCTGACGCCACCGGTTGCCGCGCCTTGGCGCACAGGCGACGCACCCGCCCTACTGTATCGTCACCCGACAGGGTGGTCAGGTCGATCATCGTGACCGCCTTCAGCAGCCACGCCGCCTGATAGTCCTTTTTCACCGAACGCCGACCCGGCAGGGTGGCGGCACGGCGCTCAACAGCCGAGGTGTTGACCTGCACGGTCCGCACCCAGTCCAGATCAAGCTCCATTCCGGGGTTCCGGGGCTCGGTCACTTGCGGCAGATGCGCGGTGCGCACGGGGCTTTCTGAGCTCTGCGTTTCCATCTTCACATCCTTTGGGAGGTTTGCGCCAAATTCGCACGAGCAGCGACCAAATGGAAGGCACCAGAACCGCATAGCGCTAAAATATTTGACCATTTGGACAAATAACCCAGAATTTGTTGCGATTAATTCTCAATAGCATTGACTTAGTTGCGAATGGTTCTCATATTCAATCTCAACAGAAGGCATAGTCTGAGGATTGACCATGATTCGTCGCCGTTTTCTTGCTGCATTGGCCGTTGCCGTGTCGTTGCCACTTGCAGCATGGGCCGAGGCGCCCTTGAAAGTGGTTGCCACAACCGGCATGATCGCAGATGCGGTCCGTCAGGTGGGCGGAGATCAGGTCGAGGTGAAAGGTCTGATGGGGCCGGGTGTTGACCCGCACGCCTATCGCCAGACCCGCACTGACATTGTGGCAATGACCCGCGCGGATCTAGTGCTGTGGCATGGGCTCTATCTTGAGGCGCAGATGGAAGGGTTCTTCGAAGACCTGGGCCGCAAGCAAACCGTGGTTGCCGTCGCCGAAAGCGTCGATACGTCCAAGCTGCGCGCCCATGACGATTATGCCGATAAATACGACCCGCATATCTGGATGAGCCCGGCCCTGTGGGGCGAGGTCGTAACAGAAATTCAGACCGTTCTGACGAAAGCGCGGCCTGAGGCCAGGGATATCTTTGCTGAAAACGCGCAGGCGCATCTGGCCGAGTTGGACGCATTGGCGGCGTATGCAGAACAGGCTTTGACCGCGGTACCGGAACAAAGCCGCGTTTTGCTAACCGCCCATGACGCCTTTGGCTATTTCGGCGCGGCCTATGGCTATGAGGTGATGGGTGTTCAAGGTATCTCGACCCAATCCGAAGCAGGTCTCAACCGGATCGGAGAGCTGGTGGATACACTGGTTGATCGCCAGTTGACGGCTGTGTTTGTCGAAAGCTCGGTTTCGGACCGCTCGATGCGCGCGCTGATCGAAGGCGCGGCCGCCAAGGGCCACGAGGTCACGGTCGGCGGTGAGCTGTATTCCGATGCGATGGGCGAGCCCGGCACATATGAGGGCACCTATGTCGGGATGTTGGATCACAATATCACCGTTATTGCCGGCGCTTTGGGTGCAAATGTGCCCGATCGTGGTTTGAACGGCAAACTCTCGGCGGGGTTCTAAGACATGTTGGAACTGGCAGCTGTTCAGGGCGTCTCGGTCGAAGAGCAAGGGGTTGAGATAAGCCCGCTGGCGGTTCGGGGTTTGACGGTCTCCTACGGCCAGAAGCCTGCCGTATTTTCGGTTGATATGACCGTTCAGCCCGGTGCCATGACGGCTATTATCGGTCCGAACGGGGCCGGGAAGTCGACCTTGCTGAAGGCCGCGCTTGGCATTGTGACGCCGCTTTCAGGTCGGGTGACGGTGTTTGGTCAACCGCTGGAGGCGCAGCGCGCTCGGATTGCCTATGTACCGCAGCGGGCCAGTGTGGATTGGGACTTTCCAACCCGTGTGATTGATGTGGTCCTGATGGGTCTGTCACGTCAGCTCGGGCTTCTGGGTCGCGTGCGTGCCCGCCACAAGGCTGCGGCGATGGACAGTCTGAACCGTGTCGGAATGCGCGATTTTGCTGATCGGCAGATCGGCCAGCTTTCGGGTGGGCAACAGCAACGTGTATTTCTGGCCCGCGCATTGGCGCAGGATGCCGATCTTTACCTGTTGGATGAGCCCTTCGCTGGAGTTGATGCAGCGACTGAAAAAGCCATCATCGCCGTGCTGAAATCGCTGAAAGAGGCGGGCAAGACCGTGGTTGTTGTGCATCACGATCTGGCGACTGTCGCGGACTATTTCGATCATGTCTTTCTGATCAACACCCGAAAGGTCGCGGAAGGCCCGGTGCCCGAGGCCTTCACCGCTGAAACCCTCCAATCTGCCTACGGAGGCCGTCTGGCCACCGCGCAAATCGATCAGATTTCGCGCGCAGTGGGGTAGGCTATGCTCTGGGACGCTCTGAGCTTGCAGCTTGGCTACAACGCCACGCTGGTCGCCATTGGTGCGACATTGCTTGGGGTCTCGGCAGGTGTCACCGGGACGTTCCTGTTTCTGCGCAAACGCGCGCTTGTCAGCGATGCGATCAGCCATGCGACCCTGCCAGGTGTGTGCCTTGCGTTTATGCTGCTGGTCGCGACAGGCGGTGACGGGCGCAATCTGCTGGGCCTGCTGGCCGGATCGGCGGTTTCCGCCTGGGTCGGTCTTTTGTGCATGAACTGGCTGACACGCAACACCCGTCTGGCCGAAGATGCCGCGATCGGCGCCGTCCTGTCGGTGTTCTTCGGCTTTGGTATTGTGTTGTTGACGGTCATACAGACGATGGGCGTTGGCCGTCAGGCGGGGCTCGAGGGGTTCTTGCTGGGCTCCACCGCCGGGATGCTTTGGGCGGACGCATTGATCATTGCGGTTGGTGGGGCAGCGACTCTGCTGCTGGTGATGATTCTGCGCCGTCCGATGACACTTGTGGCGTTTGATCCGGACTATGCGGCGGCCCGAGGCTTGCCAGTGCATCGGATCGACCTTGCGATGATGGGCCTTGTGATGGCCGTCACCGTTGTTGGCCTTAAGATCGTTGGCCTGATCCTGATTGTTGCCCTGTTGATCATCCCACCGGTCACCGCACGTTTCTGGTCTGAACGGTCGGATCGCGTGGTAATCCTGGCCGGCGTGGTCGGAGGTATGGCGGGCTATATCGGTGCCGCCCTCTCGGCCACTGCCCCGAACCTGCCGACCGGGCCGATCATCGTTCTTGTCAGTTTTGCCTTCTTTGTCCTGTCTCTGTTTCTTGCGCCGGTTCGGGGTGTGCTGGCCGCCGTGATGCGCCATTTGCGGTTTCAGCGCCGAGTTCATATCCGGCAGGGATTGCTGGCTTTGGCGCAGGGGCAACAAATCTATGAACCGCTGACCCTGCGCCTGCTGCGCCGCGCCGAACTGGTGCGTGCCGACGGTGTGGTGACCGAGGCCGGAAAGGCCCGTGCCGCCAAGGCTCTGCGAGACGAAAAGCGTTGGGAAATTGTGCGCGCAGATCAGGCGCATGAGGCGACGGCGGCGCTTTATGACGGGTTACGTGATATCGAAACCGTCCTGACCCAAGACCAGATCAACGAGATTGACCGCCAGATTGGTGGCCCGCAAGAGGTTCCGGCATGAGCGGTGAGGAATTTGTCCCCCTGTCCTTGACGCCTTTGCTGATCGGCACATGCGCAGCGATTGCCTGCGCATTGCCCGGCAATTTCCTTGTCCTGCGCAAACAGGCCTTGATCGGGGATGCAATCAGCCATGTGGTGCTGCCCGGTATCGTCGTGGCCTTTCTGGTGACCGGAGCGATCTCGACCTGGCCGATGATGCTGGGCGCGGCAGGCGCGGCCATTGTCGCCGTCATCGCGATCGAGACGATCCGCAGGTTGGGCCAGATCGAACCGGGTGCGGCCATGGGCGTGGTCTTCACCACCATGTTTGCGGCGGGCGTGCTGTTGTTGGAGCAGACGGACACATCGACAGTGCATCTGGATGTTGAACACGCGCTGTATGGCAATCTGGAAAGCCTGATCTGGCTGGACGCCACCGGCTGGTCCTCGCTTTGGGATATCGGGGCCTTGGCCGGGCTGCCGCCCGAATTGCCACGGATTGCGGTGACCTTGCTTGGCGTGACGCTGTTCACCTGGCTGTTCTGGCGGCCCTTAAAGATATCGACCTTTGATGAAGGGTTCGCGCGAACAATGGGTATACGTACCGGTGCGTTGGGACTGGCCTTGGTGATCGTTGCCGCAATTGCCGCTGTGGCTGCTTTCGATGCAGTCGGTTCGATCATTGTGATTGCCATGTTCATCTGTCCTCCGGCGTCGGCCCGCATGATGACCAACCGGTTGGAAACCCAGATCGCGTGGAGCGTGGCCTTTGCCACAATCTCGGCGGTTTCGGGCTATGTGTTTGCAGGCTATGGCCCGCTTTGGCTGGGCGCAGCGGACGCGGTCAGCGCAGCCGGCATGATTGCCACGATGTCCGGGCTGATTCTGGCCGTGACTGCGGTATTTGGCCCGTGTCGTACCCGTGTCGGAGCGCGCATCTCTGCCTAAAGTGGCGTTTTCCTGCCGCCCGTGTCGGCGGGTCATCGGCTGAACTCTGCTCAGAGCGATAAAACTATAGTCTTAATGAGCAATTTAGAAAATCTCGTGCTACGCCGAACCTATTATTGGCTGACGGCCTACCACTCACTTTGGTCTGTCCGGGCAATTGTTGAACTGGCGACCCCCGCTGGTCTTGTGACAATTGCCCGGACACCCCTAGATAAAAATTCAGGGATGAACTGCCGGTCAAATCGGTGGCAGAATCGCGGGCGAGTATGCTAGGTATGGTGGTATGGCACACGCAGACCCCAATATCAGCGAAAACCGCCCAGTCATTCGGCAACTCGACGATGCAGCAATCAACCGGATTGCGGCGGGTGAGGTCGTGGAACGCCCGGCCTCGGCGGTAAAGGAACTGGTCGAGAACGCGATTGATGCCGAGGCCACGCGCATTGGCATCGATTTTGCCGATGGAGGCAAGACCTTGATCCGGGTCACGGATGACGGTTGTGGTATTGCTGCCGAGGATTTGCCGCTGGCCCTGTCACGCCACGCGACGTCCAAGATCGACGGGTCGGATCTGCTGAATATCCACACGTTCGGGTTCCGCGGTGAGGCGCTGCCGTCTTTGGCCGCAGTGGGGCGTTTGACCATCACCAGCCGCGTTTCGGGTGCAGATGCGGCGCAGATTCATGTCGCGGGCAGCAAGATGGAAGCAGTGAAACCCGCTGCCTTGCGCGTAGGAACGGTGGTCGAACTGCGTGACCTGTTCTTTGCCACACCCGCCCGCTTGAAATTCATGCGCACGGATCGCGCCGAAGCTCAGGCAATCACCGACACCGTAAAACGACTGGCGATGGCTGAACCGGCGGTGACGTTTACACTGCGCGATGTCTCGGGCGGGGGTGATGGCCGCGTGACCTTCCGTGCTGACCGGGAAAACGGCGACCTGTTTGATGCCCTGCACGCCCGGCTGGCTCGCGTCATAGGCCGCGAATTTGCCGAAAACGCGTTGCAGATCGACGCCACGCGTGAGGGTATTCGCCTTTATGGCTATGCCGCCCTGCCGACCTATTCCCGTGGCGCGGCGGTGGCGCAGTATTTGTTCGTTAATGGCCGACCCGTGCGTGACAAGATGTTGACTGGTGCCTTGCGGGCCGCCTATTTCGACTTTCTCAGTCGGGATCGCCATCCTGCGGCGGCCTTGTTCATTGATTGTGATCCCACACTGGTTGATGTGAATGTCCACCCGGCCAAATCCGAGGTCCGGTTTCGTGACCCCGGCGTTACGCGGGGGCTGATTGTCTCAAGCCTGCGCCACGCTTTGGCCGAGGCGGGACACCGCGCGTCTTCGACCATAGCAAATGCAACCTTGGGGGCGATGCGCCCGGAACCGGCACAGCCCGCGCCCGCAAGGGTGTATCAGATGGATCGGCCTTCACCTGCGGCGCGTCAGGCCGCCTATCGGGCCCAATCCCCGGGCTTTGCCGAATTGGCCAATGACTACAGCGGCAGCATCGTGGACCCAACGCCTGTTGCCATTCCGATGGCTGAAGACCCTTTGGCACAGGACTTGCCACTGGGGGCTGCGCGGGGCCAGGTCCACGAGAACTACATCATAGCCCAGACCGCCGATGGCATGGTGATCGTCGACCAGCACGCGGCACATGAACGGCTGGTTTATGAACAGCTCAAGGCCCAGATGGCCGAGAAGGGCGTCGCGGCACAGGCGTTGCTGATCCCGGAAATCGTGGAATTGTCCGAGGGCGACTGCGCGCGCCTGATGGCTGTGGCTGGTGATCTGTCGCGACTTGGACTGATTCTTGAACCATTTGGCGGCAGTGCAATTGCCATTCGCGAAACCCCGGCCATTCTGGGTGAGGTCGATGCCCGTGCGATGATCCTGGACATCCTTGACGAACTGGCGGATCAGGGCGAAAGCCAGATGGTACAAGCCAAGATCGAAGCAATCCTCAGTCGCGTGGCCTGTCATGGTTCGGTCCGCTCGGGCCGTCGGATGCGGGCTGAAGAGATGAACGCCCTGCTGCGCGAGATGGAGGCAACACCCCATTCCGGCCAATGCAACCACGGACGCCCGACCTATGTGGAACTGAAACTCAGCGATATTGAGCGGCTGTTCGGGCGCAGTTGATCCAGCGGCTCGAAGTCGTTAAGAAGATAGAAACAAAACGAGAACAAATTGAATCACATGATTGAGATTGCAGGCATCCAGATCGCAGTGAATGACCCGGTTTTCTTGACGGTCGGCGGGGTTGTTGCGTTAATCCTGCTCATGTTGTTTCTGTCGCTGCGCGCGGCCAACCGTTCGGCCCGGATGGCAGAGCCCCTGTCCCGGCAGATGGCCCATCTTGGGCAACATGTTCAGCAGCTTGGACAGGGACAAGAGCAATTGCGGGGTGGGTTACAGCATGTCTCGGATACGCAGGCCAATGCGCAGGTGCAGGTGATCCAGACGGTCGAGGCGCGCTTGTCTTCGGTCCAGCAGCAGATGAATGACCGGCTGGCCGACAACGCGATGAAATCGGCGCGGGCACTGGCCGAGATGCAGGAACGGATGAAGGAATCGCTGCACGGGTCATCGAAACAGACCGCGACGTCCCTGACCCAATTGCAGGAACGACTGGCGGCTATCGACAGGGCGCAGGACAACATCACCAAACTGTCGGGCGATGTGTTGTCCTTGCAGGATATCCTGTCGAACAAACAGACCCGTGGCGCATTTGGCGAGATCCAACTGAATGACATCGTGTCCAAGGCACTTCCCTCTGGCAGTTTCCAACTGCAGGTGACACTGTCAAACGGGCGGCGGGCGGACTGTCTGATCCATTTGCCGAACCCGCCCGGCCCCATTGTGATTGACAGCAAGTTCCCTTTGGAGGCGTACGAGGCGCTGATCGCTTCGACCAATGATGCGGAGCTGAAAGCGGCGCTGCAGATGTTTCGCAGCACGGTACGCAAACATATCAATGACATTGCCGAGAAATACATTCTGGACGGCGAAACCGCAGACGGCGCGCTGATGTTTCTGCCGTCCGAGGCGGTCTATGCCGAGTTGCATGCCAAGTTCCCCGAACTGGTGCAGGAGAGTTTCAGCAAACGCGTCTGGATCGTTTCGCCCACTACCTGCATGGCGACTTTGAACACGATGCGCGCGATCCTGAAAGACGCCCGGATGCGCGAACAGGCCGGGGCGATCCGTAAGGAACTTGGCGCGCTGCACAAGGATGTGGAACGTCTGGGGGATCGCGTGACCAACCTGGATCGCCATTTCGGACAGGCGGCCAAAGATATCTCTGAAATCAAGATCAGTGCGGACAAAGCTGGTCGTCGCGCACAGCGGCTGGACAATTTCGACTTTGAGGAGTTGGCCCCGGACGAGTCGCAAGACGTTGTTCCGCTGGCGCGACACGAAGGCTGATCTGTGCGCTCTGATCAGCGCAGCAGGTTCATGAAGCGTGGTGGTCGCAACATGGCAAGAAACAGTCCGCTGCCACAGATAACCCAACTGGTTGGCAAGGCCGAACAGGACGCTGAACGTATTGTCGGGTTGCTGCGAATGCTGGTGGCCTTTGGGTTGGGCGCTTTCTTTCTGGTGACGGTGCAACCGGTTCACAACACGGGTCACGCCGTGCTGGAGCGGCAGTGGACTTTTGCCCTGGGCACCATGTTCGCCTATTTTGCACTGGGTCTTGTCACGTGGGCAGCGGCACGCAGACAGCGCTTTTCCGGGTGGATGGCGTGGCCGGTTTCCGCTGCGGATGCTGTGTTTCTGGTGGTAAATGTCTGGGTCGGCATGCGGAATGTCGGCCTTTCAGGGGATGCACTCTTTGTCTTGCCGGCTGTGTGGTTGGTTCCTGTCGTACTGGCCTTTGGCGTTTTGCGGGGCAATCCAAAAGTCATGGCCATGCAGGTCGCAGTGCTTGTTTTGGGGCTGTTGGTCTTGGTGGGCTTGGATGCGGGTTCGACACGTGGGCAAAACACGAACCCGATCTGGCTGTTCCTGTCGCCGCCGCCGAACCTGATCCGCCTGTTCATGATTGCGCTGGCGGGTGTCGTGATGATCGTTGCAGCCCGTCGTGTGCGTGCACTTCTGTTTGTATCCGTAACCGAAGCGCAGCGCCGCGCAAACCTGACCCGATACCTTCCGGCTCAGGTGGTGGATGACCTGGGTGAAAGCGGCCTGTCGGCCCTGAAAGAGGGGCGGCGTCAGCTGGCCGGGCTGATCTTCATAGACCTGCGCGGTTTCACAAGCTTGTCTCAGCAGCTGCCGCCCGAGCAGGTGTCGGAACTTATCGCCTCCTATCGCAGCCGCGTGTCCAAAGTGGTTCGGCAGGAAAACGGCATCATCGACAAATTCATCGGCGATGCAGTGATGATCGTCTTCGAGGGCGCGCGCGCAGCCGAGCGCTGCTTGCGATGTGGGTTGGGACTGTGGAGCGAGATGCGCGACTGGAGCGCAGAGCGCAGCCAGTCAGACCTGCCCACGCTGGACACCGGGATCGGCCTGCATTGGGGCGAGGTCTTTATTGGTGTGATCGGCGACCAGGATCGTTTGGAGTATTCGGTGTTTGGCGACACCGTGAATATCGCGGCCCGGCTGGAAAGCCTGACGCGTTCAAAGGATATGGACCTTATCCTGTCCGCCGCGTTGATCGAGGCAGCAGGCCCGCCGGGTCCGGAAACCAACCTGACTTCCATGTCCCCGATCGAAGTTCGGGGCCGTATCGGCACATTGGATGTATTTGGAATACCCCGACAAGGCCACGCGGACGATGCCTAGGCAACCTGCGGTCAAATGCGCAGGAAAGGCTGGAACAGCCGGGGCATCAGCTTGTTGAACCTGAGCGGCGCATCCGTGACCGCCAAACAAATGCAGTCCGCTGACATGTCAGCGATTGGCGTGTGTTCCAAATCTTCGTCTGCAATCTCAACGTCTCCGCGCGCAAAGCGATCCACTTCGTCCGAGAACGCGCCTTGCAGAACCATGGTCAATTCGATGCCATTGTGACCATGGTCGGGAACGGCGACGCCCGCAGGAATGAACAGCAGCCGGGCGGACGCTTCTTTGGTGGTGGGCAGAATCGCCTGCTTCACACCCATGCCGATCGGTTTCCACTGGATATCGTCCACGGTTCCGCCAACGTAATCCTGCAAGGGGGTCGGCAGGACGGCGCAGCCCGGGCGAGCGGGCTTGGGGGTCGGTGCGCCTTGGGCAATCAAAGCCATTGTGGCAGCAAGTGACGCGTCGCTCATGCTGATCGCGTCAGGCTGTTCTTCCAGAACATGACCACCGACGGCCTCAAAGCTCTCGGCCCGTGCGCGGCAATGGTCGCACAGGGACAGGTGGGTCGCGACCATCAGGTCAAACGCCTCGGGCAGAGTGCCTGCGGCATAGGCCATCAGCAGCTCGTCCGTCAGGTGATGTTTAATCGACTGGCTCATCTTGCTCATCTCAGTTCATCGTGTGGCGCAAGCGGTCCAGCGCCAACCTTATGCGTGATTTAATCGTTCCCAGGGGCAACCCGGTCTGAGACGCAATCTCTCGGTGACTCAGGTCTCCGAAATACGCCTTCTCGATCAGTTCTCTTTGTGCCTCTGGCAACGCCAACATGGCGGTGCGCAGCTGCGCGGTTTCCTGTTGCAGCGCAATGACATCGTCCTGATCCGGCTCAGCCTCGGGGCCCCATCCCAGCTGTTCCGGTTCGGGGCGCCGCTGCTTGCGCAGGACGTCAATGCGCTTGTTCCGAGCGATGGTGAACACCCAGGTGGCCACTGTTGCCCGCGACGGATCGAACAGATGGGCCTTGTGCCACAAGGTTGCCATCACCTCCTGGGCGCATTCTTCGGCCAGCGTGGCGTCAGACCCTGATTTCATCAGGAACGCCTTGATACGTGGCGCGAAGTGCTGGAACAGTTCGGCAAAGGCCGCCTGATCCTGCGCATCCCGTATACGCCTGACATGGTCCACCCACTCGGTTCTGGTGTCGCAACTGTCTTTTGTTCCGTTCACCTGTCTTCCCTTGATGCGTTTCTTTGCGCGCCAAGGCTGAGGGGCGGCCCGTTCAGCCGCAGGTTCGTCCAAGGTCACGGAGTTGATCTCGGTAAACATAACCACATTACGACAAGCGGCCCAAGGCGGATCACTTTCACGCGACAAAATAATCCAATCCAGGCTAGATTTCGTATCAGTATTAACGTGCCTTTTCGGAAAAGAACGCCATTTGAACAGTTTAACGACATGAGCGGGATACAGGGCGACATGACAAATATCGACCACATTGCAGGTCACACCTATCATGGGCGCAAAGGCGCGATCCAGAATGCGTTCCGCTATTCGGTCGACTACATTCTTCTGGACCCCGAGGCCGATCTGACCACGCCGATGCTGTTCTCGGTCGATCAGGCGAATATTGCCAACTGGCGCAGTTCCGATCACGGCGGTGATCCGGGGCAGGGTGCGGGTGCCCCATGGTTGCGTGCGCGGTTTGACGAGATGGGCATTTCGCAACCGGCGCGGATCATGCTGCTCACACAGCCACGTGTTCTGGGACATGTCTTTAACCCGGTCAGCTTCTGGTTCTGCTTTGACAGCGACGCTCGGCTTTATGCGGTGGTGGCCGAAGTCACGAACACCTTCGGCACCCGTCACAGCTATGTGTGCCACAAACCGGACTTCTCGGTGATTGGGCCTTCTGATCGGGTCGTCGCCGACAAGCTGATGCATGTATCGCCGTTCCAGCAGATCGAGGGCCAGTATACGTTCCGATTTGACTACCGTCCGGACCGTGTCGGCGTTTGGATTGACTACGGGCGTGATGATGGCGGCCTGATCGCAACGCTGACGGGGCCGCGCCGGCCTCTGACCAACCGAACCATCCTTTGGTCCCTACTGCGCCGTCCGTTTGGCGCGCGGCGGACCTTCACCTTGATCGTGTGGCAGGCGCTGAAACTCTGGGCCAAAAAGGCACGCTTTCGCCCGTTTCGGAGCGCACCCGTACCGGACCATCCCGTATCGCGTGTCCGTCGATAGGACCCGTCGGTTTGCGTAAGATCAAAGACTCGGTTCCGTGAAATGGGTCTGATGGTTCCGAACCGCGAACACGAGGAGCTGATGAGATGTTGGAAATCTCGGCAAGAAAAGTCGCCCAGGTGGCCATGATGGGCCGCGAACTGAACCGCGCCGAAGGCGAATTGCGCGCTTTTGTCGACCGCATGAGCGAAGACGAACAGGCCGAACTGGTCGCCATCATGTGGATCGGCCGCGAGAGTTTTTTTGCAGAGGATTTGGCCGAAGCCGTTGCAACCGCAAAATCCGAAGCTTCGACGCCTTGTGTCGACTATCTGATCGGTACACCGCACCTGTCGGACCACCTCGAAAACGGGCTGGACGCTTTGGGCATATCTGCCGAGGATGTGGAAAACGACCTGATGTAACAACGGTCCTTGTTTTGGACGCGCAACAGCGCGCAAATCTTCTAAAGAAACCTTAATCTGGCGCTGCTGTCTTGTTAACGCTGCGTTCCTTTATTTGATGTCACTACGGAACAGAACATCGGATTTAGGAGGAAAAGACATGGCCCACACTCATACCGTAGAAGCCCGGAATGGACTCTTTGAAGGTCTGTTCTCAAACTACGCGGAAAAGAAAGTCGAGTATTTCCGACAGCATATTTTTTTGAACACGGTGCAAGATCTTGAAAAACTGACAGATCATCAGCTTGAGGATATCGGGGTCCCGCGAAGCGAGATCAAGCAACGCGCCTACCAAAGTGTCTACAACGGTGCTGCACTTCGACAGTGAATCTGATCTGCCGACAGTACGCCAACACCTGTTTTTCGAAGACCGAGGTAACCAGTATGTTTGACGCAATTCCGACAACCCATCAGCCAACCCCGTCTGCCACTGCATTGCTGCTGTTTGACCGTGCCATGCGCATCAGGGCCATCAGCCCGGATATCGTGCGCGCCGCGCAGTATCTGGACAGCCTGAGCGACAATCAACTGGCCGAGTTGGGGATAAACCGCAGCGATATCGAGGACACGATTCAGCGATACATTTGACGCTTGGGTCGGTTCAAGGAAAGCCAGACAAAGAAATGAGAAAGACACACACCTGAAGGCCATTCCAGATAGACTGGGATGGCCTTCTTACGTTGGTAAATCAGCCGACGTGATCCACGATCTGCAAATGCTGCGCCAGCGTGTCGATTTCTTTCATCCAGTTCTGCACCAGGCTCGGATCGCTGGGGGCTGCGTGAACACCGGCCGGTATGGCGCGGTTCAGAACGGCCTCGACGGCCAGAGAAACCGGAATCGATACCAGACGTGCCATGGCTGTACCGCGCGCGTCGCCCCAGGCGTCCATGACATAGGTTTTGTGCCAGACTTCAGTGCCGTCTTTCTGGGCCTTCAGGCCCACGCACAGAACGACGCGGTCAGGCTCGCCTTCGTCATAGGCGTTCTCGGCCCAGAACTGGTCGGACATTTCCCTAAGGCGCGCGTCACCTTCGGGTCCTGACAGCGTTTCGATTTCGTGGAACACGTCCGACCAAGCGTCGGCCCAGCCGTTCAGGCGCAAGGTGCCGCGCACGAATTCCTTGACCGGCCAGTGGTCTTCAAAATGGTACTGCGCCATGAAGGGCAGCGAGTCGCGGTTCGGGTAGACCTCGAAGCTTTCGGGCGCGGGCAGGGGGGCAATATAGCTGGTGATCGCGTCCCACGGACGAGCGACGTCCAATGGGGCATAGTCGCGGATTGATTTCGACGGTGAGCGCAGTGCTTTGAGCACGCCAAAAGGCGACCAGCTGAACTTGTAGCGGAACGGGTTCGGGTTCTTGGGAATACCACCGCAATACGAGATAAAGCTCAGGTGGTTTTGCGGATTGAACGCATCCGAGGCGCGGTAGTCGTCGATCAAAGCATGCGCCATCAGGTGGTCTATCCCTGGGTCCAGACCGACCTCGTTGACCAGCGCCACACCTGCTTCGCGCGCTTTGTCATCCAGCGCGCGCATCTCGGGCGCAATGTAGGAGGACGAAACAAAGTTGGCTTGTTTCGAGATCGCCAGTTCCGCCAATGGCACGTGCCATTCGCCGGGCAGCATCGAGACGATCACGTCACCTTTTTGCAGCACCGCGTCCAAGGCATCGATGTCAAAGGCGCGGATGTCGTCGGTCAGGTCCCCGACTTCGGCCTTGGCCTTCTCGATGGTTCGGTTCCAGACGGTGACCTTGTGCCCGCCTTCGATCAGGCGGCGCAGGCCGGGGATGGCCGACAGGCCGGTGCCACACCAGTGTATCGTCATCGCTCAGATCCCTTCGATATGAGTTTTGTAAGTTGCTTCTGCCCGACCCCAGACGCCACTGTCCAGATCGGCCAGGGTCAGCAGAGACGGCAGCAGTTGCGCGGCGTAGTCTTCCGAGCTTTCGACCGGCAGCATTGACGGAAGGTTGTCGATGGCCATGACATCCATCACCGGGTCGGTGGCCACGCGCAGCGCGGGGGCGTCCCACGTGGTTGCCCGGTCGTAGACGGGAACGGGGTTGTAGTCGCTGTCCGGGTCGCAGGCCACGTCGCCGATGGCGGTCAGCTTGCGCGGCGCCGTCAGCGCTTCGCGCGGCACAAAGACCGGGGTGCCGGGACGCGCGAAGATGCAGTTCAGGAACAGGTTGTGGTCGAGGATTTCAGGGAATGGTCCACCGCTGGCGGTCTCGGCCATGTCCCATTTGGTGACGACAACGCCCATCGCCTCGCATAAATCTGCGGCACCCGAGCCGACACGGCCCAAGGCCCCTACGACAATCGCGTTTGGCCGCGCCGCGCCTGTGGCGTCCAACTCGGCCAGCAGTTCGGCATTCAGGACCTCTTTGCCCGCATAGACGCCCACGGGCGGGCATCGCTCGCCGCGCTGTTGAGCAGCCCAGGTTTTGAGCGTGACAGCGGCACCGGCATAGCCCGCCCAATAGCCGAACGCCGCAACCCGGCGGCCGTTTTCATCGACCAGATATTCCAGATCATAAAGTGTGCCACGTCCGGCCTTGAACCGCTGCAACAGCGCGTGGCCCGAATGCTGACCCTTGTAGGCGTGGCCGAACATGATGTGGCGATGGGGCAGCGGTGTGGCGTCTTCGGGCAGTTCCTTGAGGCCAAAGATGATGGCCTGCGGTGGCGCTTTCGGCCAGGAATTCTCGGGTGCAATCTCACACCCGGCCTCCTTGTAACGCTTGATGCCAATGGCGCGAACCGAGCTGTCTTCGACTGTCACGCGGATACCCGCTGCAATCAGTGCTGCGGCACCTTCCGGGGTCAGCCCCACCCGTTCCTCGTTTGGACGTTGTTCCGCCCGGACCCAGAGATGTGTCATCGTGTTTCCTTCTGTCAGATCATCCCGGCGGCGCGCACGGCCCGAAGCGACGGACGCGCCTCGATCGCGTCGCGGAAGGTGAGGATTTTCGGAAAGGCCGAGACGTCAACGCCATCGCCCTCCAGCCAGCTGCAGACCACATACAGGTAGGCATCAGCGAGCGAGAATGCGTCGCCCAGCACAAATCGTCCGCGCAGCCCGTTTGAACAGATGTAGTCACAAGATGCGGTCATCGTCTGCGCAACCTTGTCTGCCATATCTTTCCAGCTGGATTTCTTGTCGGCCCAGCGGTGTCCGCGCATTTTGTGCGCGTGGTTCACATGCATGGTCGAGGCAAGATAGAACATAACCTCGCGCATACGCGCCGCCATGACAGGGTCCGAAGGGACCAGGCCGGCCTCGGGTGCCGTGGCAGCAACGTATTCCAGCAAGGCACCGGTTTCGGTCAGGATGCCCCCGTCGACAACCAATGCCGGAACGCGGCCCTTGGGGTTGATCTGCCTGTAGGCAGGCTTGGTCTGCTCACCATCGGCAAAGTCGAGCTTGATTGCCTCGTATTCCAGTCCGGCTTCTTCCAGCGCAATCGCCACGGCAACCGAGATCGTGCGGGGGGCATAGTAAAGTTGCATCCGGGGTCTCCTTACAGATGGGTCTGGGCGAACTGCCGGTCAGGGGCTTCAAGATGCGGAACAGCGTTGAACAGGACCGGGCTGAGATGCGGACCGATCGGGTGCAAACGGTGCAGCGACGTGTTCATGATCGCCAACGCCACCCGCGCCATTGATGGGATGTCCAGTCCCATCGCTTGTCGCACGACCATCGAAATCAACCCGCCCGAGGTCACAACGATGGCTGGCCCACCTCCGGTTCCGATTTCGCGCAAGGCATCGCTGACGCGGGTCTCGAAGTCCTGGAAGGTTTCAGGGGCGTTCTCGATCTTGCCGGTCGACCAGGCTTCGAATGTTTTGGGCAGATGTTCGACAAAACCTTCACGATCCGTTGGGATGTTTACGCCGTGCTGTTCCTCGAACAATTGCGCAAGGGTGAAATACTCGATCTCGTTCAGCCGGGCATCACGGACCGGGTCAGACAGCCCCATGCTGGCGGCGGTTTCCGCGTGGCGGGTCAGGGTGCCGCAATAGGCGCGGGTATAGTGGCTCCGGGTGTCGCGCAGATGCGCGCCCAGCCAGCGTGCCTGTTGATGGCCCAGATCGCTGAGTCTGTCATAGCTTATTTCGTCGCGCGCCGTCGTGTTTGCCTGCCCGTGACGCACCAATGTGATAGTTGACATGTCGGTCCCTCTTGCGCCGGAGTCTTAGGGCAGCTTCCACCCCGGGACCAGAGGGGTTCGCAGCCTGCCCGAAAAAATCCTCGCGCCGATCCGGTTTGTGGCTATGTTTGCGCTGTTGTTCTTGCCACGAGGGGACCCATGACCATTGATCAGCAGCGTTTTTTAGATGACCTGCACACATTGCGGGGATTTGGGGCTTCGGGTGTTGGAAAGGGCGTTGTGCGACCGGCCTATTCCGAAGCGGATATCGCTGCGCGCAAGTGGCTTGCCGGGCGGATGGCCGAGGCGGGTTTGTCCCCGCATTTCGATCCTGTCGGCAATCTTTTCGGTCTGGCCCAGGGGCAGTCGCTGCTGATGGGGTCGCATTCGGACAGCCAGCCCGAAGGCGGCTGGCTGGATGGCGCTTTGGGCGTGATCGCCGCGCTTGAAATCGCGCGCTCTGGCGAAAGGCCCATCTCGGTCGTCAGTTTTCAGGATGAAGAAGGCCGGTTCGGCGTCACCACGGGGTCGGCCGTGTGGTCAGGCGGGTTGCCGCTGGATCAGGCGGATGGGCTGACCGATGGGGCCGGCATCCGCTTTGACGCGGCCCGAGCTTTGATGGCGGATCTGTCAGAGGGGTTTGTCGACCCCGCGCGCTTCAGCGGATTTATCGAGATGCATATCGAACAAGGCCCGACATTGGACGCGGCGGGACAACAGATTGGCGTCGTCACCGACATCGTTGGTATCCGGGATATGAAGATTTCGTTCGAGGGGCAGCAGAACCACGCCGGAACCACACCCATGCATCTGCGCCGCGACGCCTTTCAGGCACTGTCCCTGTTCAATACCCGAATCAATGATCGGTTTCGCAATGTCGTGACTCCGCAAACGGTGTGGACCATAGGTCGCGTCGATCTGCATCCAAACGCGTCCTCCATCGTGCCCGGTCGTGTGCAGTTTTCAATGCAGTGGCGCGACGGGGACGCGGATCGTCTGGTACGGATGGAGGACATCATTCGGTCCACCTTGCAAGACGTGTCGAATGAGCTGGGCATGGTATTGGATCATGGCCCCATGTTGGGGCTGGAACCGGTGGCCATGAACCCGATGCTGCGTGCGGCGTTGGAGAGTGGGGCGGAACGGGTCGCACCGGGCGGATGGCGCAGAATGCCGTCGGGGGCATTGCACGATGCCACCAACGTCTCTCGCCTGATGCCTGTCGCTATGCTGTTTGTGCCGTCCATTGACGGAATCAGCCATGATTTCGCCGAAGACACGGCCGAGGAAGACCTGATCGCGGGGCTCAGGGTATTGGATCATGCCGTCGCGATGCTCGAAGCGCAATCGTGATTAAATTGGATAAATTAATGATTTTAATGGTGAAATTTCTCATTTTTTTAGTTTGGTGTTCAGGCCGTGCCTGCAGGTTTCGGCTTGCTCAGATGGTATGATGCAAGGAGTGTTGCCTAACGGAAAAAAGTTTCCTATAGGAACATTATTGATGCATGCGCCCGCATACTGGCTTGCTCCGGCACCGTCTGAAGACTGAAAACCGGGGCAGAATCGTTGCATAAAATGCAGTGATGATCAGACTGTCGGGACCGTGTCGTGACCCAGAGGTACAAGGAAGGTATCGACAATGACCACATTGAATCGCACGCCTCTTCATATGTTGCATGTTGAGTTGGGTGGAAAGCTGGTTGATTTTGCGGGATGGGAGATGCCTGTTCAGTATCCGATGGGGATTATGGGCGAGCATAAGCAATGCCGTGAGAAGGCGGCGGTGTTTGACGTGTCACATATGGGCCAGGTGGTTCTGCGGGGCGAGAATGTGGGTGAGAAGCTGGAAGCTTTGTGCCCGCAGGCCTATGCGACGCTGAAGCCGGGCAAGGCGCGGTACGGGTTTTTCACCAATATGGATGGCGGGATCATGGATGACCTGATCGTGTCGAACGCAGGCGATCACTATTTTGTGGTTGTGAACGCGGCGCTGCGGCATCAGGACATTCCACATATGCGTGACAAGCTCGACGGCGTTGAGGTGATCGAGATTTTCGACCGCGCGCTGGTTGCGGTGCAGGGTCCCAAGGCCGAGGACGTGGTGGGTGCGCTGTGCCCGGCCGCGCGGGACCTGAAGTTCATGGAGACCACCCTGGCCGACATCATGGGTGTCGAATGCCGCATCTCGCGGCTGGGCTACACCGGCGAAGATGGCTATGAGATCTCGATCCCCGAGGACAAGGCCATTGAGATCACCAAGGCCTTCCTGGCGCATGAGGACTGCGAACCGGCAGGTCTGGGCGCGCGCGACAGCCTGCGGCTGGAGGCGGGTCTCTGCCTCTATGGCAATGACATCGACCAGAGCACCTCGCCGATCGAGGCCAGCCTTGGCTGGGCGATCCAGAAGCGCCGCAAGGAAGAGGGTGGCTTTCCGGGCGCCGCGCGCATCCAGAAGGAACTGGCCGAAGGCCCTGCCCGCAAGCTGGTGGGCATCCAACCCGATGGCCGCGCGCCTGCGCGTCAGGGCGTGGAAATCCAGAGTGCTGAGGGCACCCCGATCGGTCAGATCACCTCGGGCAGCTTTGGCCCCACGGTCGGCGGCCCTGTTGCGATGGGCTATGTGAGCAAGGGTCATGGCGAGCCGGGCGAGACCGTGAACCTTATCATCCGGGGCAAGGCGCAACCGGCGCGGATCGTGGCGCTGCCCTTCGTCACCCAGAATTACAAGCGTTGAAGTCAGGAGAAAGACATATGGCGACCTACTATTCCGAAGAGCATGAATGGCTGACCGTTGCGGGCGACACCGCCATTTTGGGCATCACCAAACACGCCGCCGAACAGCTGGGTGAAGTGGTCTTCGTCGAGCAACAGGAAACAGGTGACGAGTTTGAAAAAGGCGGCGAGATCGGCGTCATCGAATCCGTCAAGGCAGCGTCGGAACTCTATGCGCCGGTTGATGGCGAGATTGCGGAAGTGAACGAGGCGCTGGCCGACAATCCCGGCGCGCTGAACGAAGACCCCGAAGGTGAGGCCTGGATCTACAAGATCAAGATTGCGGATGCGTCGCAGTTGGACGACCTGATGGATGAGGCGGGCTACAAGGCCTTCATCGGCTAAGCGCATCAGCGGGTCCTTTCGAGGATCCGCCCCTTCATCTGGCTAAAAATATCCCCGCCGGAGGCTCCTGCCAGAGCGGCCGGGCGAGACATTCCTTGAGGAGCATGACCTATGGCCTTCAAACTGACCGATTACGAAGCCTATGACTTCGCCAACCGCCGCCATATCGGGCCCAGCCCGACCGAGATGCGCGACATGCTCAAGGTGATCGGCTTCAAGACGCTGGACCAACTGATTGACGCCACCGTCCCGCCTGCGATCCGGCAGAAAGAGGCGCTGGACTGGGGTCCGGCGATGACCGAGCGCGATGCGCTCTTTCACATGAAAGAGGTGGCCAGCAAGAACAAGGTTCTGACCTCGCTGATTGGTCAGGGCTATTACGGCACCACCACGCCGGCGCCGATCCTGCGCAACATTCTGGAAAACCCAGCCTGGTACACGGCCTACACGCCGTATCAGCCCGAGATCAGCCAGGGCCGGCTTGAGGCGCTGTTGAACTTCCAGACCATGGTCAGCGACCTGACCGGTCTGGACGTGGCCAACGCCTCGCTGCTGGACGAAGCCACAGCAGCCGCCGAAGCGATGGCCATGGCCAAACGCGGTGGCCGCTCCAAGGCCAATAACGCGGCCTTCTTTGTCGACAAGAACTGCCACCCGCAGACCATCGCGGTCATCAAAACCCGCGCCGAGCCTCTGGGCATCGACGTACAGGTGGCCGACCCTGACACGCTGGATGCAGGCGCGGTCTTTGGCGCGATCTTCCAGTACCCCGGCACCCATGGTCATGTGCGCGACTTCACCGCCGAGATTGCAGCGCTGCATGAACATAAAGCCATCGCCATTGTCGCTGCCGACATCCTGTCGCTGGCGCTGCTGAAATCCCCGGGCGAGATGGGCGCGGATATCGCCATCGGCTCGACCCAGCGCTTTGGCGTGCCGATGGGCTATGGCGGCCCGCACGCGGCTTACATGGCGACCACCGACAAGCTGAAACGCTCGATGCCGGGCCGGATCATCGGTGTCAGCATCGACAGCCGCGGCAACAAGGCCTATCGCCTGTCGCTGCAGACCCGTGAACAGCATATCCGCCGCGAAAAAGCCAACTCGAATGTCTGCACCGCACAGGCGCTTTTGGCCGTCATTGCCTCGATGTATGCCGTTTATCACGGCCCCGATGGCATCAAAGCCATCGCGCAATCGGTACACCGCAAAACCTCGCGCTTGGCCGCCGGTTTGGAAGAGGCTGGCTTTGCCGTGGAACCAGAGGTGTTCTTCGACACCATCACGGTTGAGGTCGGTCCTCTGCAAAAGACGGTGATGGAGGCCGCCGTGGCGCGCGGCGTCAACCTGCGCAAGGTGGGTGACACGAAAGTGGGCATCAGCCTCGACGAACAGACCCGGCCTGAGACCATCGAGGCGGTCTGGGGGGCCTTTGGCATCGACCGCAAGGATGACAGCTCGAACAAGCAATACCGCCTGCCGGATTACGCGCTGCGCGAAAGCGCCTATCTGACCCATCCGATTTTCCACAAGAACCGGGCCGAGGCCGAGATCACCCGCTATATGCGCCGTCTGGCCGACCGCGACCTGGCGCTGGACCGGGCGATGATCCCGCTGGGGTCCTGCACCATGAAGCTGAACGCCACGATCGAGATGATCCCGGTCACCTGGCCCGAGTTCGGCAATCTGCACCCGTTTGTGCCGGAAGATCAGGCGCAGGGTTATCACGAGATGATTGCCGATCTGAACGACAAGCTGTGCCAGATCACCGGCTATGACGCGATCTCCCAACAGCCCAACTCGGGCGCGCAGGGCGAATATGCGGGGCTTCTGACCATCCGCAACTATCACTTTGCCCGTGGGGAAGGGCAGCGGAATGTCTGCCTGATCCCCACTTCGGCGCATGGCACCAACCCGGCCTCGGCCCAGATGGTGGGCTGGCAGGTGGTGCCGGTGCAGGCGGATGACAAGGGCAACATCGATCTGAACGATTTCCGCGCCAAGGCGGAAAAGTATTCCGATCATCTGGCCGCCTGCATGATCACCTACCCCTCGACCCATGGCGTGTTCGAGGAAACCGTGCAGGAGGTCTGCCAGATCACCCATGACCATGGCGGTCAGGTCTATATCGACGGGGCCAACATGAACGCCATGGTCGGTCTGGCCCAGCCGGGCAAGATCGGCGGCGATGTCAGCCACCTGAACCTGCACAAGACCTTCTGCATCCCGCATGGCGGCGGCGGCCCCGGCATGGGTCCGATCGGTGTCAAGGCGCATCTGACCGAGCATCTGCCGGGCCATCCCGAATACGGCACCGCCGTCGGTCCGGTCTCGGCAGCGCCCTTTGGCTCGCCCTCGATCCTGCCGGTGTCATGGGCTTATGTGCTGCTGATGGGTGGCGCGGGTCTGACGCAGGCGACGAAAGTGGCGATCCTGAACGCCAACTACATCGCGGCACGTCTGCAGGATGCTTATCCGATCCTCTACACCTCGGAAACAGGCCGGGTGGCGCATGAATGCATCCTCGACACGCGCCCGCTGGATGCCGAGGCGCATGTCACCGTCGACGACGTGGCCAAACGTCTGGTCGACAGCGGTTTCCACGCGCCGACCATGTCCTGGCCGGTGGCCGGCACCCTGATGGTGGAACCCACCGAATCCGAGCCCAAGGACGAGCTGGACCGCTTCTGCGACGCCATGCTGTCCATCCGCTCTGAAGCGCAGGACATCATCGACGGCACAATCGACGCGGAGAACAACCCGCTGAAAAACGCCCCCCACACTGTGCGCGATCTGGTCGGCGACTGGGACCGCCCCTACACCCGCGAACAGGCCTGCTTCCCTCCGGGCTCGATGGGCGTCGACAAATACTGGTCCCCCGTCAACCGCGTCGACAACGCATACGGTGACCGAAACCTCGTCTGCACGTGCCCACCCATGGAAGACTACATGGAAGCAGCCGAATAACACAAAACAAAGCCCTGCCAAGAAATTGGCCGGGTTTTTCGCTGATCGGAAACCTGTGTTCCCATCTGCGCCCTTTTGAGGCGTCGTTTTCCGTGCTCAAAGCGTCTTTTTCGCTTGCTGCATCTGCAAAGACCCCATAACCCCGTCCGTGGGACACCCCTCCCCAACGAGGGGCGTGTATCTGGAAGGGTAATACACATGACTATTGAACAACCGGTCACGCGGCCGGCGAATCCGCGTTTTTCTTCGGGCCCCTGCGCCAAACCCCCCACATTTGATCTGACCAAACTGGCTGACGCGGCGCTTGGCCGTTCGCACCGGGCTGCCGTTGGCAAGGACAAGCTGAAAGCGGCCATCGAAGGCACGCGCGAGCTGCTGGGTATACCGGCGGACTACAAGATCGGCATCGTTCCCGCCTCGGACACCGGCGCGGTTGAGATGGCCCTGTGGTCGCTGCTGGGTGAACGCAAGGTCGAGATGCTGGCCTGGGAAAGCTTTGGTGCCGGTTGGGTCACGGATGTGATCAAGCAGCTGAAGATCGAGGCCGAGGTAAAAACCGCCGACTATGGTCAGATCGTGGATCTGGCTTCAGTCGATTTCGCCAATGATGTCGTCTTTACCTGGAACGGCACAACCTCGGGCGTGCGGGTACCGAACGGTGACTGGATCGCC
The DNA here is from genome assembly GCF_056542645.1 of Ruegeria sp. AB5. NCBI lineage: Bacteria > Pseudomonadati > Pseudomonadota > Alphaproteobacteria > Rhodobacterales > Roseobacteraceae > Ruegeria > Ruegeria sp. AB5. Next base: position 82,429 of record NZ_JBQGAE010000011.1, read on the forward strand.
AATGACCGTCGGGGTCTGACGATCTGCGATGCGACCTCGGCGGCGTTTGCGATGGACCTGCCTTGGGACAAGCTGGATGTGACCACCTTCAGCTGGCAGAAGGTTCTGGGTGGCGAGGCCGCGCATGGCATGCTGATCCTGTCCCCTCGCGCAGTGGAACGGCTGGAAAGCTACACCCCCGCATGGCCCCTGCCGAAGATTTTCCGCCTGACCAAGGGTGGCAAGCTGATCGACGGTATCTTTACCGGTGCCACGATCAATACGCCCTCGATGCTGGCGGTTGAGGACTATCTGTTCGCTCTGGACTGGGCGCGCTCGGTTGGTGGGCTGCAAGGGCTGATTGATCGCGCGGACGCCAATGCCGGTGCGGTGTATGCGTTTTGCGACCAGAATGACTGGATCGCCAATCTGGCCGACGACCCGGCGACGCAGTCGAACACCTCGGTTTGTCTGAAATTTACCGACGCCCGCATTCAGGACGGCGCTGCCTTTGCCAAAGCTGTGGCCAAACGTCTTGAGGCCGAGAACATCGCGCTGGATATCGGCGCCTATCGTGACGCGCCTGCGGGTCTGCGCATTTGGTGCGGCGGCACGGTCGAAACCTCGGATATCGAGGCGATGTTGCCTTGGCTGGCATGGGCCTTTGAGGCCGAGATCGCGGTGCAGTCTGAGGCTGCCTGATATCCCAGCGCCGGGCTGAAGCCCGGCCTACACAATCGAATTGTAGGGCGGGCTTTAGCCCGCCACCCCCCCCAGAACTCTTCAAAGGACCACCAATATGGCCCCCAAAGTACTCGTTTCCGACAAGCTCAGCGAAACCGCCGTACAGATCTTCCGCGATCGTGGCATCGACGTGGATTTCATGCCCGATCTGGGCAAGGACAAAGACAAATTGGCCGAGGTGATCGGTCAGTATGATGGCCTTGCCATTCGTTCGGCCACCAAAGTGACGCCAACCATTCTTGAAAAGGCGGACAAGCTGAAAGTCATCGGCCGCGCCGGAATTGGCACCGACAATATCGACAAAGAGGCTGCGTCGAAAAAAGGTGTGATCGTCATGAACACGCCCTTTGGCAACATGATCACCACCGCCGAACATGCGATTGCGATGATGTTCGCCGTGGCGCGGCAGATCCCCGAGGCCAGCACCTCGACCCATGCGGGTAAGTGGGAAAAGTCCAAGTTCATGGGGATCGAGCTGACCAACAAGACCCTCGGCGTGATCGGGGCGGGCAATATCGGCGGGATCGTGTGTGAGCGCGCGCTTGGCCTGAAGATGAAGGTTGTGGCCTATGATCCCTATCTTGGCGAAGAGAAAGCCGCGCAGATGGGTGTGGAAAAAGTCGAATTGGACGAGCTGCTGGCCCGCGCTGACTTTATCACTCTGCACGTTCCGCTGACGGATCAGACGCGCAACATCCTGAGCCGAGAAAACCTGACGAAAACCAAGAAGGGCGTGCGGATCATCAACTGCGCGCGCGGTGGTCTGGTCGACGAAGACGCGCTGGCCGAGGCGCTGCTCTCCGGTCACGTTGCCGGTGCGGCCTTTGACGTGTTCAGCGAAGAACCCGCCAAGGAAAACGCGCTGTTCAACCTGCCCAACGTGGTCTGCACGCCGCATCTGGGTGCCGCCACGACCGAAGCGCAGGAAAACGTCGCGCTGCAGGTGGCCGAGCAGATCTCGAACTACTTGCTGACCGGCGCGGTGGAAAACGCGCTGAACATGCCCAGCGTCACCGCCGAAGAGGCCAAGGTCATGGGCCCCTGGATCAAGCTGGCAGGGCACCTGGGCAGCTTCATCGGCCAAATGACGGACGAGCCGATCAAGGCAATCAACATCCTTTATGACGGTGTCGCGGCCGAGATGAACCTGGCGGCACTCAATTGCTCGGTCGTAGCGGGGATCATGAAAAAGTTCAATCCCGAGGTGAACATGGTCTCGGCCCCGGTTGTGGCGAAAGAGCGTGGTATTCAAATCTCGACCACCAACCAGGACAAATCCGGTGCCTTCGAAGGCTACATCAAGGTAACCGTCGTGACCGAAAAGCGTGAGCGTTCCATCGGGGGCACGGTGTTCAGCGACGGCAAGCCACGCTTCATCCAGATCAAGGGTATCAATATCGATGCCGAGATCGGTGCGCACATGCTCTATACCACCAACGAAGACGTGCCGGGCATTATCGGTGCGCTGGGCCAAACCATGGGCGAAAATGATGTGAACATCGCCAACTTTACCCTTGGCCGGTCTGCGGCAGGGGGTGAGGCGATCGCGCTTCTCTACGTGGATGAGCCGGTTCCGGCTGAGGCCCGCGCCAAGCTGGCCGAGACGGGCCTATTCACCCAGATCAAACCGCTGGAGTTCGATGTCGCGTAACGAGTGTTGAGTTTCTGAGACATCTTCCGCCCGTGCCGCGTATGGCGCGGGCTTTTTCTTTTGTGCAAAGGCACTTTGCGGCACAACACAGGCAATCCAACCACAAAGGACTTGGCATGACATCCCCGATCTACGCCGTTGGTGATTTGCACGGGCAAGTCGCCGAATTCGACCGGGTTCTTGCTCTGATCGCACAGGATGGCGGGACGGACGCGCGTGTTGTGTTTCTGGGCGACTATGTGGATCGTGGCCCCGACAGCGCCGGAGTGATTGATCGCATGATCCATGGCCGCGATGGGGGCAGGGACTGGATCACGCTGCTGGGCAATCACGACCGGATGTTCGCGTGGTTCATGGAAGACACCCCACGGCATGATCCGCATCTGCTGGTCGGGTATCACTGGCTGCATGATCGGTTGGGCGGGATGGAAACGCTGCGCAGCTATGGCGTTGAATTCGAAGGCCAAATTCGACTCGCAGATCTGCATGCGATGGCCAAGGCTGCGGTTCCCCGGTCGCATATCGCGTTTCTACGCGATCTTGTAGCACTGTATCAGACGGCTGATCTGGCGTTTGTTCATGCGGGCATTCGACCGGGTATTGCATTGAACGAGCAACAGGAAAACGATCTGGTCTGGATACGAAAGACCTTTCACAGCCATTGCGATGCCCATCCGAAGCTGATCGTTCACGGCCATACGCCGGTGGATCATGCCACGCATTACGGCAATCGCATCAACCTGGATACGGGCGCCGGATATGGACACCCGGCCAGTGTTGCCGTGTTCGAGGGCAGGCAGTGCTGGCAGTTGACCGTTGCGGGCCGCGTTGCTCTCACGACCGAGTGAACCTGTCCTTGTAGCGTTCACGCAGCTGGTTTTTCTGGACCTTGCCCATCGTGTTGCGGGGCAATTCGTCCAGCAGGATCAATTCTCGCGGATGTTTGAAGCGGGCGAGGTCGGTTTGGACCAAAGCCATGATCGCCTCAAGGTCTGGCGTCTGGTCTGGTGCAGGCACTACTATTGCCAGCACGGTCTCTCCGAAATCCGGATGCGGCACGCCGATCACGGCGCTTTCCAGCACGCCGGGCTGGTCGTCCAGAAGCAGCTCGATCTCTTTGGGGTAGATGTTGAAGCCGCCCGAGATGATCAGGTCCTTGCCGCGACCTACGATGTGAACATAGCCGTCCTCATCCACACGACCCAGATCGCCGGTGACGAAGAACCCATCTTCGCGCAGCTCAGCGGCGGTTTTTTCGGGCATCTGCCAGTAACCGCTGAACACGTTGGGGCCACGCACCTCGATCATGCCGATCTCGCCCTGTGGCAGGGTTTCACCGCTTTCCGGGTCTGTCACTTTCAATTCGACATCCGGCAAAGGGAACCCGACCGTTCCCGCGCGGCGTTCGCCGTCATAAGGGTTTGAGGTGTTCATATTGGTTTCGGTCATGCCGTAGCGTTCCAGGATGCGGTGACCGGTGCGGGTTTCGAACCGTTCATGGGTTTCGGCCAGCAGAGGCGCCGAGCCAGAGATGAACAGCCGCATGTGGTGCGCCAGATCGCGGGTGAAACGGGCATCACCCAGCAAGCGGGTATAGAAGGTTGGAACCCCCATCATGGATGTCGCCCGGGGCATCAGGCGCAGCATGTTGTCCAGATCAAATTTGGGCAAAAAGATCATCGATCCGCCCGAGGCGAGGATCACGTTTGTTGCCACAAACAGACCATGGGTGTGAAAGATCGGCAGGGCGTGCAGCAGCACATCGTCCTTGGTAAAGCGCCATTCCTGCACCAGCGTTTGTGCATTTGACAACAGGTTGGATTGCGTCAGCATCGCACCCTTCGAGCGTCCTGTTGTACCAGAGGTGTACAGGAAGGCGGCCAGGTCGTCCCCGGTCCGTTTAACCGGCTCGAAGGCGGGCAACATCCCCAATGCCCGCCGCATCAGACTGCCCGAGCCATCGGCGTTCAATGTCTCCAACCTTGCGTTCTGAGCCTGTGCAATTGGATCCAGCGCGTCTTTGTTGGACGCATCGCAGACCACCAGCGCGGCACCGCTGTTTTCGATGAAATAAGCCAGTTCGGCGGATTTGTACGCGGTATTCAGGGGCAGAAAGATCAACCCTGCTTGCGCGCACGCCGCATAGAGTGCCAGCATTTCGGGCGATTTCTCGACCTGAACAGCCACCCGGTCGCCCGGTTCCAGCTCAAATCCGGTCAGGGCATTTGCGATCCGGGCGGCAATGTCCAGAAACTCGGAATGGGTGATGATACGCCCATCAGGCAAGTGCAGAAACGGCGTTTTCCGACCCGCGTGAATGCCGAACAAGCGATCATAAAGCGGGTTGGCCATTCCTTAGTCCTTTCTGCATCGCGTAACCTGAATCTGGCTTGGTTTCCCAAGGTCGTAAAGCCCCGATTCCCGGATAATTCGGCGTTGCCTCCAATCGAACTCTGGTGAAAATGCTGCACCTGCGATATGCGCAGTGCAAATGGCCGGAGACCTGACATGTACGTTGCAACTTTGCTGACCAACCCCACCGCACCGTCTCTGGAGATCCCGGTCGTTGAGGCGCTGCGCAACGCCTGGGGCGGAGGAGAGATCACGTGGTTGAGCCAAGGTGAAGCGGCCGAGTTCACACTGACCGAGATGCCGGACAATCGCTGGGATGTCTGGGAGGATTTGCAGGACATGCGCATCGATCTGGTCGTGCAATCTGCCAAACTCCGCCGCAAGAAAATGCTGCTGGCAGATATGGATAGCACCATGATCCAACAGGAGTGCATCGACGAGCTTGCCGATGAGGCCGGTGTAGGTGAACGGGTCAAGGACATTACGGCGCGCGCCATGAATGGCGAACTGGATTTCGAAGGGGCTTTGATCGAGCGTGTCGGTCTTTTGAAAGGATTGGATGAGGCGGTGATTGCTCAGGTTCTGAATACGCGGATCACCCTCATGCCTGGCGGGCGCGAACTGGTTGCAACCATGCGGGCGGGTGGCGGCTACGCAGCTTTGGTGTCGGGCGGGTTCACGGCCTTTACGGCGCGCGTGGCCGAGTTGTTGGGCTTCGACGAGAACCGCGCCAACACACTGCTGGTCGAAAACGGTCAGTTGACCGGCGATGTGAAGCGCCCAATCCTGGGGCGGCAAGCCAAGGTCGAGGCGCTGGAGCGCATTACCGCAAAGCTTGGCCTGTCCGAGGATGATGTGATCGCGGTGGGCGATGGGGCCAATGATCTGGGCATGTTGGGGCGGGCCGGAGCCGGGGTTGCCTTGCACGCAAAACCATCGGTTGCCGCAGAATGTGATGTGCGGATCAATCACGCAGACCTGACAGCACTGCTTTACATCCAGGGTTACAGAAAATCAGATTTCCAGATCTGAAGTGGCCTAGAACAAGTCAAAGCGCACCGGGTTCTGCGCCCAATACACGCGCGCGGCCAGCAACAGGCGCGCCTTGGGGTCATTGGCGGCGGCATAGGGGACAGGAACGCCGAATTTTGCGCTGATATTCTCCAGCGCGGCCAATGTTGCCGGGCCGACCTGGCCGTCGACGCTGACATTTTCACCCAATTCGTTCAGGGCCAATTGCAACGCCCGATCCAGATCAGCACGCGACCGCGCATCCAACTGTGACTGCGCCTGTGCTGCGGGTTCCTCGTTGGGCAGCAACGCTGCTTTTGCGGCGCGCAGCGCGGCGTCGGCCGGGCCTTTTCCGGGCACCTGACCATCCAGGATAATGTATGCGCCGTTTGCACCGCCCCACGCGTCTCCGCGTTCCAGCGACGTGTCATACCATTTCAGGGCTTCCGAGCGGGTTCGCCCCGGCAACTGGTCTCGCAGGATCATGCGGGCGATACTGGCGGGTGCGGTGGGGTGCCCACCCTCGGCAGCAGCAAGGAAGTAGGATTCCGCCTTAGCGAAATCGACCGGGTTACCGCCCAGCCCATTCAAAGAGACATAGGCCAGATTGTCATACCCATAGATATCCTGACGCAATTCGGAGGCGCGCAGATAACGCATGCCACGCTCGGGGATATAGTGATCTGAGTTTTCTCGCAAAAAATACAGACCCAATTCGTTCATCGAAAAGGTATGCCCAAGCTCAACCGAGCGTTCCAGCAACTCGAACCCGCGTTTTTTGTCTTCGACCGTTTGGCCCTCGCGCAGTAGCTGTTTGCCCAGGCTGTGCATGGCATAGGGGTCTTGCTCGGCAGTGGCGAGTTCCAACAAATCGCGAGCCTTTTCGGGATCATACGGTGTCTTTGTGACCGCCCGGTCTATCCTGTCGGTTTGCAGCAGGGTCGCCAAGGCATACTTGGCGCGGATATGCCCGCCGTCGACGGCCGCGGAAATGTTGTCATAGGCTCCGGCCACGTTCCCTGCGGCTTGCTGCAGACGCCCCAGTTGATACTGGAATCTTGCGTTCCCGGGATAGTCTTCAACCGCTTGCGAGCATGCGGCCAGGCCCTTGGTGATATCCAACTCGTTTGGCAGGCGGAACACGCCAACGCCGTTGAGGTCCAGCGCGTCACCCGCTTCGAGATCACACACGTTCATTCCAAGCTCAAGAGAGACTTCGACGGTCTGTCTGGTTTGATCTGCGGTGACAACCTCAACTGCGAATGTGTCGGCAAAGTTCGTTTTGGCCAGATCGACTGCGCGTGTGTCTGTAATCTCTGGTGTGTAGACAAGCGATCTGTCACTTGCGCTGACAACGCCCCGGTCGGCTGTTTCGGTCACGCGCACATCGACAATGTCCCGACCCAAGGCCTGGGCCAGACTTTGCGACAATGGTACAGTTTTGTCGAACTGGTAGCTGAGCGCAATTGATTGAGGTGCGCTTTCCTGCAAGTCTTCCTGTTCGATCTCAACCTCTTGCTGCGCCAAAAAAAACGGGCGCACCAAAGTAGAACTTTCCCAAGGGATCTGCTGTCCGGCGGTTTTGGTGTGAACTCTCTCGCGAATGACCGGAAACAGTTGCTGAATATTCTGGAACGGCGAGGATTGGGCGGTCTCCAGTACGGCCGCGGTATAGGGGCTGTTCTGACCGATCTCTCCATCGCTGGCCACCGCGCCCGGCGAGGTCGAATAGGCCACAAGAGAATTCAAAGGCGTTTTGAACACGTCGAACCCCTCGCGGGTTTCGAACAGGTTTGCATCAAGATCGGCGGCCAGCCTGAGATCCTGAAACGGATTGTCCCGGCACGAATCCAATATCGCAACATGGGCAGCACTGCGCGCGGACAGGGTGTCGATCACGCGATCCAGCGTCATTGTGGCCAAGGGTACATCATAGATGCTTTCGAATTTTGCGTCCACGGGCAGCAGATAGTTCCGCCGCCCGATCTGAATGCCGTGGCCTGCATAGTAGAACAGCACATCCGCGGAATCCGGAATGTTCAGGACTGCCGTGCGGATCAATTCTTCAAACTCGCGTTTGCTGAGATCATAGCCGTCATAGACGCGGAAATTGAAACTGCGCAGCATGTCCGCGATGTCTTCAGCGTCTTTCCTGGCGTTGATCAGATCACCGACATTGGCATAGTCCTGATTGCCGATGACAATGGCAATCCGATTGGCCGTGCCTGTCGCCTCACCAGTTGTCGACAGAGCTTGTGCAGCAAGACAGCTTGCGGAAAGGGCAAGAAGGGACGCTGCAGCCAGAACTTGGCGCACACCCGTGTTCAGCCCAAGCCAAGGCATGTGTCGTCCTTTCTGGCTCAACCCCAGCTTCCGCCGCCGCCACCTCCGGATCCGCCGCCGCCTCCACCGCCGCCTTCACCACCACCATCGCGGTCATACGCGTTTGGCGTTGTCTCGGCTGGCGAGGGGGTTTCGGTTGTGGTCGCAGGTGCAGAAGCCTGCGCGGGCGCTGACGCTGCAGCGGGTTGGGCTGCTGTCTCAGGCGGGTCGGCGACTTCGGTTTGAGACCAGGGTGTCGTACACCCGGCGACGGCTAACATTCCAAGAAAAAACAATGATCCCGACGCTTTGTGCATCTCAAACCTCCTCAATGAACTCATAAACAGCTTAAAGTGCGAACATATTAGCATATCTTTTTTGGCCTGTGCACCCGTCTTTCATTTGATTGCGATGTGGCACGACAGAGTTCATCCATAAGTAGAGTGCTTTCTTTAATTTAACGGATGTGTTAAATAAGAATCATGCCTGATCTACTGAGAACCTTTTCCGCCTTGTCGGACAGCACGCGCTTTTTGATTGTCGAACAGCTCATGGACGTCGGCGAACTGCCTGCCGGAGAGTTGATCGAAGGCAAAGGCATGTCCGGCGCTGCGATCTCGCGCCATCTGAAGGTGTTGCGCGAGGCCGGTCTGGTGCAGCAGCGGGTTCAGGGCACCCGGCGCATGTATTCCATCCGCGCCGAGGGGCTGCGCGCTATTGCCGAGTGGACGATCTCGAAACGGCGGTTCTGGGACAGCAGTCTGGATCGTTTGAGTGACATATTGGAAAGGGAAACGTCATGGCCGACCTGAAACTCGAACGGGAGTTTCCCGTCCCCCCCGAGACCCTGTTTGCGTGGCTTACCGATGGCCCAAAGCTGTTGCAGTGGTGGGGACCCGAGGGAATGCATGTACCACAGCACAATCTGGATTTCACACGCACCGGTCCGTGGTTTTCAGTGATGGAGAATGGGGAAGGACAGCAATACAAGGTCTCGGGTCAAATCACCCATGTCGATCCACCAAATTCAGTCGGGTTCACATGGGCCTGGCACGATGATCAGGATCAACGCGGGCGGGAAAGCCATGTGACGTTTTCCGTGGTTGCGACAGTCACCGGCGCGCGTCTGGTTCTGGACCACCGGGAACTGGCCGACGCCGAGGCCGCCGAGAACCACAACATTGGTTGGACATCTTCGCTGCGTAAACTTGAAGCGCGGTGCAAATAGGATTTCATCAAGGAGGAGCGATATGCCCCAATATTTGTTCGTCTATCACGGCGGCCATACCCCGACCGACCCTGCCGAAATCGAGGCCACCATGGCCGCGTGGGGCGCATGGTTTCAGGACATGGGCGATGCGCTGGACATTCCCGGTAACCCCGTGGGCCAGTCGTACACCGTCAGCAGTACCGGCGTTGCCGATAATGGTGGCGCCAACCCGGCCTCGGGTTTTACGGTGATCAAGGCCAACAGCATTGATGCCGCAACTGAAATGGCCAAGGGCTGCCCTATGGTTGTCAACGGCACGGGTTCGGTCGAGGTGGCCGAGGTGCACGAAATCGAGATGTAGCGGGGCTAGCCGGGAAAGCCCGGCGCGGGTCTGATCACCCCGCATTCCAGTCCACGGCGGCTGTATTGCGTGGCGTTCATGAACTTGCGGGTGGCCGCGTGTTCGGCCTCAAGCACGCCGAGGTTCACCAATATGGCCGCAATGGCGCATTCGCTGGCGCGGGTGGTGCCATCGGTGATCTTTAGCGCCACGCCCAGGCGTTTTTCGGGAATGATGGCGACGTAAACGGCCTCGGCACCCGTCTTGATTGCGGCGCGCCCGTTCATTGCACGCATCAATTCCGTACAGGCACGGGTTTCACCTGCAACCAACTCGGGGTGTTTGATCATGGCAGCTGTCAATTGCCATGCGGCATCGCTGGATCGGTCGGAGCGGTCACCTCCAGAGGCGAACCATGCCATCGACCGCGCCAACCCTACCAGCGTGGTTGCAAAGTTCGGTGCCGAGCACCCGTCAATCCCGTAGCCGGGGCTGGTTTCACCTGTGGTCTCTTCGATCGCCGACAGGCAGGCTTGCTGTACGGGATGGTCGATCTCAAGGTATTCTGGACCGGCACCCATATGCTGAGCCAGGGTCAAAAACCCGCAATGCTTGCCTGAACAATTGTTGTGGATCTGACAGGGCGTGTCGTCTGCCAGAATCAACCGGTCGCGCGCAGCCTTGTCTGCGGGCTCTTGCGGGCCGCAGCGCAGATCGTGCTCGACCATACCCAGATGGTCCAGCCAGGCCGTGACGCGGTCTGTGTGAATGGCCGCGCCGTCATGCGACGCGCAGGCCAGCGCCAGATGTTGCGAATTCAGTCCATATTTCGCCGCCGCCCCCGAGGTTATCAAAGGAAGCGCCTGGATCATCTTGGCGGAAGACCGCGGATAGATCACGGCGTTTGGGTTGCCCCAGCTTTTCACGATCTGCCCGGTATCGTCGCAAACAACCGCATGGCCCAGATGAAGGCTTTCCAGCAAGGGGCCGCGCCACAGTTCTGTCATCGGAATGGGCTGCGTCATCTGGACCTCCGGATTTATGCGCAAAATTCTGCCAATCGCTCTTTCGCCTGTGGCGAAACCTGCGTTAGTGTGTGTATGTCGGCAATCATCGGAATGCGCAACGTTTCCAAAGACGAACCGGCAGGGTTCGCAAGCCGTTCTGATGGGTATGAGGTAGAAGGTCGAGCTAGGAGGCTGGACAAATGGGATCAAAGCTCGTTCGCGTGATCGCGGCCCTATGTGTGGCAGGGATGGCCACAAGTGCAATCGCTCAGCAAGGGGCAAGCACCAATCGCGTTGCGGCGAAAACGGATTGGAGCGTTTTTGTCGAAGATGATCCCACCGAATGTTGGAGCGTTTCGGCCCCCAAGGAAACCGTGAACACCCGTGGCGGTCGGGTGGTATCGGTCCGCCGCAGCGATATCCTGCTATTTGTTTTCTATCGCCCCAATGCCGAGGTCAAAGGCCAGCTGACCTTTACCGGCGGCTACCCGTTTGCCGCAGGATCCACCGTGAACTTGAATGTGGACGGCACCGAGTTTGAATTGTTCACCGAAGGCGAATGGGCCTGGGCCCCATCCGAAGCGGACGACGCCAAGATCGTGACGGCCATGAAGCGCGGCACCGAAGCGGTGCTGACCGCGCGGTCGGAACGCGGTACGCAAACCAAGGATACATTTTCGTTGCTGGGGTTCACCGCAGCGATCGAAGACGCCGAGAATCGCTGCACGAACTGATTTCAGATCCCGAGCACATGTAGCCTGACATTCGGCGGAGTTATCCTGCGGGTGAAACCTGCTTTTGATTTACGCAGCGTCAGACTTTCGGGTTGATCCATGTCAAGGTACATCATGAACTTTCTGAACTAAACAGTTCAAAAGAAAGGAAGGAACTTGGTAATGCTGAATAAATCCCTTGCCGTTTTGATGATGGCGGCCGCGGTTCTGTTAAGTGCATGTGAAAAAGAACCTGAAACCTACCCTGTGAGCGGTGAGGAGTGCGGCCCGAACGATCCGGTCAAAACTCTGGACGCCACAGATTGTAACATCCTGCCTTCAGGCGTTTGATGTAAGCCACTGGGCAAGAACACCCGGTCGCAAGGGTATGGCCCTTGCGACCTACCTGCATTTTTTGGGGCTGCCTGAGACCCGTGTTATACAGTGGGTACATGGAAACCTTGCAGGAAAAGATAATGCGCCCTTTCTTGTTTTTGTTGCTTGTGTCCTCGCCTGTTCTGGCCGATCCAGCATTGGAGTGTTCAGATGCGGGGTCACAGGTCGAAATTGGGTCCTGCGTCGGGGACATGGAAAAACGGGTAGATCTCGCTCTTGAGGAAAGTTTTGGGTTCGCTCTGCAATCCGCGAAAAACCTGGATGACCTGACCGGACGCCCTGTTGCTCAGCCCGCATTGCAGGCATCGCAAAATGCCTGGGCTCTTTACCGCGATACGCAGTGTGAGGCCGTGGGTGCCTCGTTCGGTGGTGGATCGGGAACCGGTATTGCCATCACATCCTGCCGTGTCGATCTGGGCCGGGCACGTGTGGACGAATTGCTGCGCTTTGCGAATTAGACCGAACGAATTCTTTTGATCTTTGTGCGCGATCCTATATAGAGGCGCATTCCAAGCCAGAATACGTTGAGATAGCCGCCATGTCGCCCAAAGCGCCGATCACTCAAGATGTCATGACCATTCCCCGGAAACTGCCCGAGGGGAAGGTGAACCTTGTCGGTCTGACCCGCGATCAGTTGCGGGCCACATTAATCGAACATGGCACGCCTGAAAAGCAGGCGAAGATGCGGACAGGCCAGATCTGGCAGTGGATCTATCAATGGGGTGTGCGCGACTTTTCGGCGATGACCAACCTCGCCAAAGCCTATCGCGCCCAGCTGGCCGAGAGTTTTGTGATCGAAATCCCCGAAGTCGTGACGCGTCAGGTTTCCGAGGACGGTACTCGCAAATATCTGTGCCGCATTGCGGGCGGGCATGAGGTCGAAGTCGTCTATATCCCCGAAGAAGATCGCGGCACGCTGTGCATCTCGTCTCAGGTGGGGTGTACGTTGACCTGTTCCTTCTGCCATACCGGCACGCAGAAACTGGTGCGCAACCTGACAGCGGCGGAGATCGTCGGGCAGGTGATGATGGCCCGCGACGATCTTGAGGAATGGCCCACGCCGGGCGCGCCCAAGGACGAAACCCGCCTGTTGTCGAACATCGTTCTGATGGGCATGGGCGAGCCGCTCTACAATTTTGAAAACGTTCGTGACGCAATGAAGATCGCCATGGATCCCGAGGGGATTTCCCTGTCGCGTCGCCGTATCACCCTGTCCACGTCCGGCGTGGTGCCCGAGATCGCGCGCACAGCTGAAGAGATTGGCTGCCTGCTTGCCATCTCGTTCCACGCAACCACGGATGAAACCCGCGACGTGTTGGTCCCGATCAACAAGCGCTGGAACATAGAAGAGCTGTTGCAGGCGCTGGCCAGCTATCCAAACGCCTCGAATTCTGAACGGATTACGTTCGAGTATGTGATGCTGGACGGCGTGAATGACAGCGATCAGGACGCGCACCGACTGATCGAGCATATCAAGCGCCATAACATACCGGCCAAGATCAACCTGATCCCGTTCAACGAATGGCCGGGTGCGCCTTACAAGCGCAGTTCCAACAACCGTATCCGGGCTTTTGCCAACATTATTTATCAGGCTGGCTACGCGTCCCCTATTCGCAAGACGCGGGGTGAAGACATCATGGCCGCCTGTGGACAGTTGAAGTCAGCGACTGAGCGTGCCCGCAAGTCGCGCAAACAGATCGCGGCCGAGGCCGGGTTGAACACCTGACACAACCTGTCTGCCAGGAGTTGCAGCGAAAATCTTAATGTTTTCGCTGCTGATTCCGCATTCAAAATTTGGTATGTTTGTAGGTGCTTGTTCCCATTTCTCATACTTGCCATGGCGCAAAAAGTGGTAAGATTGCAGGTGTGGTACTGGCAGGTTCTTTTTTAGCCGCTATTCTAATTTTCATTCTGACACGCGGCCTACAGGCAAACTGAGTTTTCACGTGAGCCCCAAGATGATTGAATGGTTCCAAGTCGATTGCAAGTTCAGGGTGGCGGCGCTTCTGATGCTATTTCCGTTTGGCACAGCTGCCCTTGCAGAAGACCCCAAGGCTCACCTGGCAATCGAGAATCCGGCCGAGCTCAGCAAGGATGAGGCGAGCGGCTTCTATCGTTCGATGTCGCGGCGCATGGCGCGTGGCTATGCTGCGGCGCAGTTGGACATCCTTTTGAACTATCAAAGCTGGCCGTTGTTCAACGATGCGCCATACATCTCGGCCACCCATGGGCAACGTTTTGTGAATAGCTATGCCAACCGCATGGCGCACAATTACGGGTCGCTGCAAGACGGTGAGGTTCTGCCCATGGGGTCGGTTCTGGCCAAGGACAGCATGACCGTCACAGATGAAGGCAAGATCCATCCCGGTGCCATGTTCGTGATGCAAAAGCTGGCTGCGGGGGCAAGCCCGGACACGGCGGATTGGCGCTATATCATGGTCTTGCCAGATGGCTCACTTTATGGCGACACCTTGGGCGCGCGGGCCGGTGCCGTGGCCTATTGCCACGACTGTCACGAGCAAGTGGCCGATCGCGACTATACGTTCTACGTCCCCGAAGACTATCGAGTCGGAGAGTGACAAACAAAAACGTCTCTGGCCCTTGTGCTATCTGCGCCGGAGGCGTGCTGTTCCGATAAGCTCGATCATTTGCTGACGCACCGGGTCAGGCTGGGCGTCAACCGCGTTCAGAACCTCGCGCAATTCGGCGCGCAGCCCGTGCATCTGATCGATCAGTGAGATCATCATCGATAGGGCATCGGCCTCCATATCGTATTGTTCATGCAACTCGCAGGCCAGTTCCAGGCGCGCGACATCAATGCTGTGATACACCAGCCCCTTGTCCGTCTGCTCGGGGATGACGATCTCGGCGGCCAGATACTCGGTCAGGCGGTCCGAGGTCAGGCGGGCGACGGTATTGATCAATTCCTTTTCGGACAGGGTCATGATGGCATTCCTTTCCGCGGATCATAGCGGTGCGTTTCGCGCCATGTCTCCATGAATTGCTTTAGCTCGTCATCGATTGTGCCGGGCATCGAGACGGTCAGTTCGATCAGCTGGTCCCCGCGATCGGATGAGCCGCGCTTTTTCACACCTTTGCCTCGCAACCGCAGGGTCTTGCCGCTGCTGGTGCCCGCGGGAACATTGACATTCACACCGCCATCAATGGTCGGGGCGGGGACCTTGCCCCCAAGAATGGCTTCGTCAATGGTGATCGGCAGTGTGATATGGATGTCGTCGCCCTGACGTTCAAACACAGGATGTCGCGCGACCGACACGGTCACCAAAGCATCGCCCGGGGGACCCTCGCCGTAGCCCGGAGCGCCTTTGCCGCGCAGCCGGATGGTCTGTCCATCGGTGATACCTGCCGGAATCTTGACTTCGATCCGGTCGCCATCCGGCAATGTCAGCTTTTGGCTGGCGCCGAACACCGCGTCCAGAAAGCTGATCTGGAGCGAATAGTTCAGATTGTGCCCCGGGGCATGAAACTCCTGCGTGCGCTGCCCGCCAAAGCCACCCCGACCGCGCATGAATTCGGAGAAGATGTCGGACATATCGTCGGGGTCGGCCTGTCGTCCACGATATGGGTTCCCGGCGGCCTCGGCATAGTCGCGGTAGTACTGCTGTTGCGGGCGTTCCTGACCCGAGGCGTCAATCTCGCCATTGTCATACCGCGCGCGTGTTTCGGGGTCTTTCAACAGATCATAGGCAGCTGCGGCGGCCTTGAACTTTGCCTCGGCCTTGGCATCCCCGGGCTTCAGGTCCGGGTGGCATTCCTTGGCAATGCGCCGATAGGCTTTCTTGATCTCGGCAGCCTCGGCGTCCTTCGCGACACCAAGGACGGAATAGGGATCGTCGCTCATCTCACCTCTCACGGTTCGGGCAGAACAGGATGTGTTTTATCATGCGGCTTCAAATGGCCGAAAGGAAGAGGCGATTGAATTGCTTCATCAATTCCTGCAAACCTGCTACCATATGCATGTTTTTAAGTGTTGATTGACGGAAGCCACACTATGTCGCGTAGAATCAAATCCGCATTGGCCTTGCTGGCCGGGAACGCCATCGGCTTGCTACTGGCGATGCTGTTGCTGTCCGGTTTTTCAATCAAGCCTTTGTCGTTTATCGTTGTCGTGATCGTGTTCACGCTGGTGCAGGTGGTGGCAGAGCCTCTTATCCTGAAGCTGGGCGAAAAGAAGGCCCCGGCCCTGAAAGGTGGGATCGCGCTGATCGTAACCTTTGTGGGTTTGCTTGTGACAGACTGGATCACTGCGGGGCTGACCATCGGCGGTATCTCCAACCTTCTGGCTGCAACGCTGTTGGTCTGGTTGGGTGCGCTGATCGGCAGCATCGTTTTGCCGATCTATGTGTTCACCGAGCTGCGTGAGCCGAAAAAGTAGTTACAGCGCGTTCAGACTGGTCTTGATGGCGTCCCACAGCTCTTCAACCGGCTCGCATCCCACAGACAGCCGCACGAAACCGGGGTCGACGTCGTCGCCCCAGCGTGCGCGGCGCTCGGCTGAACTGTGGACCCCGCCAAAAGACGTCGCTGGCCGCAGCAACGGGCACATGTTGATGAAGGTTTCTGCAGCGTCTTCACTGTTCAGCGTCAGGGATAAAAGGAACCCGAAGCGTTTGGTCTGAGCCTGCGCAAGCGCGTATGACGGATCGTTCGGCAAGCCGGGGTAGCGGACGTTCCGGACCGCAGAATGTGCCGCCAAACGCTCGGCCAAGATCTGTGCCGAGCGGCACATGCGATCAAACCGAACGTCCAGCGTTTCCAGCCCGCGATGCAGCAACCACGCCTCATGCGGGCCGGGGATGGCGCCAGAGACACGCCGCCAGTCTTCGACCCGCTCCATGATCTGCGCATTGCGGCTGGCCACATGGCCCATCAGCAAGTCGGAATGCCCGCCCATCGCCTTGGTGTCCGAGGCGACGACAACATCAATCCCCAAATCCAGCGGGCGTTGGCCCAGAGGGGTCAGGGTTGTGTTGTCGGCGATCGTGACGCCCCCTGCCGAGCGCACAGCGGAGGCGATGGCCGGCAGGTCCATCATGTCCAGCCCGGGGTTGGACGGGCTTTCCACAAACACCACATCGAACGCGTCAAACCCACCTTTGGCAAAGGCGGTCGTGGGGCGTTCTGTGACCGAAACACCCAGCCCTGACAGGAAACGATCTGCCAGAACGCGTGTCACGTAGTACCCGTCCGAAGGGATCAACAGGCGTGATCCGGCCTTCACGGTGGCAAACAACGCGGCCGAAATCGCGCCCATACCAGAGGGGAATGTCAGGCAGGGGGCATCTTCAAGATGCGCCAGAACGTGTTCCAGTGCGACCCATGTCGGATTGTCCACGCGCCCATATGTGGCCAGACCCTCTGTTGCGCCGGGCAGGTGATACATGCTGCTTTGCGTCAGCGGCAGGGCAACCGGTTCACCATCGGTCAGGGCATTGCCGCGCAGGTGCAGCATCTCTCCGGGTTTTGGGGCCATGGTTCAGCGCCCCGGAATTGCGTCGCGGGGTGGGGCGGGTTCCCAGTTCTCGATGATCTCGACCGCCTCTTGCGCGGTGTCGACAAAGCGGAAGAGGTCAAGGTCCTGATCCGAGATGGTGCCGGCATCAGCCAGTGCGTCCCAGTTGATCACTTTCTCCCAGAACGCGCGCCCGAACAGCAGGAAGGGCACGCGCTCCATCCGGCCGGTTTGGATCAAGGTCAGGGATTCAAACAGCTCGTCCATGGTGCCGAAACCACCGGGAAAGATGGTGATGGCGCGGGCGCGCATCAGGAAATGCATTTTGCGGATGGCGAAATAATGGAAATTGAAGCTGAGTTCCGGCGTGACGTACAGGTTCGGCGCCTGCTCGTGCGGCAGCACGATGTTCAGACCGATGGAACAGCCGCCCGCATCCTGCGCGCCGCGGTTTCCGGCCTCCATCACGCCCGGTCCGCCGCCGGTGACGATAACATTCTCGCGGCAGCCGGTGGCGTTTGATTTCTCGGTCATCAGCCGGGCAAACTCGCGCGCTTCATCATAATACTGCGACAGTCCGGCCAGCGTTTTTGTCCGTGCCGTGTGTTTCTGTGACGGCTCGGGGATACGCGCACCGCCGAACATAACGATGGTCGAGGTGATTTCGCGTTCGCTCATGATCATCTCGGGTTTCAGCAACTCCAACTGCAAGCGCACCGGGCGCAGCTCATCCCGGCACAGGAACTCGTCATCGGCAAAAGCAAGGCGATAGGCGGGCGAGCGCGTTTGCGGCGTGTCCGGCACCTCGCTCGCGGTCGAGCGGTCGGTCTGCGCATCGCGGAACGGGCTGTGGCGGTCTTCTCTCATGGGTGATCGATCCCTGCTTGCGTGTTTGACAAACAGCTATAGGGTTCGCGGGCAGAGTGCCAGTCACGGAAAGACAAGAATGGATTGGAAGACAGAAATTCAGGCGGCAGCTGGTCGGATAGGCGGGCACGCGCAAGTGACCCCGGTGATGGAGAGCCGCATTCCCGGCTATCCGATCGAGATGAAGCTTGAGCATATGCAGCACACCGGCAGCTTCAAGGCGCGCGGGGCATTCAACACGTTGCTCAGCATGGCAGTACCTGCGGCGGGTGTTGTGGCGGCCTCGGGTGGGAACCATGGGGCGGCGGCGGCATATGCCGCGCGTGCGCTGGGTCATCCGGCCAAGATTTTTGTGCCGGAACTGGCGGGGCCATCCAAGATTGCCCTGATCGAACAAATCGGAGCGGACCTGAGCGTTGTGCCCGGTGAATATGCCAATGCGCTGACGATGGCGCAGCAGCATGAAGAAAAGACCGGCGCGATGCAGATACACGCCTATGACGCGCCCGCGACTGTGGCCGGGCAGGGCACGTGCTTTGCCGAGTGGGACGCGCAGGGCCTGAAAGCGGATACCGTTCTGGTCGCCGTCGGTGGAGGTGGCCTGATCGCGGGCGCTCTGGCGTGGTTCCAAGATGCGCGCAAGGTTGTCGCGGTAGAGCCTGAGACATCCTGTGCGTTGAATGCAGCACTAAAAGCGGGTGAGCCGGTGGATGTATCGGTCTCGGGCATCGCGGCAAATGCGCTGGGCGCGCGGCGCATTGGGCAAATCTGTTTCGATCTGGCGCAGGGAATGACGTCGGTACTGGTTTCGGATCAGGCGATCATCGAGGCTCAGCGCGCGTTGTGGCAAACCCATCGTATCCTTGTTGAACCTGCAGGGGCGACCGCGTTGGCAGCATTGATGTCTGGCGCATACCAGCCTGAACCCGGTGAGAGGGTGGCGGTCCTGGTCTGCGGTGGAAACATCGCCCCTGATCCGCTTGCGGTGTAAACTATCGGCTTGTGGACCACCGTCGTCAATTTTATCTATAATCCATGACCGCTACTATTGCCGACACGATCTACGAAAATCTGATGCAGCAGATCATCACTGGTGCCCTGAGTGCGGGTGAGAAACTGCGCCAGGATCATATCGCCAAATCCTTTGACACCAGCCATGTTCCGGTGCGCGAAGCCCTCTTGCGGCTCGAGGCACACGGTCTGGCCCGCAGCGAGCCGCGTCGCGGAATGCGGGTCACGGTGCTGGACCCCGCAGAGGTGCGAGAAGTGATTGAAATGCGCGTTGCGTTGGAGCCTTTGGCGCTGCAACAGGCGGTTCAGAACATGACACCTGCAGACTTGATGCGGATCGAGAAGGCACGGATTGCCTGTGATGAGGCAACAACAATGCCACAGTGGGAGGCCCGCAACCGTGCCTTTCACCGGGCGATCCTGACGCCATGCGGTTTGCCACGTCTTTTGCACACCATTGATGATCTGCATATCGCCAGCGCGCGGCACCTGTTCGCCCACTGGCGTCCAAAATGGATGCAGCGCGCGGACAAGGACCACATGTCCATTGCGCAGGCGCTGAACCGCAAGGATACCGCCACAGCAACGGCCATTCTGATCCGCCATATTCGCCGTGCAAGCTGATTGCGGTGCGTATTGGACGCAAACTGACCCCTGTTCGTCGCATTGCGCCGTGGACCTGCCTTGCGTATAGGCGAAACCAACACGAACAGATTCTGTAGGGAGACGCCCAATGTCCAACGCGCAACTGGAAGCCGCCATCGAAGCCGCATGGGAGGCGCGCGACACGATCACGCCCGCAACCACAGGCGAACAGCGCGACGCCATCGAAGATACGCTGAATGCGTTGGACAGTGGTTCGCTGCGTGTGGCCGAAAAGCTCGACGGCGGCGACTGGCATGTGAACCAGTGGGCGAAAAAAGCCGTTCTGCTTGGCTTCCGTATCAAGGACATGGAAATCCAGACCGGCGGCCCTCAGGCCGGTGGCTGGTGGGACAAGGTGGATAGCAAGTTCGCCGGTTGGAACGAAGACAACTGGAAAGCTGCCGGCTTCCGTGCCGTGCCCAACTGCGTTGTCCGCAAGTCGGCTTATATCGCGCCGGGCGCAGTGCTGATGCCGTCGTTCGTGA
This sequence comes from Ruegeria sp. AB5, assembly GCF_056542645.1. Classification (NCBI taxonomy): domain Bacteria; kingdom Pseudomonadati; phylum Pseudomonadota; class Alphaproteobacteria; order Rhodobacterales; family Roseobacteraceae; genus Ruegeria; species Ruegeria sp. AB5. The sequence continues at coordinate 102,635 of NZ_JBQGAE010000011.1, forward strand.
ATCTCGGCGCCTATGTCGACGAAGGCACCATGGTGGATACCTGGGCGACCGTCGGGTCCTGCGCGCAGATCGGCAAGAACGTTCACCTGTCGGGCGGCGTCGGGATCGGTGGCGTGCTGGAGCCGATGCAGGCTGGCCCCACCATCATCGAAGACAATTGCTTTATCGGCGCGCGCTCCGAGGTGGTCGAAGGCTGCATCGTACGCGAAGGCTCGGTTCTGGGCATGGGTGTTTTCATCGGCAAATCGACCAAGATCGTCGACCGTGAGACCGGTGAAGTGACGTATGGCGAAGTGCCACCCTATTCGGTCGTCGTGGCGGGTTCGATGCCGTCCAAGAACAATATCAGCCTGTATTGCGCGGTCATCGTAAAGCGTGTTGACGAAAAGACCCGCTCGAAAACCGGAATCAACGAATTGCTGCGCGACTGATCCTGATATAGCCAAATCCATCAAAGGCCGTGGCTTCGTCTGCGGCCTTTGTTGCACCATGTCCATGGTGCTATACCGGGCGGCACTGCGCCGGAAGAGGAGACGCCATGATCCCTGCCGATATCGCCATCCTGTTCATGGGCGCAGCCATTGCGCTGGCCGCCGTTCCGGGGCCGGACAACATTTTTGTAATGACGCAATCCGCGCTGTATGGCCGGATGTCAGGCCTGATCGTGACGCTGGGCCTGGCCACGGGGCTGATCGTGCATACCACAGCAGCGGCCCTGGGCGTGGCGGTGATCTTCCAAACTTCGCAAACTGCCTTTGCGGCGCTCAAATTCGCCGGCGCGGGCTATCTGGTCTATCTGGCGTGGAACGCATTCACGGCGTCGGGGTCCAAACTGGATGGGGGAGATACACCTCGCGTCCCGATCCGCAAACTCTACCTGCGCGGATTGATCATGAATATCGCGAACCCGAAAGTGACGATTTTCATGCTGGCTTTCCTGCCGCAATTCGTCGATCCCGATAACGGCCCTCTGATCGCGCAATTCTACCAACTTGGGGCCTTGATGTTTCTGGCAACGGTGATCGTTTTCGGCGCGGTTGCCCTTGCCGCGGGAACTTTGGGCGCACTTCTCAAAGGGTCTCCGTCGGTGCAGTTGTGGTTGAATCGCGTATCTGGCGTGATCTTTGTTGCACTGGCGCTCAAACTGGCCACGACCGAGCGTTAGACCACCCGCGCTTGACCATCGCACACCGCAAGGCTAAGGCCCCTGCCATGGAAAAGCAGAAGAAACCCTCGCGTCAGCAAGTTTACACCCTTCTCGTTCAGATCGGACGAAAGGAAGGCGATGGTCTGCCGGACGGTGCAACGGGCGCAGCCTTGATGTGCTTTGCCAGTGGCGTCGACGAAGCCGAGGCGGTACGCGAAACCGTGGCAATCCTGAAGCAGGCCGATACAGCGCCCTTGGATGTGACGGGTTATGGCACCCTTGCCGAACGCGAAGCGCAGGGGCACGACATCGACGCGGACGAACGGGCCCTGATGCAGCGGGCGTTGGACGAAAACGCGGTGATCGTGGCGCAAATGACGCCGTTTTTCGAAGGGGACGCCCAGTCCTAGTTCCGCGATCCGAACCAGTTTCGATAAATCTCGTCATAGGTTCCGTCTTCGCGCAAATACAACAGCGCCTGGTTGACCTCTTCAACCAGCGGTGAGCCGGTTGGGAACGCAATTCCGTAGCTTTCGCGCAGGAACACACCGCCGGTCATGCTGGCGATGCGTCGGCCCTCGTGGGTGGCAAAGTAGGACAGGATCGGTGCGTCGAACACAACCGCATCCAGATCCTCGGCTTTGAACGCGTCCAGCATTTCTTCCAGCCCCGGATAGCCGGTGAACTCGATCTCGCGCCGGTTCAGGAAATTGGCAGCGGTTGATCCATTGATGGTTCCAACATTCTTGCCGTAAAGGTCGTTGACCGAATTTACGTTTCCGGTGATCGCGTCAACGGTCATGACACTGGTGATCCGGGCCGTGAAGACAGACACGATGAACAGCGACGACACCACAAGGATGACACCCAAAACGCGGCCAAAGGGTGTGCGGGGCATCCTTTCTTCAAACCCGCCATTGACGACCAGGTTCAATGCCCACCAGAACGATGGGAACCATGCGTCGTTCAGCTTGCGGTCGAAATAGGGCTGGGCGCGCCGTTCGAATCCCCACATCAGCATGCCGCCGCCAAGCAGGATGGCAAAAGCCAGGCCGATCGCGATGAACAGCTCGGTGGACAGAAGCGCCTGCAGCAGCGAGGGTCTGCGCACCGCGTCCGAAGGCACCATGATCTGAAGGCCGGCCTCAAAAATCGGCTGGCTGAAATCCATCTTTGTCTCGCGCATCGCGGTGATCGAGATATTGGCAATCGCCAGATCCGCCGACCCGTCCTCGACCGCACCCAACATATCCGAAAACGCCTCGACCCGGGTGACCGAGTATTCCCAATCCAGCGCGTCGGCCAGAGCTTCAAGCAGGTCCATCGAGAACCCGGTCTCGGCCCCGTCCTCCACATAGGAAAACGGCGGTCGGGTCACTGTTGTGACGTTCAGCGTTTGTGCCAGGCTTTGCTGTGCGAGAACGGCGAAAGTCAGGCAGATCAGTGCGTAAAGAGCGCGCGTCATGGTCAACTCACCTGTTTCGCGGCGCTGTAGCGCGAATTTGTGCAAAACAGCAAGGTGGTCGCAGGGTAAATTGCCATGTTTTATCGGTGTCTCAACTCGATACGAGGGGGGTTTTACCCGGCAAAAACTGCTGATTGGGGTTGGCAATCCGGCCAATTCGTTGAATCTGTGCACGAACCTGAGTCCAACCCCACCAAAAAGGCCCCGACATGACCGATGCAGTTCAATTGACGGCAGACCTGATCCGTTGCCCATCGGTCACACCTGCCGAGGGCGGCGCATTGGTCCTGCTTCAGGACCTGCTGACGGAAGCAGGGTTTGACTGCGCCCGCGTTGATCGGGGCGGCGTCAGCAACCTGTTCGCCCGCTGGGGTGCTAAAGGGCACGCGCGGAGTTTCGGGTTCAACGGGCACACGGATGTGGTTCCGGTGGGGGATGAGGCGGCCTGGACCAAACCTCCGTTCGGAGCCGAGATTCATGACGGTGTGATGTATGGCCGTGGCACGACCGATATGAAATCGGGTGTGGCGGCATTTGTGGCAGCGGCTGTGGATTTCGTCCGTGACACCCCACCTGACGGAGCCATCCTTCTTGCAATCACCGGGGATGAAGAAGGCGATGCAGTGGACGGCACCACAGCATTGCTGGATCACATGGATCAAATGGGCGAGCAGATGTCCGTTTGTCTGGTCGGTGAACCCACCTGCCCGAACCAGATGGGCGAGATGATCAAGATCGGGCGGCGCGGGTCGATGACGGCGTGGTTCACCGTGACGGGTGTTCAGGGGCATTCGGCCTATCCGCACCGCGCGAAGAACCCTTTGCCTGCGATGGCGCGACTGATGGATCGGCTGGCCAGCCACGAGCTGGATCAGGGCAGCGACCATTTCGACGCCTCGACCCTGGCCGTCGTGACCATCGACACCGGCAACACGGCAACAAACGTAATTCCGGCGCAGTGCCGTGGTGCCGTGAACATCCGGTTCAATGATTTGCATTCTGGGGCCAAGCTCAGCGTGTGGCTTCGGGACGCTGCGGATCAGGTGGCCCGTGAGTATGGGGTTGAGGTCGATACAAAAATCAAGATTTCCGGCGAAAGCTTCCTGACGCCACCGGGCGCATTGTCGGAGCTTGTGTCCAAGGCCGTTTTGGCTGAGACGGGCATTATGCCCGAATTGTCGACCACCGGCGGGACGTCGGATGCGCGGTTTGTCAAAAACCACTGTCCTGTGGTCGAGTTTGGCCTTGTCGGCCGCACGATGCATCAGGTGGATGAATGCGTCGAAGTGGCCCAAATCTATCAGCTCAAGACGATCTATACCCGTATCCTGAAAGACTTTTTTGCATGACGATCGGCATCGAAGTGACCCGGGACATTCAAACATGCTTTGATCTCAGGCATCGCGTTTTTGTTGTCGAACAAGGCGTGCCTGTAGACGAAGAACAAGACCATCTGGATGCGACCGCGACGCATCTGCTGGCGCGGGACGCAATAGATCCGGTGGGAACGGCCCGCATTGTGTTCGAAGCTCAGAGCGCAAAAATCGGTCGGGTCTGCGTGCTGGAGCGTGCGCGTGGTCAGGGGTTGGGGGCCGATCTAATCCGCCGAGCGGTCGAGATCGCGGCGTCAGCGGCTGGCGTTCAAAAGGTCATGCTCGGTGCGCAGATTCAAGCGCTGAGTTTCTATGAAAAACTTGGGTTTGTGGCTGTTGGCCCTGTCTATATGGACGCCGGGATCGAACATCGGGATATGGTGCGGAACCTGATTTGAAGCGCACTTTGGTAATCATGGTCAAAGAGCCCCGTCCGGGGCGCGTCAAAACCCGACTGGGCCGAGATATCGGTATGGTGGGCGCGGCGTGGTGGTTTCGGCATCAGACCCGATCATTGATCCGTCGTCTGCGAGACCCGCGCTGGCAGATCGTGCTGGCGGTCTCACCGGATCGCGAGGGCTTGCGCAGCCGGGTCTGGCCTGCGGATTTGCCGCGCGTCGCTCAGGGGCACGGGGATCTGGGGCAACGTATGGCTCGGCAGCTCAGGGCGGCACCCAAAGGGCCAGTGTGCCTGATCGGCGCCGACATTCCCGGGATTTCACGCGCGCACATTGCGCGGGGCTTCGCGGTTTTGGGGCGTGCGGAGATGGTGTTTGGCCCCGCCCCAGATGGCGGCTATTGGCTGGTTGGTGCGCAGCGCTATGGCGCTTTGCCTTCCGGCCTGTTTCAGGATGTGCGCTGGTCAACCGAACACGCGCTCGCTGACACGCTGGCCTCGATTTCGGGGTCTCGTGTAGGTTTGTTGGATCACCTGCGCGACGTGGATACCGTGGCTGATCTACCAAGCTGAACCAAAGCGGCGCTTTTTTGGTCATGACGCGGTCGTGCGCGCATGCTAGGCCACAAATATGACTCGCATCCCTACCAAGCAAGAGGTCCTGGACTGGATCTCAGCGAACCCCACCCTGACCTCGAAACGTGACATTGCCAAAGCCTTTGGCATCAAAGGCGCGGACCGGATCGACCTGAAACGTATCCTCAAAGAGCTTGAGGCCGAAGGGCATCTGGAAAAACGCAATCGCAGCTATCGTGACCCGGATCGGTTGCCACCTGTCAGCGTATTGCAGGTGAAGGCCCCGAATGCCGATGGTGATCTGTTCGCACGGCCTTTGGAATGGCACGGCGAAGGGGTCGAGCCGATTGTGCTGATGATCACCCGCGCCAGCGATCCGGCACTGGGCGAAGGCGACCGCATTCTGGCGCGCCTCACCGTGGTGCATGAGGAAGACCATAATTACGAGGCGCGCCTGATCCGCCGGATCGGAACCAACCCGCGCAAGATCGTCGGTATTTTCCGTAAAGGGGCCGAGGGCGGGCGGATCGTGCCCATCGACAAGGCCGGCCAAAACGAATGGCTGGTTCAGGATGGCGCTGTTCTGGGCGCAAAAGACGGCGAGTTGGTTGAGGCTGAACAGGCCGGGCCCAAGACCCGTATGGGCCTGCCACGTGCCCGCATTGTAGAACGCCTTGGCGACCCGTCGGCCCCCAAGGCCGTGTCGCTGATCGCGATCCACCAACATGGCATCCCCGATGACTTTCCCGACCCGGTGATTGCCGAGGCCGACAAGGCCAAACCCGCTGGCCTGAAAGGGCGCGAAGACCTGCGGGATATGCCGCTGCTGACCATCGACCCCTCGGACGCGCGGGATCATGATGACGCCTGCTATGCCCATGCGGATGAAGATCCGAAGAACCCCGGCGGGCATGTCATCTGGGTAGCCATCGCCGATGTTGCCGCCTATGTGCAGCCAGGCACCGCGCTGGACCGCGAGGCGCGCAAGCGCGGCAACTCCAGCTATTTCCCCGACAGGGTGGTTCCTATGCTGCCGGACCGGCTGTCGGGCGATCTGTGTTCCCTGCACGAAGGCGTCCCGCGCGCCTGTATTGCGGTGCGGATGCAGATCGACGCCGAGGGCAACAAGATCGACCACCGGTTCGTGCGCGGACTGATGCGCTCCGCCGCTTCGCTACATTATGCCGAGGTGCAGGAAGCCATCGACGGCTCCTCCAATGACCGCACCGGGCCGCTGTTGGAGACTGTGCTGAAACCGCTCTATGCCGCGTATGCAGCGCTTAAAAAGGCGCGGGCTGTGCGGCAGCCGCTGGAGTTGGATCTGCCGGAACGCAAGATCATCCTGAGCGAGACGGGCAAAGTTCAAAGCGTGGCGTTCCGCGACCGTCTGGACGCGCATAAGCTGATCGAAGAGTTCATGATCCTGGCCAACGTCGCCGCCGCCGAGACCCTGGTCGCCAAGCGCCGCCCGCTGCTGTTCCGTGTCCACGAAGAGCCAGCGCCCGAGAAATTGGAAAGCCTGCGGGAAACCGCGCAGGCGGCGGGGTTGAACCTGGCCAAGGGGCAAGTGTTGCAAACCCGTCATCTGAACGCGCTGCTGAATGCGGCTGCGGGCACCGAGGATGCCGAGCTGATCAACCTGACCACCCTGCGGTCGATGGCGCAAGCCTATTACAACCCGGAAAATTTTGGCCATTTCGGGCTGGCGCTGCGGAATTATGCACATTTCACTTCTCCGATCCGGCGCTATGCCGACCTGATCGTGCACCGGGCGCTGATCTCGGCCCATGGCTGGGGCAAGGACGGTTTGACCGAGGATGAGATCGCCCGGCTGGACGAAACTGCCACCCATATTTCGGATACCGAGCGCCGCTCGATGATGGCGGAGCGCGACACGACCGACCGCTATCTGGCGGCCTACCTCAGCGAGCGCGTGGGCAATGAATTCTCGGGCCGGATCAGCGGCATCGCGCGCTTTGGGGCCTTCGTGAAGATGGACGAAACCGGCGCGGACGGGTTGGTGCCGGTCCGATCCTTGGGGCGCGAGTTCTTCCATTTCGACCGCGAAGCAGGGACGCTGATGGGGTCAGACACCGGACTGATCATCGCCATCGGCCAACGCGTGACGGTTCGACTGACCGAGGCGATACCAGTAACGGGCGGGCTGGAACTGGAGCTGCTGTCCATCGATGATAAGGCTCTGCCCAGGGGCGGCGGACAAAAAGGTCGATCAATACGACGCAAGCCCGTCAGCACCAAGCGAAAAAAGGACAAAATCAAACGCAAGGTCGAACGCAAGAGGCGCCAGCGGTAGCTGTGTTTCTGCTCGGCCGTGTGGCCGGTCGGTGGTGCGGGTGGAGGGACTTGAACCCCCACGCCTTGCGGCGCCAGAACCTAAATCTGGTGCGTCTACCAATTTCGCCACACCCGCAACCTGGCGCAACAGCGCCGGATTGCGCGGTGGATAGCAAAGCTTGCAGGTCAGCGCGAGGGGTAAAATCCGATTCCAAACAAGATTTTTCGCCCCGCAGCCGGCTTGTTTCACGCCGTCGCTTTGAAAGAGCACGGGACTTTGACCGGCGATACCGGCAAAAGGGTTGTCGCCCGACTGCGTTGCGCAGTGGCGATGAATTGGAATGCGCGATCAAGTGCCAACGTTGTTTCTGACCAATACCCGCAAGGGTTGAGGTATTCCAATGAGAACTCTGCCCCAATCGCGCCACATTTCAAACGTCAAAAAATCTTATTCGCGTCAAAATAACACCGCCTTGCAAGGGCTTCTTGGTTCACAGGAGTTAATGAGTCTTTTTTGCCACTTAGGCGCCTTTACGAGTTTTTTCGCTCAACTCCAGTAAAAGGGTCTCTGCTGTGACCGATCTGAACAACTCCGCTGCCCATGAGCAAGATGCAGTCATCTTTGCACGTGAGAGTTTTCTGGGTGAACTCAAAACCCTGAACCGTGACTATCCAAACACCGGCTTTGGAATTTCCCTGCGTACCCATTCGGGGGAACATTACCTGCTGGCCAATGCACGCATGCCGTTGCCGTCCAGCAAATCCGACGGGTTCCCGACCGGGCGTCGTGTCGCCTGCCTTGAAAACGGTGACCGTTTCAGCTCGATCGAAGTGCTGGCTGATTCCGAAGCCTATGAAACCATAACTCCGCGGGCTGAAGCCGAGATTCTGGGCAACGCCCTGAGTTTGATCGCCCGCATCGACACTCTGACCAGCATCCCCGCCGGGCGTGTGCACCACGCTCCACGGATTGCCGCAACCGGAACCGGAGGCTGACCATGGCCCGAAACGACCACCTTTTGTCTGTGGGCAACGAAGCTCTGACGCCGATGACCTCGGCGATGACGTCGCTGACGTCGCAGATCGACCAATTGACAGAGGTGGCGGATGCGCGGTCCTCGGCGCGTCTGGCAACGCTGAAAACCCGGATGGAAAACTTTACCGCCAGCGTCACGCTGGTTGGACAGGTCAAGGCGGGCAAGTCGTCCATCGTCAACATTCTGGCGGGGCGTCCCGCGCTGTTGCCGTCGGACGTCAACCCGTGGACCTCGGTGGTGACGACGCTCAATATCAATACGCGCCCACCTGGGGATACGAAATCCAGGTTCACCTTTTTCGAGCAGGAAGAATGGGACAACCTGATGGTTGGGGGCGGACGTCTGGGCGAATTGGCCAATCGGGCAGGTGCGGATGACGAAATGGACGATATCCGCCGCCAGATTGGAGAGATGAAAGCCAAATCCGAAGAACGTTTGGGCAAGCATTTCGATCTGATTCTGGGGCAAAGCCACCAGTATGACTACTTTGACGAAGAACTGATCCAGCGCTACGTGTGTCTGGGGGATGAGGACGATCCGGATATCAACCCCAAGACCGGGCGTTTTGCCGATGTAACCAAATCGGCCGAACTGTACATGGACATCCCGCAATACCCGATTGCGCTGAAACTGTGCGATACGCCGGGTGTGAACGATACATTCATGGTACGCGAACAGATCACTTTGCGCAGCCTGCGCGGGTCCGAGGTCTGTGTCGTTGTACTGGCCGCAAGTCAGGCGCTGACGACCATGGATATGGCGTTGATGCGGATCATTGCCCAGTTCGAGAACCGCCAGATCATCCTGTTTGTGAACCGCATCGACGAGCTTGCCGATCCGGTGAACCAGGTGCCCGAGATCAGGGATCGCATTCAGGACACGCTGAAGCAGAACAATATCGACACCAATACCAGCGTTGTTTTCGGGAGCGCGCTTTGGGCCGAGGCGGCCCTGACCGGCAATCCCGATATTCTGACCGATGAATCGCGCGAGGCTTTGAACACGTTTTACCTTGCGGCGGGTTTTGGGGATCAGGCACCGTCGCTGGATAAAATCTGGGCGCTGTCGGGTCTTCCTGATTTGCTGCTTGCAATGAATGAACGCATCGCCGAAGGCGCAGGCAATCGCCTGCTGGACCGCGTGCGCCACCGCGCCCGCAACATCGCCAGCCAGATTCGCGCCACCGCTGTCGCCAAGACCCTGTCGGGTGGCGAAGGTGTCGTGCGTGATCTGGACGGCGCGTCCCCCGAAGACGCGATAGAAACTGTCTCTGCCGAGTATGACAAGAAGGTTGCCGATCTGACGGTGGCTTTGCGCGACAAGGTGTTGGAGCGTCTGAGTTCCGCCGAAGCGAGCTTTGTCAAACGGGCCACCGACTCGTTGATTTCGCATCTCGAACAAAATGGCGAGCAAGGCACGTGGCAATATGATCCTGCTGGCTTGCGGACATTGCAGAAGGCGGCCTATTTCAGCTTTGCCCGCTCTATGCGCAAAGAAGCGGGTGCGCTTTATGCGTCGGCTGCGGCTGATGTCGAGGCGCTCTATCAAAAACTGCTTGGCAACCATCTGGGTGAGTTCAACATCGAAGCCCCGATCGTGCCACGTGTCCCGCCACCGCTGGGGATCGGCCGCACAATCGCGCTGGACCTGCAAAGCACGTGGTGGCGGCGATGGTGGCAACGTCGAAAAGGGTTCGAAGCTTATGCGTCCGACTACACCCGTCTGATTGCGTCCGAGGCGAACTCGATCACCAAGGATATCGAAGAAAACCAGATTGCGGCGGTGCTTGAAAACGTCCGCGCAACTCTGGCCGATTTCCTGCGCGAGCAGAAAGAAACCCTGCTGAACATTTCGGCCACGGCTGAAAAAGATGCCGGGCAAAATCCGGCGCTGATGGCAGGCCTGCAATTGCAGAAGTCACGTGACGAGATTCTGGGCACCATCCTTAAAGACCTGAGCAACGAAGCGGCATAAGTAGAAAAATGGCAAAAGACACACAAAACCGTTTCATCTCACCCAAGGCATGGGAGCGTGTCGAGCAGTGGTCGCGTCGCAAGCCGGTGTTTGCCCTGATGGGCGAGTTCAGCGCCGGAAAATCGACGTTGATGAACTTTCTGCTGCGCAAGCAGGCTCTGCCGACACAGGTGACCGCAACCCAGCTGCCACCGGTCTGGTTCAGCTGGGGCAATCGCTCGGCCTATATCAAGCGCCATGACGGCAGCACCGAGGATATCTCGCTGGATCAGCTTGAATCGGTTGGTGTCAATGATGCGCAGTTCATCCGGATTTTCCTTGAGGCGGACATTCTTGAGGCCGTTGATCTGATCGACACGCCGGGTATCTCGGACCCTAAGATTTCAACCGATGTGTGGCAGCGGGCCGTCGGACAGGCCAACGGCGTTTTGTGGTGTACGCATGCCACCCAGGCGTGGCGCGAAACCGAGCGGGCGACATGGGTTTCTCTGCCGGAACGTCTGCAACACAACTCGATCCTGTTGATCACACGCGCCGATGCGTTGGGGCAGAAAGACCGTCAAAAAGTTCTGCGGCGCGTCAACCGCGAAGCGGGCCATCTGTTCAACCGCTCGATCCTGTTTTCCGCGCGGGACGCAATCACGGCCCGCGACAAAACCGGCGATGCCGAGATGTGGTCGCGCAGTGGTGGCGGCAAGATGATCGACTGCTTCCTGGAAATCACCGAGCAGATCATGGACACCCGCGCCGATCAACTGGCGCGCTATCAGATCGACAAAGGACGGTCTGAAACTCCTGTTGTCCGTCCCACACGTCCCAAGCGAAACACCAGCGACGAGGATGCCCGCGAGGCAGCGCCCCTGAAACTGGTAGATCCTGTGGACGCGCCCGCAGACGAACATGTGGAAGGTTCGGTTGTCACCACCTTCCCCGTAAGACCCGCGCGCGTTGAACGCCGCTCTGATGATGTCGAGCGGGAACGGATCGACGCGGAAGAGGCCGAGCGTCTTCGCGCAGAAATGGTTCCTGCCGCTGACGTGCAGGCGACAGAAACGGAAGATGACGAGTTGCGCGCATACTTCCGGGACTCGTCCAAAGACCCGTTGGACATCTCCACATTTGGCGAGCCCACGGCTGAGTTGGACGTTTTTGAATTCTCTGACGCAGACGAGGATGAAGATGAGGACGAGCTGGCCGAAAGCGAAACATCGGAAGAGGATGCGCTGAAGGCAGAGCCGGACATGGACGTGACCGAAGACACACCCGCAGACGAGCCCGAAAGCGAGGATCTTCTGGTGTCTCTGAACAAGACCCTGTCGGACACCCCTCAGATCACCCCTGTCGAAGCTGCGGATTCGGATGAAGAGCCGGAGGCGCGCGGCATCGAGGTTTCAGTGTCTTCGATCACGGCTCTGATGGCCGAGCAATCTTCGGGTGATGGGGATGATTTCGAGCCAGAGCCTGAAACCAACGGTTTGGTTGAAGTGCGATTGATGCCCCAACCCGAGCGTGAACGACCAGAGGATGAGGCGGCTGACAGCATGGTGGATGTGGCGTCGGTCGCGCTTCCAAGCGCATCTGCGATGTGGCGTGAAGTTGCCGCAGGTGAGGATTTGCCGCAGGATGCCGAAAGTCTGAAACAAACCTTCATGGCGTTCCTGACCGAGTTCGATGAGCTTGCGGTCAAGCACAGCGAACGTCACACCAAAGAAACGCTCAGATCCATACCCAAAGCGGGTGAGCATAGCGGAGCGGAGTGGCATGTTCTATAGCCAGCACCGGCAAAAACCAAGATGAAGGTCAGAGTCTAGATGTCGATTCAAGCCGCATTGACCTCTGCGATGGAAACCATACCCGACTGCGTTGCAGCCGGGTATGTCGATATGGAAACGGGTATGTTGCTGGGCACCAGCGTCCGCGATCCAGACGCATCGCAATTGCTGGACACGTTGGCATTGGCGGTTGCGAACCTGTTTCAGGGGCGTGGCGTCGCCGCTTTCGAAGCTCTGCTGCGTGCGGCGGGTGGCGAAACGGCTGAAACACCGGGATTTGGGGAAATCGCGGTGTTTTCAGGAGACAGGTTGATAATTTTCCAGCGGACCCGGGACCATTCCGAGCATGTGGTCTGCTACATCTGCAGCAACAGCGCGAATGTTGGGTTGGCGTTGACAAAATCGCATCTCAGTCTGGAGCCGGTGGCGGCAGCAGTCTGATCGGGACCAGAGGGGGTCACGGTATGATGGATACTGATATACTCGACATGCTCGAAGACATCGGGCGCTCGTCGGTTGCCCGGTTGTCTCCGGCTGTTGTCGTTGCAGGCGACAGCTCACACGCGCGCCGTGCTGGGGTCCTGCGGTCTATTCGGGGCACCGTTCTGCCGCGTCGGCTGGAGTTTACGGCTGCCAACGGGGATTGTCTGGCAATTGAAGTCAGCAACGCACGCGTGACCGATGTCTTCCGTGTCCGCGCAGGATCTGTTCCGGATTTTGAAACCGAGCCGCGCGAGGTGCTGATCGGCAAGCTGGCCCAATTGGTGACGGATATTGCGGATGCACCTGCGCCGCTGGAATTTGTCTCCTTGAAACCCGACGCGGCGCTTGAAGCGGATGATGTAGGCGTCACGCTGGGCGAGATCGAAGCCGTTTGCGCGCAGATCGAATTGCCGTCCGAACCGATTGTTGCCGTTGTGCCAGAAACCGAAACGCCAGTCGCGCCACCGTCCGACGAACCCGAGGTCGAGACCTTGGCGTCTTCCTTCTTTGATCGCGCCAACCGCTTTGCGCAGGCACGCGGTTTGATCGGCGAAGCGGCCCCGCAGTTCGAAGGCAATTCTGCGCTACGCCCGGATACTGAGCTGCTGGCGCGGTTCACGGCAGATCTTGCAGGTTGGAACGATGACAGTTGCGTCGAACTGGAACAGCCGCAACTGATCGTGATGCGCCCATCGGGTGGCAAAGGTGCGGCCGTGGCCGTAGTGCAGGATCAAGGTCAAACAGCCATCGCGGTTCATGACGCGCGTAAGTTGGGCGCAGTTGTCGGTCTTTGGACCGCGCTTGTAGGGGGCGACGCATGATTGCCCCCCAAACATTCAAGTTTTCGACTAATTCAATCCGTTGTTACAAGTTATCAGGGTAAAAGGTTATGAGTGAAACCAGTCGCCGCGAGCTTATTCGCATTGCCGATGAGATGAACGAGACAAGCAATGACGAAACCCGTCAGTTTATCTCGCGTATTGTCGGTGATCTTTCGCAATTGAAGCCATCGATTGCCTTTGTCGGGCAGATCAAGGCCGGTAAATCCCGTTTGATCAACGGGTTCACTGGTCAGGCTGAATATCTTCCGTCGGATGTGAACCCGTGGACAACGGTCATCACCGATATGCATTTCGGCCATCCCTCGGGCCGCACCGAAGGGGCCGAGTTCCATTTCTTCGACAACCATCAGTGGCAGGCGCTGATCGCCGAAGGCGAAGAACTGCGCAACATGTTCCCGGATGAAGAGGACAGCTACAAACGCGAGATGATCGAAGAGCAGGTCGAGGCGATGAAAAATCGCGCCCGCCTGCGTCTGGGCGACAGCTATGAACAGCTGCTGGGTCAGCATCACGATCTGGACCAATTGAACTCGGACGATCTGGCGCGCTATGTGTGCGCCGGTGACGACCCCATGGATGCCGAGGGTCTTGACCCCGGTTCGGACCGGGGATTGTACAGCGATATCACCCGCAAGGCCGAGGTCTATTTCGACATCGGCCATTTCCCGTACCCGGTCACGGTAACTGACACCCCGGGCGTAAACGATCCGCTGTTGATCCGTGAAGAAATCTCGCGCCAGTACCTCAAGGAGTCTGATTTCTTTGTTGTGGTCCTGTCGGCACATCAGGCTCTGTCGCGGGCGGATCTGAAGCTGTTCCGTCTGATGCAGGCGTTGGAACTGGGGCAGATCGTTGTCTTTATCAACCGCGTGGACGAGTTGAGCGATGGCCCTGACGATGCAGAAAAAGTGCGCGCCGACGTGCTGGATGGTCTGGAAAAGGCGCTGGGCAACTCGGATATCGATGTGTTGATGGGCAGCGCCCAGTGGGCCCACTATGCGCTGACCGGCGACGAGACCGGTGTAAACCACGACCATGTTCTGGCGTGGTTGCGCGCTCATCCTGAACAGATGAAGCAATACCTGGATGGTGTGGAAGAGATCAAACAAGGCCCTGGTCCAATCAGCCGCGAGGCCATATTGCGGTTTGCTGCGATGATCGCCTCGGGCCTGCCGGATCTGAGACGACATGTGACGCAGGCGCTGACGGACGGTCCACGGGATGAACAGCTGCGAATGGCGTGGCAGCATCTCAACAGTTTTGCCCAAGGTGAGCTGGACCGCGCACAAGCCCAACTGCGTGCGCTTGAGGATGAGAGCAGCGAAACGTCAGTCGATCTGGACGACAACAACAAGACCCTCGGGGAACTTCGGTCTCTTGTCGCGGAAAAGACGGGCGTGATGACGCAGGACATGGATGACGTGTTGGCCAATCTGCGCGGTGTCATGGATGATACGGTGGCCGAGGCGGTCTCGGCAGTTGTGCGCGGCCCCAACGGCCAGTCGCCTTTGTTGGCCAAGGGTGGAGAGACCGAGTTGAACTTTACCCCTCTGCGTGACCGGATGCGCGAATTGATACAGGGCGCGACACAGGTGGTTCGCCAGCGTATGCTGAGCGAGCTTTACGCGATCGACATGCAGGCCAACGCGGCCTTGCGCGCCTTGCCCGGTTGGCAGGATCCGGTGGACAATCGCATGAACACCAGCGCGGTTCGCTGGTTCCGTCCTGACACGACGGCCCTGACCCGGGGGATCACGGTTGAACTGCGGGTCAACTGGCTGTCCCGTCTGATCTCGCGCAACAGCGTCGTTTCACGTGCGGAGCGGATGATCGTGCAGGAATTCGAGCTGATCGGTGATGATCTGATCGACACGGCGCGCGAAAATCTGCTGGAAAGGCTGACTACCGTTCTGGATCATTACGTCGCGCTTTTGGGCGGGTATCTTGAACACAGAACCGGAACAGGTGGAACAAACGCCCAGGCCGAAGCGCAGGATGCCTTTGATCGGGCGCGGCGTATATCGGATGAGTTGGAGACCGTGTTAGGCCCGGTGCGCACGGATGAACGACAAGCAAAGGCAGCGGAATGATCGAATTTCCCGGAACCGAACAGGAAGTCAGGCAGCTTGAACGTTTCCTGACCGCAACTGAATCCTTGCCGTCGAATGCGGCATTGGAGGATTTGCGCGCGCGGGCTCTGGCCCATGCCGAACGCCTGTCCAACGCGGTTAACATCGGTTTCGCCGGAGAGTTCGGTGCAGGAAAATCCAGCCTTGCCAATATGTTGGCCGGAGCAGATATCCTGCCTACCGGTCCGCAGCATCTGAAACTGCCACTGGTGATCGTCGCGTATGCCGATACACCGGAAACCACCGTGGGCTGGTGGGACAAAGAACCCAAAACCTATTCGGGCATCGTGCTGGAGAAGGCGGCAAAGGATAACCCTGACTTCATCTCGGTCGGGTTGAACACGCCCGCCCTGCGCGAGATCTCTCTGTTCGATCTTCCGGGCTCGGGTGCTTTGGATGAAACCTACAAGCCGACACTCGATCTGCTGAATTTCGTCGATTGTGCCATCTGGTGCACCAACGGAACCAATGCCTGGCGCGAGACTGAGCGTCATCTTTGGGCTCAGGTGCCGGAAGAATTGCGCGACAACAGTCTGTTGGCCGTCACCCATACCGATTTGCCACCGGTTCGCGATGCACTGGACCGTGTGCTGGCCCGGCTGAACAAGGAAAAGAACGGCCTGTTCCGCGCTGTCGTGCCCATTGGCACTCCGGTCGCCGTGCGCGCCATGGCGCAAGAGCCCGAGCCTGATTTTGCCCTGTGGGAAAATTGCGGCGGTCAGAATCTTGCGGAACAGGTGCTCGAAGCCGCCTCGAACCGGCGTCTGTATGATTTGAAAGTCGCGCGCAAAGATATCGACGCAGAGTTCCAGCCGTTTCTTGAGACCCTTGGAGGTCCAGAGCCTGAGCCTGCCGCGGATGAAGGCCCTTCGGTCCACGCGGCGCTTGGGTCGGCCTTGCCCCCATTGAATAACCCGATCCTAGAAGACTGGCTGGCCGCGATTGCCAGCATCTACGACGATCTGCGCGAGTCATCGGATATCGAACCGGTGGCTTTCCTGCAAAGCTGTCAGGAGATTGTCGAGGATTTTGCCGAACGGCTGGAGCAAGGGGGTGAGATCGACCCCGAGGCCGACTGGATTCCGGCTGAGTTCGAAAAGGCCACGGACCTGCTGTTGTTGCTTCAATTCGAAAGTGGCGATGCACCGTTGCGGGATGCCATCAGCATTCTGGCGCAACTGGGTGACAGCCTCGCCTGGGCCGGCAGTACGGTTGCAGCAGCACAATCAAAAACCGGAACCTGACGCGTTCTTCCTAAAATTGAGCCGCATTGCAGCGATTCGAGTGCGCGCGGAATCGATTCCTTATTGTTTCGATATCAGAGACCAACCCTGCCTATTGTAGGCATCAGTTTTCGAATCGGGCACCTCAAAAAACAATATATAGTGTAACTTATGCACTAAACTACCATATATGGAAAATGAGGAAAAACGATCCTTAGTGAAGCCATCAGGCGGCCCCAATAAAGTCAAATTTGAAACGTCTAACCGTTCTCAAGTGTCCTGCGGTTGTTTTTGGTTGTGAGTTCGTGGGCTGTTTGTCCGGTTACTTGTACCGCGATTTGAGAAATACGGGCGGAATGAAATGAGCCACAACCAGGCTGTCGGTGCATCGCACGACGAACCAAAAATCGAAGGTCTGCAACCCGGAGCCAAGCTCCTGCGGGGGCAGTACGAAATCCTCCGCTATCTCAGCAATGGTGGGTTCGGTATAACCTATCTGGCCCGCGACAGTCTTGATCGGGATGTGGTGATCAAGGAATGCTATCCCGGTGCTCTGTGTCGCCGTGATGGCGATCTGGTCGAAGCGGCCGATCCGGCCTATACCGACGATCTGCGCGCCATCATCGATCTGTTCATTCAGGAAGCGCGCAACCATGCGCGGCTGGTGCATCCGAATATCGTTGATGTGCACCAGGTGTTTGAAGACAATAACACCGCCTACATCGCGATGGATCTGATCCGAGGGTGTGACCTGCTGGACTATGTGGAAAACCCCGAGAATGACGGCGGCCCCGACTTTATCGTACAGGTCACCGAAAAGATGCTGTCGGCGGTGTCGTTTATCCATCAAAGCGGCATGCTGCATCGTGATATCTCGCCCGACAACATTCTTATTGACGAGAATGGTGATCCGGTTCTGATCGATTTCGGGGCTGCGCGCGAGCAGGCGGCGAACAAGTCGGCCGCACTGTTGACCTTGCGGGTGATCAAGGACGGCTATTCACCGCATGAATTCTACGTTCGCGGGGCGGACCAGGGCCCCAGCAGCGACCTCTATGTGTTGGCGGCGACGTTGTATCATGCCATCAGCGGAGAGCGCCCGATTGACGGCCAAAGCCGCCTGACCGCTTTCAACAACGGGCAGGACGATCCCTACACGCCGCTGGCCGGACGTTTCGAAGGATACCCCGAGGGCTTCCTTGAAGCGATCGACAAGGCGATGGAGGTTCACGCAACGGACAGGTTGCAAACGGCTCTGGACTGGCTGCGGATGTTCCGGGGCCCCGGCGTGATGTTCGATACCTTCGCCTATCGTCCGGTTTCGGTAATCGTTGGTATGGATCGCGAGGACAAAGAAGCCGAGAAAGCACGGATCAAAGCCGAAAGCGAAAACGCCGAAGCGGTGGTAACTGCGCTGCTGGCCGGGAATTCGGACATTGTTCTGGGCAATGAAGACAAGAAGGACGATGAACTGGCTCAGTTCTCGGTCAAGGAAGAAGCACCCGTCGCTGTAGACACAGTGGTCAAAAGCGGTTCGGGTGGCAGCGGCAAGATGCTGGCCGGGGTCGCAGTTGTGGCCATCGCGCTGGCGGCAGGTGGATATTTTGTGATGTCCGGGGGATCTGAGCAGACCGGGACGGAAGAAACCGCAACCACCGCCTCGGAACCCGCTGAGGACACAATTGCAACGGAGACAGCTGCAGTCGAGACATCTGCGTCTGCTGCAGCACTCACGTCACCACAAGAACCGGTACAGGACAGCGCAGCCGCGCAACCCGTCGAGCAGGAACCGGTCGCACCTGCGGAGTCAGCTGCCACAGAAGCAGCCCCCGCAGAGGCGGTGACAGGGGAACCGGCATCCGAGGTTGCTGCAACCGAACCAGAGGTTGTCAATTCTCCGTCCGCTCCGGTGGATATTGCCGAGTCTCAGGTTGCTTTCGCGCATTGGGATGTCGACGTTCCGTTTGACACAGCGCGGCGCCGGGCATCGACGGGCAACATGTTCTCGATCACCGACGTTGACGCAAATCAGGATATGTCGGTGGTGGGTGATTGGATCCAGCGCGGCGCGTCGATCTTTACCCTGAACGGCCAGCCGATCCGCTCGGATGCGACCTTTGCGGCGCAGGTTCTCGATGACCTCAATGTTGATCCCGATGGCTATATTCGTGTCGCCGCGCGCTATCGCGCGTTGGGTGAAACGCGGGCGCAGAATGGGCTTATGGCATTGCCGGCGATCCGCTCGGTCGGTCTGGAAAACGGCTATGCCTTCGGTATCCGGGGTGATGGCGCGGGCGGGTGGCAAACCGTTGTCACCGCAGTACCTGCCAGTGCCTCAGGTGCATTGCAAAAGGACGACCTGCTGGTGAGCGAAGCGCAAACAGGCATCGCCTTTGACGGGCCGGAGAGTCTGGATGCGGTGCTGTCTGATCTTGTGTCCGAAAACAAGCCGGAGGCGCGGTTCACAGTCTCGCGAAACGGGACCGAGGCCGCCGTGACCATGCAGCTATTGCAGGAGTGATCTGACCGGTTCGAGAATGATCTGCCAGCGTGTGTTTGCTGAGGGTGGCACCCGAGTTTCAGCCACCCTGACGGGAACCGGCCCGTCGCGGAAGGTAAGAGTTTTCCTTGTTCCTTAACTGAATAGCGCAGCGCGACCATGTGCGCTGCGGGTAGCGAAACGGCACAGATGTACGTGCCATCAAACCAAAGGTGTCGACACCATGTTCAAATACAAAAGCCCTCTCAGCCGGCTTCTCGAAGGTGCCGGCAAAGCCAAGGAAGACGAAACACCCGAGGCGGTAGCCTCGACTGAGGACAAGCCTGAACCGATCGCGGATTTCAACGCTCTGCGCGCGGCGCTGGGTGGCGGCAACCTGGCCTCTGACACCTATGAAGAGACCGATGAGCTGATCCCGGAAGAGAAGATGCCTGAGTTTTCCCAGGCCGAAGCCGAGGACAGCCCGGAAGATGGTGCCGAAGACGTGTCTTTGTTCATCGACGAAGTCGACGAGACCGACGCGACCGAAGACAGCGCCGAGCCTGTTGCCGTAGAGCCCGAGAAGGATGCACCCGAGCAGATTGTCACGTTGCACCTGTCCAACGAAGTGCGGGTCGAAGACCCCTCGAAGCAGCAGAACGTCATTGCGGAAACTGTAGAGCCTGAGATTCCTGCCGAGCCGACGCCGGAGCCTATGGTCGAGATTGTAGAGCCCGAAGCAGACGTGGTTGAACCCGTTGCAGAGGCCCCGGAACCGCAGCCTGAGCCCGAGATTCAGGCAGAGCCCGTTGCGCCAAGCCCGGCCCCGGCTGAAGACCGCCGCTCGCGTGTGAAAACGACATTCCTGGGTTTCGAACGGGCGGACACCCATGTTCAGGACCTGATCGAAACGGCAGAGCCGGTTGCAAAGACCGAATCGGTGCAGGAAACCTTTCCTGTCGGTTGGCTGGTCGTGACCCAAGGCCCCGGTCGCGGCGCCAGCGTCACGCTGACCGAAGGGTTGATGCAGATTGGTCGCAACGATGATCAGGCGATTCAGCTGGACTTTGGCGATACGGGCATTTCGCGCAGCAACCATGCTGTGATTGCCTATGATCCCGAAGACCGGAAGTGCTATCTGGGACATGGCGGCAAGGCCAACCTGGTGCGCCTGAACGGCAAACCGGTGCTGAGCACTGTGGCCCTGTCCAACGGAGATCTGATCCGTATCAGCGAAACCTCGATCCGTTTCATGGCCTTCTGCGACGACGGTTTTGATTGGCGGGATTCCTGATAGATGCTCGCCACTCTGGCATATGACGTTGCGCTGGTTCTGAACCAGGGTCAGCGCGACACGCAGGAGGATGCAGTCGCCGCACGTATGTTTGATGCGGTGGATGCAGGCTATGTGGTGATTGCGGACGGAATGGGCGGCCATGAGGCTGGCGAGGTTGCCTCGGACCTTGTCGTCTCAGCCTGGCGCGATGCGCTGGACGCCGAACTGGACGGTGACCACCTGTCAGAGCAGGCGGTGCTGGATGCTCTGCCCTTGGCGGCCATGCAGGCCAACGCCTTGATCGCAAACCACAATGACGAAGCCGGAGCAGGTTTCAACATGGGCTCGACCCTGTTGGGCACTTTGTTGCTTGGGCCGCGCCTGTTCTGGATTTCAATCGGAGACAGCCCGCTCTACCTGCTTCGGAACGGGTCGCTGACACAGATCAACGAAGACCACTCGATGGCCCCCATGATCGATGCGCAGGTTGCCGAGGGCAAGTTGTCTGCGGATCAGGCAAAGACACATCCGGACCGAAATCAACTGACGTCGGTCGTGATGGGCGCTGCGATCCCCAAGGTGGATTGCCCGGAGGCCCCGCTGACACTGACCGCGGAGGATATTCTGGTCCTTGGAAGTGACGGGCTGCAGACCCTGAGCGATGCAGAAATCCAGACGATTGTGAACACCCATGCACAGGCCTTGGCACAAGACATCGCTGACGCCTTGCATCGGGCGGTGCAGGCAAAGAATGACCCGGATCAGGACAATCTTTCCATCGCTGTCGTGAAACGAACGAGATCATAAGAAGGCAAAGCAACAGGACCCATGAGACACCAACTGATCATATCGAGCTTGGCACTGGCTGCGGCAACAGGCGCGGCTTCGGCCCAAGAAGCGTGTTCGCTCTACGAAATTCAGCGCGGCGACAGTCTGCGAGAGCTCACGATCCAAGTTTATGCGACCGAAGATTTCCGCATAATCTTCGACGCCAACCGCGATATCATTGGATCCAATCCAAACATTATCCGCGTTGGTGACGTGTTGACGCTGCCCTGTTTGGATGAAGTTGGGCGCGCCCCGACCCCTGCAGATACCGAGGCCGAGCGTCTGGCCGCCGCAATGGCATCCGAGCTTGTAAAAGCAGCCGAGGAGCGTGCGGAAAAAGCCATCGCCGAGGCGGAAGCCCGCGTTGCCGCCGCCGAAGCCGAAGCCAAACAGGCCAGCGAGCAGGCCGTGGTTGAGGCCAAAGCAGCGGCAAAAGAGGAAATCGAGGCCGCCCGTGCAGAAGGCGCCGCCCTGATCCGCGATGCAGGTACAGGCGAACGTCCGGAAATTCGTGATCGTCAGGTGTTGCTGATTACCGGTGGAAACTATCCACCGTTCACCGACGAAGCCCTGCCAAACCGGGGTCTTTACACGAGTCTGGTCGAAACAGCCATGCTGCGCGCAGCACCCGAGCAGGCCTACAAGATTCAGTTTGTAAACGACTGGTCATCGCATCTGGATCTGTTGATGCCGACGCTGGCTTTCGACGGAACCTTCCCCTGGTCGCGTCCAAACTGTGAAGATGCTGCCGCATTGTCCGAAAGCGACCGCAATCGCTGTGAGACCTACAACTTCTCGAACCCGTTCTATGAAGTGGTTGACTCGTTCTTCGCCCGTGAAGGCACAAGCTATGTAGAAGCGCTCAGCTATGCCGACTTTGTGGGAACCACCATCTGCCGCCCCGAAGGTTGGTCGCTGTCGCATATGGATGCTGTCAGCCTCTACGAGCCGACCATCTCGCTACTTCGGCCTGAATCGCCGGATGAGTGCTTTGAGGCGGTGATGACAGGCGAAGCCGACATTGTCGCGATCGAAGCGCATCTGGCCGTCGAGGTGATCGGCCGTCTGGGGTACGAGCACCGCATTGTCGAAAACCCCAACCTAGCGGCGATCAAGTCGCTAAACGTCATGACCCACAAAGACAATCCTGATGGGGAAGCGATCCTTGAGACGCTGAATCAGGGTCTGGCAATTATGCAGCAATCCGGAGAATGGCGCGACATCGTGTCGACCGCTCTGCGATATCAAATGGAAAACGGATAAGGCCCCATCTGGCCTAGCAAAACTAAGTCTGGAGGAAGTGGACATGTTTGAATTCAATCTGAAGAAAGTGGCGATGTCGGCGACGGCTGTCACAGCTCTGAGTGCGGGAGCAGCCGCAGCGCAAGAAGCCTGTACAAACTACACCGTGCAGGACGGCGACACGATGGCCACCATCGCGATCGCGGCCTATGGCACATCGAACTATCAGCCGATCTTCAACGCCAACCGGAACGAGATCACCAACCCGAACTCGCTTGAGCCGGGCCTGGTTCTGGCATTGCCATGTGAAGACGGTAGCCTGCCGAACGGTCAGTCCGCACAAGAAATCATCGCCGCAGAAGAACAACGCGCGGCAAGCGTAAAGCGCACCAACGTTTACGCCCCGCCGATCAAAATGGTCGCGGGCAACGGATGGGAACCGTTCACAACCGAAGGGCTGAGCGGTGGCGGCATCATGACCCGTCTGGCAACCACAAGTTTGCAGCGTGCAGGCAACAGCCGCGACTACTCGGTCAGCTTCGTGGATGACTGGTCATCCCACCTGGACACCCTGTTGCCACTGGGTGCATTCGATATCTCGATCGCCTGGACACTGCCAGACTGTACAAACCGTTCCTACGAATGGTCCGAGGCAACCGAAGTACGCTGCACCCAGTTTGTTGGGACGGTTCCGGTCTATGACGTTGTAGGCGGTTTCTTCACATTGCCGGAAAACCAGTACACCAGCGCAACGACCTTTGCAGATCTGGAAGGCGCAACTCTCTGCCGTATGTCCGGTTGGAGCATGGTTGTTCTGGAAGAAGTCGGCCTGAACAGCAAAAACCTGAACCTGATCCACCCCAATACGGCCCGCGAGTGTCTGGATGCCGTTCTGACAGGCACAGCCGACGTTGCCGCGTTTGAGGTGGAACTGTTCGCGGCCACCATGAAAGACATGGGTTTGACGTCAGAGGACATTGTTGAAAACCCATACGTGTCCACATTGTCGTCGATGAGCTTCCTGGCCCACCGCTCGAACCCGTTCGCACGCGAGTATATTGCAATGATGAACAAGGGTTTGAACGAAATGCGTCAGTCCGGCGAGTGGTACGCCATTATCTCGGACACACTGCGTGAGCAGAACGAAAAGCTGAATGCGGCTTCGAACTGATCCCTCGGTTCAGCTGGAAAACTGGGCCGGTTTTTTCAACCGGCCCTTTTTTGAATTTCGTCCGACAGGTGTCAGGCACAACACGGGGTGGTTCGCGCGCAACTGTGCCACCAATTCTTGACAGTCTCGGCATTCGCCGCTGCATTTGAAGTACTGGGTGCGATACTCTTTCTTCCAGCCGTTATCACAAAGGGTACGACATGCTGATGCAGCAACGCACACAAGACTTTGAGGGCGACGCCAACATATCCTCCGTGGTGGCCCGGGCGCCGGAAATCGCTGTGATCCTGCCCTGCTACAACGAAGCGGTCGCCATTGGCGAAACGGTTGCGCAGTTCCGCAAGGCGTTGCCGACCGCAACGGTCTACGTGTTTGACAACAACTCGACAGACGACTCGATCCGCGTCGCGCAAGAGGCCGGTGCCATCGTCCGCAGCGAATCTTTGCAGGGCAAAGGCAATGTGGTGCGCCGCATGTTCGCTGATATCGATGCCGACGTCTATGTCATGTCCGATGGCGATGCGACCTATGACAGCGAGGCCGCCCCGGCCATGGTCGATCTATTGATTTCGCGGAATCTGGATATGGTCAACGGTGCGCGTGTCAACACAGAATCCGAGGCTTATCGCCCCGGGCACAAGTTTGGGAATGCCTTGTTCACCGGGCTGGTTAAATTCATTTTCAAAAGCAATATCAACGATATGCTTTCCGGGTACCGTATATTCAGCCGTCGGTTCGTAAAAAGCTTTCCGGCCGTTTCTCATGGCTTCGAAATTGAAACTGAGTTGACCGTCCATGCGATGCAGATGCGTATGCCCGTCGGAGAGGTCGAGACCCGCTATTTCTCGCGCCTGCCGGAATCCAATTCGAAACTGTCTACGTTCAAGGATGGGTGGCGCATTCTCAAGATGATCAGCCTGTTGATCAAGGAAGAGAAGCCAATGGCTTTCTTCCTGTCTTTGGCCTTTATCGCGTTCGTACCATCTCTGGCGGTCTTCGTGTCCGTTCTGGGAGAGTTTTTGGATACCGGTCTGGTGGATCGTATACCCTCGCTCGTTGTAGCCGTTTCGGGGTTTGTCGCCAGCATGTTGTCGGTTGTGTGCGCCTTGATCCTTGACTCTCTGGCGCGCGGGCGGAGTGAAATTCGCCGTCTGTCGTATTTGTCTACCCCTGCAGTTGCAGAGCGCGGTCACCTTAGCTCCTGAACCGGTAGATCGCGCCTACGGCCTAGGTTGCGAGGTCCAATCTAAAAACCGGTCTGGGTATCGCCCGAGCGAATGCGCAAATTCTTGGCGCCGACTCTATTGTTAGCGTGTAGAATTTCACTCCAAATCCAAAACCCTTCTTGGAAAATGAGTGGCGCAACTCGGACAATCTCCATCCCCAGCCAATCTATGGACGTGTCGAGCTCCCCCACGTGTCCCGAAAACTGAACCCTTTGACCTAAGGTTGGGATGTGATCCGCGTCTGCACGGTCAAGGGCGCTTTGTTCGACCCTATCCGCTAGAGGTCGCCGCTTTGGCATTCGCGGGCATATTCCAGAGCTTTTGCCGTTCCGTTCAGATCAATCGCCATGACGACCTCGCCGGAGGGGTTGTAAACGGTCATGGTTTTGTTCTGCGCAATTGCTGCGACAAAGTTGCGGTCGGTGAAAAAAACGGTCGCGCCCGGCACGTTGCGTTCGTTGAACCCAATAGCGGTGGCGTCGTAGCTTTTGCCGTCAAGATCAAACCGGATCGGATAGCTCTCGCCTTGTTTGATATCGCCCCAGGCCTTGTTGTAGACAGCGAAATACCCGCGATTGCCTAGCGCATCATAGCCGATGCGCACCACCGAAAGGTCCTGATACACGGTCTGGATCAGGCACCCATTGCCTAAGCTGGGGTCCATCATGATGTTCCAGCCGTCGACAAAGCCCTTGTCGATCAGGTCTTGGGCGAGGGGGGCGGTAGCAGTGAAGGCGGCGAAGGTGAGGGTGAAAAGGCGGATCATCAGGTTTCCAAACACATTGGTCATCAAGTCTTTGAGAAGACTTAACTGTTTTTCGTGCCAAAGTCAGCGCCCGCGTTGTTGTTGATTTTACAACAGCGACGGCATGAAACCGGGTTCGGGTATATCGGGTGTTTTCGTTCCATCGGACCCTTGCAAAACTGGAAGACGATGTTTTTCAGAAGCGCGTCCGAGGTTGGAAAAAATGTTTAAGTTTGGACTTTTTGGCAAAAAAACGGTTGAAGCGAAAGATCAGCAGTTTGTTATTGCTCAGTTGAATGCACGCGTTCAGCCCATGGATCGCGGGGATTACTTTGAGGACCCACTGGACAACGTGCTTCGAAGTGCCGGTATGGGTGAAGTCACTGGTGGCGGCACTCAGTTAGCCGGAGATCCAGACGGAATCGCGTATTGCGATGTCGAAATCGCCTTAAACGATGAAACAGACGCAACTATTCTGGAAGTCACGCGAACCCTCGAGGACCTGGGAGCACCCAAAGGATCTTTTTTGAAGTTTTCCTCTGACAGAGCCGACATTCCCTTTGGAATGGCTGAAGGAATGGGTATTTTTCTTAACGGAACCGATTTGCCGGATGACGTTTACGCAAATTCCGACGTAAATGAAACAATTGGGCACCTTGAAAAGTTGTTGGAGGGTATTGGCAGTTTTCGGGGGTATTGGGAAGGAAGCAGCGAAACGGCTCTGTATTTCTATGGAACTGACTTCGGGTTGATGGAGAAGTCGGTCGCCCAATTTCTCCAAGAAGATCCCTTATGTGCAAAATCGCGTGTGACGCAAATCGCGTAGAGCGCGAGCGAAAGTACTACAGTTCCTTCCGCGCCCTGAGCGCTGCCGTAATTGTCCCGTCATCCAGATAATCCAACTCGCCGCCGATCGGCACGCCCTGCGCAAGTGAGGTCAGGCGAACCTGCCCCTCCAACTGGTCGGCGATGTAGTGCGCTGTGGTTTGTCCGTCTACGGTGGCATTCAAGGCCAGAATGATCTCGGTGATGCCTTCAGCCACCACCCGATCCTTGAGGCGCGGAATGCGAAGCTCGTCCGGACCAACCCCATCCAATGCCGACAAAGTGCCACCTAGAACGTGATAGCGACCTTTGAAGACCCCGGCACGTTCCATTGCCCAGAGGTCGGCGACGTCCTCGACGACGCACAGCTCACCGGTCGCGCGGTCCTCGTTGTTGCAGATGTCGCAGATATCTGTGGTGCCCACGTTGCCGCAATTCAGGCACTCGCGGGCGGTCACTGCGACCTGTTGCATGGCGTCCGACAAAGGCGTCAGCAGCAGGGCACGTTTGCGGATCAGATGCAGCACGGCACGGCGGGCCGAGCGGGGGCCAAGGCCCGGCAGCTTGGCCATCAGGTCGATCAGATTGTCGATGTCACTGTTCGAACTCACGGCGTGTGCTCCTGCAAATGGGCCGGGCTATTGTGCCCGGTCCCTGTGTCATCAGGAGGGTCTATCAGAACGGTAGCTTGATGTCTTTCGGCAAGCCCATGCTTTCGGTCAGCTTGCCCATTTCTTCCTGTGAACGCTCGGACGCCTTGGTTTGCGCGTCTTTGATGGCGGCCAGAATCAAATCTTCGACCACTTCCTTGTCGTCGCCGTTGAAGATCGACGGATCGATGTCCAGACCCTTGAGCTCACCCTTTGCAGTGGCCGTCGCCTTGACCAAACCAGCGCCGGATTCACCCACAACCATGATGGTGTTCAGTTCTTCCTGCATGTCGGTCATTTTAGTTTGAAGATCCTGTGCGGATTTCATCATCTTGGCCATGTCGCCCAGGCCGCCGAGTCCTTTGAGCATCCGAATTCTCCTGTGTTCCTGTTTGATGCCTAAATACGGGGGGCGGTCTTCTGGTACAAGGGGGCAGTAGTGCTCCCGCCCGTCGTCAAGGTCTTTGGCAAGACCTTTCCTCCCGTTGGGCCCGGCAGCGCGCGGGCTAAGCCCGCG
>NZ_JBQGAE010000012.1:0-129549 GCF_056542645.1 Ruegeria sp. AB5
CAAAGCAGGGCTGGCTCTACCTCGCGGTTGTAATGGATCTTTTCTCTCGCCGGATTGTGGGCTGGTCAATGAGCCAGCGGATGGGCCGGCATCTGGTGATTGGCGCCTTGCGCACGGCCATCGAGGCGCGCCGACCGGACGGACATCTCATTCATCACTCCGATCGCGGCGCCCAGTACACCAGTGACGATTTCCGAGAGGAACTCGTCCGGCATGGCATCGAATGCAGCATGAGTGCGGCTGCGAATTGCTATGACAACGCTGTCGTCGAAAGCTTCTTCGGCGTTCTCAAACGCGAACGCGTGAACCGTGTACGCTACCGTACCAGAGACGAGGCACGCGCCGATCTGTTCGAGTACATTGAGGTGTTCTACAATCGAAAACGTCGCCATGGGTATCTTGGCAACGTAAGCCCGGCTGACTTCGAGGAGCGGTCAGCCGGATCTTTTGAAACCGTCCACTGAAACGGGGCAAGACGACTTAGCTACCAATCTAGAGCACTTGGGTCTTTCACTAGTTGGTAAGGTATCCGGGCTGAAAGTATGCTTTTGCTGCGCTTCACCCATTCACCCAATCCAATGGCAAGTTTTCCATCACGCGGTTGTGAAAGTCCTTTCGAACAACAAACATCTCAGGGCTCGTTGTCCACATCTCTCCGAATACATGTGTCCCAACGTCCGCAGTTCGGCTACCATTTTTTATTCGAGTTACGGTAGACCATAGCGGACCATGTTCTAAATTGGTGAGAAATTCGTAACGAAAAAACTGGTGATTACCGATTGTTCCAGATTCAGTTGAAAGTAGTCTAACTCGGTCGGTTGGAACTTTGTATGCTGAAGACAAGTCACTAGCAAAACCTCTTGCAATTTCAATAAGGTTGCTCGAATTTCCGCCCCAAGTTCGCCCAGCAAAGACACCGGAATCCGCAAATGAATGTCCTCTTAGGTCAACGTCTATTGGTGCGAGTTCTTCTCTTTCCGTAAACAGATTTGCTTGCTCAATACAAACGTAGATATGAGGCATATCTCCGCATTCAACTTCACTCTCTTCAACTACGCCCCAGCGGCCATCGAAGAGCAGCGAGATTTGCATTCCGTCTTTTTCGAAGGAACCCACCACTGATTGCGCCGAAGCTGATGAAGCGTAAAACATCATCAAGAATAAATAGAGTAACTTGTACATTGCGGATTCCCACTATCTCGCTGCCTGCGCTGAACTGCATTGTATTGATACAGAACATTCCGCCAGAATTGTGTTAACCTTGAACGCTTTTGTCCGCACAACAGAAAAAAAACAGCCCACCGGATGGGTGGACCGTTTTTTGTTGAGCGGTTTCTAACTCAAACCTGACGCACGGCCCCTTTGGCTGCGCTGGTGGTCAGCTTGGCATAGGCCTTCAAAGCAGTAGAAACCTTGCGCTTGCGTGGCTTCGCCGGTTCCCACCCTTTTTCGTCCTGCTCTGCCCGCCGTACAGCAAGTTCCTCATCCGACACGGCCAGATGGATCGAGCGGTTGGGGATGTCGATCTCAATCGTGTCGCCCTGACGCACCAGGCCGATGACACCGCCCTCGGCCGCCTCGGGTGAGACGTGGCCGATGGACAGGCCGGACGTACCGCCCGAGAACCGCCCATCGGTCAGCAGCGCACAGGCTTTGCCAAGACCTTTGGATTTCAGATACGAGGTCGGATACAGCATCTCCTGCATCCCCGGCCCACCACGCGGGCCCTCGTAGCGGATGACCACAACGTCGCCTTCCTTTACCTTGCCGGTCAGGATGTCGCTGACGGCTTGATCCTGGCTTTCGCAGACATAGGCCGAGCCGGTGAAGGTCAGGCTACTGGCATCCACGCCCGCCGTTTTCACGATGCACCCGTCGCGCGCGATATTGCCGAACAGAACCGCCAGACCACCATCCTGACTGAACGCATGTTCCTTGGACCGGATCACACCGCCTTTGCGGTCGGTGTCCAGTTCCTTGTACCGGTTCGACTGGCTGAAGGCCTGTGTGGTGCGCACGCCACCGGGGGCTGCCTTGAACAGCTCTTGTGCCGAAGGGTTGTTGGCAACCTTGATGTCCCAATTGGCAATCGCTTCACCCATGGTTGGCGTATGAACGGTGCTGCAATGTTCGTGGAACAGACCGGCGCGGCTGAGTTCACCCAGAATCGAGAAGATACCACCGGCGCGGTGCACGTCTTCCATATGCACATTCTCGGTATTGGGCGCGACTTTGCAAAGGCAGGGCACCTTGCGGCTAAGCCGATCCATATCGGACATGGTGAAATCGACCCCACCCTCACTGGCAATCGCCAGCAAATGCAGAACCGTGTTTGTCGACCCGCCCATGGCGATATCCAGGCTCATCGCGTTTTCAAACGCATCAAAGGTTGCGATCTCACGCGGCAGGAAACCTGTCTCGTCCAGCTCATAGTGGCGCTTGGTGATTTCGACAATCCGGCGACCGGCCTCAAGGAACAGGTTCTTGCGATCCGCATGCGTGGCCAGGGTCGAGCCATTGCCCGGCAGCGCCAGACCCAGCGCCTCGGCCAGGCAGTTCATCGAGTTTGCGGTGAACATGCCCGAGCATGACCCGCAGGTCGGGCAGGCGTTTTCCTCGATATGCTGAACCTGTTCATCGGTGAAGCGGTCATCCGCGGCGGCGACCATTGCGTCCACCAGATCGATCTTTTTGGCGTCCAGATCGGCGATGTCGATCTTGCCCGCCTCCATCGGTCCGCCCGAGACAAAGATCGCCGGGACGTTCAGCCGCATCGCGGCCATCAGCATACCCGGTGTGATCTTGTCGCAGTTCGAGATACACACCATCGCATCGGCGCAATGGGCGTTGACCATGTATTCGACCGAATCCGCGATCACCTCGCGCGAGGGCAGCGAATACAGCATCCCGTCATGGCCCATGGCGATACCGTCATCCACCGCGATGGTGTTGAATTCCTTGGCGACGCCGCCTGCGGCCTCAACTTCACGCGCGACCATCTGGCCCAGATCCTTCAGGTGGACATGGCCCGGCACGAATTGCGTGAACGAGTTGACGATGGCGATGATCGGCTTGCCGAAATCGTCATCCTGCATCCCGGTCGCGCGCCACAGGCCACGGGCACCGGCCATATTGCGGCCATGGGTAGAGGTTCTGGATCGGTACAATGGCATGATGCTGTTTCCCTTTTGTCTCGGGTTGTATAACGTCGAGATTGTGCGTTATAGCGCACGTACCACATGTGCGCTATAACGCACAAGAGGATTCGAAAGACGGGATTATGGCACCGGACGAGATCACGCTGAAACTACGCGAAGTCAGGACAGCCTCGGGGCTGAGCCTGTCCAAAGCGGCCGAGTTGACCGGTGTCAGCAAAGCCATGCTTGGTCAGATTGAGCGCGGCGAATCGAGCCCGACCATTGCCACACTTTGGAAAATCGCCAAAGGGTTTCGCCTGCCGCTCAGCGCTTTGATTGGCTCGGCGGCGCTGCGTGACCCGGCAAATTCAGGGGTGTTTCAGACAGTTACCTTTCCTGGCAGCATCGAGGTCAAAATCGTCTTTCCCTTTGATCCCGCACTGGGCGCCGAGACGTTTCATGTCCAGCTTGCCCCGAACCAGAGCCATGAATCGCCGCCTCACGCGGTTGGCGTCACGGAAGAGGTGTTTGTTCTCAGCGGCGCGCTTGAGATCCTGCGCAATGGGGACTGGGTGCCGCTGCACGCCGGTCAGGGTCTGCGCTTTGCGGCGGATCATCCACATGGATATCGCGCAGGGTCCGATGGCGCGCAGTTCCTGAATATGCACCACTACGCGCACATGGCCGCGCCTACGGAGATTTGAGCGTCGCATGTCCGAACTGATTGATACCCTGACCTGGGCAGATGCCATCGGCTCCTTGGGTGCGCTGGCCGTGGTTGCCGCCTATTTTGCCACCCAGATGCGATTGATGAATTCAGACGATCTGGCCTTTCCGGTTGTCAACCTGATCGGCTCGATCCTAATCGTCTATTCCCTGCTGCAGAATTTCAATCTGGCCTCGATGTTGATCGAAAGCTTCTGGATCTTCATCAGTCTGATCGGCATTGGGCAGTTTTTCCGCTTGCGCAACCGGTCCAAGGGGTCGGAATAGCTTGAACCCCCACT
Organism: Ruegeria sp. AB5; assembly: GCF_056542645.1. NCBI lineage: Bacteria > Pseudomonadati > Pseudomonadota > Alphaproteobacteria > Rhodobacterales > Roseobacteraceae > Ruegeria > Ruegeria sp. AB5. Next base: position 4,145 of record NZ_JBQGAE010000012.1, read on the forward strand.
CTGCCGCGTATAGGGAAATCCGTGCGCGCATAGGAGAGGCATTGATGCTGGACGACCCTAAAACCCTCGTCTCAACCGAATGGCTGGCCGATCACCTCAAGGACCCGGATCTGCGGATTCTGGATGGCTCATGGTACCTGCCGCAACACGGGCGGGACGCAAAGGCCGAGTATGATGCGGCGCATATTCCCGGCGCCCGTTTCTTTGATATTGATGAGATATCCGATCACCGATCTGACCTGCCGCACATGGCTCCGCCGGCGGAAAAGTTCATGTCGCGCATGCGGGCAATGGGCGTGGGAGATGGGCATCAGGTTGTTGTCTATGACGGATCGGGCCTGTCCTCGGCTGCGCGTGTCTGGTGGCTGTTCCGTCTGATGGGGCAGGAAAGTATTGCCGTTTTGGATGGCGGATTGCCGAAATGGCAGGCCGAAGGGCGCGAGATCGAGGATCTGCCCCCCGTGATCCGCGACCGTCACATGACCGTGCGGGTTCAGAACCACCTTGTGCGCGATGTCACGCAGGTCTCTGCCGCCGCCAAGCTGGGCGATCACGAGGTCATCGACGCACGCGCGGCGGGTCGGTTTGTGGGCACGGACCCTGAGCCGCGTGAGGGCCTGCGGTCCGGTCACATCCCCGGATCGCGCAGCGTGCCCTTTGGCAGCTTGCTGAACAAGAACCACACCATGAAATCGCCCGATGAGTGCCGTGCTGTGTTCGAAGCTGCCGGAGTCGATCTGTCCAAGCCCGCCATCACCTCATGCGGGTCGGGCGTGACCGCTGCGATTCTCAGCCTTGCGCTTGAACGCATGGGCAAGAAAGACCACGCGCTTTATGACGGCTCCTGGGCTGAATGGGGTGCCTTCCCGACCCTGCCCGTCGCAACCGGAGAGACCTGATGTTCGAAAACCTCAAACCGCAGCCCGCCGACAAGATTCTGGCGCTGATGCAGATGTACCGCGAAGACCCGCGCGATCAAAAGATCGACCTGGGTGTTGGCGTCTACAAGAATGCCGAAGGTGTTACCCCGGTGATGTGCGCGGTCAAGGCCGCCGAAAAGCGCATTCTGGAAGAGCAGGAGAGCAAGGCCTATACCGGTCTGGCCGGTGATCCCGCCTATGCCGATGCGATGATCGACCTGATCCTGGGCACTTCGGTTCCGCGCGCCAACATTGCCGCCGTTGCGACCCCGGGTGGCACCGGTGCTTGCCGTCAGGCGTTCGAGATGATCCGCATGGCCAACCCGTCGGCCCGCGTGTTCGTGTCGAACCCGACATGGCCGAACCACCTGTCGATCCTGAACTATCTGGGAATGGAAACGGTCGCCTATCGCTATTTCGACGGCGAGACCCGTGGCGTCGATTTCGACGGCATGATCGAAGACCTGAAAACCGCCAAGGCAGGCGACGTGGTTCTGCTGCATGGCTGCTGCCACAACCCCACCGGCGCAAACCTGAACATGGTGCAATGGCAGGAGGTCGTGAACCTGATCAACGAGCTTGGCCTCGTGGCGATGATCGACATTGCCTATCAGGGTTTTGGCGACGGTCTTGAGGAAGACGCACAAGCGACCCGTCTGGTGGCCTCTTCCGTCAAGCGCTGCCTGATCGCGGCGTCCTGCTCGAAGAACTTCGGCGTCTATCGTGAGCGCACCGGCCTGCTGATGGCGATCAGCGATGATGCTGGCCAAACCGCGCTGAACCAGAGCACGCTGGCCTTCCTGAACCGCCAGAACTATTCCTTCCCGCCGGATCACGGGGCAAGGGTCGTGACGACGATCCTGACCGACCCGGAACTTCGCGCGGACTGGCAAGCCGAGTTGGAAGAGGTTCGCCTGTCGATGTTGGACCTGCGTCAGCAACTGGCCGACGAGTTGCAGCGCCACAGCGGCTCAGATCGTTTCGGGTTTATCGCCCAGCACCGCGGTATGTTCTCGCGCCTCGGCGCCGCCCCGGACCTGGTCGAGCAACTGCGCAACGATCACGGCATCTACATGGTCGGCGACAGCCGTCTGAATATCGCTGGTTTGAATGCCACAACGGTTCCAATTCTGGCCAAGGCGATTGTCGACGTCGGCGTCTAACAAGCACAATCCAAAACAAGAAAACCCGGGCGCGGACGCCCGGGTTTTTTGTTGGCAAGATCAAAGTTTAGCCTTTGGAAAACTCAGGGTAAGCTTCCATACCCAGTTCCGCCATGTCCAGACCGTTGATCTCGTCTTCTTCGCTGACGCGGATGCCGAGGGTCGCTTTCAGGATGGACCACAGGATCAGCGCTCCGACGAAAGTGAAGACACCGTAGGCAATGATACCGGTCAGCTGGGTGACCAGGCTGGCCTCACCGTAGAAGATCACGGCGATGGTGCCCCAGATGCCTGCGAACAGGTGAACCGGGATGGCACCGACGACGTCGTCGATCTTGAACTTGTCCAGCATGGGAACCGCGAAGACCACGATGATACCGCCAACAGCACCAATCCACAGGGCGCCGAACAGGGTCGGGGCCAGAGGCTCGGCAGTGATCGAGACCAGACCGGCCAGCGCACCGTTCAGAACCATGGTCAGGTCAGGCTTTTTGTACAGAACCTGTGTCATGATCAGGGCAGCAACAGCGCCCGCCGCAGCGGCCATGTTGGTGTTGGCGAAGATGCGCGACACGTCGGTGACGTCACCCACGGTGCCCATTGCCAGTTGCGAGCCGCCATTGAAGCCGAACCAACCCAGCCACAGGATGAAGGTACCCAGTGTTGCCAGCGCCAGGTTCGAACCGGGCATCGGGTGAACTTTACCGTCCTTGTACTTGCCGATCCTCGGGCCCAGGATCAGACAGCCCGCCAGAGCCGCCCAGCCACCGACCGAATGCACAACAGTCGAGCCAGCGAAATCCGAGAAACCAGCCTCGGACAACCAGCCGCCGCCCCACTGCCAGGAGCCCGAGATCGGGTACAGGATTCCGGTCAGCACGACGACGAAGATCAGGAAGGGCCACAGCTTGATCCGCTCGGCCACGGCACCCGACACGATGGACGCAGTTGCAGCCACAAAGACCAACTGGAAGAAGAAGTCCGAACCGATCGAGGCATAGTCCAAAGCAGCCTCGGCAGGGTCAACACCAACAGGATCAAGCACGGTCGGACCGCCAATGGCAAAGAAACCATTGAAGTCGCCCGGATACATCGTGTTGAAGCCAACCAGCCAGTACATGATCGCGGCAATGGAAAACAGCGCGATGTTCTTGGTCATCTGCATGGCCACGTTCTTGGACCGCACCAGACCGCCTTCCAGCATGGCAAAGCCTGCCGCCATGAAGAAGACCAGGAAGCCTGCCATCAGGAACAGCAGGGTGGTAAAGATGTACTGGGTGTGCAGCGCGGCTTCGCCTTCGGCGGCGGCCTCTTGCGCCAGACCCATCTGCGGCAGCACGACAAGCGCAGCAGCAGGGATGAGAGATTTCATCAGGTTCATTGTCAGTCCTCGGATTGAGTGTGAGTGTCGGCGCCTTACAGCGCGTCCTCGTTGGTTTCCCCGGTCCGCACGCGCATGGCCTGCTCGACATCGAGGACGAAAATCTTGCCGTCGCCGATCTTGCCGGTTTTGGCTGTGGTGGTGATGGTCTCAACGATCTGGTCGGCCATCGTGGCAGGTACCACGATTTCCAGTTTGATCTTGGGCACGAAGTTCACGGCGTATTCCGCGCCGCGGTAAATTTCCGTGTGACCGGATTGCGAGCCGAAGCCCTTGATTTCGGTCACCATCATGCCGCGCACGCCAGCCTGGGTCAGTGCTTCGCGCACTTCCTCGAGCTTGAACGGCTTGATTGTCGCAATGATCAGTTTCACGTCTTTCCCCTCTGCTTCCCCGGTCGGACCGGTTTGTTTGCACCCGCAGAAAAAAGCGTGATCAGGGGCGGTAAGAAACGGTTTCGGGGCGGAAAACTGTCTGAAAATGTCGCAAAGTTGCACATTTTTTGCACACAACACACCATTCGTCTAAAATTTAGGCGGTTGTGAGAGGGAAAATTCCGGAAAATCGGACCTCTACATAGTCAGGCCGCCGGGGTATGGTGGGCCAAAAGTATAACCGGGCAGAGTTTGAGCATGACTGAGTCCAAGCGCCGCAAACCGACTTTGGTCGCGGATAAACGGTATTCGTCGAAGGGACGTAAACCTTCGGCGACCAAGCGGGCTGCGAAACCGGCGGGCCGGAAATCCACCGCTCGAAAAACGACCACACGCAAGACGGCGCGCAAGAAGACCCGCAAACGCGCGGGCGGCAGTGGCGGGGGAATATTCCGCCGTCTGTTCCGCTGGATCTGGCGGCTGGTCTGGGGCGTGACCTGGCGTGTCGGGGCCGTTGTGGCAATGCTGATCGCGCTGGCGGTTGGCGTGGTCTATACCTCTCTGCCTGATGTCGATGCTTTGCTGGATGGTCGCGCGCGCGGGTCGGTAACGATGCTGGACCGCGATGGCAAGGTCTATGCTTGGCGCGGGGATCAGTTCGGCGGGGTGATCACCGCCGATACCGTCTCGCCCCACCTCAAGAACGCGGTGGTCGCAACCGAGGACAAGCGATTCTATCGCCATTTCGGCGTCAGCCCACGCGGCGTGGCCAGCGCGGTGCGGATCAACCTGAGCGAGGGTCGCGGTCCCTTGTCGGGCCATGGGGGCTCGACCATCACGCAGCAGACGGCCAAGCTGCTGTGTCTGGGCGTACCTTACGATCCCAGCGAATGGGAATCCGAGGCCGCCTATGAGGCGGATTGCCGTCAGGGCTCGCTGTGGCGCAAGGGCAAAGAGGCGGTCTATGCGCTGGCGATGGAGGTCAAATACTCCAAGAACGAAATCCTGACGATCTACCTGAACCGTGCCTTCCTGGGTGCCGGTGCGCGCGGGTTCGAGGCCGCAAGCCAGCGCTATTTCGGCAAATCAGCGGCCGAGGTGTCGCCGGCCGAGGCGGCGATGCTGGCCGGTCTTCTGGTAGCTCCGACGCGCTATGCGCCAACCAACAACCTTCAGCGGTCGCAAGATCGTGCGCGACTTGTGGTTGGGCTGATGGAGGCGCAAGGGTACTTGAGCTCGGCGCAGGCCAGTGAAGCCCGCAGCCGTCCCGCCAAACTGTCCGAGGCCGCCGCAGCACGGGCGGGCGGATACTTTGCCGATTGGGTCATGGCCAGCGGGCCGGAGTTCTTCACACGCAACACCACCGAGGATGTGGTGATCCGTACCACGCTGGATCAGCGCATTCAGAAATCGGCAGAAGAGGCCCTGCAATTCATCTTTCAGGAAAAAGTGCGGGAAGGATCCAAGGCACAGGCAGCGATTGTTGTCATGTCTGCCGACGGGGCGGTCCGCGCTATGGTCGGCGGGCGCAAAACCCGCGTGTCGGGCGCGTTCAACCGTGCCACGCAGGCGCTGCGGCAGACCGGGTCCTCGTTCAAACCCTTCGTCTATGCCACCGCCCTGGAACTTGGCTATTCCCCCTATGACACGGTGATGGATGAACCTTACTGTATAAACATCCCCGGTTCGGGCCAGTGGTGCCCCAAGAACTACACCAACAAATACTACGGACGCGTCTCGCTGGCAGATGCGCTGAAAGATTCGCTGAACATTCCCGCCGTCAAGGTGGCCGAGGTGGCTGGGCTTGAGAATGTCCGGACCGTCGCCACCGGGTTCGGGATCGCCAGCGATCTGGCGCAAGGCCCGGCGCTGGCACTGGGCGCTTCGGAAAGCACCCTGATCGAGATGACCGGGGCCTATGCGGGCATCCTGAACGGAGGGTCGTCCGTGGAACCCTATGGCCTGACCGAGTTGAAACTGCTGGGCGATGAGACACCGGTCATGGTGACGACCACAGGGATCGGCGAACGGGTGATCAATGACAATGCCGCCAGACAACTGACGTGGATGATGGAGCGTGTGGTCTCACAAGGAACAGGGGGTCGCGCCAAGCTGCCCGGGTGGCAGGTGGCGGGAAAGACCGGGACGACACAGGCGGCGCGGGACGCGTGGTTTATCGGATTTACGGCAGACTACGTGGCTGGTGTGTGGATGGGCTATGACGACAACACGCCACTGTCGGGCGTAACAGGAGGCGGACTGCCCGCAGAGATTTGGAAAGAAACCATGGTGCGCGTCACGGAAGGCATGACGCCGACCCCGCTACCGATGGTTGTTCCCGATCCGCCGGTTCAGGTTGCCCAGCCGCAACCCCGCCGCAAGCAAGGTGGTGGCTTTGAACGCGCGATCAACAACCTGATCCGCGACATTTTCGGCGGCAATTGAGGTCAAGAAAAAGGCGGCGCACTGGGCACCGCCTTTTTGCAATTCAGCAAGATGACTCAGACGCTGGCGTCCAGAGCCGCGACAATTGCATCGCCCATTTCCGAGGTCGACACCGGCTGCACGCCTTCATCCGCCAGCAGATCGCCCGTACGGACGCCATCGGCCAGAACCTTTTCGATTGCGGCTTCCAGGCGGTCTGCTTCATCGCCCTGATCAAAGCTGTAGCGCAACGCCATGGCGAAACTGAGGATACAGGCAATCGGGTTGGCCTTGCCTTCACCGGCAATGTCCGGGGCCGAGCCATGCACGGGCTCGTACATGGCCTTTGGGCGACCATTCGCCATCGGTGCCCCCAGAGAGGCCGAGGGCAACATGCCCAGCGAGCCGGTCAGCATGGCCGCGCAATCCGACAGGATGTCACCGAACAGGTTGTCGGTGATGATCACGTCGAACTGTTTGGGTGCGCGCACCAGCTGCATTGCGCCGTTGTCGGCATACATATGCGACAGCTCGACTTCGGGATAGTCCTTGGCCACGCGTTCCACAACTTCGCGCCACAGGATACCCGATTCCATCACATTGGCCTTCTCCATCGAGCAGACCTTCTTGTTGCGGCGCATCGCCAGTTCAAAAGCCGAACGCGCGGCGCGTTCGATCTCGGATTCGGTGTAGCGCTGGGTGTTGATGCCAACGCGCTCGTTGCCTTCCCCGAAGATACCGCGCGGCTCACCGAAATAGACGCCCGAGGTCAGCTCGCGCACGATCATGATGTCGAGACCGGCAACGATGTCTTTCTTCAGCGACGAGAAATCGGCCAGCGCATCAAAACACTGCGCGGGGCGCAGATTCGAATACAGGTCCATTTCCTTGCGCAGACGCAGCAGGCCGCGTTCGGGTTTCAGGCTGAAATCCAGATCGTCATATTTGGGGCCGCCCACCGCGCCCAGCAGAACCGCGTCCGCCTCTTGCGCCTTGGCCATTGTTTCGTCCGACAGCGGCTTACCATGGGCGTCATAGGCTGCACCGCCGACCAGATCCTCGCTCACGTCAAAGTGAAGGCCGCGATTGTCGCTAAACCAGCCGATGATCTTGCGCACTTCGGCCATGACTTCGGGGCCAATTCCGTCTCCGGGCAGGATGAGGAGCGAGGGGTTGGACATGAAGGATCTCCTTGCGTTTCACAGCTCAGGCCCTAGCGTCTGAGCCGCATCGGGTCAATGAGACGATCCGGCAGAATCGCGAGGAAAACACATGTTGATACCGGGAAACCCCGTCCCAGGGCTGAAAATCGAAACAGTGGCTCATGGAACCTTCGATCTGGAGACCGACAAAGGTGAAAACGGTACCTTGATGATTCAGTACCGGGGTCTGCACTGCCCGATCTGCATCAAGCAGATGGCCACCGTCGAGGCGGCGCTGGACGACTTCGCAGCACTGGGTGTCGAAGTCATCATGTTGAGCACCGACACGGCGGACCGCGCCGCTGAAACGGTCGCGAAATCCGGCACCTCGCGTCTGCGTGTGGGTCACAGCCTGCCGCTGGCCGCGGCGCGGAACGATTGGAAACTGCTGATCTCGAAAGGCCGCGCCGGCACAGCCGAGGCCCCGTTCTTTGCCGAACCCGGTCATTTTTACATTGCGCCGGATCGGACCCTGTTCTTTGCCTGGCAGCAGTCGACGCCGTTTGCGCGCCCATCGGTCGCTGACATGCATGGCGGCATCAAATACGCATTGGACAACGGCTACCCGCCGCGCGGCACTTACACCGGTGCGCTTTGAAGGCCGGGTTTTAGACCTTGAACCAACAAATCCCAGACCCGGCGAATGCGCGGGGTCTGATGCATCGCCTGTGGCGCGGCCAGCCAGACCGGAAGCGCCAGAACCTCTACATCGGGCAGCAAGATTTCGACATCAGGATCAGCCTCGGCCACCTGAACCTGAGAGAACCCGATCCCGCAACCTGCGCGGACCAACTGCCAATAGGCGCTTTGCAGATCGCACCTTGTGGCAAAGCTGTCCTTGCTGGCGGGCCACCCCCGAGACCGCATCTTGGTGATGATCTGTTCGTTGGCGTCAAAGCCGACCAGATCGTGCTCGAACACTTCGTCGGCAGTCTTCGGCCATCCTGCGCGGTCCAGATAAGAGCGCGCCGCGCAAAAACACAGCTGCACATCCCCAAGATACCGTGAGATCAGGTCCACCTGCTCAGGGCGGTACATGCGCACTGCAATATCAGCCTCGCGGTACAAAAGATTCTCGGTAGTGTCCGTTGCCACCAACTCCAGTTGAATGGCCGGTTCATGCCTTCGGATTTGCGCCAGAATTGGCGGCAGCAAATGGTGCGAGGCAAAAACGGACGCCGTGATACGCACCGTGCCCTCCAATTGTTGCGACTGACCTGCAGCCATCATGCTTATGGCATTCATGGCCGCATGCATCTCTTGGGCCATGGGCAGCAGTTGATTGCCCACATCGCTTGGTGTCAGTCCGCGCGCGTGACGTTCAAACAACGACAGGCCCAGTTCGGACTCCAGCGTCTGAATCTGACGGCCCAGGGTGGGTTGGCTGCGGCCCAGCTGTCGGGCTGCAGCTGAAAGCGATCCGGTTTCTGCCACTGCCAGAAACGTCTGGATCAGGGACCAATCGGCATGAGTCAGGGCTTTGTCCATTCAAAAATGAATACACGATCTACGATTCTCGACAATTCCCTGAATCATTCTTTCAGGTAGACTCAACCCTGACAGGAGGGCCCCATGCCAAAGACCGTTCTAGTTCTAGGAGCATCAGGCCGATTTGGCCGCAATGCCGCGCTGGCCTTTGGGATGGCAGGGTGGGTCGTGCGCAACTTTGACCGCACATGCGATACGCTGGAACAGGCCGCGCAGGGTGCCGACATCATCGTCAACGCCTGGAATCCGCCTTACCCCGATTGGGCCGGTATGCTGCCCGGGCTGCACCAGCGGGTGATCGACGTCGCCGCACAGACCCAAGCCACAGTGATCGTGCCAGGCAATGTCTACGTGTTTGGCCCCGATGCGCCACCCCCTTGGCATGGCGGCACCCCGCATCGGGCTCGGAATCCTCTGGGGCAGATCAGGATAGAGATGGAGGAAGCCTATCGCCGCTCAAACGTGCGCACCATCATTCTACGCGCCGGAGATTTCATTGATACATGCGCGTCCGGCAACTGGTTCGATCAGGTCATGATCAAGAACCTTGCAAAAGGGCGGCTGGTTTACCCCGGCAACCCGGACATCCCTCATGCGTGGGCCTATCTGCCCGATCTGACCCAAACTGCGGTCATGTTGGCCGAGCTTCGCCACGATCTACCTCGGTTCTGCGATGTGCCCTTTTCCGGATACACACTGACCGGCGCCGAGATCGCCCAGTCGCTGTCACGGGTGACGGGACGTGAGGTTTCGGTGTCCCTGATGCAATGGTGGCCCTTGAAACTGGCCCGTCCTTTCTGGCGGCTTGCACCGCATCTACTTGAAATGCGGTATCTGTGGGATCTGCCACACGAGTTGGATGGCCGTTTTCTGGCTGAACTGGTAGAGGCCGTCCCGCAAACCGATCTGGATCAGGCGCTTCGTACCGCAATTCCACAACGGCTGATGAATGACACGCACCATCATGATCGCTATGGAAGCGAGACATCCACCCAAACCAACCGATGACGGCTGGCACGTCTGGCGGCGTCTCGCATTGCGTCATCTTGGTCCGGCCAAAAAAGGCCTGCCTCGACGACATGCAAGTCTGCCGACGGCAGAACATAGTCCACCCGCAATTCACCGACGGCCTTCCAGTCCACGGTGGACATCTGACCCGAAGGTGATTTGGGCTGCGGATCCTGCAAACGCGTGTCCGAAAGAAGGGCGACAATCGCTTCGGTCCGCCCGTCACTGTGTGACGGGTCAAGATTGGCATCCCCGGCAATCACAAAAGGCGCCTTTGGGGCAGGGCCAAGCGCTCCGTCCAACAACACGGACCAGAACCGGATTTCATCGGCATTCCGCAACCCGTTCCGATCTTCGCGCCCGTCAAACACCGGTGGGGTGGCATGGAAGGTCATCAGGTTCAGGCGACCGACAGGCGTATCGATGGGAACAACCCAATGGCCGGTTGACGAGAGCCTCTGTACGTTTTGCGCCTGCTCGGACGGAAAAGGTACACCATCAGAGATCGGCAAATCGGCCCCCGGAAGGTCGCGCCAGAACAGATCCGAGAAATCCTGCGTCTCGGCATGCAAAATCGCATACCGAGACAGGACAGCCAGACCACCATGCCCGGTGAACAATCCCCAACCCTGTGAATCGCCCGGACCCTGCGTGCGCCCATCCCCGTCCAAATCCAGCCCGCTATCGATACCCGTGTTGGGTTGCACCGCGAACTGGTGAGGATAGTCCAGACCAGCTTCTCTGAGAAGCTGCGCCAGCGCCGTCAAGGCCAGCCCTTCCCTATCCCAGTCGATACCTTGCAGAGCTACGATATCGGGGCGAGCCGAAACCAAAACGTCCACAACGGCCTGTACCTGCGCTTCACGTTTTTGGATGTCGCGCAGCAGCAGACCGGGGCCTTTCCTGCTGAGTTCAGTGTTGTAGCTGGCAATGCGCACCACATCGGCCTGCGCTACGTATGGCAGCAACAGCAGGATCAGGGCGCGGATCATGCAGCCTGAGCGGTCTCGTTTGTGGAATAGGCGCGGCGTTTTTCAACGATCAACCCTGCAATCCGCAGCGTCGCCATGCCACGCATGATCATGCTGGCAGGCAGGAAAGCCCAGGCGCACATGGTCCAGATCAGGGTCTGGGGATTTCCGAGTGAAATCGGCACCGAAAAATTGGTCAGAAGCTTGATCACGGCAGGAATCAGGAAGGGCAACAGGATACCGATACAGATGTTCAGACGTCCGTCGCGCTGCAGGCGGGTGACCACGTCCCCCCCTTTTGTGGGATCAAACAGGGGCAGGTTCGTCCAGACATTGAACGCGCCATTTCCGGTGGGCCAGCCACGCAGCTTCACGGCATAGGCAAAGCTGGCGATCGTCACAAGTGCAGCAACATAGGCCACGCTTGCCGTGATGCGCACCAGCTCGATCAAGGGTTGGCCAGCGCCAGAGGGCAACATCAGTACGATCAGCCGGACCGGAGAATAAGGAAAGTCGGCCAAATTCGCGATCGCGACGCCCATTGTGTAAGAAAAACGGGTCATCTCGGTCGGAGCGTAGGCGTCTTTGCAAACCAGGGTCAGAAAGGTGACCATCGACATCAAACCCACAAACCGCAGCCGGTTCACCGGGGGCGCATCGCGGAATTCGATAAAGCTGGGAAAGGCAGAGTTGTATTCGGCAAATGTCAGTATGAACGCGAGAATCGCGATAAAGACCACAATCTCGGTCCCGTTCGTCGATGATACTGGCAGGTACAACGCAGGTGTCAGCACCATGACGGCGACCAAAATCCCACGTATCGCCGCCCCTGTCGTGCGTGCAATCACTATCCGAACCCTTTCAAACCGGAATCAGCCGATTCTGTGCCGACTTCATTCCAACTTGTGCCCGCCGCCTGTTGTTTTTTTTGACGGATACCTCTGTCGCCCCAAGATGGACGACAAGCGGTATTTCGCTCAAGCCGAGGTGCAGATAACACGTGATTTCGGGCAAAATGATGGCGCAACTGGTGCGGGATTGCATCATTTTGAACGCAAATCCGACGTGTATCTCAATATGAGACCTACATGTTGTGGATAACTACGAATCAACCCCAAGAATGCGAACGGGGCCGCACATGCGACCCCGTAAGGTTGAGTGTCAACAGATTCGTCCCCAGAATCATACCCAGGGGCGGGCCTGGCTGGCGTGATCTTCGAATTTGTCGATGTGGTGATCTTTCTCCATGGTCAGACCGATATCGTCCAGACCATTCAGCAGACAGTGTTTGCGGTGCGCATCCACCTCAAACTCGATCACAACGCCGTCGGATGTGGTGATCTGCTGATCTTCCAGATGCACGGTCATGCGGGCGTTTTCGCCCTTGTGCGCATCTTCCATCAAAACCACGTGATGCTCTTCCGCAACCACGATCGGCAGGATGCCGTTCTTGAAGCAATTGTTGAAGAAGATGTCGGCAAAACTGGTCGAGATCACAACCTTGATACCGAAATCCTTGATCGCCCACGGCGCGTGTTCGCGCGAAGAGCCGCAGCCAAAATTGTCGCCAGCCACCAGAATCTCGGTGTTGCGATAGGCGGGTTTGTTCAGAACAAAGTCTTCGTTCTCACCGCCATGGTCGTGATAGCGCATCTCGTCAAACAGAACGACGCCAAGGCCGGACCGTTTGATGGTCTTCAGGTGCACTTTCGGAATGATCATATCGGTGTCGATATTGATCAATGGCATTGGGGCGGCCACCCCGTGGACTTTGTCAAACTTTTCCATATTTACACTCCTGCGGGAGAGGGCCGCGCCCGCGCCCCGCGTTTAAGCTTCTTTCGCTTTTGTTGTTTCATCCTTGGGTGCATTCTTTACGAAGAACGCCATGAAGATCAGGCCGAACCCGTTGAACAGCATCTCGATGCCCAGCAGGATCCCCAACAGGCTCAGCAATGCCGCCGGATCTGCCGCTGCATAAGACCAGATGATACCGGCCAGTATGATCGACAAGATGCCCGAGATCAGCGTGGGCCAGAAAAACTGAGTTCCTTTCATCTGGAACGACAGGATGACCCGCGCGATGCCGCCTGCCATGAACAGGATCAGCATCACCGTCGCCAGCGTCAGCGTGCCCTGCAGCGGGTGATCCAGAAAGGACCAGCCCAGGAACAGCATCACAGCACCCATGATGAGCGACAGGATCTTGTTGCCGGTGCCTTCAACCGTGAAACCGCCGACGACCTGCAACGCACCCGCTATCAGCAGCAACACACCGGTCACCACAGTTACGGCAACAGACGCCACAACCGGCGCACCCAGCACAAAGATGCCGAACGCGATCGACAGAAGCCCCAGCAGAAGCCATTTGATCCAGTCACTCATGTGTTCAATCCCTCAAATATCTAGATATGAGGGCAGCTTACATCAACTCGCGGACGTCTGTCAGCCGTCCTGTGATTGCCGCTGCGGCAGCCATTGCGGGGCTCAGCAGGTGGGTGCGTCCACCGCGTCCCTGACGACCTTCGAAGTTGCGGTTCGAAGTTGCGGCACAGCGCTCGCCCGGTTGCAACTGATCGGGGTTCATCGCCAGACACATGGAACATCCCGCCAGACGCCATTCGAAACCGGCCTCTTTGAAGATGTCCGCCAGACCTTCTTCTTCGGCCTGTGCGCGCACCAGTCCCGAACCGGGCACGACCATCGCGCGCATCCCGTCCTTGACCTTTTTGCCTTTCAGAATCGCGGCCGCAGCACGCAGGTCTTCGATACGGCCATTGGTGCAAGAGCCGATGAAGACGGTGTCGATTTCCACTTCGCTGAGTTTCTGACCGGCTTCCAGCCCCATATATTCGATCGAACGGCGGGCCGCGTCGACCTTACCGCCTTCGAAATCTTCGGGGTTGGGCACGGTTGCGGTGATCGGCAGCACGTCTTCGGGGCTGGTGCCCCATGTCACGACTGGCGCGATGTCTTCACCGCGCAGGGTGATGACCTTGTCGAAATGCGCGTCGTCGTCGGTGAACAGGGTTTTCCACCAATCCATCGCTGCCTCCCACTGCGCACCTTTTGGCGCATGGGGCCGACCTTTGACATATTCAAACGTGGTTTCGTCCGGCGCGATCAGGCCAGCACGCGCGCCGCCTTCGATGGCCATGTTGCAGACGGTCATACGGCCTTCCATCGACAGATCGCGGATCGCTTCACCGCAATATTCGATGACATAACCGGTGCCGCCAGCGGTGCCGGTCTCACCAATCACGGCCAGCGTGATATCCTTGGCGGTCACGCCCGGCTGCAGCTTGCCGGTGATCTCGACCTTCATGTTCTTGGATTTCTTCTGGATCAGGGTCTGGGTGGCCAGAACATGCTCGACCTCGGACGTACCGATGCCGTGGGCCAACGCGCCAAAGGCGCCATGCGTGGCGGTGTGGCTGTCACCGCATACAACGGTCATTCCGGGCAGGGTCCAGCCCTGTTCGGGGCCAACGATGTGCACGATGCCCTGACGGACGTCATTCACCGGATAATAGTGAATGCCGAAATCCTTGGCGTTTTTGTCCAGTGCTTCGACCTGAATGCGCGATTCCGGGTTTTCGATGCCGTTCACCCGGTCCGGCGTGGTGGGCACGTTGTGATCCGGCACCGCGATGGTCTTTTCCGGCGCGCGCACCTTGCGGCCTGCCATGCGCAGGCCTTCGAACGCCTGCGGGCTGGTCACTTCGTGGACCAGATGGCGGTCGATATACAGCAGGCAGGTGCCATCATCGGCTTCGTGCGCGACATGGGCATCCCAGATCTTGTCATAGAGTGTTTTGGGGGACATCGGTCCTCTCCCGTATTAGTATGAGAATTGGCTGGCGAGTTGGCTTAGGCCGCAGATAGGCGGGCCTGAACCGTGCGGGCGGCCCCAAAGAACCGCTCACGCAGGCGCGCACGGTCTTGCAGGTCGATATTCGGGGCCGTAATAGGTCTCATGACGCGTCAGATATAGATACTGACTGAGTCTATCAAGGTCCCTTGCACCATCGCAGATGCCGTTCGGGCACAATGCTGCGAGGGTTGTGGGGTCTTCATTGAAATGTCACAGGGTGCTTGTTACCTTCTATATATCCCGGCGCCGGGGATTTGCGGCGCGCAGCAAAGGAGGACTATGTCCTGTCTCTACATACCCAGGCGGGTTTACCCGCCGAAGACGGGGCCAAAATGATGGCCCACTCTCAGTCAATCAGCGACAAGCTGCTTGCGCGCATCCTTTCCTCACTTTCCGATGACAAGGCCGAAGACGTTGTGCAGATCAACCTGCAGGGCAAGTCCTCGGTTGCGGATCACATGGTGATTGCCTCGGGTCGGTCGACCCGTCAAGTTTCGGCCATGGCGGAAAAGCTGACGGATCGCATCAAGCAGGAATTCGGTTTCACCTCGAAGGTCGAAGGCAAAGATGCCGGCGACTGGGTGCTGATCGATACGGGCGATGTCGTTGTCCATATCTTCCGCCCCGAAGTGCGCGAATTCTATCAGCTGGAAAAGATGTGGCTGCCTGCGGGCGGCAGCGCCTCAGCCAACTGAGGCGCCATCCCGGCCTGCATTAACGGGCCGGAGGCGAGAGAAATATGCGGATCAGCATAGTTGCGGTCGGGCGATTGCGCGCCGGACCCGAGAAGACCCTGCTTGACGACTACCTGACCCGGTTCGACCGCACCGGTCGCGCGCTGGGCCTTGGGCCCGCGCGGGTGATCGAGATTGAGGACAAGAAAAACGCAGGGATGGCTGCCGAAGCTGGGTTGCTGCGCAAAGCGCTGCCCAAAGGGGCTGTGATCTGTACGCTGGATGAGCGCGGACGGCTGATGTCCTCACCCGATTTCGCCAAAAAGCTGGGCAATTGGCGCGACGCAGGCCGGCAGGATCTGGCGCTGATCATCGGCGGAGCAGACGGAATAGATCCCTCACTCCGCGCCGAGGCGGATTTTTCCATCTCCTTCGGGTCAATGGTGTGGCCCCACATGCTGGTCCGTGTGATGCTGGCTGAGCAACTTTATCGGGCCGCGACCATTCTGTCGGGCGGCCCCTATCACCGGGTCTGAGATGGCGCAGCTTTTGATCGTCTACCATTCACGCACCGGCGGCGCCCGGCAGATGGCCGAAGCCGCAGCTGGGGCCGGAGGTGACGACGCAGAAATTGTGTTGAAAACAGCAGACCTCGCTGGGCCTGACGATCTGCTGCGCGCCGACGGCTACATCTTTTGCGCGCCCGAGAATCTGGCGGCGATTTCCGGCCTTATGAAAGAGTTCTTCGATCGCAGCTACTATCCCGTTTTGGGCAAGATCGAAGGCCGAGCCTATTCTCAGATGGTCTGCGCCGGGTCTGACGGAGAAAACGCCGCGCGCCAGATTGCCCGCATTGCAACGGGCTGGCGGCTGAAAGAGGTGCAGCCGCCCCTGATCCTGTGTACCCATGCGCAAACGCCCGAGGCCATTCTGGCCGAAAAGACCATCCCAGACGATCAGCTGGACAAATGTCGCGACATTGGGGCCGCGATGGCCGCCGGGTTAAGTCTGGGGGTGTTCTGAACCTCAGTTCAGGTCGATCACGGTGGTGTCATCGCTCCACCCACCCACATTGTCGCGCGCCTGAATTTGCACCTGCGACAGGCCCGCAGGGATCACCACGCCGCTCAAGGACCGGGTGAAGGGCTGTTCGTCAACGTGGGGATGATGCAGCACGCGCATTCCCAGCTTGTTTCCGTCCATATCCAGAACACGCCAGCCATCGGCGTAGTCATCCCAGCCCGTATCGGGATGCCTAATGGTGACATCAAAGCGCCATGTGTCACCGCTTTGGCTGACCGCAACTTTCTCAATTGTCGGTGGATCGGCAAAGGCAGGGGCGGCAAGAACGGAAGCAAGAATCAGATAACGCATAAGCAAACCCTACAATGTTGCACGACCCTAAGGGATCACGTCTTGGTGTCAGAGGGCAATGTCACAAGAACCGAGCGGGAATGTGAGGCGAACTCGCGCCGGTAGAGCACGCCGAACGTGATGCCCGTGCCGAGGATCAGCGCGACAGGTCCCAGGAACCAAGCCAAAGAGGCCAACGCAAAATAGGTGGCGCGCAGTGCGCGGTTGAAGCTGCGCGCGGCGGTCACGCAAATCTCGGCGGCTTGTGCGGCGCGCGGATAGGCTTGCGGGTCTTCCGGGTCATTCGGAACAGCCGCCATCAGCACCGCGCAATAC
The DNA here is from genome assembly GCF_056542645.1 of Ruegeria sp. AB5. Lineage (NCBI taxonomy): Bacteria > Pseudomonadati > Pseudomonadota > Alphaproteobacteria > Rhodobacterales > Roseobacteraceae > Ruegeria > Ruegeria sp. AB5. The sequence goes on from NZ_JBQGAE010000012.1 coordinate 21,313, forward strand.
CCAAACAGACGGTGCGCCCAGACGTATTTCAGAAAGGCGTTGGCCAGGAACAGGATCACGACCAGTATCTTGATCTCCCACACCAGCGCGGGGGCGCTGCCGATGGCCAGATCACTGGCAACGCCAGCCAACTGCTCGGTATTGCCCAGCAGGGCAAGCCCACCGCCAATGGCGATCATCGTGGTCGAGGCGAAGAACGTACTGCCCTGCCGCATCGCCGCCACGACCTGCGCGTCGAACATGCGCGGCTGACGGGTCACCATCTCGTGCATCCAGCCGCGGCGGAAGCCGTCCATCATCATCGCAACGGATTGCCGTTCGGGGGACGGGTTCTCGATCCTCCAGCCAATCCCCTGCCAAGCCCCGACGAGCAGCAGGATGGCGACATAGTCCAGCGTGGAAAACATGAGTGCGCGATCAATCCAGGTCATGGCGCGACAGTAGGGTCAGATCATTGAACTTGCCAGATGAAGAAATTGGTAATATTATTTTACCAAATCGGAGGATCAGCCATGGACATGCCCCAGCCAAATCCCGATGTGCTTGCGCGCAAGCAAGCCGTTTTGGCGCGATTGCTACAGGTTTTGCCTGAGGGTGCTGTGATTCACGACCCATCTGAAACGCGAGCCTATGAATGTGACGCACTGACGGCCTATCGCTGCCCGCCCATGCTGGCGGTCCTGCCATCAACGACGCAAGAGGTCTCGGACGTGCTGCGCATTTGCCACGAAGAAAATGTGCCGGTTGTTCCACGCGGCTCGGGCACGTCGTTGGCAGGCGGGGCGCTGCCAACGGCGGATTGCGTGATCCTGGGTGTGGCACGCATGAATGATGTGTTGGAGACCGACTATGACAACCGCTTTGTCCGCGTTCAAACCGGTCGCACCAATCTCAGCGTAACCGGCGCGGTTGAAGAGAAAGATTTCTTCTACGCCCCCGACCCCTCATCCCAACTGGCCTGCGCAATTGCGGGCAATATCGCGATGAACTCGGGTGGGGCGCATTGTCTGAAATATGGGGTGACCACGAATAATCTGCTGGGTGTGACCATGGTCATGATGGATGGCAGCGTGGTTGAGATCGGCGGCGCACACCTGGACTCCGGCGGTCTGGACCTGTTGGGTTTAATCTGCGGGTCCGAGGGGCAGCTGGGCGTTGTGACCGAGGCAACCCTGCGCATCCTGCGCAAACCCGAAGGCGCGCGGCCCGTTCTGATGGGGTTTGATGACAACGAGGTCGCTGGCCAATGTGTCTCGGACATCATCAAGTCGGGCATCTTGCCGGTTGCGATCGAATTCATGGATACGCTGTGCATCAAAGCCTGCGAGAACTTTGCGCATGCGGGCTATCCCGATTGTACGGCTTTGCTGATTGTCGAGGTCGAAGGCTCGGAGGCCGAGATCGACTATCAACTGTCGAAGATCGTTGAGATTGCCAAACGACATAACCCGGTTGAGCTGCGCGAAAGCCAGTCGGCTGAGGAAAGCGCAAAGATCTGGCTGGGCCGGAAATCGGCTTTCGGCGCGATGGGGCAGATGAACGACTACATGTGTCTGGATGGGACGATTCCTGTCTCGGCTCTACCGCAGGTTCTGCGCCGGATCGGTGAATTGAGCCAAGACTACGGTCTGCCTGTTGGGAACGTCTTCCATGCGGGTGATGGAAACATGCACCCGCTGATCCTGTTTGACGCCAACAAGCCGGGCGATCTGGAGAAATGCGAAGCGTTTGGGGCGGATATCCTCAAACTCTGCGTTGATGTTGGCGGCTGCCTGACCGGCGAACATGGCGTTGGCATCGAAAAGCGGGATCTGATGTCGCATCAATACACAACTGCCGATCTTGAGGCACAGATGGCGGTGAAGGATGTGTTCGATCCACGGTGGCTGCTGAATCCGGCCAAGGTGTTTCCCTTGGATGTGTCCGAAACCCGTCGCGTGACGCGGATCGCGGCGGAATAGGGCGTGCTTCCGCTGCGCTGCGCGCGTTCCCCCCGAAGAGATTTCAGAAAAGACAAATGTCATGAAACCTAAGACAGAGATGGAACTGGCCGAGACGGTGGCCGGGCTGCAGGAACCGGTGCGCCTTGAAGGTGGCGGCACGCGCGGTATTGCGGGCACAGAGCCGGTACTGAGCACCGCGGGGCTGAGTGGCATATCGCTTTATGAACCGGGCGCTTTGACATTGGTGGCACAAGCGGGAACGCCGCTCTCCGAGGTCGAGGCCGCCTTGGAGGCCGAAGGCCAGAATCTGGCGTTCGAACCTGCGGACTACCGAGCGATATTGGGGACATCCGGAGAACCGACGATTGGCGGTGCGGTTGCCGCCAATATCTCGGGGCCGCGACGGGTACAGGCCGGGGCGTGTCGGGATTTTCTGCTGGGCGTGCGTTATGTCGACGGGCAGGGACAGGTCATCAAGAACGGCGGTCGGGTGATGAAAAACGTCACCGGCTATGATCTGGTCAAACTGATGGCCGGGTCATGGGGCACTTTGGGCGCACTGACCGAGGTGTCGCTGAAAGTTCTTCCAAAGCCCGAAGCCTCGGCGAGTCTGGGTGTCCCGGTCCCGAATGTTTCAGTGGCTGTTCAGGTTTTGTCAGCGGCGCTGAAATCTCCCTTCGAGGTTAGTGGTGCCGCATATGATCCCGCATCGGGTCAAGCATTGCTGCGCATTGAAGGGTTTGAGGCCTCGGTCGCATACAGGCTGGGCCGGTTGCAGTCCGAACTTGCAGATTTCGGAGGGGTCGAACGGATAGAAGAGTCGGAGAACACGTGGCGCAATATCCGGGATGTCCGCCCGTTTGCGGATGACAGCGGCGACGTCTGGCGCATTTCGATCAAACCGGGCGACGCGCCTGAGATTTCGGCGCGACTGGAAGCCAACAAGTTGGTGCTGGACTGGGGTGGTGGTTTGCTTTGGGCGCTGGTCGATGAAGGGTCCGACATCCGCGCGCGATTGGGAGATTTTTCAGGCCATGCAACCCTTGTACGGGCCACGTCGGAAACAGTTCAGGCCCTGGGCCGGTTTCAGCCGGAACTCGCGCCGGTCGCGGCTTTGACACACGGATTGCGACAGAGGTTCGACCCGAAAGGCCTCTTTAACCCGGGCTTGATGGGGTAGGCAGATGCAGACGACTTTTACCGAAAAACAGCTGCAGGACCCTTCGATCCAGCGCTCGAACGAAATCCTGCGCAGTTGTGTTCATTGCGGCTTTTGCACTGCCACATGTCCGACTTATCAAGTGCTGGGCGACGAACTCGACAGCCCAAGGGGCCGCATCTACCTGATCAAGGATATGCTGGAAAACGAGCGTGTACCGGATGAAAAAACGGTCAAACATATCGACCGTTGCCTGTCCTGTCTGGCGTGCATGACCACCTGCCCGTCGGGTGTGCACTACATGCATCTGGTTGATCATGCGCGGGAATACATCGAGAACAACTACAGACGCCCACTGTCGGATCGGGTGCTGCGCTGGGTTCTGGCACGGATACTCCCCTATCCGATGCGGTTTCGCTGGGCTCTGATCGGGGCCAAGTTGGGACGCCCGTTCCGGTTCATGATGCCGGATGCCCGGCTGCGGGCCATGCTGGACATGGCGCCGAAACATATCCCGCCAGTCAGCCGCAACGACGATCCACAGAGCTTTGCGCCCAAGACCACACGCAAGAAGCGCGTCGCGTTGATGACGGGTTGTGCGCAAAAGGCTCTGAACACCGACATCAACGATGCCACAATCCGTCTGCTGACCCGTTTGGGCTGCGAGGTTGTGGTCGCCCAAGGCGCCGGATGTTGCGGAGCGCTGACCCATCACATGGGCAAAAGCCGCGAAAGCCATTCCGCAGCGGCAGCCAATATCCGGGCCTGGACACGTGAGATGGACGGGGACGGGCTGGATGCCATCGTCATCAATACCTCGGGCTGTGGCACCACGGTCAAAGACTACGGGCACATGTTCCGAAATGACGCGCTGGCGCAGGATGCGGCGCGTGTCTCGGGCCTTGCGATGGATATCAGCGAGATATTGATGCAGCTGGACCTGCCTGACCAGCCGGACCAGAAGCTGACTGTCGCCTATCATGCCGCCTGTTCGCTGCAGCATGGGCAACAGATCAAGACCTACCCGAAAGACCTGCTGAAACGCGCGGGCTTCAAGGTTGTAGAGCCTGCAGACAGCCATCTGTGCTGCGGCAGTGCGGGAACGTACAACCTGATGCAGCCCGAGATCTCGGGCCAACTCAAACAGCGCAAGGTCAAAACGCTTGAGGCAAAGCAGCCCGATCTTATCGCCGCCGGGAACATCGGTTGCATGATGCAGATCGGCTCGGGCACGGATATTCCCATTGTACATACCGTCGAGCTGCTGGATTGGGTCACCGGAGGACCCCAACCGCGTGCCCTGACCCAAACCCCCGCTGCGGTCCCGTCCGTTCCGCTCCTGCGCTAAATCAAGCTGGTGCGTCGCGGCATCACTTGAACGGGAATATCCGGCACGTCTGCACTGCCCTATTTTTGCCCAACGCAACCCGTAGAACAGTTCATCGGAAGGAATGCCGGAGAACCGCGTGCGGAACTGGATCATGGCCATCGCGCTGAGTGTGCTGCCTATGGCGGCCTTGGCGCAGGATACCGGGCTGAAAAGCCTGGACACGTCTGATTCCGGGCGTGACTGGATGGCCGTGGGGCGGTTGGACATTGATGGCACCGGGTTTTGTACTGGTGCGCTGATTTCGCCGACTCTGGTTCTGACAGCGGCGCACTGCCTGTTCGAAAAACATACGCAAAAGCGCATCGATCCGTCACGAATCGAATTTCTGGCCGGTTGGCGGCGTGGGCGGGCTTCGGCATATCGTGCCGCCCGGCAGGCCGTAGTTCATCCGAAATACACCTATTCCGGCAGGGCGACGAGCGCCCGGGTACAATATGATCTGGCGTTGATCGAACTGTGGCAGCCCGTGCGCAATACCACTGTCATCCCGTTTGAAACCGGCAGCCGACCGGATCGCGGAGAGCAAGTGGGCGTGGTTTCCTATGCCCATGACCGGGCCGAGGCCCCTTCTCTGCAACAGGTCTGTTCGGTCATGACCGGGTATCGGGACGTTATGGTAATGTCCTGTGATGTCGATTTCGGTGCTTCGGGTGCGCCGATCTTTTCATTGGCCGGCGAACGCCCCCGCATCGTATCCGTGGTTTCGGCCAAGGCCGAGCTGGATGGGCAGAACGTGGCCTTGGGCACCGCGCTTGAAGACTCGCTTCAGTTGCTGCAGTCGGAATTGTCCAATGGGAACGGGTTCGGGCTGTCCTCGACCTCAAACGGATCCGGCAAAAACGTCGGAGCGAGATTCATCCGGCCATGATCAAAGGGGGTGTCCGGCTGGTTCTATGTCTTGCACTGTTTGCAACTGCTGCGCAGGCACAAAGCGACAAACGCAAGCTGACGGACCGAAACGACCTTTATGGCTGGGAGGCGATCGGCCGTCTGGATGTCGGAACGCGGTCCTTTTGCACAGGCACTCTGATTGCCCAGGATATGGTGCTGACAGCGGCCCATTGCGCCTTGGACAAACGCACCGGAAAACCGTATGAGCCGGGCGAAGTGACCTTTCGCGCAGGGCTTAGCAACGGGTCCGCACTGGCCGAGCGAAAGGTGGTACAGATCGCCGCCCACCCGGGCTATGGCGCCAACGATCCCTTGTCACCGCAAAGCATCCGCCAGGATGTCGCCCTGATGCGGCTGGAGACGGCGGTTCCCTATACCATTGCCGATCCGTTTGCCCTGTACAGCGGGCGTATTCTGAACAGCGAGATCAGCATCGCCTCGTACGGGCGTGGCCGATCCGAGGCCATCACGCGCGAACGGTCCTGCCGCATTCTGGAACGGCGGGACGGGCTGATCACCTTCGATTGCGACATCACGTTCGGATCCTCGGGGTCGGCCATTCTGGTCAAAAACGGCCCGCGTTGGCAGATTCTGTCGGTTGTATCGGCGGTTGGGATACATCAAGGCAGAAGGATCGGGTTCGGGATGGAACTGACTGGCGTGGTATCCCAGCTCAAGACCAGCATGCGGCGGGATGCGCCGCAGCCCAAGGCCTCGATCCGAAAATTGCAGGTGGGATCGGGCAAGTCCAGTTCGGGCGCAAAATTCATCAGCTCGGGCGGGGGTTGAACTTGGTCAAATCGTTACCCATGTGAACTGTATCGGATCGCCACAACGGGGTCCGATGCACATCACCGCCCGTCCGTTTCGGAGGGCTCCTTATCGTAAATCGCTCAAGAATGAGGATAACGACATATGCGTACTTTTGACTTTGCACCGCTGCACCGCGCCACCGTTGGTTTCGACCAGATCGCCGACATGATGGACCGGGTTCTGACCAATGACGTCGCTCAGCCCAGCTACCCCCCTTACAACATCGAAAAAACCGATGCCGACACCTACCGGATTTCCGTGGCCGTCGCCGGGTTTTCGGAAAACGACCTGTCTGTCGAAGTGAAGGAAAACTCACTTGTCGTGGCAGGCAAGAAAGCCGCCGAGGACAAAGATCGCAGCTATCTGCACCGTGGTATCGCCACCCGTGCATTTGAACGCCGCTTTGCCCTGGCCGACCATGTTCGCGTCACCGGCGCGAGCCACGAGAACGGCATGCTGAACATCGACCTGAAGCGCGAGGTGCCCGAGGCCCTGAAACCGCGCCGGATCGAGATCGCGTCCGGCAAGGCCATCGAAAAGGACGTGGTTGACGCCAAGGCAGTGAACTAACACGTCACAAAGTTGTGCGACAGTCGCCTCCTCCCTGACTGTCGCAACACCCGCCCCGCGTTCCTCCAGACGCGGGGCGTTGTTTTTGTCGCTTGGCCCTGGGGATCATCGATTTCCGGCCAAGCCTACCCAACCAAGTGGCTTTCCTGTTCCAATCTCATTATAAGAAAAACTAACCATAAAGAGCAGCAATCAGAGGTCACAAGTGACCATATTGGGCATCACATGTCAGAAGGATGATGGGCCGTTTCTGGTGGAATGGCTGGCGCATCACCTTGCTGCGGGTTTCGACAGATTACTGGTGTTCAGTCACGATTGTTCGGACGGTTCAGACGCGTTGTTGCGGGCGCTGGCGCAGGATGATCGGGTCGAGCATCTGCCGTTCGAGCCCAAAGGCAACAAGGCGGTGCAGTGGCAGGCCCTGAAACACGCGTCGGATCACCCGGCCTATGGTTCCGCTGATTGGGCACTGTTTTTCGACTGTGACGAGTTTCTGTGTCTGCCGGACTTGACCTTGCCAGACCTGATCACCCGGTTCGAAAACCTATCGGGTCAGTTCGACGCGCTTGCCCTTCCGTGGCGGTTCTTTGGCGCGGGTGGACAGGTTCACCGCAGCCCCGAAATGACACCCGAGCGCTTTACGATGGCCGCGCCCGAGGATCTGCATTTTCCCCTTGGGCACCTGTTCAAAACATTGCACCGTCCGGCCGCTTTTCAGCGGTTGGGCGTCCACCGACCCCGCAGCAAGCCCTCAAAACCCGGGCGCTGGCTCGGGCCGGACGGGGCCGCTCTGCCGGTGCGTTTTGCAGCCAACGATGGGGCGATTTCCCTTTATGGAATGCCTCAGGGCACACGGCAGGTCTGGCTGAACCACTACGCCCTGCGCTCACGCCAAGAGTTCATGGTCAAGCGCGCGCGCGGCTTGCCGAACCATATGGACCGTGAGATCGGGATGACCTATTGGGCCGAGCGCAACTGGAACTCTGTCGAAGACACGCGCATTCTGCGGATGATGGATCGTACACGCGCGGCCTACAAGACGCTGTTGGACCTGCCCGGTGTGACCGCGGCGCACGAGGCTTGCCTGAACTGGCATCGCGCAACCTATGAGGCGCTGCATCAGGATATTGAAGCCGTCCGGCTGGAGTTTCGTCTCGGGCTCGTAAGGGGCAGCACACCGCCAACTCCACAGGATGGTGCAGCGTTTGTCGCCCAACAGGTATCGCTTTTGTCGAAGGCCGCTGAGTGATGGCAGGCGTGATCGAACGGCAAATGGCAGGTCAGGATCTGGGTGTGGCTATCCTGCTAGACGCGGTCGTTCATACTGAAGATGCCGGTCGCATGGTCACCTTGTTTTTTGACCGAACAATTGAACCTGACGATGTCATCCCCGCAAACGGCGGTGTTCTGGACGTTGTTCATTCCGTGGGGGGCGCGAGTATTCTCAGATACGCTCTGCCGGATGCGGTACCACCCCGATTTAGCATCTGCGGAGAACCCCACGATCTGAGCTGCTCGCAGTCAGAATGGCCTTTGTTGGAAGGGCAAAACGTTTTGGCGGCCCAGCGCAACGGTGAAAGTGCCGAGGTTGTACTGGATTGGCTGGCCTACCACTTCAAGACGCAGGGCCTTGAAGCGGCGGTACTTATAGATCGCGCGCGACCGGGCATGGATACGGGTTTTGCGGCCGCTTTGCGGGCAGGATTGAAACAGCGCGCCTTGGCCTGTCAGGTCGTTTTGGTTCGCAGCAACGCCCCGCTCGGCAAACCTGATCTTCCCCCCGAATCTCATCCCTTTTGTGTGCCCGAAGCTCCGGGCAAAGATCGGATGAAGGTTCCTGCGCCCAGTCCCTGGGACAGCCCGCTTGGGGCACTTTCGGTCTACGAAATCCTGCGCGCACGGTTTCTGGCCCGGGCGCGGGCCGTCGCCAATATCGATGTGCATGATCTTATGGTTGAATCGGACTCTTCGGTGTTCGACGCCGCAGTTGCCGCAGAAACCGGGTTGATCACGCTGCACGGACGACATTGCTATCCGTGGCGGATACGCTCGGGCAAAACTCCCCATTTCAGAGACCATATCTGCGTTCAATTTGATGCGACGGGTGGTCGGCAACGGTGGTGCCTGGCTCCGGCCAAGACCCCGCCTGACGCGATCTGGCGTCTGGTTCGGGTCAGAAACGCTGAAACGGATCGCGCCAGGGCCATGGGGTTCTACCGCCACATGATGTTGCGGCACCCGGCCCAGGCAATCTCGAAAATCGCGCCTAAAACCTCACTGATCGAGCACGCGCCGCTTGTTCAGATGTCTGAAAAAATCTGGGACCACAGGCCAGAGCGCATGCCCAAACTTGAGATCGAGCAGAGGGGCAAAGGGCGTGGGCGTTGTGCGATTGCGACAACGATGAAGAACGAAGGCCCGTTTATTCTGGAATGGCTCGCCTATCACCGCGCCATAGGGTTCGACGACTTCCTCATCTACACCAATGATTGCAGCGATGGCACCGATGCAATGCTGGAGTTGTTGCAAAGAAAAGGTCTTGTCCAGCATCGTGACAACCCGTTCCGGCGGATGAACCTGCGTCCGCAACACGCAGCCCTGCAATCCGCCGAGGACGAGCAGATCGTCAAGGACGCGACATGGGTCGCCTGCATCGATGTGGACGAGTTTGTGAACATCAAATGCGGCGACGGAACACTGGATGCCTTGTTTGCGGCGGTGCCTGATGCAAACATGATTGCGATGACCTGGCGCTTGTTCGGCAATTCCGACCTCCACGCCTTTGACGATGGCTCGGTCATCGAACAGTTCACCCGATGCGCCCCGGAATACACCCGCAAACCGCATCAGGCCTGGGGCTTCAAGACCCTGTTCCGCAATATTGGCGTGTTCCGCAAGCTGGGGGTACACCGCCCCAAGGGCCTCAATCCGCAATTGTGGGAGCAGATCAACTGGGTCAACGGCTCGGGTGTGCCATTGCCTCGCACACTCTACCGCAACGGTTGGCGATCGACGGTCGATACCTACGGCTACGATCTGGTCCAGCTGAATCACTATGCGGTACGGTCGGCCGAGAGCTTTCTGGTCAAGCGGGATCGAGGTCGAGTGAACCATGTTGAGCGGGATCAGGGCCTCGCCTATTGGTTCCGCATGAACAACAACTGCGCCGAAGACGGTTCAATCACGCGCAGGATACCTGCCATGCGCGCCGAACTGGATCACTTGCTAGACGACCCCGAGATCGCAGCCGCGCACGCGCATTGCGTTGCCTGCCATCGCGCCAAAATCGAAGAACTGAAAGCCACACCGAACTATGCGGCTTTTTACACAGAGCTAACCGGCGCGCGGCTTGAGAAACTCGCCCGGCTGCATGGGCACTTCGGCGCAAATGTGTTCCTTCAAGGTCCCAAGGTGATCCCGGATGAGATTGTCGAGAAAGACCCGGACGCCGACTGGTTCTTTACCGTCGAACGCGACGGAGAAACCCAGCATTAGAGCCATATCACTGACCAGAGATCGCTTTTGGGGCCAAGTGCGCGCGTTTGTATTCCCAAACCAGATCCCAAAAGGAAAAGGCACAACGCCTCAGGCGCGTTTCTCGCCGATCGAGGCAACGCCGAGCACATCCAGAACTTTCGCTTCAATCTGGTCCGCATTCATGCCGGCCACAGCGTACATATCCGCCGGACTGGCCTGATCGATGAAGATGTCCGGCAACACCATCGAACGGTATTTCAGCCCACGGTCAAAGACACCCTCCTCCGCAAGCAATTGCGCGACGTGACTGCCAAAGCCCCCGATTGCACCTTCTTCGATGGTGATCAAAGCTTCGTGGTTCTCGGCCAGCTCCAGAATCAGATCGCGGTCGAGGGGCTTGGCAAAGCGGGCATCGGCGATTGTGGGCGTGATGCCCCGGGCCGATAGGGATTCGGCGGCCTTCTGCACCTCGGCCAGACGGGTGCCAAAAGACAGCAGCGCAACCCGCGCGCCTTTCTGGATCAGGCGCCCTTTGCCTATTTCCAGCGCCTCGCCTCGGTCCGGCAGGTCAACACCAACGCCTTCCCCGCGCGGATAGCGAAAGGCGATAGGACCCGCATCATGCGCCACGGCTGTGGCCACCATGTGCATCAGTTCGGCTTCGTCAGCTGCGGCCATGACGACCATTCCCGGCAGGTTCGACAGATAGGCGATATCAAAGGAACCCGCATGGGTCGCGCCGTCAGCACCGACAAGCCCGGCGCGGTCGATCGCAAAGCGGACCGGCAACCGCTGAATCGCGACATCATGCACGACCTGATCGTAGCCGCGCTGCAAAAAGGTCGAATACATTGCGCAGAACGGCTTCATCCCTCCTGCGGCCAGTGCCGCCGAGAAGGTTACGCCATGCTGTTCGGCAATGGCCACGTCGAAACAGCGCGACGGGTAGCGTTCCGCAAACAGGTTCAGCCCGGTGCCATCGGGCATCGCAGCGGTTACAGCGACGATCTTGTCATCCCGCGCGGCTTCATCCACCAACGTCTTGCCAAAGACCGAGGTATAGGATGGCGCGTTCGAAGGGGTCTTTTTCTGCTCGCCCGTCACCACATCGAACTTGGCCGTCGCGTGACCTTTGTCACGTGCCTGTTCGGCAGGCGCATAGCCTTTACCCTTCTTCGTCAAAACATGGATCAGGATCGGACCGGTCGCCCGCGCCTTGACCGTGCGCAAAACCGGAAGCAGTTGGTCCAGATCATGCCCGTCGATGGGACCGAGATAGGAAAAGCCAAGCTCTTCGAACAAAGTGCCGCCAACGGCCATACCCTTCAGCATCTCTTTGGCCCGCTTGGCCCCTTCGCGGAAGGGTTCCGGCAGCAACGAGACCGCGCCCTTGGCGGCTGCTTTCAGGTCATGGAACGGTTCTTCTGCATAGATACGGGACAGATAGTTGGACAGGGCGCCCACCGGAGGCGCGATGCTCATATCGTTGTCGTTCAGAATGACGATCAGCCGCTTGTTCAGATGGCCGGCGTTGTTCATCGCCTCAAAGGCCATGCCAGCGGACATCGAACCATCGCCGATCACCGCAATCGCGTCGCCCAGCCCTTCGGGCGTGACACCGCCCAGATCGCGGGCGACGGCAAAGCCCAGCGCGGCGCTGATCGAGGTTGAGCTGTGCGCCGCGCCAAACGGGTCATAGGGGCTTTCACTGCGTTTGGTGAACCCGCTCAGCCCGTCCTTCATGCGAAGCGTGCGAATACGGTCGCGGCGTTCGGTCAGGATTTTATGCGGATAGCATTGATGACCCACATCCCAGATGATCTTGTCCCGGGGTGTGTCGAACACGGCGTGCAGCGCAGTTGTCAATTCCACCACACCCAGACCGGCACCCAGATGCCCGCCCGTGACAGACACGGCCGAGATGGTCTCGGCCCGCAATTCCTGCGCCACCTGATGCAGTTGCGCATCTGAGAACTGCTTGAGATCCGCAGGGCGGTTCACAAGGTCCAAAAGGGGCGTTTTGGGGCGATCAGACATCTAACGTATTCCTGACTTAGCTGTCCCGGGCAATAACGAAGCGGGCGGCGTCCTTCAAGGTGTCCGCCCCTGGACCATAGCCATCCAAAGCAGCGCAGGCCCGATCCACCAGATCCTCGGCCCGTGCTTTTGCAGGTCCCAACCCAAGAAGCGAAACGAATGTGGCTTTACCCGCATCAGCATCCTTTTGCAGGCGCTTACCGGCTTTTTCGGCATCTCCTTCTACATCCAAGATGTCGTCGGCGATTTGAAAGGCAAGGCCAAGCGCTTGGGCGTATTGGCGCAGCGGGTCAGGATCGGCCTGGGCCAGTCGCGCGCCCGCACAGGCGGACCATTCGAACAAAGCTCCGGTCTTGGCACTCTGGAGGCGTGTGATGGCCTCAAGCGTCAAAGGGTCCGCTGCCGTTTCCGCCGCAATGTCCATTGCCTGCCCCATGACCATACCTTGCGCACCGCCAGCTTCGGCCAGTGTTAGAGCCAGATCAGCGCGGACATCAGCGTTTCCGACTTCCGCGCGACAGCACAGTTCGAAGGCCAATGTCTGCAACGCGTCTCCGGCCAAAACGGCTGTCCCTTCATCCCACTTTACATGGGTTGTAGGGCGGCCGCGGCGCAAATCGTCGTCGTCCATGCAGGGCAAATCGTCATGGACCAGCGAATAGGCATGCAGGGCTTCGATCGCCGTGGCGGGCCAAATCGCACGGGCCTCGTCCACGTCATGCAGGCGGGCGCTTTCGAGCACCAGAAACCCGCGCAAACGCTTACCACCTTCGGTGGCATAGGCCATGGCCTTCGTGACATCGAAATCGCCAAAACCGCTCAGAACCAGATCAAACTGCGCCTGAATACGCGCGACATCCTGCGCCAGCGTGTCGCGGAACATTACTGACCGTCGACAGGCGTTGTTCCGGTCGGTTGGCCACTTGCATCCAGTGTGATTGCAGCCACCTTTTCTTCGGCCCGTTTCAGCTCGTCTTCGCAGCGTTTTTTCAATGCGGCACCACGTTCGTACAGAGCAATCGACTGATCCAGCGCCACATCGCCGCGTTCCAGCTGACCAACTACGGCCTCAAGCTCTTTCATCGCCTGTTCAAACGTCATCTGTTCTACTGGGGTATCGGTCATCGTGCTGCCTTCATCAGTTCTTCCACATGGGCGCGTGTCGCTTCGGCCAACGCGTTCAGATCATACCCGCCTTCCAGAGTCGAGACGATACGGCCCTCACAAACCTCATCGGCGATCTTGCACAGCTCTGCCGTGATCCAGGCAAAATCGCCGGTGGACCAGTTGAGGTTGGCCAGCGGATCGTCCTGATGGGCGTCAAACCCGGCAGAGATAATGATCAACTCGGGCTTGAAGGCCCGCAAGCGGGGAAAGGCTTGCGTCTGATAAACAGCGCGCATGTCCGCGCCACCTGTACCAGAAGCAAGAGGTATGTTCAGAACCGTCTCATAAGCGCCGGTTTCGTCCGACCGACCCGAACCGGGCCACAAAGGCATCTGTTGGCTGGTGATCACAAGCGCGCGTTTTTCGTCCCACAGCAGGTCCTGTGTTCCATTTCCGTGGTGCACATCAAAATCCACGACGGCGACACGGCTCAACCCATGGTGATCCAGGGCGTGTTTCGCCGCTAGTGCCGCATTTCCAAACAGACAAAACCCCATCGCCTTGTCGGTTTCAGCATGATGCCCCGGGGGCCGAATGGCGCAGAATGCGTTCGGTGCCTCACCTCCCAAGACAAGGTCCACTGCGCGCACGACAGCACCGGCCGCCCGATACGCGGCATCAACAGATCCCGGCGACATGAACGTATCCCCATCGATTTGCTTAAACCCGTCCGCCGGCCGCGCAGCCCTGATGTCGCGGATGTAGTCTTCTGGATGAATACGCAACAAATCATCATCCGCCGCCAGTGGTGCCGTTTTGCGATCAAGGTCCAAAGGCTCCAGCGCATGAAGAATATGCTCCAACCGGGCCACCTGTTCCGGATGCCCGTCCGGCGTCACATGCCCCAAACAATCGGCATGGGTCAAAAGAGCAGTCTTCATCAAAATCCCTTCTTCATCTGGCCAAAAATATCCTCGCCGAAGGCAAAGAATCGCCGCGCAGCGGCCAATCTTAGTCCGGAGCCAGCATATACCCGGCCCCCCGGACAGTCTGAAGATATCGTGGCTGCTTCGGATCCTGTTCGATCTTGCGCCGCAGGCGGGTGATCTGCACATCCACCGCGCGCTCCTGGGCTTGCCCCTTGTCGCGTCCCAGATCCTCGACCAGCTTGGCCCGGCTGATCGGCTCGCCCGGCTGCGCCGAGAATATCTTCATCAACTGGCTTTCCGTTGCTGTCAGGCGCACCGGGTCTTCACCCTGCCACATCTCACCCCGCTCGATGTCATAACGGATCGGGCCCAGCGTTAGGAACTTTGCCGTTGCCTGCTCGGACGTCGTTTCCGGCATACGCCGCAGAATCGCGTTGATGCGTAAAAGCAGCTCTTTCGGCTCGAACGGTTTGGCCAGATAGTCGTCTGCCCCGGCCTCAAGCCCCGCGATCCGATGCTCGGTCTCTCCCCGCGCGGTCAGCAGCAGGATCGGTGTGGCATGGGTCTCGCGCAGTGCCCGTGTCAGGCTCACCCCGTCCTCGCCCGGCATCATTACGTCCATCACGATCATGTCGAAGTCCAGCCCCGACAGCACCCGACGCGCATGGGCCGCATCACGCGCAGCCGTCACCAGAAACCCGTTGCGCATCAAAAACTTCTTCAACAGATCGCGAATGCGCTCGTCATCATCGACGATCAGCAGATGGGCGTCCATATCGCTCATGAGGTCGTATCCCGCAACTTCGTATAGGCATGACGCATATCAGCATCCATCATCGCTTCAAGCACTTTGCGAAATCCGGTCACGGCCTCGGGTCCGGCGTCCTTATAGGCCGCCCGCATCCGGGCACGCTGAGCATCTGAAAGTTTGGCCTCAAGTGCGCGGCCTTTCTCGGTCAGGAAAAGATGCCGCTCTCGCTTGTCGGCGGTTCCGACCCGACTTTCGACCATGCCGTCCTCGATCAAGGTCCGAAGCACCCGGTTCAGAGACTGTTTTGTCACGCCCAGAATGGCCAGCAGATTGTTCACCGTCGTTCCCGGGGCCCGATTGACGAAGTGGATCGCCCGGTGATGTGCCCGGCCATAAGACATCTCCGACAGGATGCGATCGGGATCAGCCGTAAAGCCGCGATAGGCAAAGAACATGGCCTCAATCCCCTGTCGCAACTGCTCATCGGTTAGAAACAACAGGCTATCGCCCCCAAACAACGGGGCGGGACGGATTTCAGACATCGCATGCCTCACAGGTTACTCATCGCTCACTTTATGTCAGCCTTATTGACATTCCAAGGGTGGACAGGTATCGAATCGCAGTTTTTGCGCAATATTGTGTCCGAACCGGACTTAAATAGCGCAATAATTGCAAATTCAAGCCAGGGCTGGAGGTTTCGCATGGCGGGGTATGATGATCGTGACGGTGTCATCTGGATGGACGGGGAACTCGTTCCTTGGCGTGAAGCAAATGTGCATATTCTGACCCATGCGATGCACTATGCGTCATCCGTGTTCGAAGGTGAGCGAGCCTATAATGGCAAGATCTTCAAAAGTCGGGAACATTCCGAGCGACTGATCGCCTCGGCCGAGGCGCTGGACATGCCGATGCCCTATGATGTCGACCAGATCGAGGCCGCCAAGGAAGAGGCCCTGAAAGCCAGCGGGCTTCAGGATGCCTATGTCCGCGCGCTGGTCTGGCGCGGTTCGGGCGAGGATATGGGTGTGGCCTCTGCCAAGAACCCTGTGCGCATGGCCGTGGCGGTCTGGCCATGGGGCGCCTATTACGGCGACGCCAAGATGCAGGGCGCCAAGCTGGACATCGCGGAATGGAAGCGCCCCAGCCCGGAAACCATCCCGGTTCACGCCAAGGCGGCGGGCCTGTATATGATCTGCACCATCTCCAAGCATAAGGCCGAAGCCAAGGGATGCTCGGACGCGCTGTTCATGGACTGGCGCGGCTATGTCGCTGAGGCGACCGGGGCCAATGTGTTCTTTGTGAAAGACGGTGAGGTCCATACCCCGCTGGCCGATTGCTTTTTGAACGGCATCACCCGCCAGACCGTGATACAGATGCTGAAAGACAAAGGCATCACCGTGCATGAACGCCGCATCAAACCCGAAGAGATGGCCGATTTCGAACAATGCTGGCTAACCGGCACCGCCGCCGAGGTCACGCCGGTGGGCCAGATCGGCGACTATTCGTTCGAGGTCGGCGCCCTAACCCGCGAGATCGCGGAAGATTACGAAAAACTGGTCCGGGCATAGCCCCGCAATCAAATTGAAACCCCGCCTTGGCGGGGTTTGATGCTTTGGGCAACCGTCAAAAGCTGCGGTTAGGTAGGTGAGTGCGAATCTCACGTTCCAATGACCGAATTGAGCCCAAAATACAAAATGCTTCAACGCGCTTTAAGGTCAGCGATGCGCAGAAAGCAGACTTTGCAAAGTCCGGTTGACCACATTGTCCACCAAAGGCGACAGTTCTGCTTCGCGACTGGGCTATACATAGCCCTCAAAGCGTATTGTTTGCGGGACTTCAGTTGCACCGTTTTCCTGAGCGAGTAGGGCGCGTGCTGACGAAAAGGTAGCAAGCGCAAAAAGAACAAGAAGGGCCTTTATCATCGTAGCGCCTCGGATCCGGGTTTTGAACTTGGGCCGGGGTTCACAAATGATCGCCCCGGCCAGCGTCAGGGCAAACGAGGTAGTTCTTGCCCTGAAACATCGTACTTTCGCCTAATTTAGAAGATCACCGACGATGCCGACGGCATCGACCACGGTAGACAGGTCATTCGTAACTTCGAGGACTTCGTCATCGACCAGAATGTAGCGGTTTCCTTTGCCCGGCTCCCCAAGCTTCCATTTGGAAAGGTCCCCAATATCCTCGAACTCCAGGTCAGATGGGAGCTTGGCACCGCGCGTGTAGCGCTTGATCTGTCCAGGTGGTACAGCTTTTGGGCCTTTGCCGGGTTTGTCTTCTATCTGAATGCTGACATCACCGTTCTTGCCCCCCTTGTTCGGCTTTTTACCCTTGTTGTCTTTGGCATGGGCATCGCTGCCTCCAAGGATGAAAAACACAACTGCTAAGGCTGCAAGAATTCCGTATGCAATCTTCATAGATTGTTCCTTTGCTTCCCAACTTCATTCGACCGGCGTTGAAAATTCCGGCACGCGCTTGATCTCTCTTAGTTGCCCTTTGGCACACCCCTTAGTGACTGCCTTCACCCCGCATTAGAAAACGATCCGGGTTCTTAGACCGAACAGGGTAATCCGGTCCTGATCGGGATTTAGAAGCGGGTCGGAAATGAATTGTACCGATGGCGTGATCTGCAGTCCGGGTGAGATTGAAAAGCGGTAGAAAGCTTCAAGCGTGAACTGATCGCCATCTATGCCTCTTGCTTCGGCCCAGTTTAGGCCCAGACCGGCCAAATCGGTGTTGCGACCATAGTAACCGAGACCGGCAGAAATCGACCGTTCATAAAGCGCTGCGGTTCCCTTCGAGGCCCCTGCACGGAAGAACGGCATCCATTTATTGTCAACAAACCATGCGGCGGAAAACGCTGCGCCGTAATCTTCTGCTCGACTGCCATCGTCAGCCGCATCCGCATGCCAGAGGGTCAGATGGATATTGTCGAAGTAGATGCGATCAAAGCCTGACGTGTACCCAAGTTCGAGCGACTTGAAGAGATTGCCGTCGCTAAACACATCAAAGTTTGGATCGGACGGGTCGGCGTTTGCGTCTGATACGCTGGCAACGGCGTAGAGGTTCTCGCTCAGCTTTACCCCACCGGCAATACCAAGGCCTTGGTTGGGCGTGTTGATTGTCGGGTTGGTATTGAAAGACAGGTTTTGAAAACCACTGTAGGGGCTTACCAACCCGTAGATATCCACAAAGTCCGTTACATCAATCTGGCCGACTTGCAGCGCCCACGACCCATTCTCAGCCCTTTGGGTCCAGAACAAATTGGTCAGAAGCAAACCGTTGTCATTGAAGGCTGTTCCCGTGATTGAAAGGGCTCCGCCATCCAGCCCGAGAAATTGCGGAGCAACGTCAGTATAACTGTGCCTGTCTTCGATCTTGAATGTCAGAGACCCCCGTTCAGTTGCCTGCCAACTGCCGTAGAACCGCGCAATTCCGCTGGCTGCTTCGCCGGTTCCCAGATCAGCATCCGTGGTTTGGCCCAATGCCAGGTAGTCAATGTTGAACCGAAAACCACCCTCAGCCAGTCGGTCTTTCCGCTGAAACCAACCCGGTGCGATGTTGCGTGGAAAATCGGAACGATATTGCGGATCGGTGAGCCCGTCTCCGGGCGCAAGATCGGCTTCGACTGAAGATGGCCCGGATAGTCCCTGAGCCGACGCTGCGCCAGCAAATGCAAGGCTCAATGCGGCAACCAGAAGTCTTATCATTTTGACGCCTGTGCCCCACCGGTCTTGCGATTTCCTGCCGCGCGGATGCGATCAGCAGCACGCTGCTTCCATTCCAACCTGTCTGCCTCGGTTTCCAGAGTTTCGACACGTTCCGCCTCTAGCTGGAAAGTCGCATTCATAGGCATGAGGCCATCCACAACCATCATATTATGAACGGAAGGATCGATAGTCAGCGTGCCTGTCAGCCGAACGGGTTCGTGGAAATAGCTAGGCGCCCAGTCCCCGTTCAACCGCACACGGATCATCTGGTTAGGCGGAGGTGGAGGCATGTGGCTGCACATCCCTCTTTCTGGCACCAAATACGCCACAGGCCGGCCGTCCGGATCGCTCGGAGCAGGAATGGCAAAGCCCGCGAGTGTGATTGTTCGGCCGTCGAATTGCGGGTTTCCGCTCGTTCCAGCCTTTCTTCGACGTTCAGTCACAACCTCGCGCTGATCGAGTAACCAGTCGACGTCAATTCCGTCTGACACCAAGGCGTCTTCGGTCTCTGCTAAAAGCAATTGCCATTTCTGCCGTTCTTCGGCGCTGCCAACCTCCTGCTGCAACCTGCCGCGTATACGCACAACGAAAAGAACATCGTCGAACTGTTCAGGGCTGAGATCACGATAGGGGTCATCAAAGACCTGCGCAGACGGATCTAGCAGGTCTGCCCAGTCCAACGCGGTTCCAGGCGTCGCCGCAGCATCATAACCGCACAAAACCAACCCTGCGAATACTGCGGAGCAAAACCAATTTCGCATGAATGCTCTCCGGCTGCTTTATCTGGTCAATCCAGTGTGTTTTTGTAGATCACACCGTCCTTCATGATCAGGCGGATTGTTTCCGGGCTGTCCGGCCTCGGGTCCGCACCGAACCACTGATCGCCTGTTCCAACGACAGAGAAGTCTTCGAGGGGGTTGCCGTCTATCAGCAGGATGTCGGCATAGGCGCCTTCTTCGATCACACCCAGTTTGCCTTCCGGATAGGGGTTCATGAAATCACCGCTAAGTGCCGCGATCTCGCCACCTACCGAAGTTAGGGTTACCATCGACGCATAGGGGCCGAAGAAATGGTTATTCAGATGTTTCTCGTAGGCGATCTGGATGTTGCACGCTTCGACCGAGCCGACGCAATCGGTTTGGAAACCGCGCGGCGCCGGGCATTCCTTCATACTTGGAATGTAGGCTTCGAAGGTCGCCGAGGCCGATTTGGCCTTCCTCAAACTGTTGGGGTTGTTTTTCACGGAAGGAACATCAAGTAGGCCTGGATCAAATGCTGTGATGTTCGTCGTGATGTACGCTCCTTTTTCTTTCATCAAAGCAGAAATCTCGCAGTCAAAGTGAAATCCGTGTTCAATGGTTCTGACCCCTGCATTCAGGGCATTGATGATCGCTTCTTTGCGGTAGGAATGTGCCATGACATAGGTGCCGTACTCGTTGGCAACCTGAACAGCGGCCTCGATCTCTTCTTTCGAACCGGCGAGCAACTGCCATGGATCGAATGCCGAAATCACCCCACCTGATTGCATGAACTTCAATTGCGTGGCACCCATGCGCAGGTTGTTGCGGCCATACATGTAAATTTCGTCAACACCGTTGACCTGTTGGGCCATATTCAGAGTCCCAAAGTTGGTCACCCCACCCGGCGGAGATGTGAAGGATGCGAAATCGGCGTGACCACCACGTGTTCCGAGAAATGCCCCGGAAGGATAAAAGCGGGGGCCGACGATCTGGCCGGCGTCAATTGCGCGCCGCAGCCCGCCGCCAGCGCCCCCGGCATCGCGAACGGTCGTGAAGCCCTGCATCAGGTACATTTCGGCCATCCGGGTCCCGTGGATGGCGAAATCCTCCCAGGTCGAGTTGGTTTCCATCTCGGCAATCGATGGCCCCATGAGCATCAGGTGCGCGTGATTCTCTATAAAGCCCGGTGTCAGAGTGCGCCCACCGCCGTCGATAACCGTCGCGCTCGGCGCATCAATGGCATCGGTTGAGACGGACTTGATCAGATTGCCCTCGACCAGAACACTGGCATTTTCAATGCGTTGCTCATTCACACCGTCGAAGACATGCACGTTGGTAAACAGCGTTTGGGGTTCTTCTTGATCCTGAGCCTGCGCGGTCGCCGAAAAAGAAAGAACTGCCGCGACAATTGCCGTCGAGCAAAGAGACATTCGTAAGCCGGACATAAGTACTCCCTTCATATTCATGTTTTGCCAACTATAGTCTGGAATTCATTGGCTCGGTTGCCCCTTTTGAATTAGGATGTACGAATGTGACTGCAAAAATGGCCACTTCTTAAAGCTAATCCAACAAGGGTTATGAGCTTGCCTTTCAACTCCACCTCCCGAGAGCATAGCGAGGGCTTTGTTCGCCTCTCTTTAGCCGCTCCCTTTCTGCAATATCTCACCGAACGTAAGATCAATCCGCAACCAGCATTGGATCAGGTCGGCTTGAAAGCTGAACTGATGACTAACCCATCCGTGTTCGTTCACTCCGAGTTGGTTTACGGCTTGGTAAATGCTTTCTCAGAAGTATCAGGGGATCGATACCTAGGACTGAATGTAGGGGAAGCGTTTGACCTACAAGGATGGCCGCCCTTCGCTCAAGCCTTGCAATCTACAAAAACGCTGTTCGAGTTTTTTACCCGCTTTGTTGAGCTCGTGCCGCAGGAGTCCAATTCTGTGCGGCACAGCCTTGTCATTGAAGCAGACAAAGCGACTTATCGTATCGAGAGGCAACAGGAACCAACCGTCCCACCCATTCAGGTGACCGGTTTTGGTGCCGCAATCTATGTACGCCTATTGCAGACCGTCGTCGGAGAGTCCTGGGACTCTTCCCGTGTGCGATGGGAAAGCAGATACATCAATGGGCTGCCTATCGACTACAAAGGGATCGAGGTTGGCCTTGGGACTGATCCCGGAATGCAAATTAGTTTTCCTGTGGAATGGTTGTTTTTGCACCACGTCTCTGAGGGTTCTGCCAAGCCCATAGCATCACTTCGACAAGATGAAGAAGTAACCGTGGTGGCAGCTTTGCGATCTGTCTTACGCGACAAACTGGATGAAACCGATTTGGGACCAGAGATGGTGGCTGGAATGCTGGGAATACAACCGGAACGGTTTCTGAAAGCGCTTCAAAAACAAGGCACAACGCTACCGCGCGAAATCAAACGGCTGCGTATCGATGTCGCCAAGGAGCACCTCAAACAAAACCAGATGACAATTGCAGAGATCGGACTGATGCTCGGCTATTCTGACAAGTCCCATTTCACTCGCTTTTTCCGAGGTCAGACCGGAATGACACCGACCAAGTTCCGAAGCAAGTAAATGTGGTCGAGCCAAATGAACGCTTCGAAGATTAGGTCCTCGTGGGATCAGTTCGGAGAAGTTGTAGTGCGACGTTGAACAGGTTAGTCGACGACATGAATGGTTGGTTGCCACCGCCGATACAACCTCTGCAACTGGCCGTTTCGTTGTGTATTTCGGAGTTAGCAAAGCTTGGTTGCGAAGGTCCGCTTCGGGCTGCGTGCGGCCAATCATGCTAACAGCAGACAACGATGGCACCGAGCCCAATTCAGTCGTTTACAGCAGACAACATGATTTCCTGAACGTCGCGCATGTCCTAGTCAATGGCTTGGTGCAAAACTGAAAAGCGTGATTGTGAATGCCTGCTTCAGGCTGGGACCAGCCAATCATGCTTGCTGCGGAGAACGGCAACACTGAGCCCATTCTTCCTGATGATGCGGCGTCGACGAATGACGACTTTTCGGAAGTCGAGATGCGGCGGTTGGGCGTCCTTTAGACGGACCGGAATCCGAGCGCTTCAATAGTACTATTTTAGGTACTATACATGAAGTTTCTGCCTTCTTGTGAAAACATACCAATTGTCTAGTTTCCAGCGAGTCCGCGGGAAGAGATCACCCATGTGATCCGCCCGCTTCTCTCAAACTCGAAGGAAAGACACAGATCATGTTACTTGAAGGAAAAAACGCATTGGTGTTCGGAGCAGGCGGGTATCTGGGCAAGCACATTGCTGAAAGGTTCGAACTGGAAGGGGCAACCGTTTTCAGGTCTTCCACCAGCGCAATACCGGACCAGCCAACGCTGACTGCGATTGATGCGACGGATGAAGGCGCGGTTGACGCTTACATTGACGGAGTTGCCGGTGAAGCTGGATCAATCGACATTGTGGTGAACATGTCCGGTGTTGAGCCTGTGCTTTACAAGCACGGTAAGCCAGCAAACGAGGTGTCACTTGAGCAGTTCATGATGCCAATCGCCGTCGATACGGCGGCCCAATTCATCACGGCGAAATCCGCGTTTCGTCACATGTCGAAACAGGGGAACGGTGTGATTATCATGAACACATCGACTTTGGCCAAAGTCGGGTCTCCATGGTCACCGGCACTGACAGCCTCACATGCGGCAACCGAGGGATTGATGCGCTCATTATCCCATGAGTACGGCCCGGCAGGCGTCCGGGTACTCGGAGTCAGATCGGAAGCCATGCCGGATTCACCGACAATCGAGTATACATTCTCAACCATGGGCGCGAATATGGGGCTGAGTTTTGGCGAGATGAAGAATTTCATCGAGCAAAACAAAACGGCGCTCAAGAAACTTCCAGAAGCCAAAGACACAGCGGCTGTCTTTGCCTTCGCTGCATCGGATTTGGCGCAGTTCATGTCAGGGACGATGCTGAACAACTCAGCAGGTCACATTGTAGATTAACCCCTTTGGGCAGGCGGTTTATCCGTCTGCCTTGAGCCACCAGTTGTGCATGGCGTGAAACATCTCTTCCAAGTCCAAGGCCCGCTGCGTGGCCGTGTATTCGACTTTTGGCGGGACTTCCGCATAGACCTTTCGTGTAATCAGCCCATCACCCTCCAGCGCCCGCAACTGATTGGTAAGCATGGTCTGAGTGACCCCCGGGATCATACGTCTTAGCTCATTAAAACGTTTCGTGCCTTTGAAGATCAGGATTTGCAGAATGATGAGCTTCCACTTCCCGCCGATCAGCTTTGCAATATCCGGCATGGGACAGAGGTCGGCCAACTCAGGATGTTGCTCTAGAGCCTCAGCCTCAGACGTCGTGACCATGTCTCAACTCCTCCAATAGTATCATTTTAGATACTTTACTCGAAAAAACTGCCTTCTTGCAATAGGCTACCTAACCCGTATCTCTGGCCCAAAGCGGCCATGGTGGTTCGCGATCCACACACTGTTTGGAGATTTCAAATGACAAAACTACAAAAAATCGCATTCGTTGGTGCCTTCCTGATCACAGCCTGTATTGCGGTGTTTTGGCACGTTGTTCTGTTTGAACAACAGTTTCTTGGCTTGGGTGTTTATACCCGCATGGATGAGCCACTTTACTTCTATGGGATAACGGCGTGGGCCTTGGAAGCTCTCGCCCTCGTTCTCGTCTATTTCCATACAGACTGGCGGAATGGATCAATGTTTGATGCCCTGAAGGTGGCCTGGCTCATGGGGCTGTTTGCTGCGGCCTCATCTCTGTTTGGCGTGGCTGCGAAGGTCAGGATCGACGATTTGATCCTTTGGTTCTTGCTAACAGGTGGTTTCATCGTTCTACACACAACCCTTCTGGGTCTATGGTTGGGCTTTGTTTCAATCAGAGCGCGTGGCGAAGAGCAGCGGAACTGAAAGACTTTCCTCCCAAGTGCCCAACATACGCTACACTGCTCTTGGCAAGTTACAACTTGACCAGGCGTTCCTCGACAGGCGACGATTGAACGATCGATGAGTTCGTCGCCCCGAAGGGTACAATCCGATCAATCACCGCTTCCATTTCTGCCACATCGCGGACATGGGCCCGTGCGACGAAGCAATCCTCACCTGAGACGCGGTCACAGGCGATGATCTGAGGCGTTTCCTGAATCGCCTCGATCATATTCCTCATTTCGCCCGGCATCGGGCGCGCCCGGATCAGGATCGTGAGACCGTAACCAAGACGGGCCGGGTCGATCCGCGCGCCATAGCCAGTGATGATCCCGACATCTTCAAGCCGCCGGACACGATCTGCGACACTTGGTGCGGACAGGCCCACGCGACGGGATAATTCAGCACGGGGAGTGCGCGAGTCCGCGCAGAGCTCACGCAGGATCGCGGCGTCTATTGAGTCAAGTCCGGTTTCATCAGATCGAAGGTTTTTAGGGTGTATTTCCTTTTTTTCGGCCTTTGATTGTGTTTCAGACATACTTGATCTCCATATCATTTCGTCACCATACCTTGCATCATGCATACATGACAAATCAAACCCCCGCAAACCTCACCCCCAGAACCATGTCGCGCATTTCCGAGGCCGTTCCTCCACATGTGTGGTTCGGTGTCTCTGCCGTTTTCCACTATCTCGGCCCGGCTTTCGCGGTTCTGCTCTTCCCGGTGGTAGGTGTGCTTGGCGTTGCTTGGTTCCGCATTGCGTCGGCCGCTCTTGTCTTCGCGCCAATCACAAAGCCCTGGCGCACGTTCAAGAAGTCCAACAACCGCGAACGCATCCTGCTCCTGGCTCTCGGAGGCTGTTTAGCCGTGATGAACAGTTCATTCTATCTCGCACTTGATCGGCTTCCGATTGCAGTGGTCGCGGCTATCGAATTCGTGGGCACCATCGGAATTGCGCTGTGGGGGCTGCGGACGGGGCGCAATTATCTTGCCTTTGTTGTCGCCATCATTGGTGTAGCGCTCTTAATTGACGTGCGATCCCTTGTTGCTGCGGACGAGGCTGCGCTCACATCCGACCTGGTGGGCTTGTTCTGGGCGGTTCTGAATGGTTCGCTGTTCGTCCTTTACATCATCCTCGGTCACAAGATCTCTGAGGGCGGCGCCTCCGGTGGTGTGGAGCGCCTCGGCGCAGCGATGACGGCGGCATTCATCTTCGTCATGCCAATCGGGTTCTTGCAGGCGCTTGAGGCCTTCGGCGCACCTTTTCTTGTGCTGGCCGGGATCGGTGTCGGCATCTGTTCTTCGGTGATTCCCTATGTCTGCGATCAACTCGCTATGTCCCGCCTGCCACGCGCCAGTTTCGCCTTCCTCCTGGCTTTGCTACCCGCAACGGCAACAATTATCGGCGTCATTGTCCTTCGCCAGATTCCAAACACCATCGACGTGATTGGCGTGGTGCTTGTAATGATCGGGGTGGCCGTTCACAAACCCGCCCCGATACCGGTTCCGACGGCTCAGACAAGCGATGCCGGCTAACCGGCCTTTTCCACAAACCTGCTGTGCGACGAACTGCCAACGAAGACGCAAGATGCGGGCGGAGCTACAAATCGATATCTCTGGGGGAATGCCCGGCTTTGTATTCCTAGTTCTGCAACGCTGCGTCCGATGCGTGTGTATCTCTCTATTGGTAAAATGCAGGGGCCTGACGCAACCCTGCCCATTGTTCGCTATCATGCCCATAAACGACCAGCGCAGCACCTTCGCGTGAGGCGACATCTGCAATCTTCTGAGTGCTGGCTCGAATGCGCTTTTCGTCGTCCATGTCCGTTACAAACATCTCGCGGGTCTTAGCATCAGCCATTGAGCTGTGCATGATGGCATCCGCCGCGAGTATGACCGTCCCGGTTTCCGGCAGACGAACAAGGACAGACTGGTGGCCTGGGACATGCCCACTCGTCTCTAACAGTTCTATCCCAGGGACGAGTTCAACGTCCCCATCGACCATTCGGTAGCGAAGCGAGGGATGGTCCCAAATGTCACGATTGGCCGCAAAGCGTTCGTGACCGTCCTTGGCAAGTTCATACTGTTCACGCTGAACAATTAGCTCGGCGTTGGTGAATAGATCATGGTTTCCGGAGTGGTCGTCATCCAAATGCGTGCATATGAGGTAGTCAATATCTGAGGGCTCCAATCCGATAGACGCGAGGCGGGCGATGATCGTCTCTTCCGGCCCAATCCTGACTGTCATTCCTGGTGGGTTCTGCGGGTCATTGACGAATGATCGCGGAAACCCCGTATCGACGAGGACGTTGATCCCGTCCTCCATCTGAATCAGATAGCCCGCAACGGGTACATCACCGGGCTGTATAGTTCCGAGTTTCAGTAGATATAACCGCATTCGCCCGATCCTTTTTGTTATTCCGTCCTATCACTTCATCAACGCAACTAAGTGACTGTTAAAGCAGTAGTGTGTGGTCGTTAAAGCCGTTCTGTTTCTCACTGCGCTGGTACATGCTGCCGATCAGAGGACATCTAGAACTGGTCGCAGTTCTCAACATTCAGCGGGAGATCACTATCTCAGGTTCCGGCGATAATCACTTTTTGCGCAGCACAGGCGGCGGTGCGGTGCTGAAACGCCTCGTGGTAGGCCCTGTCCTGATAAAGATCGAGGAAAGCCTGCTGATTTGGGTAAGCTCCGATGGCAACAAGATCCCAATCTTCGTCCGCACCGATCAGGGATGCCTCAAAAGGGGAGACGAGCAGGAATTTTCCGCCCACACGCTCCATCGTTGGAATGCTGACCGCCGCATATTTGTCGAAAGCTTCGTTGCCGGAAATACTTGCATCTTCCCCTGCATAACTCGCCGTCTCGCGAAACTTGAAAAAGTTGATCAAGGTGACACCCTCTTCCGGCGCACGCTCCAATATCCGCGCCCATTGCTCCGGTCTAGGTGCGGCGCCATCAGAGCCATCGCCATACCATGTGACCAGTTCATTCTTAACGGCATCGGTTTTCATCTATCGGTTCCTTTGTTGATGGATCAGAAGGGTTCGGACCAATTACCGCTGCCAGTCGGTCGAGCTCCTGTTCCCAAAACTCTTGTTGGTTCGTATTCGGCACTGAAACTGTCGTGCCACCTTCGTCGCCTTCACACATGTGGCTTGCCCGTTCCGGTATCGAGATAGGCCTTAAGACTATCGACAAAAAACATGTCCCAACCCGCCTCGCAGATGTCGAAGCACAAAAGATCAGGGTTCAAGCCATCATGAACGAAGTGAATTTCGGTCCCGTCTTCGGTTTCCCTGATGTCCCAGATCGCCCGTGTGCCGAGCCATTCGGTTTCGATTTCCTTGGGCTTTCCCTCATGGATGTGTAGCGCCTCGACGCATTCCAGTTCGATGCGATGTGGGTCCAGAGATATGGCTTTGAAGGTCCAATATCCATTCCGTTCGCTGAAGCCGAACTTGGCGACATCGCCAAGATTTTGGAACGTCCCGGCCTCGCTGGTCCACCATTGCGTGTACCCAGTTGTTAGCGCGGCATAGACGTCAGCACGCGTTGCCGTGGTCTGAATGGTTCTCTTGTAGCTGTTTTGTGACATGAAGTTTCCCTTTCAATTTGAAGCTGACCAGTGAGGCGGCACGGTTGCTGCGTAGTCCGGCAAGGCTGCAATGCGGTTACGCCATCGGGCGAGGTTTGGAAATTCCTGGTCAAAGTTATCGAAGCCCAAGGCCGACATGGAGGCTGGCTTGGTTTCAATCGCACGCATGATCCGCCCGATTTCAGGGAAAGCGACGGCATCAGCGGCACTTGGGGTTTCTCCGCACAATAACGCGCTGTCCGAAAGATCGCGCTCCAATTCCGCCAATTCGATCTTGAGCAAGTCGCTTGCCAGTTCGAGGCCCGGTGCATCTTCCTTTGGCGCTTTCGGGGCTCCATCTGGGCCGCCAAAAACCGGGAATACGACATGACTCGTAGATTTCAGTAGATAATCGCTGTACCTGGTCGCACAGATCCAAACAGCGGATATCTCCTTCTCGGTTTTCCCAAAGAGGGGGTGTTCGGGAAACTGCTCATCGAGCCAGCCAAGGATTGACAAGGATTCCCGCCGAAAAACGCCGTCATACTCCAGAACGGGTACTTTCCCATGTGGGTTGATCTGCAGGAAAGCATCTTGCTTGTGCTCTTTTTCCGATCCGCTGAGGTAAACCACCTTGTAGTCGAGCCCCTTGAAGGCGAGCCCAAGCAGTACGCGCCAGCCCATCGGTGAGCCGCTGATATTGTAAACGGTGATGGTCATTTCGTTACCTTCGGTCAAAGGCTGCTCCATCCGCCATCCAGCGTCATGATCTCGCCGGTCATGAAGGAGGAGTCGTCGGACGCCAGAAACAGCACCGCTTTCGCGACTTCCTCGGCCTGACCAATGCGTCCCATAGGTATGGTTGTTGTAAGTTGTTCCATCAGCCCTTGCAGCTCTTCATCACTCATGCCCAGTTTGCCCATGCTCGGTGTCTCAATCGGTCCCGGCGCGACGGCGTTAACGCGGATGCCCTTGGGCAAGAGTTCGGCAGCGAAAACGCGGGTGAGCGACACGAGAGCGCCCTTGGTCGCTGAATATGCGCTTGTCGTCGGTACCCCCAGTCCCGCGAGGTTGGACGCATTAATGACCACTGTTGCGCCACCAGAGAGTATGGGAATGAGTTTCTGAAGCGTGAAAAACGGACCTTTGAGGTTTGTCCGATAGAGAAGATCGAATTGATCCTCAGTGACGGCCTCAATGGGGGCTGGCAGTGTGACACCGGCATTTAGGAACACGGTATCAAGCGACCCAAAATCATCCGCCAGCGCGGCAACAATGTTTTCGACCTGTGCCAAGTCAGCCTGGTCACACTGCAGAGCTAATACGTCACCATCCAACGCTTCACTAGCGTGACTAAGCCGTGCTGGGTTCTGTCCAGTGATCGCCAGCCGTGCGCCGTTAGAAATAAAACGCTGTGCGGTCGCGAATCCAATACCAGTCGTGCCGCCAGTGATCAGGGCAGTTTTGTTTTCCAGTTTGCTCATTTGGTGCTTCCTGTTCGGTCATTTATTGCTGTGTTGAGACTGATTTAGGGGTGCCGGTATTCTGTGGCAAGAAGGCAGAGTTTCCGGCTATAGTATGCTTTTTGATACTGTTCGGTTGGCGCGGGGTAAGTATGAATTTGCGTACTCGCTTCGGAATTTCTGCCTTCTTGCATAGGCAGACCCGCTCGTTAGGTCTCTTCTAGAAAAGGAGACTCAGATGACACTCACCCTGACGACAATCAGCGGTTCGCCGCGCGGATGGCGCGTCCTGCTTGGCCTTGCCTTCAAAGGTCTGACCGTTGAGATCAACGAACTCAAACTATCCAAGAACGAGCATAAGGCGGAGCCGTTCATATCGCTCAATCCGCGCGGAACGGTGCCGGTGCTGGAAAGCGATGGCATTGTTATCCGGGACTCGATGGCAATCTTGGCCTGGTTGGATCGAAAGTTTCCACAAAAGCCATTGTTTGGTTCGACCGATGTGGAAGCCGCCGAGATTTGGCAGGCGACCATGGAATCCCGCCAATACTTGCGACAGGCAACGGCCGATTTCCTCACACCGATTTTCTTTCAAGGTGCGTCGTTAGATGACAAAGGCACGCCGAAGTGGGAAACGCTTGTGGCAGCGTCAGATGCAATGCAGAGTGAGATGCGGTTTCTTGATACCAAGCTCAGCGACGGACGCGACTTCCTTGTCGGCGACAATCCGTCCGCCGCCGATGCGGTATCCTGGACGGAAATCAGACTTGTGCAACGGGCGTCGGAAACTAAACCGGACTTGTTGGCCGAGCTGGGTTTCGCGGAGCTTGCAAACACACTTGACCGTCTCGAAGCATGGAAGCAGCGTGTTTTTGAACGCCCCGGCGTCGAGGCAACGATGCCCGGTCACTGGTAATACCATTCTTAGGATCTCCCCAATGCAACTACCCAATTCCGAGCTTGTGTTCGATCACATAGCAGTCGTCGCACGCTCACTTGAAGAAGGCGCGAGCTACATCGGTGACAAGTTGGGAATTGAGATGCCGCCCGGTGGCTCACATCCAATAATGGGGACGCACAACCTGCTTTTGTCATTGGGGGCCGAGTGTTTCCTGGAAGTCATTGCCATTGATCCCAAAGCAACGGCCCCCGATCGTCCACGCTGGTTCGGTCTCGATGGATTCAACGCTGATCCGCGTATCGGCGCGTGGATACTTGGGGCCAGCAATATCCGCAGATCTTTAGACGGCATGCAGGAAACAGCTGGCTCCATCATCGAAATGACGCGCGGCGATCTGACTTGGCTGATGTCGGTGCGCGAGGACGGAGCGGTGCCACTCTCAGGTGCATTTCCCAAAGTGCTTCAATGGCCCAAAGGGCCACATGTGGCTTCTAAGATGGGGCAGCGGGGGTGTAGCTTCACATCACTGACGGTTGAGAGCCCGAACGCTGACGATATCAACACTTGGCTGGACGGAAAGCTGGATGACCCACGCATCAAGATTGGCTACGGTGAAACTCGCCTGACGGCAGTGATTGAAACGCCGTCAGGCCCAAAAGTGCTAAGCTAGTCTCGTGAAGGCGTTTGAGCCGCTCCTAACATCATCGGTTGTTGTTGGCTCGCCCGCAACGGGGCGGGCGCCGAGTTAGCTGAACGCCTCGATACCTTTGCCAGTGATGGTGTAGCTGTTGGACTGCAAAGCCTCGGGTCGACCCAAGAGCTCGACCACATGATCTGCGATGCCTTTGGCGGTAAGCGCGTTGTCCCATTGCGACCAGAATTGATCCAGTGGTTTTCCAACCGCTGCCGCATAGGCAGTCGCTGCCGCCAAACCCTTCTCCGTTCCCTGCACCAATTGCTTTGGGATAATTGACAAACACCGCAAGCCCAAGTCGAGATTGTCGGCCTCGCGCTGTGCATATTCGGTAAGGAAGTGCTGCATCCGTTTTGCACCGGCGTAGCCGCCTGACAGGCGTGATCCGCTTAAACCAGCCCCGCTCGAAAAACTGACAATTGTACCTCCCGAGGGCATAGGCTGGTTCAGCGCTGCGGACATGAAGCCGTGCGCAATCTTCATGTCTGTGTTCCAGGCCGCGCTGAACTCGTCCCATGCCTGAGTTTGAAACGGCACCATGCGGGGCGTTGCGCCGGCGCTGAGAACCAATAGATCAGGACGCAATGCGGCAAGCAGATCATCCGCCACGCCGTTTTCCGAAGCATCCTTTGTGATGGTGTGGATGCTCGGGGCCTTCTCCCTCAGACGCTTCAGATCGTTTTCGGATCGCGCAACGACATGTGTTTTTGTGCCTTGGCCAGACAGGGCAAGGGCCATCTCTAGGCCCACCCCTTTGCTGCCGCCAATGATCAGTGCCGTGTCATATGTTCTATTCATTTCTTGGTCCTTTTCTAGCTGATTGTTGGCGTCTCATTGAGAGGGAGGGACGTAGCCGAACGCGGCGAGCATTTCGGAATCCCGGTTGAAAATCTCCGCGTTGCCCTTAATGCCGTGACCATCAACCAGCCTGTTGAAGAAACTGAACAGGCATACAATTGCGATGACATCTTTCAACACTTCTTCCGAATGCCCTGCAGCCAAAACGGCCTGCCGGTCGGCCTCCACGACTTTGGAAGGCGAAACTGTCAATTTACGTGCAAACGCAAAGATGGATTTTTGCTCATCTTCAATGCTGGCCAGGTCATCGCTGAACAACAGATTTGCAAGAATCGACGGATCGACTCCAAATCGTTTTGCGACATCCGCATGTACGCCTTGACAGAACGCACACTCATTCAAACCAGAGACATAAGCGGCCAGTAGTTCTCGTGTCTTGTGGGGCAAATTCCTGTCGCTGCGCATGGCATCTTGTGCAAATGCCAGAATCGGAGCGTAGCGGTCAGGGTCTGAAAAGAGGATGTCGCCGATGCTGGAATCGGCTCCAAGGTTCGCAAATACTGTCATGATCTTATCCTAAGTGTGTGACGGAAAGGGACTGATGATCCCCAATGTCGAAAACACCTAAGTGCATGCATAACTATTTGAAAGAAGGACAACTTTTCTAACTTAGTATCTACTTCGATACTCAGTTCGCCTAGTCATACCGTTTGCGCTCAATGGGTCGGGCAGGATTTCCAACGACAACCTGTCCGGGATTGACATCTCTGGTAACAACACTGCCTGCGCCGACTACTGCGCCTTCGCCAATTGTAACGCCGGCAAGGATGATCGCGCCGCCGCCGATCCAAACCCGCTTGCCAATATGAACAGGACGGGCGATCTCCAACCCATTGACGCTGCGCTTGATCGGGTCCTGATGATGTTCGGCACAGTAGATTTGGACATTGGGGCCGAGTTGGCACTGGTCTTCGATCGTGACCGTCGCGCAATCCAATATCGTGCAGCCCGCATTCAGAAACACCTGATTGCCTAGCCGAATATTGATCCCGTACGCACAGTGGAATGGAGCCTCAATGATGGCCGATCCCGCGCTGATGAGGTTGCGCAGCTTCGAACCAATCGCGCCGCGATCTTCTGGAGCGAGGAAATTGTGCTCATGCACCGCCGAACGCGCAGTGACACGAAGCGCTTCAAGCTCATCGTCAAGGCACGTGTACCACTCGCCTGCTATCATCTTTTGCCGTTCTGTCTTTTGCATCGACTTTCCTAAGGTGTCGTCAGTAGCGACCAGTTTTCTGCACTCGGCCTGGGACGCCCGGCCAAAGGCTAGGTTAGCGAACAGCCGGAAGAAGGGATGCTCAATCTACGTCGCGGAGTTGGGCGAGCCAAACGGTTTGTTCGTTACAATTCTGATCCTCTATGACGTGATCCATCAACTCAAAACCATGCTGATCTAACAGCTCTTGGTATTCGCTCGGGTCCAGACTTGAATGGTAGAGAACCTCACCTTCAAATTCACCCATTGCTTCACCGCAGGCCGGTCCGCTCGTAAACATCAAAGCCGTACCGGGAGCTGCGTGCTGTCTGAAAATAGGAAACATCCGGCGCTGATCATCCGGAGTTAGATGAAAGGTGCTGTTCCAGGCCAGAAGGCCATGAAATTGAGTGCGCAGATCAAGACCACGCATGTCTGCGCTTATCCAAGTCGCTGATGGCAGACTATCGCGTGCGATTTCTAGCAGTTCGGGAGAAGCGTCCACTCCGGTTAAGGAGCACCGACACTCCAGCAGATATCGACCGATTGGTTCTCCGGACCCGCATCCGATGTCCAGAACGGATGGTGTGTCCGGCTGCAGCTCGATAAACTTGTCGAGCCATTCGCGCTCCACCAAGTGCTTCCCTCGCTGCCGGGTCCATGCAGGTGCATGACGGCGATACAAATCGATGGTTTTGTCGGCGTCTGAGGGCATGTTCAATTCTAACCGGTGGTTTGGCGGTGGCAAATAATTGGGAGCAGTTTCCGCCGATTGGACCTGACCTGCAACAGGTGTTCGTGCCTTGTCTTTCCGTCGGCGTGGCTTCGGGTTCAGAATACAACGTGCCTCTTGGATATTAGCAGTCTGGCTTGCCAATTATGAAAATTCTATCATCTTTCAAACGCCGACGCGGCTTGATCGCCGACTGTGCTAAGAGTGGAGGTTAACAAATGCTGGAAGGAACTTGCCATTGTGGCGAAGCTGGCTGGACCCTTGATACGATGCCAAAGTCAGTCACGGCCTGCAATTGCACAATTTGCCGGAGATACGGCGTCTTATGGGCTTACGGATACTTTGGCGATGACATTCAGACGACCGGAGAAACCAGTACCTATCGACGCCGCGATAGCGGGGATATCAATTTTCATTTCTGCGCAACTTGTGGGTGCGTGACGCATTTTGTCGTGTGTTCCGAGGAAGAAAGCGGGCGTAAGCGGACGGCCGTCAATCTTCGGATGTCTGACCCCTCTCCAATTGGCCAGATTCCAATCCGCCACTTTGAGGGGCTCGACAGCTTCAAAGAACTTCCAGGTGATAGCCGGACCGTGACGGACATGTGGTTTTGAAGCATTTCCCGAAGGCTAGCATTGACGCATTGAAGATCAAAAGCCGCAAGGTCCTGCACAGCAGACGGTAACCTACTGCGATCCCAATCCTGTTTCGCGGCCACGATAGGCAAGTACTCAATCTTACCGCCGGCGGTTCCGACCATTTCTGCCGATCAATCATATCTGAAGCGGTCATTGGCGCAGCTGTAGCGAAATTGTGCTTTTGTCCAGCGCAGCTGTCATCCTACACGCCTTGCGGCTTAGGTCTGGCGCGGGCCCAAAGCCAAGGATGCTGCGCGTCGCACGAGTGGACGCTCAAACTCGAACAGCGATCAATCAAGTTGCCGCCCCTCTGGAATGCGGGCACTGTGTTTCAATGAAACAGGTTATTGTCGTGAACGATGCGCTGAGATTGCCTAAAGGCAAGCTTTCGGCACAGGTTGCGCATGCATCAGTATCGGCATTTCTTGCAGCAGCAGAAAGTATGCGGGACGAGTGGCTTGAACGCGGAATGCCAAAAATTGTGCTTAAATGTACTTCGGAGCTGGAGTTGGAGGAATTGCACTCCGCAGCGCAAACCAAGTCATTGCCCGCCTACCTCGTTCGAGATGCTGGTAAGACGCTTCTCGCACAAGGAACAATCACTTGCTTGGGTATTGGCCCGGCTACGGGTGCTGAAATTGACAAGTTAACTGGTGACCTGGCCCTTCTTTGATCCTGTAAGGCCTTCACCAGAACGACAGGTTGTCCGGCACCTGCATTTGTCCGCCTTAGAGTTTACTTTCATCACGACCCTGAATCGTGGCAAGCGACATGATCAGTCCTTTTTTGCCACGACGAAGTAGCTAGATGCTCCCCTATAGATCTCTTCGGTGCGAACCATACGTAATCCCTCAACCGCCAACAAATTATCCAAATCAGCTGTTCTTAGTCGCCTGATCGGAACGGGTATTATCCCGATCACTAGCAACAATCGCACAAGCAAGATTTGGAGGCGGACAAAGAAGGCCATCTTGCCTCCCAGGCACGGCGTAGCCGACAAAAATGTCCCGCCCGGTTTTAGCAGCTCAAGCGTTCTTTGAACGACCTTCTGTGGATCAGGTACTGTGTGCAGCATGTTGAAGGCCAGAATGACATCGAAGGACCCTTCCTCGAACTGATCGTCAAAGATGTCGCCTTGGGCAAAGTCAACATTTGTGATTTTCGATTTGGCCGCTTTGCCTGTGGCGATTTCAATCATTCTCGCGGATATATCAATCCCCTGAATTTCCTTCACGTGACCTGCAATTTCGCAGGCGTTCGTGCCGGTGCCGCACCCATAGTCTAGAACGACATCGCCATCCTTAAGGTGTTCCTTGGCGAGGTCTCTGCTCCGGCTGTGGATGTACTCAAATCGCTCTTCAGTCTTATCGTAGTTATCGGCCGATTGGTCCCAGAACTTTTCAGACTTGCTCATCTTATGGTCTCTCTAAAGCACGAAGTCCGGCAATTTGTTCTTTTCAACGTAGTCAGCCTAGAACACCGCATGCTGCAACGCCGAAGAATGCGTTCCGCTGCTACGACTTTGGCCCCAACTGCTCTCCAGCCAGCAGCCAACGGTCATCATCGCGAACCAATACCGCAGTGCCACGTCCCGAACCTGAAGCTTCCCGTCCTTCAATTACGCCGGTCCAATGAAACTCGAAACTGTAAGCGGCGGCGTCCGCCGTCTCCGCCAGCCAGTGAACGTTCTCGATCCGGTACTCTTCACCCTTTATCGTATTGAAGTTGTGTTGGTATGCCGTCCTGATCGCCTCTTTCCCCGCATGCAAAGAGCCATTCGAAAAGATAACTGTCGCGTCGTCGCTGATGAGGGGTGCAACGGAGCTCCAATCTTGAGTGCCGAGAGCGTGTTCGTATTCTTTCACGAAAGATTTGGCGGACACTGTCGCTTCCAATGCTAGTTTTTCTAAGCTGTTGTCGATTGCCGTATTCTTCTGCTTCAAATTGCTCGGGTTACCGCGAGGCATTCGCCAGTTGATCACTTGGTAGGTCCCAAGGTTGCGCCGCATCGCCAAAAACTACGAAGGCTGGCGTAAAGTTGGAAGGTTCGTCCATTGTGGCGGCATGTATGTAAATGCGCTCGGGAAACCTCTCGGTGCGGCTGGTCATTGGCGAACCGCATTCTGGACAGAAACCAGCGTGGGTGATGGCACCGTTGTCACTTGAGGAAGCAAATTCCCTAATCGTCCCAGAGCACTTGAACTCAGCCTTCGGGACCGCGAATGCCGACGAATGACCAGTGCCAGTCGCTCTCTGGCATTTCCGACAATGACAATTGAACGAGAACTCGATTTCAGCGCGAACTTCATACCTCACGGCACCGCAGGCACAGCTTCCATGAATGATCTCAGTCATCCCGCGTCCCTTCCAAAAGTCGCCGCAGTTTCGGTATGCCACTCGACCATCCAAATTCGAGAGCTTGTTTTGCCTGGAGTGTGGGAAGGCGCTCATGGATCAATGTCACACGAGAGCCGCCCGCCTCGGCGCTAAATTGAACGCTTACACGCGTTTCGCGCCCTTCTGTCAGGTCACTCTCTTCTTCGCTTTCCCAAGTAAACGACAGCAATTTGTCGGCTTCGATTGCTAGGTACCGACCTCGATGATGGGAGACATCTCCCGACTGCGAAATCATTTTGAAGCGCCAGCGACCGCCGATCCTGAAATCCATTTCGAGGACTTCGGCGCGAAAGCCTTTGGGGCCAAACCATTTCTCTATTTTGCCTGGGTCAGCCCAAGCTGAGAATGCTTGGCGAACACCTACAGCATACCAGGCTGTTACTTTGACCTCATCGACTTCAGATGCAGCATCACTGTTCATCGGACTTCTCGCGCATTAGGAACTCTCCCAACGACTCCAGATTGGCGCCCCAGAATGCCCCATACTTTTCCGCCCAGGTTAGAACCGGTTGGAAGCCTCTTTCGTCCAGTTCGATGTGGTGTTGCCGACCATTCAACGTCCTGCGGATCATGGTAGCCTGTTCAAGCACCCGGAGGTGCTGGGAGATCGCTCCCGGTGTCATGTCGTGATCTGCACCGAGTTGGCTTACCGTCGTGGGTCCATCCAGAAGTCTATCCAGCATCTGACGCCTGACAGGGTGTGCGAGTGCTGAAAAAGTCGCGTCGGTGCTCACAATACTTCATTTTCCTCTAAACAGTTTAGTAAATACTAAAGTAATTTGAATGGAAGTCAAGACGCGTCTGAGAAGGAACTCAAACCAGACATTGGGACCGACACATCCAACGGCAGCAGAGTCCGCTCATCAGACCTTGCGCTAGCATTCCCTCAACCCGGACTACCCGCTCTGCGAAACAGACTCTAATCCTAGAAATCGACGCCGCGCTGGGCTTTGATCCCAGCCTGAAACGGGTGCTTTTCCTCGGTCATTTCGGTCACCAGATCGGCATAGTCGCGCAGTGCCTGTGGTGCGTCGCGCCCCGTAAGAAACACGCTGGTCTTGTCGGACCGCGCCTTCAGCCCGTCAATCACCTGATCAACACTCAGATATTCATAGCGCAGGGCAATATTGATCTCGTCCAAAACGACCAGATCGTATTCACCGCTCTCCATCAGCGCACGCGCCTTGTCGAAGGCCGCATTGGCGGCGGCGATGTCACGCTCGCGGTCCTGGGTGTCCCAGGTAAAGCCCTCGCCCATCGTGTGCCAGGTGACCAGATCACGCTCTTCAAAGAACCGGCGCTCGCCCGTCTTCCATTTGCCCTTGATGAACTGAACTACGGCAACCTTTTGCCCCCAGCCCAGCGCACGGATCACAACGCCAAAGGCTGCCGAGGACTTCCCCTTACCCTTGCCAGTATTGATCAAAACCAAGCCGCGCCCCGGATCGACCGCCTCGGAAACTTTCTTGCGGTGCTTGGCCTGCACCTGCTGCATCTTTTCCTTGTGATCCTGCGCGTCGCTCATGGGAAACCTCTTACGTTGCGGGGCACACCCTAGGGGAAGTTTGCCAAAGGTAAAGTCACGGTTTGTGATCGGACAACGACCGGGCTTTGCCACGCTCAAGGCCCAGCTGATGCTCGCGCCAAACGACCACGATGTTGCCGGCGATCACCAATACCGCGCCGATAAGGATCGCTGCTGTCGGCAATTCGTCGAACCACACGTAGCCGATGATGATGGCGAACAACATCGTGGCGTAGTCATAAGGGGCCAGCATCGATGCCTGCCCGAACCGATAGGAAGACGTGACCAGAATCTGCGCTACACCCCCGATCAGGCCCATTGCGACCAGTATCAGAGCCTGATTCAGAGTCGGCATCGTCCATCCCCAGAACACAGTCAGGGCAGACAACACGGTGGCGGTCATTGAAAAGTAAAACACGATGGCCGCCGGGTGATCGACTTTCACCAATTGCCGGATGTGGATCTGCACGAACGCACGGGCCATGGTCGCGCCCAGCACGCATAGCGCGCCTATGGTTGCCGTTACTTCCATCTGAGTGCTGCCCAGCCTTGGCCAGATCATGATCAAAACCCCGAGCAGCCCCAGCGCCACGGCGCCGATCCGGATCATGCGAATACGCTCTCCCAGCATCACCGCAGCCAGGATCAGGGTGAAAATGGGGGTTGCGTAACCGATGGCCGTAACCTCGGGCAGCGGCAGAAGGCTGAGGCCGGTAAAGGTCAGGCCCATGGCACTGGTGCCCAGAACACCACGCCAGAAATGGCCCATGGGCTTCTTGACGACAAAGCCTTGCGCCAGCTCTCCGCGCCAGATCAGCCAGACGATGATGACGGGAATGGCAAAGAGCGAACGGAAGAAGACAAGCTCACCCGGCGGAAAATCCTCGGACAGAGCCTTGACCAATGCCGACATCGAGGTGAACAGCATCAGCGCGGCCAATTTCAGACCCACGGCAAGCATGGGTCGATGCGAAGTTAACGATTTTGCCATTGGCCGCGACCCTGCGCCTTTGATATCAAAAGATCAACGACGGGATTGTACCAATCAGTTGAATTTCCAGGTGTCGGGGACGCGGTGTCCGATCTCATCCGCAAACGTGTCCAGAAACCGAAGCATGTGAGACACCCGTTTGCGTGCCAATTCACGCCCGCCTTCGGTCAACATGTCTGCCGGCAGGCCCAGCAGTTTAACCTTCCAATGATCGATTGAAAATCTCAGGTCATCCAGATCGCGGGCTTCGGCGAAGGGGTCATCCGGGTCATACAACGCTCGCCCCAAAGCTCCGGCAACGACGAAAGTACGCGCGATGCCGATGGCACCCAGCGCGTCCAGCCGATCCGCATCGCGCAGGATTCGGGCTTCCGGCGAACGCGGCGGGATATTGGCCGAGAAACTATGCGCCTCGATGGCATGTTTGACCGAGCGGATCGCGGCCTCATCAAAGCCCAAACCTTTCAGAATAGGCTCTGATATTGCGGCAGACTTGCG
Organism: Ruegeria sp. AB5; assembly: GCF_056542645.1. NCBI lineage: Bacteria > Pseudomonadati > Pseudomonadota > Alphaproteobacteria > Rhodobacterales > Roseobacteraceae > Ruegeria > Ruegeria sp. AB5. The sequence continues at coordinate 61,241 of NZ_JBQGAE010000012.1, forward strand.
GGATGCAAGATGGCGATCCGGATCGTTTTTCGGCAGGTTGACCAGATCGTGCAGGTAGCAAGCGGCCACAAGAACCTTGCCGTCAGCCTGTTCGACGGCAATGGTACGCGCATTGTTCCAAACCCGGTCCAGATGCGCCATATCATGCGCCGGATCGGTCTCCATGCGCTGCGCAACAGCGGCGCGTAGGCGGGCGCGCAGATCAGCCGATATGGCCACGGTTCTCGCCGATCTGACCCCGGTGCAACAGCAGGTGGTCAAGGATCACGCAAGCCATCATCGCCTCACCCACCGGTACCGCACGGATACCGACGCAGGGGTCGTGGCGGCCCTTGGTGATGATCTCGGTCTCTTCGCCGGATTTGGTGATGGTCTTGCGGGTGGTCAGGATCGATGACGTGGGCTTGACCGCAAAGCGCACCACGACGTCCTGTCCAGTCGAGATGCCGCCCAGAATCCCTCCTGCATGGTTGCTGCTGTATTGCGGCCCGTTCTGACCCATGAAAATCTCATCCGCGTTGGCCTCACCCGTCAGTTCGGCGGCAGCCATACCTTCGCCGATCTCAACGCCTTTTACCGCGTTGATCGACATCATCGCAGCGGCCAGATCAGTGTCTAACTTGGCGTAAACGGGCGCTCCGATCCCGGCAGGGACACCGCGCGCGACGACTTCAACCACCGCACCGACCGAATTGCCGGACTTGCGCAGCCCATCCAGATATGCGGCCCAATCCTCGGCGGCTGTCGCGTCAGGCGTCCAGAACGGGTTCTGTTCGATCTGGGACCAGTCGAAATTGGCGCGGTCGATCTTATACGGACCGATCTGGGTCATGTAGCCGGTGATCTGCACATTCGGCGCGATCTGTTTGATGGCTTCGCGGGCCAGGCCCCCGGCGGCTACGCGCGAGGCGGTTTCCCGGGCCGAACTGCGCCCACCGCCACGATAATCGCGGATACCGTATTTCTGCCAATAGGTGATATCGGCATGACCGGGGCGGAACTTTTCCATGATGTCGCCGTAGTCTTTCGAGCGTTGATCGGTGTTCTCGATCATCAGCTGCACGGGCGTACCGGTGGTCTGCCCTTCGAACACGCCGGACAGGATTTTCACCTGATCGGGCTCGCGCCGCTGGGTGGTGAACTTGTTCTGTCCCGGTTTGCGCTTGTTCAACCAGTGCTGGATCATCGCCGCATCAATCGCCACACCCGGAGGGCAGCCATCCACAGTGGCACCCAAAGCGGGCCCGTGGCTTTCGCCCCAGGTGGTGACGCGAAAAAGATGTCCAAAGCTGTTCATCGACATAAGGCGTGCTCCTTCTGAGCGTCGTGATTAGCGGGCAAGGCCCGCAGCCTCAAGCGGATTTGCGGTTGGGGCGCCCTTTCCCCAACCGCGCTACATTCATGCGGCGGCTGTCAACCCGGCCCGCGTTGCGGCGATTTTCAGCGCTGCCTGTGCCGCCTCGCGCCCCTTATCCACGAAATGGGCGCGGTATATGGCGTTGTGATGATCGGTTTCCTGATACTGGTGCGGTGTCAGCGACACAGACAGAACCGGAATCCCGGTATCCATCCCGGCGCGCATCAGCCCGTCGACCACGGCTTGCGCGACGAAATCATGCCGGTAGATGCCGCCATCGACCACAAAGGCGGCGCAGGCCACAGCTGTATAGCGCCCGGTCTGGGCCAGATCGCGGGCCAGCAGGGGCATCTCGAACGCGCCGGGGACGTCGAAGACATCGACTTGATCAGCCGGGATCAGCTCAAGAAAGCCATCCAGCGCGCGGTCGACGATATCGGAATGCCAGTTGGCCTTCACAAAAGCATAGCGGGTGTGTGTCATCTGGACCTCCTGAGTTAACTGACACGTCACCCAAGGCGATCACGAACAGCCGCGCCGCATCACTGGCGCACTGCACGTTCTCTTTCATCCGGACTTTAACCGTCGGCTCTGGCTTCTCACCAGATCTGCTGACACCCTTTTGTGGTTCCACAATTTGTCCGAAAACCGGTTCCCACTTTTCGGATCGTGGACACGTTGGGCCGCTCGCGGGCTTACGGGTCAGCGCCCGCATACCGCCGGTGGGGAATTCCGCCCCGCCCTGAGAACAGCGTGACTTTGCCAAGGGACGGGCGGATCCGCAAGAGCATCATGCGCCCAGGAATTATCGGGTTTCGTTTCCGCCACCGTATTGTAAGCTCTGCCCAACCAAGGAGAGCGCGAATGAAACTCTACCACAGCCTGACCTCACCCTATGTGCGCAAGGTTATGGTTTTGCTGCACGAAACGGACCAGTTGCAGGACGTTGAGCTTGAAACGGTGGCCGGTACGCCAATATCCCCTGCGGCATCGTTGCTCAGCAAGGCCCCTTTGACAAAGGTTCCGGCGCTTGAGCGCCCAGATGGACCCACCTTGTTCGACAGCCGTGTGATCTGCGGGTTTCTGGATGCACGCGCCGGAGGGCGGCTTTACCCGGACGGGACGCGTCGCTGGGATGTATTGACTTTGGAAGCGCTGGCCGACGGCATTCTGGATGCGGCCCTTCTGATGACCTACGAAGACCGCTTGCGTCCGGCTGAAAAGAAATGGGACGACTGGGTTGAGGCGCAATGGGTCAAGATAGATCGGGCCTGCGCGGCACTGAACCAGCGCTGGATGGCGCATTTGTCCGGTTCCTTGGATATGGGTCAAGTGGCGGTGGCATGTGCGCTAGGGTATCTGGACCTGCGTCACGATGCGCGCGGCTGGCGCCGGGGCAATGACGCGCTGGCGACCTGGTACGCAGAGTTCAGCAAGCGGCCCAGCATGGAAGCGACCCGCCCGCCAAACTGATCTGCGCAACGGGCCGCGGGCAGAAGTCCCGCGCTCGGCCCGGTCTAGCGCCCGGCCTAATCGCTGAAGGTAGCCAGATAGGCGGCGATATCGTCTGCGCCTTTCTTCAGCTTGACGCTCATGTTCGGGCGCGCGGTTTCATCCTGCAAATAGTCGCGAATGAATCCGATCGGGTCCTGTGAGTAAGCGGCGATATTGTCTTCGTTCCAAACAAGGCCCTCCTCTCCTGCCCGGATCATGTCGTCGGTGAACATGCCGATGGGAAGACGTTCGCTGCCATAGCGATAGTCGTTCTCGGACCCGGCAACGCGGCCGATAACACCGTAGAGATTCGGTCCGGTAATGCCGCCTTTCACCAGTACCTCGCCATCCTTGATGATCGCGTGGCACGATGAGCAGCGGTTGTACATTTGCTCGCCTTTGGCAGGATCGCCAGCAGCGGTGACTTGGGTGGACAATGCAATCGTTAACAGAACGACGGCCAAGGGGGTCTTTGACATCTGAGGCTCCTGATCGACGTTCGCGCGAACCGGGATTTCCGGCATTCACGCAAAAAGTGCAACAGGAAATGCCAAGGGTGCCGGTCAAAAAAATGGTCTATTTCAGGGGTATAATTTAACCCGGAACAAACCGGCTTCTGAGTGTTGGATCTTGCAGAATTTCGCATCAATCCAGTGCTGGCGGACCCGCCTGAACAGTCAACCGGAACGCATGTGCCGCGACCGAATCAATCCGCATCGATTCGGAGAAACATGAAAAGATGTGTGTCCGAGACACCAAAAACACCCGTGCCAACAGACAAATTACACAGATGCGGCGTATTGCGCGTTTATGACCGCTGGACGAATTCTATTTGCGTCGATAGACAGCGCGGTTAAGACACCGCATTCGTGCGGTGCGCGAGCTATTTGCCCGTCCGCGGGCGCCAGACAATCGGAGAAAACCTCGTGTCCCACGCAGAAGACCACGAAGGCACCCGCAGAGACTTCCTGTACTACGTCGCTGGCGGCGCAGGTGTCGTTGCAACCGGTGCAGCCGTATGGCCCCTGATCAACCAGATGAACCCTTCGGCAGACGTTCAGGCCCTGTCCTCGATCCGCACTGACGTAGGTGGGGTAGAGCCGGGTACACAGCTGACAGTTAAATGGCTGGGCAAACCCGTGTTTATCCGTCACCGTACCGGTGCCGAGATTGCCGAAGCGCAGCAACAGGACGAGGAAGCGGTCGGCAACCTGCCCGATCCGCTGGCCCGCAACTTCAACATCAACGCGGACGCCCCCGCAACCGATGCCAACCGTGTGATGCCGTCGCCCGAGGGCGAAGCCGCAGGCGCCTGGATCGTTCAGATGGGTGTTTGCACCCACCTGGGCTGTGTGCCTCTGGGGGACGCTGGTGATTTCGGTGGCTGGTTCTGCCCCTGCCACGGCTCGCACTATGATCTGGCGGGCCGGATCCGCAAGGGTCCCGCGCCGGAAAACCTTCCGATCCCACCGGTTGAGTGGGTCGACGCAACAACCATCAAACTCGGCTAAGGGAGACCCAACTTATGTCCGGAATTCCCCACGATCACTACGAGCCGAAGTCCAGCGGCGAAAAGTGGCTGCACAGCCGCTTGCCCATTGTCGGCCTGCTGTATGACACCCTGATGATCCCAACTCCCAAGAACCTGAACTGGTGGTGGATCTGGGGCATCGTTCTGGCGTTCTGCCTGGCGCTGCAAATCGTCACCGGCATCATTCTGGTGATGCATTACACCCCGCATGTCGATCTGGCCTTTGCCAGTGTCGAGCACATCATGCGCAACGTGAATGGCGGCTATTTCATCCGCTACCTGCACATGAACGGCGCGTCGCTGTTCTTCGTCGCGGTCTATATCCACATGTTCCGTGGTCTGTACTACGGCTCATACAAAGCCCCGCGTGAGATCACGTGGATCATCGGTATGCTGATCTACCTGATGATGATGGGCACGGCGTTCATGGGCTATGTTCTGCCCTGGGGTCAGATGTCCTTCTGGGGCGCGACCGTGATCACCGGCCTGTTTGGCGCGATCCCGTTTGTGGGTGATGCGCTGCAGACTTGGCTGCTGGGCGGACCCGCAGTGGACAACGCCACGCTGAACCGCTTCTTCTCGTTGCACTATCTGCTGCCTTTCATCATCGCGGCACTGGTCGTGGTGCATATCTGGGCGTTCCACACCACCGGCAACAACAACCCCACGGGTGTCGAAGTGCGTCGCGCTTCCAAAGCCGAAGCGGACAAGGATACCCTGCCCTTCTGGCCGTATTTCGTGATCAAGGACCTGTTCGCGCTGGCCGTGATCCTGGTCGTGTTCTGGGCGATTGTTGGCTTCATGCCGAACTATCTGGGCCACCCGGACAACTACATCGAAGCCAACCCGCTGGTCACGCCAGCGCATATCGTGCCCGAATGGTACTTCCTGCCCTTCTACGCGATCCTGCGGGCCTTCACCGGCGAGGTCTGGGTTGTGCAGTTTGCCAGCTTCATCACCGGTGGCATCATCGACGCGAAGTTCTTTGGGGTTCTGGCGATGTTCGGTGCGATCCTGGCGATGGCTCTGGCCCCCTGGCTGGACACCTCGACCGTGCGATCGGGCAAGTATCGCCCGATGTTCAAATGGTGGTTCTATCTGCTGATCATCGACTTCTTTGCCCTGATGTGGCTGGGTGCGATGCCTGCGGAAGAACCCTATGCAACCTTCTCGCTGATCGCATCTGCATACTGGTTCGCCTATTTCTTCGTGATCCTGCCGATCCTTGGGGTGATTGAGAAACCTCTGACACCGCCTGAGACGATCGAAGAAGACTTCAACGCGCATTATGGCAAGGCTGACGCCGACGCCTCACCCGCAGCGGCTCCGGCCGAGTAAGAAGAGGGACCGGAAACCATGTTCAAGAAACTTGCAATCGGCGCTGCGTTTGCCCTGGCCCTTGCCCCTGCCGCATCTTACGCGGCCGGTGGAGCGGGACATGTCGAGGATTTCGACTTTTCGTTTGAAGGTCCGTTTGGCACCTGGGATCAGAACCAGCTGCAACGCGGTCTTCAGGTCTATACCGAGGTTTGCGCCGCATGCCACGGCCTGCAATACGTCCCTCTGCGCGACTTGAAAGCGCTGGGGTATTCGGAAGAGCAGGTCATCACCTACGCGGCTGACAACTTCGAGGTTTTTGATCCCGAACAGGACGATTTCCGCCCGGCGATCCCGACCGACCATTTCCCGGCCAATACCGCAGCCGGCGCACCTGACCTGAGCCTGATGGCCAAGGCCCGTGCGGGTTTCCACGGCCCCTATGGCCTGGGTATCAACCAGTTGGTCAAAGGCATGGGGGGTGCAGAATACATCGCCTCTCTGTTGGATGGCTACACCGGCAAAGAGAAGGAAGAGGCAGGCACGATCCTGTACGAAAACAAAGCCTTCCCCGGTGGCTGGATCTCGATGGCACCGCCGATTTCAGAAGATCAGGTTGAATTCGCGGATGGCCACCCGGCCACGGTCGAAGCCATGTCAGAAGACGTCGCGGCCTTCCTGATGTGGGCTGCTGAACCCAAAATGATGGATCGTAAAAACGCGGGCTTCGTCGGCGTGATCTTCCTGACAGTCCTGTCGGTGCTTCTGTATTTGGTGAACAAGCGCTTGTGGGCACCGCACAAAGGCAAGATACGCAAAGACTAACGGTCTTTGTATGTCCGAAAATGAAGACCCCCGCGCCGAAAGGCTGCGGGGGTTTTTCTTTGTAACCTAAAAAAAAGGGGCCAGCCCCTTCTTGGCCTGCGGCCAATTCATCCCCGGGATATTTTTGGCCAGATGAAGATCGGATCAGGCTGTGAGTTGGGTCTTGGTCTGTCCGGTGATCGAAGTGGTCACGATCTGGCCTTCAGGTTGCGGCGCGCTGAACGAGACCTCGGTGAACTGTTCGGTGCGGCCCATATGCCGGTTTTCCATCAGGATGCGATGGGTTCTGCCGATCTGGGCAGAGAGGTGTTTGGCAATTTGAGCCTCTCCCGCTGCGCGTAGGCGAGCCGCGCGGGATTTTATGACATTGCCATTGACTTGCTGCGGTATGCGAGCGGCTGGGGTGCCTTCGCGTTTCGAGTATGGGAAGACATGCAGCCAGGTCAGGCCGCAGTCGGCGACCAGTTTCAGCGAGTTTTCGAAATGGGCGTCGGATTCGGTTGGGAAGCCGGCAATGATATCTGCACCGAATGTCATGTCCGGGCGCAGCTTGCGGGCCTCTTCGGTGAAGCGGATGGCGTCATCGCGCAGGTGGCGGCGTTTCATCCGCTTCAGGATCAGGTCGTCGCCGTGTTGCAGTGACAGGTGCAGATGCGGCATCAGGCGCGGCTGGGTTGCGATGGCCTGCATCAGGTTCTCGTCCACTTCGATTGAGTCGATCGAGCTGATCCGCAGGCGCGGCAGATCGGGAACCAGTTTGAGAATGCGCATGACCAGATCGCCGAGTTTCGGCTGGGCGGGAAGGTCGGCACCCCACGAGGTCAGATCGACACCGGTCAGTACAACTTCGTTATAGCCTTTGTCCACCAGCCGCTTGATCTGATCCACAACAACGCCCGCAGGGACGCTGCGCGAATTGCCGCGGCCATAGGGGATGATGCAAAATGTACAGCGGTGATCACAGCCGTTCTGAACCTGCACGTAAGCGCGAGAGCGGGTACCAAACCCGTCAATCAGGTGACCCGCGGTTTCCGTCACGGACATGATGTCATCGACCTGAACCGCCTCGGTCTCACCGATGAAATCGGCAGCCATGCCTTTCCAGGTTTCAGGCCGCATCTTTTCGGTATTGCCGATGACGGCATCAACCTCTGTCATCGCCGAGAATGTTTGTGGTTCGGTCTGCGCCGCGCATCCGGTGACGATCAGACGAGCGTTTGGGTTTTCGCGGCGCAGCTTGCGAATCTCTTGCCGAGCCTTACGCACAGCCTCGGCGGTGACGGCGCAGGTATTCACGATCACCGCGTCGGTCAGACCGGCCTGCTGCGACAATTCCTTCATCGCTTCGGTCTCATAGGCGTTCAGGCGACAGCCCAAAGTGGTGAATTTTGGGGCACTCATAGCAGCGACCTCAGAAACTCGGGCGTCAGAGAGCCCGAGAAGACATGGGCCGTTGGCCCCGTCATCCAAACGCCATCGTCTCGCCAGTCAATCCAGATCGTGCCGCCATCCAGCTCGATCTGGACCTTTCGCCCGGTCAGGTCCCTGCGCGCGGCGGCAACTGCCGTGGCGCAAGAGGATGACCCTGAGGCCAGTGTGATCCCCACGCCGCGCTCCCAGACGCGCATGCGGATATGGTCAGGGCCAATCACCTGCGCGACCTGCACATTGGTGCGTTCAGGGTAGAGAGGATGGTATTCGTAGCGCGACCCGAATTCGGTTAGCGGAATTGCTTCGGCATCTTCGACAAAGAAGGTGCAATGCGGATTGCCCATTCCGGTGGCTGTGGGCGCGCCTTCGATGGGGAGCGCGAGCGTGTCCATCTCTTCGGCCAACGGCACGTCACGCCAATCCAGCTGAGGCGGGCCCATATTCACCGAAGTCAACCCATCCCCGACATCTTCCGCGCGCAAAGTGCCCCGCTCTGTGGATAGAGAGAGCTTGGTTTTACCACTCTCCTCCATCAGAAACCGGGCAATGCAGCGGGTGGCGTTCCCGCAGGCACCTGCGGTTGAGCCATCTGCATTGTAGAAAACCAGATGTGCGTCGTCCTGGCCGTTCTCGATGACGGCCAACTGGTCAAACCCCACGCCGAATTGACGGTGACCTATTGCCTTTGCCACAGCCGGGCTGATCTTTATCGCGTGCGCGCGTGCGTCAACAATGACAAAGTCATTGCCCAGCCCGTGCATCTTCATGAAGGGCAATTCGGTGTCGAGTATCTGTTGCATGGCGGGCATATAACCTTGCTCAGAACATGAATCCACCCTATCGCGAAGATTCCTGAAAAAAGGGGTTGACCCCCCCGCGCCACCTGCCTAATTAAGCCGCCTATCGGGTCGCTGGAAACACTGATTATGCTGGCGAAACGAGGTGCGAAATAGGGTCTTGAAGCCGATTGGCAAAATACCTTACAGAGCGCCACGGATCATCAAGATCCAACAAAAGAGTGGGCCGTTAGCTCAGTTGGTAGAGCAACTGACTTTTAATCAGTGGGTCGCAGGTTCGAATCCTGCACGGCTCACCACTTTTTTCAAAGGGTTAGCAAGAATAGGCGAGAATTTCTCCCGCCTACAGCAACCACCTAGCAACCACGCGGCATAGATTGACGTAGAAACGTGTAGAAAACCGTTTCGTCGAACGCGTGGATTTTCTCTTTTGGTGAGTCCGTAAGGCATTATTATTATGATGCTTTTTGACAAGTCGAAGAGTTTTTGGTACACTGACAAAGTACAGAGCGGCAAGTGACTGTCGCGTGTAGCTTCCAAAATAGCACAAATAATTTGTACTGCGACGCTTAGAAAAGCGAAGCTGTGACCGCCTGTACGACATCACAACAATCAAAATCCTCAAAAAGCACTGGAGCTTTCCATGACGGACAGCAAAATCTCTTCGCATGTCAAATTGACAGCAGACATGTCCCCCGCTCAGAAGAACCAAGTATTGAACGACCATTTTCGAAAGACAGGTGAAGGTGGGGTTGTCATGATCTCAATGGGAGTACATCTGCTTGGCAGAGCCACCGTTGACATGATCATGAAACAACTCGCCGGAGACGCGGGTGACAAAAGTGTGGAACCCGGCGGAGAGCATGACGTTGGTTCAATCAAGGTCAGCAATCGAACCATTGATTGGGAAATCAACTACTACAACAAAGACCTTGATGACGAGTCACCTGACCCGACTGATCCACAGCGGACAACAAGGTATTTGGCGATTTTGCTTTCTACAGAGTACTGACTCATATGGCTCGTTTCCAATAAAGGAGGCGAGCCTAACTCCTTTTGCGTAAACCAAAGTGCCGTCCGCGCTAGCTACTTACGAACGTAATCACTTCATCACCACCATATTGGTAAGTGAATCCAATGAGGTACTCTTGTGGTACTTCATAGTCATGAGCGTATGACAACTGTTTTGCGAGGCGGCTTGCTTCTCCGGACTTTACCCATTTTTGATTGGGGTCTAGGCCCCGTAAACACATATAGAAAACAGTTCTCAAGTCATCTTCTTCGGAATCCTTCCGAAAGCGACCACCGTTAGCTACGACCCGACGTTCCATTTCTTCTTTTAGGGCTGAAACCCAACCAGCGTTGTGACACTCGTCAACCAACTGATAAACTAGCCGCTTCAACACACTTTTGGCGTGATAGATGGGCGGTAAACCCATCTCTTCTTTCAGACCTTTGTAGAACTCTACAATCTGAGTAATTTCGACCAAGATGTCATCTATCACAATAGTGAACTCTTCGGTGCTTTCGGGAAAATCTACAAGATCTGCGTTCACGTCGAAATATGACCAATTGGGTTTCTTGTTGCGCGTACTCATGGAAATCTCAATCATCCTACATTTGAGTTGGCACCACTTTACTGCGACTTTTAAAAGTCTCAAGCAAATTTCTCCGATTCGAGAGAACCGGCTAACTCATTGTTTATGAATGATAAATTGTGACCACTTTCTGTGGAGTTCGTAGGATGCGTATGTCACCCTTACTGGGAGGGCTGAGTGTCACTTTCTGTTTCGGCAACTCAGCCTCTAACCACTGAAGGATACTCAAAATGACCCAACTTATGGGATTAGGAGAGGTTTGCCAGGTCAAACCTAAGGGAGCTCTCGCTCCGGCTTTTTTGTCAGAGAAGCAAGCTGCATCTTATCTGAACATGTCGGTGCAATGGCTTAGGAAGCCGCGGAAGTTCTCGCGGATCGCGCGTTCGGGCGCTTTCACGAACGAATTCGGGCCCGGCTCAAGCGGTTTGTCGATTCGGAACGCATCTTTCGGCAGAGTCCACTGGATGGAGCCGTCGTCGCAGTAGCCGAAACGGCTAGACTCGCCTTGGTGAATAATGGTGCAAACCACCGTTTCTTGGCACGTTTCCAATAGCTGTCATTGGAGCGGTCGCAGTTAAGGCTCACTTTGTTGCGCGGCCCGGACGTACAAGCACGGAATGGTTCAGCACTGCTTCAGTCGCGCTATGACTGCAACTACCCCAGGCAAAGTAATGCGTAGAATTGTTGCGAATGTGAAGATGACCTCGATTGTTTAGTCATACCTAAAGATAGTCCCCGTATTTCCTAGCAAAGCTTGGGTTACTGGGTGCTTCGGATTGAAAATCAATAATTTATTTCCAGCCCTCATTGATAAGGATGCCAATTCCGTCGCCATTCCAAATGCTCCTAGGCTCTTTCACTTGCCTAGCTGACCAATGAGTGAGTGAATCAAGTTCGTTAGAGAAGTCTCGACCATCCCTTATTGCTTCGACGAATTTTCGCGCAGCTGGGTTGAAAGTAATGTTGAACCCAAAATCCTCTTTGAAAACCCTGTGGTTCTTGGCTTGTTGTAAATACAGTTCGTAAATTGGTGAGTAATACTCAGACCAAGTTTCTCGTTCGGTCTCAAGTTCAATGGGATCTTCCTGATCTGATGAAGGGTCTTCCCAAGCGAATGCGAGTTGTCTGCCACTAGCTCGATACAGCAGCGAACCTACGTGTAAGCTGCAAAGCGCCCCATCCACTTTGATGACCCTGTCGGCTTGGTTTTTGGCTTTCGCCAAAACAGCAGCGCTATACCCTGCGTTGCGACCCTTTGCTTCAAAAACCGCCCATCGAGCGGTTGTAGGATCATAGCCCAAGAGATCCGGTGATGACTTTCCACTCAGAAGCGTCAAGCCATGATTGGCTTTCATCCAATGCAAATGGATCAGCCAAGGAATATTAAGTAATTTGTGGGCACAAAGTTTGAGGAAAACCATTCCAAGATAGAAATTTACTCCACCTTTTTCAGTCGGATCCAAAGCATCAAAAAGGTCGGAGTTCGTTGCTTTATTTGGTGCAGTCACGAAATCCAAAGCACTCAGTACCATGTTCCAACGGAAACGAGCTTCATAGCGCGAATATTGACCATATGCAGTTACCGCTGCCTTGTGCTGTTTTCCTATCGTCAATGCCGCCCAGCACAGCTCAGCTTTTGAAAAACGCAATATCTTGTCCCCAGCTGGACCACCTGCTGGAAAGTTTGAACTATAAACTGGCAACTCAATCACTTGCAAACCTCACACTAACATCTGCTTTAGCGGGCTTTTCTATAACGGGTTCATCTCGTCCAGTTGGCATCCAAATACTGTAAATTTCGCGCCAACCCTTTGGAGTGCATCCGCAATTATGCTCAGATCCACAGGGCGCAGAAGAAGCACCTTCCAAGCTGTTAGTGTAGATGCGGGTATAAAGCCGCTCAGGCAGATATTGGTTGAGGATGAACCTGGGGATAAGCCTAATTCTTACACACTTTCTTTTGAGGGTGAGAAATTGGGGTGGATTAGCCCATCAATTTTCGCCCAGATCTTTTCTGCGCGTGCCTTCAAGAATAGATCGTAATTGTCTTCGTCAATTCCCATACCCTGTCTATCGATCAAGTGTGTTGCAAGCGTGGATTGCATCGAATGGTTTGCAGCCTGGAACCTAGGAATATACTCTTGAGGCGGCTTAGCATTTATTTGACGCTTGTTCAGATCGGCTCCAATCAATGTGATATTCACAACAGAATTTTCATTTCCAACCCCATTCGCGCGCAAGTGAGCTTTGGGGAAGAAGTGATGGAAGTTTTTTGAAGAGGCAATCTTGAGATAGCTGTTGTCCAGCAGAACTGTCCCGTCGTTGTGGAAATTACGGGGTTGCTCAAATGCAAGTAGGCAAAGGATTGCCTTACATAGCGAGTTGCCTGTCGCAAAGTTTGTGCTAATTAAATCGTCTGCGCTGCCGATGCCAATTGGGATGACCCAGTTTCGCTTTCCGCCTGCGATTACCTCATCAATTGCACGCTTATCAGCCGAGAGTTTCGATTCCACAGCAGACGAAAAGCGATAGCTAAGTACCGCACGCCAAAAGTACTCCCTCATACGCATATGATCGTCGCCTGTGGGTTCGTGGCGGTTGATGAAAAACCAGTATGCGAATGGGACGATCAACGAGTCGTATGGGAGTAGAGCTGACACTGGAATTCGATATGCAGTCCGGAAATGATCTACTGCACTTTTGATGGCGTTCGCCGCCTTTGGCCATGTTTCGATTAGCTTGGACTTATCTAAGTTAAGGATCGTCGCACGCTTGGCTTCGCCGGCTAAAACCAGAGCCAAGAGTTGCAGCATCGTGGAAGGTGAGACACCGTCGTAACCGACCTCTTCCAAATCACGTTCGATCTTTGTCCATTCGACCTGCATGTCGAATTTCTTCTCTTCGTCGTATGTTTTCGCAACCATGATTTCGAAAAGAGTGAGGACTGAACCACCTGTGTTGATCCGTGTAAAAACTTCAATCGCGCTATCTATGTCCTCGCGCGTCAGAGTTACGATGCTGAAGTCGTATGTAGCGAAAGCATGTTTGAATTTATCCGCGGTATCAAGATCGTCATCGGTCAATCCGAGTTCGCCGACCAACCGTTTCTCAATCCCACGATTCAACGACAGAACGTCTTTCAACGACACGCATTTGTGTGGTTGATGAGGGAGTTCGTGCGTAACAATTTGAGCGTCGTCGGATAGCAAGGGATCAAGATTGACATAGATTTCAGCAAAGTCAGTGACTCGTTTGGACCCAGCGCGTTCTATCTTTGCACCTTGGTATGCCGCGAATAGCGAAGTCATCCTTTGCTGACCGTCCAGAACATATTCAACCTGCCGATCATCAGGTGTGGGGGGCAAAGGAATGTTTCCTACATCCTTCACGTCTGCCATCCGCTGGTTGGTTTTCCAGAGGATAAAGGTGCCGATTGGATAGCCCTTTACGATACTGTCTAGAAGCGCTGCAGTCTTTTCAATTGGCCAAACAAAATCTCGTTGAAATTTCGGAATTTTGATGACGCCCTTCTCAATATCGTTAATGAGATCTAGATACTTCCGACTGTCAGGTTTCGGCTGTGGGCTAGGATTCGTCATCAATATGGTCCTGAAGTCTACAATTTAAACGCGAACCTAAATGGATACTTCGCGCCCGTCTAGATCAGGTAATGCACCTCCTGAAGAAAGATCGCACGAAGCTATCAGTGGCCATTTCTGCTATATAGCAGCCTCAACGTCCTAGATTGTAAGCCGACACAAAGCTTACGGTGCGCGTGTCTCTTATTTTTGATTTTTCCGCTAGCCTCTTCATGTCTCTGTCATTTTTGCAAGTATTTTGCAGAAAGCCTCCGCGCCAGTTGTTGCATCGGCCCAACGTGCGAATTCAACCACATCCATGCGTCTTTCACCAGTTTCGGACTTAGCGACGAACGACTGAACCGTGCCTAAACGTTCTGCAAGCGCTGCTTGCGTTAAGCCCGCTTGGAGTCTGGCTTCTTTGAGACCAGCAATCAAAATTTGATGCTTTCTGGTTCTGAGGGATTTCAATGTCAGGTGCCGTATTGATCAGTCGTTGGTGACCTGATAATCCCAAGTTAGAATAATCCCATTTTGGAATAAGGGTAACTAACTTGCTGAGAATACTTCTAACATTCCTCCTGATTTCTATAAGCAGCGCCAGTTCGGCACAGACAGAAATGGAGCGACGCAACCTTGAAACTGTATTCCGTGAGCTCGACCATACTTCACGCGAGCAGGCACAAGCTGAACTCCAGCAGCAGAACTTGTACCTGCAGCAGATTGACGGTCTCTGGGGTGCTGGTACCGAGCGAGCACTGCTCGCCGCGCTCTTTATGTTGAATGAAGTTGGAACCGATGTTTCGATAGGTACTGAAGCCGACGCGCAGTATTTCCTCGACTTCATCATTGCTGGTTCCGCACAGGGTCTCATTTTTGGTGAAGCCGATGAGCCTGAGGAGAGTATTGGCTTGCCAAGTTGGCTGGTGAACTACCTAACATTTGACGCTCAGATCGCCGATTGGCAACAAGCGACCCACCAGATCAAAGTAGCGTCTGCAGCAAACTATTACACGGCCCTGATTCCTTCTGACGCACATGTTCAGTACCTGATCCAAAGCGGACAGTTGCAGCTGATCGCAGAGCGCATCACACCATGCATGGATGAGATGATAGAGTTTGGTATACAAACCGGGCAAAAACGCGCGTCCGATCCTATTTACCCTGATTTTTCGCAGGTGTGCGCAGCGCTGGTCCTTCAATAGACCTCAAAACTTGCCGGTCTTTTTTGGGCCCAACCCGCCCTTCAACGTGGACGAGATCGACGCCGAGAAGATGAAGGACGACAACCGGCCGGCAGCCCGCTGTGCGCGGCCGGGCAAAAGCCCTTCGTCTGAAGCTCAGGTTGCAGTGGTGACCTTCGCTTGAGCGCCAGATAAGTGAACTACAGGATAGACGTTACACCGCTGGAACGCAGCATCACTGGGCAGCAATAAGGGAATGGTTGTCCAAGAACGACGTCATTGCGCCGGAGTCTTGCCAGCGTGGCCAGAGCAAGGGTCGAAAATTGTGAAGGAGACTGGCAGAGGGGGTACAAGCCAGTCTCTTCATAAAGGGTAAGTGACAGTATGTGTTCGTGAGTTTAGACTGCCACATAACCCAAAGTGCAGATATTCGGGAAACCCCGTACTGCCCAATTTCATGACGAAACGGTTTGTTTCCACTTTGCAAACAGTAAGTTTCAAAATGAATCGTGGACACAATTTCGACATAATGCGATCCTGCGTTTGTGGGCGACATACTTGTATTTTAGAACGTTCTGGTTTTTCGACTGGATTTGAGGGGGTTAATTGGTTCGGTGTGTCGCCCAACGATCCCCAGCACAAACCGACAATCTCGACCAATGCCTTCCGTTTCGCCAAGGCGTTTGCCGCTGTTCTTTAATGAAACTATTACAATTCAAACAATCCGCCTGAATAGCGAGTAAATGCGGCGCGCCTTGAGTGGGTTTACGATTTTAATGAGGGCGAACGAGTTCCGTGCGTCGCACCAAGTCTCACCAGTTTCAGATGTCCTTTGCCGCTGCTGAGCATAGCCCAATTCTTGGATCACCCTCTCAGGTGTTGTTCGGAATCTGTACCACGCTGGTCTTCTGATTGCTTTTGCCTGATCGCTTCACACGCTTCTTCCATTGCCAGTACGGCCCTCTCCACCGCAATGGCAATTTCGGGATTGGCCTGTATCCAAGGGTTGTCTCCCACATTGGACTTGTACACTTCCGTCAGGATGTTTGCCGAATACAGGGCATCTTTTGCTACTTTGTGATCCATGCAAATACTCCTAGACAAGATATACTCAAGCAATGTGGAGAATTTTAGGTGAGTAAATGGATTGTGAGTTAAGCATGTGTTAATTTCCGTCAGGAGTTGGTGGTATGTTTTTTTATAGGTTTTTCATAAAGTTGCCTATAGCGGCGTTGGTACCGACCGTCTTGGCGCTTGAAGCAGCGGAAATGCAGGCTTCAGGCTTTGTTTCACGCTCGGATGATTTAGGGTCGGAGAAATGGTACATCTCCAAATACGAAAACCAGGCCGATTGGATTGATACAGCCTGGAGCCGGGACGCCGTGTACTACGATATCGAAGATGAAGCGATAGTATTGAATCTTTATCCCGCAGAAGACGGAACGGTTAAACGATTCGAGGGCGGTGAAGTGCAGCGCACTGGGCACACGTCTTTTGGTCGTTATGAGGTTGTTATGACCGCAGCACGCGGTGAAGGAGTAATTTCATCATTCTTTACATATACCGGACCGCATTTTGATGCGCCCCATGATGAAATCGATTTTGAGTTCTTAGGCGGCGACACAACCCAAGTTTTGCTTGGAATGTTCACAAATGGAGAAAGGTTGTCCGTCCGGTCCGTGAGTCTTGGATTTGATGCAGCAGATGAACCACATCTATATGCTTTTGAATGGCTACCCGACAGTTTAACCTGGTACGCGGACGGGCGAGAGCTTTTACGCGTGACGTCTCAAGAGGCACCAATCCCATCCAACCCCCAGAAGATATTTGCCAATATCTGGGTCAGTGGTGAGGAGCATAACGATTGGTCGGGTAGCGCGCCAAAAAGCACGCGAACCGAGGCTAGATACTACTGTGTTTCCTATCGCCCTAGTGAGGCAGAAACCGTTCAATGTTCGAACGAGTGGCCCAGCGACGGTTGAAGCGTATTGGTGGACAAATTTGCAATGGGGACCAACAGATGTTCGTTATACTCCAAGCCAATACAGGTCTGTGGAGTCAAAGCATCGATTGAATACCTTTGTCCGAAAGCAGCTCGTCCCGATAATACTTTTGCGCCAACTACGGGCTGCTTGAAGCCAAGATGTACTGAAGGTCTTCATCGCTCAGCTTTTTCGCTCGGTAATTTCCCAGCCCTTGCGCATCCACACAAGCATCGCAAGCACGCTGGTAGAACTCACCCAGGCATTCGCAATCTGCCTTACGCAATTCGCCAAAATGACTAGGTACTATCGTTAATTCAGCCTCTTCGCACCCGAAAGCGACAAATCTTGTGGGAAAGCAAAGTTTTTGGCGCGGCGTTGGTTTCCAATTTCTTCAAACGGTTTTTCATCGTCATTGTTTTCGCTTCTTACTTCTCGATCCGCAATCGCATATGCAGCCACTAGTTCTTCTGCGTTCATTTCATCCGTGAGCTTTCCAGCCGCTTTAATGGCATGGAGGCGTCGCTTGAACTCAAGTTCGACCTCGCCGTAACCCCGCAAGTCATCTGGAATTCTGCGACGGTAGTTGACCCTAACACCACGCCATTGATCGTATTTAATCGTCATTCTTTTAGGTCCGCACTTGAACCAGTTCCTGCTCATGTGTGACCATTCGGAGCGCAATAGTTACCTAAGGTATTGAAAAAATACTTTTTCTGGTAGTTTGGCGACCCCGGCAGGATTCGAACCTGCAACCTGCCCCTTAGGAGGGGGCTGCTCTATCCAGTTGAGCCACGGGGCCGTGCATCGCCTTCTCTACCTTGGATTTTTTCGGTTGTCATCGGCTTTGCACAATTGTTGTACACGCCGACCTGTTCACGCTACCATCGGACAAAACAACAACGCAGGTGCCCTTCGTGAACACTGAAACAAAACGCCCGCTTACCCTTCGTGATGTCTCGGAAGCGTCCGGAGTGTCCGAGATGACCGTCAGCCGGGTCCTGCGAAACCGGGGCGATGTATCCGATGCCACCCGCACCCGTGTTCTGGCCGCCGCGAAAGAGCTGGGATATGTGCCCAACAAGATCGCAGGTGCGTTGGCGTCCAGTCGGGTCAACCTTGTGGCCGTGATCATTCCATCCCTGTCGAACATGGTTTTTCCCGAGGTGCTGACCGGCATCAATCAGGTGCTGGAGGACACCGATCTGCAACCCGTGGTCGGCGTGACTGACTACCTCCCCGAGAAGGAAGAGAAAGTACTGTACGAGATGCTCTCGTGGCGACCTTCGGGCGTGATCATCGCAGGGCTGGAACATACGGAAGCAGCCCGCGCCATGCTGGATTCGGCCGGAATTCCGGTGGTTGAGATCATGGACACAGACGGCAAGCCTGTGGATGCAATGGTTGGAATTTCGCATCGTCGTGCCGGGCGCGAAATGGCGCAGGCAATCCTGAAGGCGGGCTACGAGCATATCGGCTTTATGGGCACCAAGATGCCGCTGGACCACCGCGCGCGGAAACGGTTCGAAGGCTTCACCGAGGTTTTGGGCAAACATGGGGTCGAGATCGAGGATCGCGAGTTCTACTCGGGCGGATCGGCGCTGGCCAAGGGTCGTGAGATGACGCAAGCCATGCTGGAACGTTCGCCAGAGCTGGATTTTCTGTATTATTCCAACGATATGATTGGTGCCGGCGGGCTGCTATACCTATTGGAACAAGGCATTGATATTCCTGGACAGATCGGGCTGGCCGGGTTCAACAATGTCGAACTTTTGCAAGGTCTGCCCCGTAAGCTGGCGACGATGGATGCCTGCCGTCTGGAGATCGGACAACAAGCGGCCAAAATCATTGCCGAACAACTCAATGATCCGAACTCTGAGATCGAGACCCGCGTTACCCTGACTCCCAAGATCAGCTTTGGTGATACGCTGAAACGGCGCTGATCCCGTGGTGCTGAAACGGCTGGACAACCGCACGGCGCGGGTCATCTTCATGGATCGGCATGCGCTGGCCGAGCCTCCTTCTGGCGCCGCCAAAGGGTCCGAGTTGCTGGACATGATCCAGAGGCTTGGATTTGTTCAGCTTGACAGCATCAACACTGTCGCACGCGCGCATGACATGATCCTGTTCTCACGCAGACCCAGCTATCGCAGCGGCAACCTCAAACGCCTTTATGAGCGGGACCGGGCTCTGTTCGAACATTGGACCCATGATGCCGCGGTTATTCCGATGGGCTACTATCCCCATTGGCATCTGCGGTTCCAGCGGGACGCCGCGCTGCTGAAATCGCGGTGGAAAAACTGGCGTCGGGATGGGTTCGAACAGCAGTTCGAGAACGTGTTGAATCACATCCGAGATCATGGCGCAGTATCCTCTTCGGATGTTGGCAAGGACGAAAAGAAAGGATCCGGCGGCTGGTGGGACTGGCACCCGTCGAAGACCGCGCTTGAGTTTCTGTGGCGGTCGGGTGCCTTGACAGTGGTGGGGCGCGACGGGTTTCAGAAACGCTATGATCTGACCGAACGGGTGATCGAGACACATCTGTGCCCCGGGCAGCGCCCTTGCGATACCGAAGCAACGGTCGATTGGCTGTGCAACGCAGCACTTGACCGGCTTGGCTTTGCAACTTCGGGCGAGTTGGCGGCATTCTGGGATACGGTCAGCCCGGCTGAGGCGAAAGACTGGTGTTCCAGAGGTCTGCAATCAGGGGTTCTGGAAGAGATCGAGATTGCCTGTGTTGATGGGCGTGTTCGAAAGCTTTACGCCCGCCCGGACCTGAGCGACGGTGTGCCCGATCTGCCGTCGCCTTCGGGTCGCATTCGGGTGCTTAGCCCGTTTGATCCGATGTTGCGGGACCGGAACCGGGCCGAAAGGCTGTTTGGCTTCTACTACCGGATCGAAGTTTTTGTGCCCGAACCAAAGCGGACCTACGGCTACTATGTATTCCCGCTGCTGGAAGGTGACAAGCTGATCGGGCGCATCGACATGAAGGCCCACAGGGACGCGGGCATATTGCGCGTCAAAGCCATGTGGCCCGAGCGCACGGTTCGATGGTCGGACGCGCGCACCCGTCGGCTGGACGCTGAATTGGATCGGGTTCGCCGGTTTGCCGGTCTCGAAAAGGTTGAATTCGCCAAGGACTGGCTGAAAGAGCCAAAATAGGGTCTATTTCGCGTCGATCAGAGTCAGTTGAATAGGCTCAAGCCCGTCTATTCGCCCTTCGATCTTGTCCCCTGCAACCACAGGCCCAACGCCTGCAGGCGTACCTGTCAGAATCAGATCACCAGGGCGCAGGTGGTAGTAGCCGGACAGATGACAGATGACCTCATCAATCTTCCAGATCAGTTCCTGCAGGGTGGCATCTTGCCGAGGCTCGGAATTAACGCTCAGGAAAATGCGTTTTCCATCGTCGGGCGACCACTGGGTTGCACGGGTAAGCGGCGCAAAGACCGCACCGTTTTCGACGTCTTTTCCCAGATCCCAGGGCCGCTGTTTGTTGCGTTCGCGGATTTGTAGATCGCGACGGGTCATATCCAGTGCGCAGCCATAAGCATAGACAGCATCCCAGGCCTGCGCGCCGGTGGCCCTGAACACCGGTTTGCCGATGGCTACAGCCAGTTCCATTTCGTGGTGATAGTTCTCGGTGCCCGGCGGATAAGGGACTGTCGCGCCAGTCAGTATCGCATTGGCCGCAGATTTCGTGAAATAGAACGGGGCTTCGCGGTCCACCTCGTGCCCCATCTCAGCCGCATGCGCCGCGTAGTTTCGACCGACACAAAAATGCGACCGATCGGAAAGGATGCCTGTTCAGCAACCACGGGGATCGAAACCGGGTCAGGTAGAGAAAAGAGGTGCCCTTGCATGTCGATCCCTTTGTACCGTGTCGGGGCGCATCTTAGGGATTGCAGCGCCATCAGCAACCCGTTGTCACACGCCGGTTCTTGCCAACACCCCTGGATTGTTTCGGCACAATCCCGCTCAATTCTTGCAGGAACATTCTCAAGCATTTCAAGCTCAATCCGCTTGAGGCCTAATAGGCGCGACGTTCAAGTGGCCCGGAATGGGTTCCACAACAATTGCAGAGTAAAACTCTGCCTTGGAATATAGAGATTTTGCACTAGCTCACAGGTAAGACCTGAAAGAATTCGACCCCCCTCCTGCACGGCACAGGGATTTGCCGGTAAGTTCAGCACGACCGAATTGACCCAAAGATACCTCTTGCGGACACCTCAACAAGTCTGCATTTGGACATGATCGTTTCGGAGAAGCGTTGGCAATCAGACCCATCCCCCTGGGTTCATTGTCAAAGATAGGCCCTTATTTTTAGGGTCCGATCGCTCTTCGATACGTGGGCCGGACCGTCGGATAAGACGAGACGCAAACGGCCTTGGGCCAGGCACAAAATCCAGTCCGGGTCTGGCCGCCCCGTCAGAGAATTCCCCCTACCTTCTCTGACGGGGCCCCTACCGATGCGCGACCCGTCACAGACAGGGCGTTCAGGTGTCGAAATCCCTGAGATCGTTCAATAGATCAAGCAATTTCTTATGGTTATCCTCCCCCAGATGCGCGCGGACATGGTCGGCCTGCTCAATGATCCCGGCGAGATTGTCACGAATGATCCTCTTGCCGCTGGCACTGATTTCGACAATCTGACGTCGCCGGTCTTGCGGGTGCGCTCTGCGGGACACCAACCCCTTTTTCTCCAGCTTCTGCAAGATACGTGTCAAACTGGGCAACAACAGACAGGCGCGTTCGGCAATATGGGTCGGCTCTTGCGGACCCTCCTCGTCGAGAAGGCGCAACACCCGCCACTGCTGTTCTGTCACACCGGCATCCATCAACAGCGTGCGAATGGGGCCCATCACTTTTTCCCGTGCGCGCAAAAGCGCAAGGGGCAAGGATTTTGACATCAAAGGCAATGAATGACCCATCCGTAAGTATTGCTGAAAAACCCATGATTCTCAAGATGTTAAGAATCCCACCCAGGAACTGCCCCTATCGGCGCTGTCTGTTTCACCGCTTGCGGTGCCCGCAAAACTAAGGAAGATGAGCAGCAAGACACCTCTGCGTTCAGGGGGATCAGCCTCAGGAGGACAGGGGATGGCGACACCTACAAATCCGTTCAAGAAGGCTCTGAAACAGGGAGAACGGCAAATCGGTTGCTGGATGAGCTTTGCCGAACCGGTCACCGCCGAGATCATGGGCACGGCGGGCTTCGACTGGCTGGTGATCGATGGAGAGCATGCGCCAAATGATATCCGCTCAATTCGGGATCAACTGATGGCGCTGGCCAACAGCCCGTCGCATCCGGTGGTCCGGGTGCCGGTGGGCGAGACCTGGCTGATCAAGATGGTTTTGGATGCAGGTGCGCAGACCATTTTGGTGCCGATTGTCGAAAGCGCCGAACAGGCACGCGAACTGGTGCGCGCATGTCGCTACCCTCCCGAGGGTGCACGCGGGGTTGGGGCCGCGGCATCCCGAGCGACACAGTATGGATCGGTCGCAGATTACATTGAAACGGCGGACCAGGAAATCTGCCTTCTGGTGCAGGTCGAAAACCGCGCCGGCATACAGGCTCTGGACGATATCCTCACCGTTGACGGTGTGGATGGCGTGTTCATCGGCCCGGCGGATTTGTCCACGGATATGGGATATCAGGGCGACAGCGCCGCGCCCGAAGTGCGCGCCGTGATTGCCGACGCGTTGGCCAGGATCAAGGCGGCGGGCAAGGCACCGGGCATTCTGGGCACCAATGACACTGCCCGGCAGACCTATATGGAGATGGGCGCACAGTTTCTGGCCGTTGGAATTGACGTCATGCTGCTGGCGCAAACGGCGCGCGATCTGGCATCCGAGTGGACAGGTAAATAACCCGTCATGTGCGCATGGCCGCTGCGGCCTGTGCATAGCCACCCGACGCCCCGTCGACGAAATGCACATGGTCATCACGCGTGGCCGAGGGCACAAAGCAGGTCATCATCGCTTCATCCTGTGCATACAAGCCGTAACGGATCTTTCCCCGACCCTGTGCCTCGCCCAGCATCTGTTCGATCTGCTTCAACGTATCAGCATCGCAATCCAGGGTCATTTTCAGACCGTCATCGAACTTGCGGAAATCCGCATTTCGGCTGACCATGCGTCGATAGTGTTCAGGCTCAAACTGACCAAGGCGTTTGCCTGTCAGAAACAGCGTCGCAATCATCAGGTTCTGGATCATCAGTTTGACCCTTTGCCAGAACAGGTTGCGCCCGGCACGTGACACATGCGCATCCAGAGAGACATCCGGGGGCGGCCAACTTATGGGCGGACCGCGTTCCGGCACCGGATGGCCCGCACGATCCAGGCGTTCGGACATCGACAGAACCGACTGGGCCAGATCGGCAAAGTCGCTGTCGGTTGCTTTGGCGGTCGGCTGCACCACGATCGACACGATCTGGCCATGCTGCGCTACGCTGTTGGACCAGCGGCAGGACAGGCCGGTCAGGTCGGGTTGGGCTCCGGGGTCCGCGGGCGCAATGGCCCAGTCCCCGCCCTTCATTCGAGCCTCGGCCCAGGCCAACCCTCCACCCGAGAACATCGCATAGTCCACACCTGGCGACGGAGCATACCGCGCCACGCGCAAGTCCTTGCCTGCTGCGCGCAGTTCGGCCACGGGAACAAGCGCCGCCCGCAGAGGCATCGAGAATTCTTCATCGGCCCACCGCCGCAAAGCCGCCAAAGCAGACCGCGCGGCGTCAGCGGCGCTTGGTGGAACGGCAAACCCCGCCCCGTCGCCGCCAAACACATAGGGGAACGGGGCACCCTCCAGCGCGTTGATCATGGCTGAGATCACCGCAGCACCAACCATATTCACGGTCTTGTAGCGTCCCCGCGCGATCTCACCCGTAGAATCGACAATGTCGGCAACGCCGACCACCCAGTCATCCGGCACCTGCACGAATTGGGCAGGATCAGCCAGCCGCGTAAAATCATGCAGCAGCGGTAGGGTGTCGTAAAATGCAGAATGGAGGTCTTTCATTGTCCCCCCTTGGACTCAATACGTGTGAACTAGCTCGAAAGTGATCCGTGTCTGCCTCTTGCAACATAGTACACGTGCTTGTGCGTTTTTCCATGGCGTGCCAAGCAGGGTGTTGGAATTGCGCGGGAAAGGGCCGTTTATGCAGGCAGGTTTGGTGGTGCTGTGTCTGGCTTATGTGCTAAGCCAGTTTTTCCGCGCGTTTTTGGCGGTTCTGAGCCTCGATCTGGAACGCGATTTGGGCGCCACACCCGAAGATCTGGCCTTTGCATCGGGCCTTTGGTTTCTGGTGTTTGCCGCGATGCAACTGCCGGTCGGCTGGGCGTTGGACCGGGTGGGTCCACGTTTGACCGCCGCCGTTTTGCTGCTGTTTGGCGGCGCTGGTGGTGCGGCGATTTTTGCAGCCGCAACCTCACCGTTTCATGTCAGCCTTGCCATGGCCCTGATCGGGGTGGGCTGTTCCCCTGTCCTTATGGCGTCTTATTTCATTTTCGCTCGCGAATACGCACCGGCGCGGTTTGCCACGCTTGCTGCGGTGATGCTGGGCGTCGGCTCCGTCGGCAATCTGGTCGCGTCCTATCCCACAGCGCTGGCGGTCGAGCAGATGGGCTGGCGCGCGACGATGGTCGGACTAGCAGCTATTTCCGCAGCAACCTCTCTGGGTATTTGGCTAAGCGTGTGTGACCCCTCAAAGGTCGAGACCGAACACAAGGGCTCGGTCCTGGATTTGCTGAAGGAACCCGCATTGTGGCTGATCCTGCCACTGATGCTGGTGGCCTATGCGCCGTCAGCGGCCTTGCGGGGATTGTGGGCCGGTCCCTATCTGAATGACGTGTTCAACCTGACGACCACACAGATTGGAACCGCGACACTGGTGATGGGGGCAGCGATGATCGCAGGCACGTTTGTCTATGGCCCATTGGATCGCCTGTTCGGCACCCGCAAATGGGTCATCCTGGGGGGTAACACGCTGGGGGCCGCTGCGCTGCTGCTGCTGTGCGTATGGATCGACAATGCAATCTGGGTTTCGGTCCTGCTGCTGTCCGTGATCGGTTTTCTGGGCGCAAGTTTTCCCGTCATCATGGCCCATGGCCGCGCCTTTGTCCCGCCGCATCTGGTCGGGCGCGGGGTCACGTTGCTGAACCTGTTCGGCATCGGAGGCGTCGGCATCGCACAATTCGCAACCGGGCGTATTCATGCCGCATATGCAGGCGTTGGACCCACCGCCTCCTACATCGCGATATTCGGCTTTTTTGCAGCCGCCCTTGCCATCGGCTGCGTGATCTATCTATTCAGCAGGGATAGCGTCGACTGACGCAACGATCAGGAGAGCCCGGTGAAAGACCCCGTCGTCATTGCCCCCAATCTCAAACGCAGGCTTTCGGGCGTGACCGCAACGATTGCGCGGCTGGTCCCGCTGCAGGCGCAACAGATCGACATCGCCGCCACCGGGCCGGGGCTGCCCGCCGACATTCCGCATATCCCGCTGGGCCGTCTTCCTTTTCTGTCCCGTCGAACGCTGCGGGTTTGGCACGCACGCCGCAATACCGAGATGCTGCTGGGCCTGATCCTGCGCAATGTCTTCCGGTTGAAGCTGAAACTGCTGTTTACCAGCGCATCGCAACGGGCGCATACGGGCTATACGAAATGGCTGATCGACAAGATGGACGCGATTGTCGCGACCTCGCGCAAGACCGCAGGCTATCTGGAACTAGACGCGCAGGTGATCATGCATGGCATCAACCTGGACGATTTTACCCCGCCTGAGGACAAAGCCGCACTTCGCGCGCGACTGGGGCTACCGAACGGCCTGCTGCTAGGCTGCTACGGCCGCATCCGCCATCAGAAAGGCACCGACGCTTTTGTCGACGCCATGATTGATCTCTGCGCGCGGTCCAAGGATGTCTCGGGCATTGTCATGGGCCGCGCCACGGAAAAACACACGGCTTTTCTGTCCGAGCAGAAAGACAAGGTCGCCAAGGCGGGCCTGTCTGATCGTATCCTCTTCATGCCCGAGGTCACCGTCGACCAGATCGCGGAATGGTATCAGGTGCTGGACCTGTTCATCGCCCCCCAACGCTGGGAGGGCTTCGGCCTCACGCCTCTTGAGGCGATGGCCTGTGGTGTGCCTGTTGTCGCTACTGATGTCGGCGCGTTTTCCGAGATCGTCACCGACCCGTCACTGGGTCGCGTGGTCGTCCCGGACGACATTTCGGCATTGGCCAATGCGGCCGCCGAGATGCTCGAAAACCGTGATTCCCTGTCTCAGGCCGGGCAGTCCGCCCGCACCCATGTCGAGAAAAACTTCGACATCCAGGGTGAGGCGAAGACGCTGGTTGCCCTTTACAAGCGTCTTCTGGGCGACTGAAGCGCCTCAATTCGACGTCATTCGTCGAAATACGTTCCGAAAGCTCTTTTTTCTTTGCTGCAACGCGGCTATGAACGCGCGTCCTTAACTTTGGAGACATGAAATGGGCTATCGCGTCGTCGTCGTCGGCGCCACAGGTAATGTGGGCCGCGAAATGCTGAACATCCTGGCGGAACGCCAGTTCCCCGTGGACGAACTTGCCGTGCTGGCAAGCCGCCGTTCGCTGGGTACTGAGGTGACATTTGGCGACAAGACACTCACGACCAAAGACCTGGACACCTTTGATTTCACCGGCTGGGATATGGCCCTGTTCGCCGTGGGCTCTGCGGCGACCAAGGATTATGCGCCCAAGGCCGCTGCGGCGGGCTGCGTGGTGATCGACAACTCGTCGCTCTATCGCTACGACCCCGAGATCCCGCTGATCGTGCCCGAGTGCAACCCGCAGGCGATCCACGACTACAAGAACAAGAACATCATCGCCAACCCCAACTGCTCGACCGCGCAGATGGTTGTCGCGCTGAAGCCGCTGCATGACCGCGCCAAGATCAAACGCGTTGTTGTCTCGACCTACCAGTCGGTGTCCGGTGCAGGCAAAGAGGGCATGGACGAGCTGTGGGAACAGACCAAGGCCGTCTACAATCCGATCAACGAGGTTGAGCCGAAGAAGTTCCAGAAGCAGATCGCTTTTAACGTCATCCCGCAGATCGACGTCTTCATGGAAGACGGCACGACCAAGGAAGAGTGGAAGATGGTTGTCGAGACCAAGAAAATCGTCGATCCGTCGATCAAGGTCACGGCCACCTGCGTCCGCGTGCCTGTGTTCGTCGGCCACTCCGAGGCTGTGAACATCGAGTTCGAGGAGTTCCTGGACGAAGATGAAGCCCGCGACATTCTGCGCGAAGCCCCGGGTATCATGGTGATCGACAAGCGTGAGGCCGGCGGCTACGTCTCGCCCGCTGAATGTGTCGGCGATTTCGCCACCTTCATCAGCCGCATCCGTCAGGACTCGACCGTCGAGAACGGCCTGAACCTGTGGTGTGTCTCGGACAACCTGCGCAAGGGCGCCGCCCTGAACGCCGTGCAGATTGCCGAACTGCTGGGCCGTGAAGTTCTGAAGAAGGGCTAATCCCTAACCTGACTTTTTTGCAAAGGGCCGTTTCGTCAGAAGCGGCCCTTTTTCTTTGCGTGTGCACCGACATGGTCTCGTTCAAGATAAAGGACAGGTGCTGCAATCCGTGGTATTTTGCGTTCATAGCCTTAAGAAAACCATCCAAAGGGTTTTACGATGCGCATTTTCTCTGTTCCTTTCATATTACTCGCCACTCTTTCTCCGCTGTCCGCGACATCGCAAGAGATCGCCGATACGATCTATTCCGGCGGCCCCATTCTTACGATCAATGATGACCAGCCCTCGGTCGAGGCTGTTGCGGTCCGGGATGGCCGCATTCTGGCGGTCGGATCGCTTGCAGATATGGCCGCCTACCAAGGCGACGAAACCACTGCGTTCGATCTGGCAGGGCGCGCGATGCTGCCTGGATTTGTCGACAGCCACGGGCACGTTGTGATGGGCGGGTTGCAAGCCTTGTCGGCCAACATGCTGGCACCTCCGGACGGAGAGGTGACAGACATCACCAGTTTGCAGGCCACTCTGACAGCTTGGGCCGAGGCAAATGCCGAAGCCGTAGAAAACGCGAATATGATCATTGGCTTTGGGTATGACAATGCGCAACTGGCCGAGCTGCGGCATCCCACACGCCAGGATCTGGACGCCGTTTCCACCACCATACCCGTCGTGATCATCCACCAATCCGGACATTTGGGTGTTGGCAACTCAAAGGCGCTGGAACTCGCCGGCATCACTGCTGTATCCGAGGCACCGCCGGGCGGCGTTATTCAACGGGACGAGAACGGCGAACCTAACGGAGTGCTAGAGGAGTATGCGTTTTTCGCCTTGTTGGTGCCTCTTCTTGGCGATCTGGGCGAAGAGGGTTTGGCTGAGTTTGCCCGCGCCGGCAGCACGCTTTGGGCCCGGTTCGGATACACCACCGGTCAAGAGGGCCGGTCATCCGGTGAGATCGTCGAGGTGCTGAAAAAGGTTGGAGCCAATGGCGAACTGCCCATTGACGTGGTTGCCTTTCCCGACGTTCTGGAGGCGCAGGACTACATTGGCAGTAATGTCTCAGAGGACTACACGAATAGGGTCCGCGTCGGCGGCTGCAAGCTGACTATTGATGGCTCGCCCCAGGGTTTCACGGCGCTGCGCGACCGTCCCTACTACGATCCGGTTGGTTCATATCCCGCAGGCTATACAGGTTATTCAGCGATCACGATGGAGCAGCTTCAAGGTGCAGTGAACTGGTGCTATGAGAACGGCATTCAGATCCTGGTGCATTCGAATGGCGAAGGCGCATCGGACATGCTGATCGCCGCTCTGGAAGAAGCCCAAATGAAATATGGCGACCCCGGAAACCGCCCGGTTCTGATCCATGGCCAATTTTTGCGCGAGGATCAGGTCGCCAGCTTCAAGCGCTTGGGCGTGTTCCCATCGGTCTTTCCCATGCACACGTTCTATTGGGGCGATTGGCATCGCGACCATACCGTCGGCCCGATCAACGGTGAGAATATCTCGCCGACCGGATGGATACGAGAGCGTGACATGATGTTCGGCACGCATCACGATGCGCCGGTCGCTTTGCCCGACAGCATGCGTGTTCTGGCCGCGACAGTGACGCGACGCACCCGGTCAGGTGACATTCTGGGCCCGCATCAACGTGTCGATGTCATGACCGCCCTTAAAGCCATGACGATTTGGCCGGCATGGCAGCATTTCGAAGAGGATCAGAAGGGCTCGATCGAAGATGGAAAGGTTGCCGACTTCGTCATCCTTTCGGACGATCCGACGGCGGTGGACCCGGAAACTCTGGCCGAGCTACAGGTTCTGGTGACCGTGAAGAACGATACAGTTGTCTACGAAGCTGAAGACGGCATCCGAGAAGGCAAGCTGGACTTTTCTCCCTTTTCTAGCGATCCGGTAACTGCGCATACCTTCCTGCACGCGATTTATCAGGGGATGAAAGTGGAACAGCCTTGGCTGGCGACGGAGCCAAAACGCAATTGAAGGGCTTTTCCGAGGGCAGAGCTACCCCTGCCCTTCGACCAAAACCTTGAGGTTCATCAGACCGCGCTCATAGTCTCCGCCAACCCAGCGGTCCATCATCACCCCCATCCACCGTGTCATGGGGTTCATGCCCAGTTCGGACTCGAACCCCCATGTCACCTGCGTCTGATCACCGTTGGGCTGCAGGACAAACGCTGCCGCAGCCGTACCCATCGGGCCGAAATCAAGGGCAGTTTGCACGCTTTGGTTCGTAACACTTTCGACGATCTCCTGCGATCCGGTTCCAACTTGCGGGTCGTCAGAACTCCAGTTCAAAGTGTTCCCGACCCCCGACTCTGGCCCGGAATAGGTCAACTTTGTCTCTGGGTCCTGGTGCAGCCAGGGCGACCAATGCTCGGTCTGCTGCATTGAGTTCACATAAGGAAAGATCGCCTCGGGCGAGGCGTCAATGGTGATGCTGCGTGACACTTCGGTTTTAGAGGGCAGCAGATATGCAATGCCGACCAACGCCAGTACAACAAGGAACAGACCAAGAAAAACACGTTTTATCAATTTCATAAAATGCTCCAAGGGATAAATCCTTTGCCCAGAGCATATCAGAAAAACCTGGATCGCCCGAACCTGAATCTGCGAACCGACATGCTATTTCAGAGTGGTCAGGTCAGACTGGCACAAACTTTTTCTGGTAGGAATCGAAACACTCCAGCCCGCCGGCACCGATATCCGTCCATAGCCCGTGCAGGCTGAGCGTATCATTCTCGACTGCCGAGGACACGAAAGGAAAGGTCATCAGGTTTTCCAACGAAGCAACAACCGCTTGTCGTTCGAACTGGCGGGCTTGATCGGTGCCATCCGCGATATCCGCAACCAACTCGAACTTTGGTTTGAGGATGTCCATCCAGCG
The DNA here is from genome assembly GCF_056542645.1 of Ruegeria sp. AB5. NCBI lineage: Bacteria > Pseudomonadati > Pseudomonadota > Alphaproteobacteria > Rhodobacterales > Roseobacteraceae > Ruegeria > Ruegeria sp. AB5. The sequence goes on from NZ_JBQGAE010000012.1 coordinate 91,740, forward strand.
GCCAACAAAGCTCTCTTTTGCTTCCAGTTGAGGGGCCTCGCCTTTGCACATATCGATGCAGCCCTGCACGCCGCCGCATTGGGAATGTCCCAGAACGATAAGATGCGCGACCTTCAATGCTGTGACCGCATATTCGATGGCTGCACTTGTGCCATGATGGTCCCCGTCGGGTGCATAAGGCGGGACAAGGTTGGCGATGTTGCGGTGAATGAAGAACTCACCCTGATCCGCCCCGAAGATCGAGGTTACATGCACCCGGCTGTCACAACAGGAAATCACCATTGCCCGCGGGCGCTGCCCTTCATCTGCCAGACGTCGATACCAGACCTGATTTTCCGAATAGGTCGTCGCTTTCCAGCCGTGATACCGTTTCACCAGATAGGTTGGCAAAGGTTTGGCTATGTCCATTTCGGTGTCCCTGTCTTTCGTTCCGTAGGCTGCTGTAAACTGAATTCAAGGAAAATTCGAGCCATTATCCAAATTCGGCGCAAGGTTTTGCAAAGGAATTTGCCACCAGTATCAGACGACGCCGTGGGGGCGACAAAACTAGGGTGAATGTGGTGGATAAAGTACTCACACTTGAACACAAGGAATCTGTGCGGCTGGACCGGGACCGCTTGAATGGTTTGCACCGGCAGTTGGGCAGTGAGAACGCGTTGGACGTGCTGTGCCGGACGGTTGAAGAACTGGCTGTGCGCCTGTCGAATTGCGAACGCCACTGGCGGCAGCGGGACTGGGACGCATTGCGCAAGTGCTCGAAGTCGCTGGTGGCGATTGCTGATCAGATCGGGATGACCGCATTGGCCCGGGTTGCGGGTGATGTGGCGGGCGCGGTGGATGCAGGCGACGCTGTGGCAGCGGGCGCAACGTTGGGTCGTTTGATCCGCGTGGGCGAACGCTCGTTGACTGCGATTTGGGATCAGCAGGATCTTTCCGTATGACGGGGGTTGCGGGCGGTCGACAGGTGGCTAGTCTGAGCGCAAATCTTTTCAGCCGAGACGCCCATGACCCTGAGCTTTGCCCCGCCATCCGACCCTTCTGTTGCCCTCCATGTGATCGCGCAATCCGATTTGGACGGCTGGCTTGAGGGTCAGCCGGTTCAAGTACGTGATTGGGTCGAAACCAACGGGTTCACCGGCGCGGCGGGTCAAACCCTCTTGGTTCCGGGCAGCGATGGCCGGGCCGAATTTGCGCTGGCAGGGTATGGGACCAAAGCCAAACGCGCCCGTCAGCGATTTCCGCTGGCCGCTGCGGTTGGCACGTTGCCCGAAGGTGCCTATCACATCGCGACTGGCATCCCGTCGGAACAGCTAGAGACAGAATGTCTGGGATGGTTGCTTACGGGATACGTTTTTGATCGCTACGCCACGCAATCCCGCGCAAATGCCCGTCTGGTCGCGCCGGACGGGGTGGATGCTGCACGGGTTGAGGCAATGGCAAATGCCGAGGCTCTGACCCGTGACCTGATCAATACTCCTGCATCGGATATGGGACCAGAACAGCTGCAATCAGCAGCGCAGTCCCTTGCCAATGACTATGGGGCGTCCTGCAACACGATCATCGGAGACGCTCTTCTGGAGCAGAATTTCCCGATGATCCACACAGTGGGTCGGGCGGCGGCTCAGGCCCCGCGCCTGATCGAAATCAATTGGGGTTTGACCGGCCCGAAGCTGACCCTGGTTGGGAAAGGCGTGTGTTTCGATACGGGTGGCCTGAACCTGAAACCCGGCGCGTCCATGGGTTTGATGAAAAAGGATATGGGCGGTGCGGCAAATGTACTGGGGCTTGCCCGGATGATCATGGCGCTGAACCTGCCGCTGCAATTGCAGGTCCTGATCCCGGCGGTCGAAAATGCCGTCTCCGGCAACGCGTTTCGGCCCGGTGACATCCTGACCTCACGCAAGGGGCTGACCGTCGAAATCAACAACACCGATGCCGAAGGGCGGCTGGTTCTGGCCGATGCGCTGGCACTGGCAGATGAAGGGAAACCGGATCTGGTGATCTCGATGGCGACCCTGACAGGTGCAGCGCGCGTGGCTGTAGGCCCTGATCTGGCCCCGTTCTATACCGATGATGATCACATCGCCGGGGCGCTCAGAAAGGCTGCTGCCCAAGCCGCCGACCCGGTCTGGCGGATGCCGTTTCACACCCCCTACGAGGCGATGATCGAACCCGGCATTGCGGATCTTGATAACGCACCTTCAGGCGGGTTCGCGGGGTCCATCACCGCCGCCCTGTTCCTGCGCCGCTTTGTCGAAGATAGCGCCTATATGCATTTCGACATCTACGCGTGGCAGCCCAGCAAACAACCCGGTCGCAGCAAAGGTGGGTTGGGGCAAGGGCCGCGCGCCGTCCTTGGCGCTCTGCCCGAGATATTGGGCCTATGACCCACCTGCGCGTCGTTCAACCCGTCATTGATCTGTTGCGCCGGCCCGACGGTCCACGCGACCGGCAACTGCTGTTCGGCGACACCGTAAGGGTTGCCGAGGACCAAGACGGGTGGAGCCGGATCACGGCGGACAAGGACGGTTACGCGGGATGGGTTCGCTCGGCTCAGTTGGCATCGGTTGTTTCGCAAACCCATAAGGTCATTGCGCCGGCGACCCATGCGTATGAACAGGCGGACATGAAAACCCGCGACCTAGTTTCATTGAGTTTTGGCAGCACTGTGCAGGCTCTGTCGCAGACCGACACGTTCGTGGAAACCGAATTGGGGTTCATTCCCACGATACACACAGCGCAAATCTCAGACATGCAAAGCGATCCCGTCGCAGTGGCCGAGTTGTTTATGGGTACGCCCTACCTCTGGGGTGGGAACAGCCGGTTTGGGATAGACTGTTCCGGTCTGGTTCAAGCTGGATTGCTGGCCTGTGGCATCCCCTGCCCCGGTGACAGCGGCGATCAGGAAAAGATTGTGGGCACAGCTCTGCCAGAAACCGCGATGCCCCAGCGCGGCGATCTGCTGTTCTGGAAGGGCCATGTGGCCTGGGTCTCTGGACGGAACATGTTGTTGCATGCCAACGCGCATCACATGGCGGTAGTCAATGAGCCCATGGATCAGGCCATTGCACGCATTCTGGCACAAGGTGATGGGCCCGTAACGGCCCGTAAAAGGCTTTAGTCCGGGCTGACCGAGCGGATCAGTTTGCGCTCAAGTACCCGCAAGACCGTACGCAGATCATGACCGCGTTTCAGGATACGCCCGTCCATTCCGACGACCGAATACATTCCCTGCTTTTGCCGCAGGCGTGGGTGCTTTTCGATGCGATAGATCGGGTGTTCTGCCGTGCGCCGGAAAATCGAGAAAATCGCTGTGTCGCACAGGTTGGATATTCCATAGTCGCGCCATTCTCCGGCGGCAACCATCCGGCCATAGACGGACAGGATATGGGACATCTCGCGCCGGTCGAACGCGACGGGCATCTGGGCCGAGTTGGCAGAGAACCGGCTGGGAGGCTGCATGTTCATACCTCAAGCCTTGCCGGAAATCGCAAATGAATCAAGCCCGATGCGCGTAACAGCCAGAATTCGGCGTGGGGTGTTACCGCCGACCAACCTGTCGACAGATCAGGATCACCGGCAACAAACCCACAGCCAGTATGACCAATGAGGGCACCGCTGCGCCCTCCAACCGTTCGTCGGATGCCAGCCGATATGCCTGTACGGCCAGGGTATCGAAATTGAACGGTCGCATGATCAATGTGGCAGGCAGCTCTTTCATCACATCGACAAACACGATCAACAGGGCTGTCAGCAAAGACGGCGTCAGAATCGGTAGATGTACCCGCCGCAACGTGCCCAATGGCGTTTGCCCCAGCGATCGGGCAGCGGCATCCATATTGGCGTGCACTGTGCTCTGTCCGCCCTCATAGGCGCTGAGCGCGGCAGCCAGAAACCTCACCATATAGGCCAGAACAAGCAACCAGATCGAACCAGTGACCAAAAGACCGGTCGAAACATCAAAGGTCTGGCGCATCCATGCGTCCAACGCGTTGTCGAAACTGGCAAAGGGAACGATCAGCCCCACAGCGATCACGCCGCCCGGCACAGCATAGCCCAACCGGGCAACATAGGCTGTGGTTGACGACGCCCGCCCGGGTCGCAAGCGCTGGAAAAAGCCGACGCTGACCGCGGCGCAGACCGTGAACACAGCAGCCGTGCCTGCAAGTATCAACGAGTTCTGAACGAACCCAACATACCGCGGCGACAGCAGGTTCTGTTCCGAATCCAAACCCATGTCGACAAGAACGAATACCGGCAGCAGGAAACCAAACAGCACCGGAATACCGCAAAGGGTAAAGGCCCCTATCGCGCGCCACCCTGTCAGACGGGCCGCTGGCAAGGCCGCGTGTTGCTTGCCCGCCTGATAGTATTTCGCCTTGCCACGCCGCGTGCGCTCGGCCACGGCCAACAGCAGGGCAAATGTCAGCAGACACAGGGCCAACTGAGCGGCACCGGCGCGGTCGCCCAGCGAAAACCAACTGGTATAGATGCCGGTCGCAAATGTCTGGACACCGAAATAGGATACGGTTCCGAAATCGGCAATCGTCTCCATGATGGCAAGCAGCACCCCGCCCGCAATAGCCGGACGCGCCATCGGCAATGAGACTCGCCGAAACGCCAGCCACGGGTTGTTGCCCAACGCACGCGCGGCCAGAAACGCTGTTGCGCTTTGCTGCAGAAACGCCGCCCGCGCCAACAGGTAGACATAAGGGTACAGCACCAGGGTCAGCATAACCGCTGCACCCCCGGTCGAGCGTATCTCGGGGAACCAGTAGTCGCGTGGGCCCCAGCCTGTCACATCACGCAACAGGGATTGCACGATGCCGGGGTGATCCAGAATGAACGTATAGGCATAGGCGAGCACATAGGCCGGGAAAGCCAGCGGCAGGACCAGCGCAATCTCCAACAAACGAACGCCGGGAAACCGGGTCATGGTCACCAGCCAGGCGGCCCCTGTGCCAATCGAGAACGTGCCCACAGCCACCAGGCTCACCAGGATCAGCGTTGTTGCAGTGTAGCGGGGCAAAACCGTGTCCAGAAGATGCGAGATCGTCTCGGTGCCGCCGGTCAGCGCGGCCAGAAACACCGCTGCCATCGGCAACAGGCACGCAGCCGCCACTACATAAGCAAACCCGGCCAACAGCCGGGTGCCGCGCACGCCGCGGTTTCGTGATCCGTTTTCAGAATAGTCGATCTGGGCCATTGTCCCGGCTGGTGGTTGGCAAAAGCTATGTCTTTAATCGACCAAAACGCTCGGAAACACCAGTGCGGGAGAAAACAAATCTACGGCACATACTGCCGCAGACACTATTCATAGACGCGCTGATCCTCGATCACCAACCCATCTTTGGGCAAGGAACCCGGGGCCACGATTTCAATCGCGCCTTTCAGTTTCAAAACCTCAGCGACAGATTTCGCATAGGCCATATCGTTGCCGTCCGGGCTTTCGATCTGGACGGTCATCGTGTCCATCTCACCCTGACGGGCCGCTATGACGCGGGCTTTGACGATCTCGTCATGCTTGTCGACTAGTGCCGCCACCTGTTCCGGTCGCACGAACATACCCTTGATCTTGGTGGTTTGATCCGCACGCCCCATCCACCCCATGATCCGGGCGTTGGTCCGGCCGCAGGGCGACTGCCCCGGCATGATCGCCGAAAGGTCTCCGGTGGCGAACCGGATGAGCGGATAGTCGGGGTTGAGCGAGGTTACCACGACCTCACCAACCTCACCTGGCGCAACCGGAGTGCCGGTTCCGGGGGTTACAATCTCGACAATGACGTGTTCGTCCAGGATCATCCCTTCCATCGCCGCGCTTTCATAGGCGATGTTGCCCAGATCGGCGGTGGCATAGCATTGCAGACAGGAAATGCCCCGATCTGCGTATTCCTGGCGCAATGACGGGAACAACGCACCGCCACCCACAGCTGCTTTCGAAAAACTCAGTGCAACGCCCATCTCGTCGGCTTTGTCCAGGATCACCTTCAGGTAATCCGGCGTGCCCGCATAGGCGGTGCATCCGACATCACGGGCGGCAGTCACCTGCAGTTCAGTCTGGCCGGTTCCTGCGGGCAAAACGGCGGCCCCCACAGCGCGGGCACCATTTTCGAAGATCATTCCGGCAGGCGTCAGGTGATAGCCGAAACAGTTCTGCACGATGTCCCCTGCACCAACGCCTGCAGCATTCAGGAACCGCCCCATGCGCCACCAGTCGTGATCGGTGCAGCCGGGCTCATAGATCGGGCCCGGCGATTGGAACACGTGATGGAAGTGCCGCGCCGGTTTCACCGTAAAGCCGCCAAAAGGCGGACGATCCGCCTGAGCTCGGGTCAGATCTGTCTTGCGCAGCACCGGCAACAACGGCAAATCATCAGCTGACTGCACCTTGCGAGTATCTATTTCGGAAAAATGCGCCGCAAATCCCGGTGCTGATTTGGCGCGCTCCAGCTGCGTGCGCAACGCCAAAGCCTGATCAGAGGCACGTTGGTCCGCTGAGCGCGTTTCGAGTACGTCGAAATAGGTCATCGCCATATCCTCCATCAAATCACAACCACCGTTTCCGGCGACGATAGGAGCGCACGTCGCGAAAGCTTTTGCGGCCTTCGTCCGACATGCCGAGGTAAAATTCCTTAACGTCCGGGTTCTCGCGCAGCTCGGCCGCGGGGCCATCCATCACAACCCGACCGGATTCCAGAATGTAGCCGTAATGCGCAAACCGCAGCGCAACATTGGTGTTCTGTTCCGCAAGCAGGAAAGACACGCCTTCCTGCTCGTTCAGGTCCTTGACGATGCCAAAGATCTCTTCGACCAGCTGCGGCGCCAAACCCATCGAAGGTTCGTCCAGCAGGATCGTTTCCGGTCGTGACATCAGGGCCCGGCCCATCGCGACCATTTGCTGTTCGCCGCCCGAGGTATAACCCGCCTGACTTCGGCGGCGCTCCTTCAGACGCGGGAAATAGTTGTAGACAAGCTCAAGGTCCTGTTGGATCGCTGCGTTGCCATCTTTTCTGGTATAGGCACCCGTCAGCAGATTTTCCTCGACCGTCAGATGTTCAAAACAGTGGCGGCCTTCCATGACCTGGATGACGCCTTTTTCGACCAGATCCGCCGGATCGCTTTCATGCACGCTTTGGCCGCGATACTTGATCGATCCTTTGGTGACTTCGCCCCGCTCGGAATGCAGCAGGTTCGACACCGCCTTGAGCGTCGTCGTCTTGCCCGCGCCATTGCCGCCCAGAAGCGCTGTGATACCGCCCTTGGGCACGGTCAGGCTGACACCTTTCAGCACGAGGATCACGTGGTTGTAGATCACCTCGATATTGTTGACCTCAAGCAGGGTTTCCGCCTGCACTTCGGTGGTTTGGGCCGCATCCAGCATCAGCTTTGGTCCTCATGCCATGTGTTTGGGTCGGGACGGCAGGTGAGCTGCCGTCCCGAAGTTTCATCAGTTGCAGCGCGCTTCGATGTTGTTCTCGGCCGCATAAGCCGCCGAGTCCTCGGCGATCAGTGCACCGATCACTTCGGCGTCGGTCGGCATGAAGTCCTGCACGGTGTTCCACGTCTTGGCGGACGCATCCCACTGCACAACACCGACCAGACCCGGTCCACCATGGTTTTCACAGGAAACCTTGAACTCGGGCCCAAAGCCAGCCATGCCCAGCGCGTCCATCTTGGCGTTGGTGATTTCCAGCGCCTCCATACCGTCACGCATCATGGCTGGCGTAATGTCGGCCGTCCCGTGGATGTCCTGCGCGGTTTTGATCGCCTCAGCCGCCAACATCGCGGCATAGAGGCCACGGTTGTACTGCACCGCACCCAGTTGATCGCCCGCACCTGCAGCTTTCCCTGCATCAACCACGTATTTCTGCAGATCAGCATAAACGGGATAGTCATCACCCAGACCCGTGAAGGTCAGCGCCTTGTACCCGTTTGCCTTTTCACCCGCCGGTGCCACATCGAACTCGGCCCCGGACCACCAGACACCAATGAAATTTTCCATCGGATAACGGATGTTTGCCGCCTCTTGGATTGCGACCTGGTTCATCACGCCCCAGCCCCACATGATCACATAGTCGGGTTTGTCACGGCGGATTTGCAGCCACTGGGATTTCTGTTCCTGACCGGGATGGTCGACCGGCAGCAGAGACAACTCGAAACCGTGCTTTTCAGCCAGATTTTCCAGGGTGCGGATCGGTTCCTTGCCATAGGCCGAGTTGTGGTAGACCAGTGCAATCTTCTTGCCGCTGACGTCTCCATCATTCTGGCCCAGCAGATAGTTGATCGCCGCCGAGGCACCGTTCCAATAGTTGGCCGGATAGTTGAACACGTGGCTGAACACAGTACCGTTAGCCGCCGATGTACGACCATAGCCCATCGTGTGCAGCGGGATTCCGTCTGCGGTCACTTTGGGGATCAGCTGATAGGTGATTCCGGTCGACAAAGGCTGATAGACCAGCGCGCCTTCACCCTTTGTGGATTCATAGCACTCGACACCTTTCTCGGTGTTGTACCCGGTTTCGCATTGTACGACCCGGACCGGCTCGCCCCCGATGCCGCCATCGCGTTCATTCAGCAGGGTGAAATAGTCGTTATACCCGTCCGAAAACGGGATACCACCCGCTGCGTAAGGCCCGGTGCGATAGCTGAGATCCGGGATTACCAAATCCGCCATTGCTGGCCCTGCAGCCATCAGAGCGCCAAGCGCCATGGTTGCCAGTGTCTTGTTCATCGGGTGTTACCTCCCTTGATTGATCCGATGGAGTGGTCGGACGTTTGCGCCCGTCTTATCGTTGGGCCGGCCCTTAGTGCGGGAACGGCCATAGTCTGAGTTTTTCTTTTGCAACACGCCACAGCTGCGCCAGCCCGTGCGGTTCGAGGATCAGGAACATGATGATCAGCGCGCCCACGATCACTAGGTTCAGGTGCGCCACGATATCCGTGGGCCAGCCCAGCACATCGACGCCGACAACTTTCAGCACGACTGGCAGCAGCACAAGGAACGCCGCCCCGGCGAAGGACCCGAAAATCGACCCTAATCCGCCGATAATTACCATGAACAGCACCAGGAATGATTTCTGGATGCCAAAGACCTCACCGACTTCGACCGCGCCCAGATAAACCGCAAAGAACAGCGCCCCCGCAATGCCCACGAAGAATGAGCTGACGGCAAAGGCGGTCAGTTTGGCCTTGAGGGGGTTCACGCCGATGATCTCGGCAGCGATGTCCATGTCGCGGATCGCCATCCAGGTTCTGCCTGTGGTGCCGCGGGTAAGATTGCGCGCGATGATGGCGCTGGCTGTCAGGAAGATCAGGCAGAACAGATAGGCAGCCCAGGCCGGCGCGTTCGGGCCTGTGATGATGATGCCGAACACGTCCCGTTCCGGTGCGTTGATCTGACCGGAAGCCGAGTAGTTATAGAACCACGACACCCGGTTGAAGAGCCACACAAGGAAGAATTGCGCCGCCAACGTGGCCACCGCCAGATAGAACCCCTTGATCCGCAGGCTTGGCAGGCCAAAAACCACTCCCACCAGCGCTGTGATCCCTCCGGCCAGCAGGACGTGAATGAACATGCTGACATCCGGGAAGGCCGTCATAAGCTTGTAGCAGGCATAGGCCCCAACTGCCATGAAACCACCGGTACCAAGGCTGACCTGCCCGCAATACCCGACCAGAATGTTCAGCCCAATCGCCGCAATGGCATAGATCAGGAACGGCAGCAGCAGCGCATTTGCCCAGTAATCATTGATGATGAACGGAATGATCCCAAACGCCACCGCCAGCACAACATAGTACCGATACCGGTCGAACTTGATCGGGAAGGTCTGGCTGTCAGCTATGTACGAGGTTTTGAAATCCCCGGCCTCACGATAGAACATGTCTTACTTTCCCCATTCTTCCTGCGCCCGGTTCCGGGCCGCGGCGTCCAATTGGTTTGAGCCCTTGGCATATCCGCTCGCCTCTGAAGCGCGCACCAGTTTCAGGTAGGCCAGAACACCCATGATCAGACCCGCAAAGGCCAGAATTGCCGCGATGGTCAGTTGGCTATCGGTCAGATCGTCCGAGGTCAGGGCGATGTACCCAAAAGCCCAAAACCCAGCCCATGCGATGACGTTGATGATAGCGAGGAGTTTGGTCATGCCGTGGCACCTCTGTTTCTAACGTTAAGCCAGTGAACAACCGCAGCGAGGGCAGAGTAGAAGAACAGAGAATCCAACGCCCGCAGATATCCGGCATACAAAATCATTCTCATCTGCCACTCCGTTTCGCCTGCCATCAGCATACTCGAACCGGCCAAGTTGATTTCAAAACACTCTCCCAATGAGCGGGCCAATCCGTAGCCCAACAATGCTATTGGCAGTGCTTTGAAGAGGGGTTCTAGTTTGTCCATCTATACTCTCTCGATAATTTTCTCACCGAAGAGACCTTGAGGCCGGAACACCAGAAAGATCAACGCCAGCACATAGGCAAACCAATTCTCGGTCGCGCCGCCCAACGCGGGGCCAAGGGCGAACTCGAACAGCTTTTCCCCAACTCCGATGATCAAGCCACCGACAATGGCACCGGGGATCGAGGTAAAGCCACCCAACATCAGAACCGGCAGCGCCTTGAGGGCAATCAGAGACAGCGAGAACTGCACGCCCGATTTAGTGCCCCACATGATGCCCGCGACCAGCGCGACAAATCCGGCGACAGACCAGACCATGATCCAGATGAAGTTCAGCGAGATCCCAACAGACAGAGCCGCCTGATGATCATCCGCCACCGCTCGCATCGCGCGGCCCTGTTTGGTGTATTGGCTGAACGCAACCAGAGCCGCCACCAGCAGCGCCGCGATCACCGTCGCCACGATGTCCAGATTGTCGATAAAGAACCCGTAGCCGAAAATGTTGTAGGTGCTTTCATCAATCCAAAGGTTGATCCCTTGCGGCAAACCCACATCCAGCGTCTTGATCTCGGATCCCCACATCAGGTCAGCAACGCCCTCAAGGAAATAGGCCAGCCCGATGGTCGCCATGAACAGAATGATCGGTTCCTGCCCAACCAGATGGCGCATCACGAACCGTTGCACGGCCCAGGCCAGCACCACCATGACCGCCATTGTCAAAAGGATCGCCAAAACAGCAGGCACGTTCCAACCGAAATAGTGAATTTTGGTCCCGAATATCGCGTTGATCATATGCGCGAAGGGAACCTGCCCTTTCATGATCCCGACCAGAGTCATCGCCGCGAAAAGGGCCATAACCCCTTGCGCATAGTTGAAAATCCCCGAGGCCTTGTAGATCAGCACAAAGCCCAGTGCGACCAAAGCATACAGCACCCCGGCCATCAGACCGTTGAGAATGACCTCCATCGCAAAAACGAGTTGTTCAGGCATCTGCGCCTCCCCAAATATCTGCCCGGATATCAGTCATGGCTGACCCCCAGATAGGCATCGATGACCTCTTGGTTGTTGCGCACCTCGTCGGGTGTGCCGTCACCAATTTTCTTTCCGTAATCCATCACAACCACACGATCACTCAGGTCCATCACAACTCCCATATCGTGCTCGATAAGCGCAATCGTCGTGCCGAACTCATCATTCACGTCCAGAATAAAGCGGCTCATGTCCTCTTTCTCTTCCACGTTCATGCCCGCCATCGGCTCGTCCAACAGCAACAGCTTGGGCTCGGCGGCTAGGGCACGGGCAAGTTCAACCCGCTTTTTCAACCCGTAAGGCAGGCGCGACACTGGCGTCTTGCGGATGTGCTGGATTTCCAGAAAATCGATCATCTTCTCAACAGCTTCGCGGTTTTCGGTCTCTTCCGCCTCGGCCTTCCCCTTCCACCACGCTTGCTGGAACATGTTTGTCTTCATGAAATTCAGCCGCCCGGTCATCACGTTGTCCAGAACGCTCATGCCTTCGAACAGGGCTATGTTCTGGAACGTCCGAGCGATCCCCTGCTGTGCCACCTCAAAGGGTCGCATCGGCGGGCGCTTGGCCCCATGGAACCAGACTTCGCCCTCTTGCGGGACATAAAACCCGGAAATCACGTTCAACATCGAGGACTTGCCCGCCCCGTTCGGCCCGATAATGGCGCGGATCTCACCTTCGCGAATGTCGAACGAGATATCCTTGATCGCCACCACACCGCCAAAACGCAGGGTGATGTTCTTCATCTCCATCACCACACCGCCGATCTGACGGCCGTCTTCGGTGACATATCCTTCGGAACTATCCAGCATCAGCCTCTCCCAGACTTACGCAAAAACGGGATGGCGGGCGGGGCGATGACCGCAGGTCGAGCGGCGCACGTCAGACCCTTCATTCCGCTGCCACCTTGTGCTGCGCGACCGCAACAACCGGCGCATCCACGATTTCAAGCGTGGCGCTGATCGATCCTTTGCGACCATCTTCATAGGTCACCTCGGTCGTGGTTGAAACGCTTGACGACCCGTCATACAGCGCGGCGATGATATCGTGGAACTTCTCCTCAACGAACCCACGACGCACCTTACGGGTCCGGGTCATCTCGCCATCATCCGCGTCCAACTCCTTGTGCAAAACCACAAAGCGATGCACCTGACAGCCCGATAGCATTTCATCGGCGGCGACAGATTTGTTGACCGCTTCCACATGGGCCTTGATCGTCTCTAACACACGCGGATGACCCGCCAGTTCCTGATAAGACGCATAGGCCACATTGTTGCGCTCGGCCCAGTTGCCGACCGCCGTCAGGTCGATATTGATGAAAGCCACGCAGCGATCCTTGCCATTGCCGAACAGCACGACCTCAAGAATGTCGGGATAGAACTTCAGCTTGTTCTCGACATATTTCGGCGCAAACATCGAGCCATCGGCCATTTTGCCCACGTCCTTGGCACGGTCGATGATGCGCAGATGGCCGCTGCTTTCCTCGATGAAACCGGCATCGCCGGTGGCCACCCAGCCCTCGGCGTCCTTGGTTGAGGCGGTGGAGTCCGGGTTGTTGTAGTATTCGACAAACACCCCGGGTGAGCGATAGTGAATCTCGCCAGTGTCGTCGATCTTCAGCTCAACCGCAGGGGCCGGAACACCGACCGTATCCGCACGCACCTCGCCATCGGGCTGTTGTGTGATGAAAACAGTCGCCTCGGTCTGACCGTAAAGCTGCTTCAGGTTTATGCCCAACGAGCGGTAGAAATCAAAGATTTCAGGCCCAATCGCCTCCCCCGCCGTATACCCCACACGGAACCGGCCATAGCCCAGCGTATCCTTGAGCGGGCCGTAGACCAGCAGATTGCCCAGCGCATATTTCAACTTGTCGCCGAAACCCACCGGTTTGCCGTCCAGCAACTGACCGCCGACCTTCTTGGCATGCGCCATGAAGTGATGGAACATGCGTTGCTTGAGCTTGCCCGCATCCTCCATCCGGATCATCACATTGGTCAGCTGCGTCTCGAACACGCGCGGCGGGGCGAAGAAATAGGTCGGTCCGATTTCGCGCAGGTCGGTCATCATCGTGTCAGCGCTTTCGGGGCAGTTCACGCAGAACCCGCACCAATAGGCCTGACCGATGGAAAAGATGAAATCGCCCACCCAGGCCATCGGCAGATAGGACAGGATGTCCTCATTCCGGGTCAGATGGTCAAACTCTGCAGAATTCTTGGCGCTTTCAATGACATTCCGGTTCGACAGCACCACACCCTTGGGCTTGCCCGTGGTGCCTGAGGTATAGAGCATCACGCAGGTATCGTCGTAAGTGATCGCAGCGATACGCTTGTCCAGTTCCGCATCAAACCTGGCATGACCGGCGCTGCCTTCGGCCTTGATGTCGTCCAGCGCGTTCATCTGGGAATGGTCGTATTTCCGCATTCCCCGCTTGTCTGTATACAGGATGTGCTTGATCTGATGCACTTTTTCCTGAATCTCGATGACCTTGTCGACCTGTTCCTGATCACCGCAGACGACATATTTCGCCCCGCAATGTTCCATCACATAGGTCATCTCTTCGGCGACCGCGTCCTGGTACAGCGGCACCGGAATCGCCCCCACCATCTGCGCCGCGACCATCGACCAGTAATGCGCAGGACGGTTGCGGCCTATGACGGCGATATGGTCGCCCTTCTCGACGCCAAGTTCCAGAAACCCCAGCGCGATGGCACGGATTTCTTCGGCAGCTTGCGCCCAGGTCCAGCATTGCCAGATCCCGAACTCCTTTTCGCGATACGCGGGGGCATCGCCGAATTGAGCTATATTGCGGTGTAATAGAGCCGGAAGGGAGTGCAACCCTTCAGCGCCCGACTGCATCTGAGCCAATCTTTCTCTCCTCCCCACCGACCCCTCCCCGGGCCGGAAATGGCGGGTCCGGGGTGGTGCCCGATCGCCAATGCCCCGATCAGGGACGATGGCACGATCAGCTTTAAGTTTTGCCTGATGTTTTCTCAATCCTTACGAATTGTAACAGGGGTGGAGAGAGATTTACCTATCAAACATTGGCACCTCAAAAACCCACCCAAATGTTGCAAACAAATAGCTCCAGGCAGTCACAGAAACGGCTCGTTCACGGTTAGACAGAAAGGAGAAAATAGGGAAGCCAGAGGGCAAGATGTCAAACAAAACAAGGCCTTTAAATGTTTGGGCACTATTCACCGCAAGCCTCGTAGCCATTTTGACCTCATTCACTGCGATAATTCTGGCCTGTGTCTGGCGGAAAGGTGACCCCGGTTACAAAGTTGTCTAGGACAAGCAAATCCGCAGGTTCTGGACCGCGGGTCTTGGCTGGGCATTGGGCCATTCGTTGTTCTCAGTTACTGCATTCACGGACACGCGCCCCGCTGGTTCGGGTGTACCTTTGCTGGGCAATATCGGTCTGATTGTTATTGTAGTATCGCAGCTCTGGTTCGTGCTATCCGCGCTCATTTCAATGTTCAATATACCTGCGCCAACAGAAATCGGAGTCTCACTTCGGAGTTTCGCGTGACTATAGCTTAGCGTCGCACGGACCCAATATGCGCAGGTGCACTAAGCCGTTTCTGTCGATTCCGGTGCCAACTTATCAACTGCTGAACATAGCCGTGGACTTGAGGTCACCACCCTCTACGGCTACGAATGTGTATTTTAACGACGCTGCTTCTCTGCAAACCCTACGCACTTGCTCAAAAAAACAGCCTAGCGGTAAGACAAGCTGGTCCAAACATAGGTTGAGACGCGCTATGCAAGATTCCCCAAAACACGTGACGGCGGCGCTGCCTCACACGAACAAACCGCCTTCTGATACACCGCCTGCAGGGGCAGAGCGCCCTGAGCGGCTGGCTTGGCTCGTCAATTTGCTAAAGGACTTCTCGGCGATAAGAGTTGTTGACGTTGGCGCAAATCCGATCGAAGGCGATCCATCCTATTCAAGTCTTCTGGGTTATGGCCTGGCCAAGGTGGTAGGTTTTGAACCAAATTCCGAAGCCCATAGTAAGCTAGTAAAACAGGCGTCTCCCAATGAAACCTACTATTGCAAGGCGATCGGCGGCGGCGGTGCTCAAAACCTTTATCTGACACGGCATTCCGGTTTCACGTCCCTTTTCAAACCCGATCAGTCGAGCGCGGAATACCTTGGATTTGTAAGGCCCATGAAAGTGGCGCGAACCGAAGAAATCATGACTGAACGTTTGGATGATCTGGATGAAGTGCAACCAGTAGATTTTCTGAAAATAGACATTCAAGGAGGGGAACTGGACGTTATCAGCAACGCACGCAACAAACTCTCAAATGCGCTGGTCGTTCAAACAGAGGTCCGTTTTTTTCCATTGTACGAGGACGAGCCGACATTCGGAGATCTTGAAAATGAGCTACGCGGTCAGGGATTTACTTTTCACAGTTTCGACTTCTTGAAGAAAGTGCTGGGCAAACGCTCGCTTCGGAAAATGTTGCGTCGCCGTGCGTTCTCCCAAGTTGTTGATGGAGACGCGTTCTTTATCCGAGATCCGAGAAGAATGCGGGATTTCTCAAACGAGCAGCTGTCCAAACTCTGCATCTTGGCCGATAGCGTCATTGGCGCTTTCGATCTCGCTGGTTTGTGCCTGTCAGAGTTGGCGACACGTGGAGAGATTTTGACCGAGGATGTGGATAGGTACGTTTCTCAGTTACCCGACAGGGTATTGCGCTGAATTAAGTTCGCTATTGGTGGTGCCCTTTGCCGCAGGGAGCAAAGACAAAATGCCGGCGCCGGATCCAATTCCAAGCCCAGCTACCTGCGCTGTCGGCCTTTGCTGGTAGCGGTTGCTGGCATGATGTGCCGGTCCGATGGGGCTCCAACTCCGGATGATGAGTTTGTTTTTGTCAATCTTGAGCCTTGAGCGTGCAACCTGCGTCAGGGCACTCATAACCAATCCCTCAAAATCGGAATCAGCGGCACATCCGCCGCTGGCATCGGGTAGTTGCGCAGATCGTTCGCGCGCACCCATTTCAGCGCCTGACCTTCTTTCGACTGCGGAATGCCCTCCCATTTGCGGCAGGCAAACAGCGGCATCAGCAAATGGAAATCGTCATAGCTGTGGCTGGCGAAGGTCAGCGGCGCGAGGCAGGAGGTCCAGGTGTCTATCCCCAGTTCCTCGTGCAATTCGCGGATCAGGGCTGCTTCGGGGCTTTCGCCGGGTTCGATTTTGCCGCCGGGGAATTCCCAAAGACCGGCCATGGATTTGCCTTCGGGGCGTTGGGCCAGCAGGACGCGGCCCTCAATGTCGATCAGGGCGACAGCAGACACTAACAGGGTCTTCACGAGCGATAATCCGCGTTGATCTCGATATAGCCGTGGGTCAGGTCACAGGTCCAGATGGTGGATTTGCCTTGCCCCTGCCCCAGATCGACCGCGATCACAAGGTCTTGGCCCTTCATATAGGCGGCCGCGTCTTCTTCGCGGTAATCGGGGCTGACCCAGCCTTTCTCGGCCACGAGAATATCGCCGAAAGAGATACTCAGCAGATCGCGATCCGCAGCCGCACCGGATTTGCCGATAGCCATGACCACGCGGCCCCAGTTCGGGTCCTCTCCGGCAATCGCAGTTTTCACCAGTGGGGAATTGGCGATGGCCAGCCCGTGGGTTTTGGCATCCGCATCCGAGGCGGCTCCGGTCACACGAATTTCCACGAACTTGGTCGCGCCTTCGCCGTCTCGCACAACCTGTTGCGCCAGATTCAGCATCACGGATTCCAGCGCCTCGGCAAAGGCCGCGTTGCCGGTGGCATCCACGCCGGAGGCACCCGTGGCGCAGAGCATCAGGCTGTCCGAGGTCGAGGTGTCGCTGTCCACGGTGATGCAGTTGAACGTGCGATCCGTCTGAGCGCCCAGCAGCGCCTGCAGCGCCGATTGCTCGACCAAGGCATCGGTGAAGACGTAAACCAGCATTGTCGCCATATCCGGCGCGATCATGCCGGACCCCTTGGCAATCCCTGCAATAGAGACTGTTTTGCCCTCAATCTCGACCTGAGCCGAGGCGCCTTTCGGGAAGGTATCAGTGGTCATGATCGCCCGCGCCGCGCCCTCGATCGCGTGGCGGCTGAGGCCCGATTTCAACGCTTCGAGCTGCGAGACAATGCGATCATGCGGCAGCGGTTCGCCGATCACGCCGGTGGACGAGGTGAACACCCGCTCGACCGGAACACCGGTGGATTTGGAAACCGCCTGCGTCACCTCAGCGACCGAGTTTTGGCCGTAGTGGCCGGTGAACGCGTTGGCATTGCCCGAGTTCACCAGAATCGCCGCAGGCCCATCATTGGGCTTGCCAATCTTGTCCTGACAATCCAGCACCGGCGCGGCGCGAGTGGCGGATCGTGTGAATACGCCTGCCACTGATGTGCCGGGGTCCAGTACGGCCAACATCACATCGGTGCGGCCTTGGTATCGCACGCCGGCCGCGACGGTGGCAAAACGCACACCATCAATCGCGGGCAGGTCAGGGAAACCGGCCGGGGCCAGTGGTGAAATATTGGTGATCGTGGCCACAGGCGTTACTCCTGAATCAGGTCCAGCTGGCGGATAACCTCGGGACCTACACCCTCTAACGCTGAGCGTTCAATCTGGGCCTGTTGTGTAAGCTCGTCGATATGCGCCTGGATCGCCTCTTGCTGAAGAGTCTGAGCCAGATCGTCCCGCACTGCTTCCAGGGCCGGGGCCTCGGATTTGCGCTTGTCGTTCAGGATCACCAGATGCCATCCGAACTGGGTCTGCACCGGATCCGATATCTGACCCTTTTCAAGCGCCAGAACCGCATTTTCGAATTCCGGCACCATCTGACCCTTGCCGAACCAGCCCAGGGCGCCCCCATTTGGCCCGGATGGCCCGGTCGAGTTTTCGCGCGCCAGTTCGGCGAAATTGGCCCCGTCATCCAGTTGTACCTTGATCGCTTTCGCTTCGTCCTCGGTCTCGACCAGAATGTGGCTGGCTTCAAACTCGTCTTCGCCTTCGAACTCGGCAAATTGCGCGTCATAGGCGGCTTGAACTGCCTGGTCGGTCACGACATCGTCGGTCAGTGCGCTGACGGTCTGAACCGCCAGAAGAGACCGCGTTTCGTTGTCCAGCGTCAGCGCGTTCTGGCGCGTCAGGTCTTCTTGTTGCTGACTGAGCAATTGCTGCTGGACCAATTGCTCAACCACGAAGTCGAACAGTACGTCATCCTCGATCTGCTGATACTGCGGCGGCAAGGCCGCAACGGTGGCGATGACATGCCCCAGGGTGATCTCATCCCCGTTCACATTCGCGATGACCGTGCCCGCATCAGGCTTGGTTTCGGCGGCCAATGGCAGCGCCATCACGGCAGTCAGGGCCAGCGATGGCAGAAAAGTGAGGCCTTTGGGCATGGATCAATCCTATTTCTTTGCCGCGACGGGGCGCGGCGTTGACACTTTAGAACCTGCCGCTTACATCGCTTTGAAGCCTTGGACAGGGCCGCCTTTCACCCCCCGTATCTATGGGTTGCGCGCAAGGTGGGCAAGCCTGTCGCAACCACGACAAGAACAGATCCGCTGGAGTGAACATGCTGGGACTCGGAACGCTCGCCAAAAAGGTCTTCGGAACGCCGAACGACCGCAAGATCAAGGCGACCCGCCCCCTGATCGAAAAGATCAATGCGCTGGAACCCGAGTTCGAGAAACTGTCCGATGACGGCCTGATCGAAAAGACCGCCGAACTGCGCAAACGCGCGCTGGATGGGGAAGACCTGGACGATCTGTTGCCCGAAGCCTTTGCCAATGTTCGAGAAGGCGCCAAACGCGCGCTGGGCCTGCGGGCCTTCGACGTGCAGCTGATGGGCGGCGCCTTCCTGCATCAGGGCAATATCTCGGAAATGAAGACGGGTGAGGGCAAGACCCTTGTTGCCACCCTGCCCGCCTATCTGAACGCACTGACCGGCAAAGGCGTGCATGTTGTCACCGTGAACGAATACCTGGCCAAGCGCGACTCGGAATGGATGGGCAAGGTGTTTGGTGCTGTCGGCATGACTACCGGTGTGATCTGGTCGGGACAACCCGACGCCGAGAAAAAGGCCGCCTATGCCTGTGACGTGACATACGCCACCAACAACGAGCTGGGTTTTGACTATCTGCGCGACAATATGAAGGCCGATCTGGCCGAGATCTACCAAAAACACCACAATTTCGCGATTGTGGATGAGGTCGACTCGATCCTGATCGACGAGGCGCGGACACCGTTGATCATTTCAGGGCCGTCGCAGGATCGATCGGACCTGTATACTGCCATCGATGCTCTGATCCCGTTGCTGAGTGACGAACATTTCACTCTGGATGAGAAATCCCGCAATGTAACCTTCACCGATGAAGGCAACGAGTTCCTTGAACAGCAGTTGTTGGCCAATGGTCTGATCCCCGAAGGGCATTCCCTATACGACCCCGAGAGCACAACCGTCGTTCATCACGTCAACCAGGGTCTGCGTGCGCACAAGCTGTTCCAACGTGACAAGGACTATATCGTCCGCGATGGCAATGTCGTTCTGATTGACGAATTCACCGGTCGGATGATGCCGGGACGCCGCATGTCCGAGGGCCTCCACCAGGCGGTCGAGGCCAAGGAAGGCGTTCAGATCCAGCCCGAGAATGTGACTCTGGCCAGCGTGACATTCCAGAACTACTTCCGCCTTTATGACAAGCTGGGCGGCATGACCGGCACGGCGCTGACCGAAGCCGAGGAATTCCAGGAAATCTACGGTCTGGGCGTGGTCGAGGTCCCGACCAACAAACCGATCGCCCGTCTGGACGAAGACGATCAGGTCTATCGCACCGCACTGGAGAAGTACGGCGCCATCATCAAAGAGGCAAAAGAGGCCAGCGAAAAAGGGCAGCCGGTGCTGATTGGCACAACCTCGATCGAGAAATCCGAAGTGCTCAGCCAGATGCTGACCCAGGAAAAGATCGAACACAACGTCCTGAACGCCCGCCAGCACGAGCAAGAAGCGCAGATTGTTGCCGATGCGGGTCGTCTTGGCAATGTGACCATCGCGACCAACATGGCCGGTCGCGGTACCGACATTCAGCTGGGCGGCAATGTCGAACTGAAGGTTCTGCAGGCGCTGGCCGAGAATCCCGAAGCCGACCCTACCGAACTGCGCGCCGCAGAAGAAGCCAAGCACGCGGAAGAAAAGCAAAAGGTCCTGGACGCAGGCGGTCTTTACGTCATGGCATCCGAGCGCCATGAAAGCCGCCGCATCGACAACCAGCTGCGCGGCCGCTCGGGCCGTCAGGGCGATCCGGGCCGCACGGTGTTCTACCTGAGCCTCGAAGACGATCTGATGCGCATCTTCGGCTCGGAACGTCTGGACAAGGTGTTGACCACGTTGGGTATGAAAGAAGGCGAAGCGATCGTCCACCCCTGGGTCAACAAGTCACTGGAACGGGCGCAGTCCAAGGTCGAGGGCCGCAACTTTGACATGCGCAAGAACGTTCTGAAATTCGATGATGTGATGAACGACCAGCGTAAGGTGATCTTCAGTCAGCGGCGTGAGATCATGTCGACCGACGATCTGTCCGAAATCGTCTCGGATATGCGCGAACAGGTGATTGACGACCTTATCGACGAATACATGCCGCCGAAATCCTATGCCGACCAGTGGAACGTCGAAGGATTCTATGCTGCAGTTATTGAAAAACTGGGCGCAGATGTTCCGCTTATCGAATGGGCCGCCGAAGAGGGTGTGGATGACGAGATCATTCGCGAACGTCTGATAAAATCCACCGATGAACTGATGGCACAGAAAGCTGTCGCCTTCGGCCCCGAGAACATGCGCAACATCGAAAAACAGGTCCTGCTGCAGACCATCGACGGCAAATGGCGCGAGCATCTGCTGACGCTGGAACATCTGCGCTCGGTCGTCGGGTTCCGGGGGTACGCCCAGCGCGATCCGCTGAACGAATACAAGACCGAAAGCTTCCAGCTGTTCGAGAGCATGCTGGATTCCTTGCGCGAAACCGTGACTCAGCAGCTGTCACGCGTACGTCCGCTGACCGAAGAAGAGCAAAAAGAAATGTTGGCGCAAATGGCCGCTCAAAAGGCGCAAGCTCAGGCGGCGGTGGATCAGGCCGCTGGCCAGGCGGAAGCCAAGGCCGAGGCTGCCGCGTCAGGCGATGCGCTTCCCGGATTTGACGAAAACGATCCTTCAACCTGGGGTAATCCGTCCCGCAATGACAAATGTCCGTGCGGTTCGGGTAAGAAATTCAAGCATTGCCATGGCAGGCTGACCTAACGTCATCATAAACCAAACACAATCACTCCGCCTCGCGGCCACAAATTAGCCGCGATTGTTAACGAGAGTGCGACTCGCTCCTTCAACTGGGGAGGGTGTTTTGTTTGTAGTCCGAAACTACGTGACCATGTGTGGCACAGTCGCATGTGCCTTGGGCATTGGTTACTTGATGCAGAATGGAACCGCTGCGCAGCCTGATGGCGCGCAGGGTGCTGTATCTGTGGCATCTACCGCCGGTCAGGCTTCGGTGATGGCCGGGCTCGAACATATTGTGCTGACGTCTTCAACCCCCACTGACGTTGACCCCCCTCAGCGCGACCTGCGCGCCTCGCCTGATGTGCCGCAAAAGCAGACCAATTGCAGCATCAGTGCCCGAGCCACGGCTCAGACCGGTGCAAATGCGCGGTTGAAAGTCAAAGCGCCCTGCCACAGCAATGAACGTGTCGAAATTCATCATAGTGGCCTGACCGTCACGCAACAAACCGATGAAAACGGCAGTTTGGACCTGTCTCTTCCGGCCTTGTCCGAATACGCGATTTTCCTGATTTCATTCAAGGATCAAACGGGTACAGTCGCCACCACTCACATCATGGACATCGACCAGTATGACCGGGTCGCGTTGCAATGGCAGGGCCAGACGGACCTGCAAATCCACGCGTTGGAATTCGGGGCCACCTATGGCGAAGAAGGGCATATCTGGGCCAACGCCAAAACCCAGGGGGCGGGTTCCGTCGTTCACCTCGGATCGCCCCAGTTCAGCGACGCGCAGAATGTTCAAGTCTATTCGTTCCCCACAGCACGCTCTGACCAATCCGGTTCGGTGGCACTGACGGTCGAGACCGAGGTGACCGAGGCCAATTGCGGACGCGACCTGAGCGTCCAGTCCCTGGAACTGCGCAGCGACCATCGCTTGCGATCTCGCGATCTGACACTGACAATGCCGACCTGCTCTCATTTGGGTGACTTTCTGGTGTTGAATAATCTGTTCCAAGACCTGACAATCGCGGCAAAGTAACCCGCAGGCAGGCTCGACTTTCACATGACACTTTTCCGTGCGGCGCTGGCCGCACTGTTCTCGGTGGCGCTAGCGGTAATGGCTGCAGCGCAGGACATCACCCTGACATCCCATGATGGCAAGGTTGAAGTCACCGGCACTTTGCTGGGCTTCGACGGCGAGTTCTACCGGGTGGACACCCGGTTCGGAGAGCTGACAATCGATGGCTCGGGCGTCACCTGTGACGGTCCCGCCTGCCCCAGCCTGACCGATTTCGTGGCCGAGATCCGGTTCTCGGGGTCCTCGGTCATGGCAGAGACGGTTCTGCCCGCGCTGATCATCGGCTTTGCGCGACAGGAAGGCCTGACCGCAACACCAACCCGTGTAGATGAACGCAGCTTTGCTTATGAGATAAGCCAGCCCGGGCGCACTGCCCCTCTGGCGCGCTTTTTCTTTCACGTGGGCACAACAGATCAGGGATTTTCGGACCTGTTCGGTGACGCTGCTGATATTGTCATGGCCCAGCGCGAAATCCGGGACGCCGAAACTGACGCGGCCAAAGCTGCGGGCCTGGGTGATTTGACCCGCCCTCAGCGCGCGCGGATTGTTGCGCTGGATGCAATCGTCCCGGTGGTCGCGCCCGAAAACACAATTCGGCAGATATCACCTGCGGATCTGGTGCAGGTTCTGTCCGGAGACCTGACCAACTGGATCGATCTGGGCGGGCCTGATGCCCCAATCGCCCTGCACATGCCGGATATCGGATCGGGCCTGTCACAGGACGTTGAAGACCAGCTTTTGCGTCCGGCCAATGCGCAAGTGTCAAAAACAGCGTTCCGACACGCCCGAAACCGCGATCTGATTCATGCGGTCACCAGTGATCCTTTTGCAATCGGCATCACGACACAAGCTGGTTCGGACACCACGCGCGCCCTGCCTTTGACCGGTGGCTGCGGCCACGCGCTTGCAGCGACCCGCCAATCGATCAAAACAGAAGACTACCCGTTGACTTCGCCGATGTTTCTGTACCTGCCGCAGCGCCGCCTACCGCGTATCGCACGCCAGTTCCTGGCCTACAGCCGATCGCCGGACGCCCAGTTGGCGATACGACAGGCCGGGCTTGTGGATCAGGCGCCGGAAACCTTGCCGGTCGGCCTGCAGGGTGATCGTCTGGCCAACGCCATCGTCTCGGGCGGTGCAGAGGTCGGCCTGGATGAGCTGCAACGCATGATCGCCGCCCTGCGCCCGCTGACGCGCCTGTCCATATCCTTCCGGTTTGAGCCAGGCAGCTCTCGCCCGGATGCGCAATCACGGTCCAACATCCTGCAACTGGCTCATGCGCTTGAGACGGGCGGTTTGATGCCCCGCAAGCTGGTGTTTGCCGGCTTCAGCGACGGGGATGGCGCGGCCAGCAGTAATGCCCGGATCGCGTTGCGGCGGGCTCAAACGGTCCGCAATGCAGTTCTGGCGGCGGTTGAAACCGAGATCCCCCCAAGCGTCGAAATCACAACAGAAGGGTTCGGAGAGGCTATGCCCATGGCGTGTGATGACACCGAATGGGGCCGAAAGGTGAATCGCCGCGTCGAGGTCTGGATTGAATGAAACGCTGTGGCGAGCTGACGCCTGATCGCCCGCCTCAACGTGAACGGAGATTGCCTTTTTCAATCCTGTCGCGAGGGCCGATGCCAAGACGCGCATGACTAAGTTGAATAAAATCAGGCTGTTGCGCGCCCTCAGAAAGGCGCTGCCCACGTCTTGTCCGTCGCCAAATCTGCGCTGAATCCAACGCCTTGTGAATACAGGTTGACTGCCGAGGGAAAACTCTGCCATGAGCGTTTCTGTGTCCGGTTCCGGGTTTACCCGGATAAAAGGGAATGCGGTGCGGGTTTTTCAAATGATCACCCAATGCCGCAACTGCCCCCGCAACTGTAAGCGGTGAGCAGGGCTGATATGCCACTGGGATATCCCGGGAAGGCCAGTCCGATGCTTTGACCCGCAAGTCAGGAGACCTGCCGGATATGCGCCCTCGGAAAAGGGTGCGTCACCGACGCCGGGGCGTGCGTCGGGCCGGTGCCCGGAACGTGGGCAGTTGGTCTCGTTCGCCTTTGCGTCAAGCAATGAAACGTGCCGGGGTTGGCACGACGGGACAAGGAAGACTACCTCATGAAAAAGCTGCTCTGCACGGCTGCTGTTGCGCTGGCATTTCCTGCAATGGCACAGGCGCACTTTCTTCTGGAATACACCACGGACACCATGATCGATGCACCCGGTAACGTGCCGGTCAAGCTGATTTTCTGGCACCCGTTTGAAAACGGTCATGTGATGGATCTGGAAAAACCGCAGGAATTCTTTGTGATCCACAACGGTGAAAAGACCGACCTGCTGGGCACGCTGGAACCTGTTCTGTTCTCCAGCCCGGAAAACGAAGGCACGGGGTTCAAAGGATCGGTGCCCGTCAAACGCTCGGGCGACTATGTCATGGTCACGGTGCCTCAGCCCTACTACGAGGAATCCGAGGATGTCTACATCCAGCAGCTTACCAAGGCCTTCCTGAACCGTAACCAATTGCCGACCGACTGGATGAACCCCGTTGGTCTGGAAACCGAAATTGTCCCGCTGAACAAGCCCTACAACATCATCGCAGGCTCGACCTTTACTGGACAGGTCCTGGCCGATGGCGAACCGGTCGCTGGCGCAGAGATCGAGATCGAATACATGGCGGCTGAACCGAACATGGACAGCGCAGCCTCGACTGATCCATCCGTGTCGCCGATGCCCGGTGGTGCTGTTGTCGCTCTCTCGGATGCCAATGGTTATTTCTCATTTGGTGTTCCGAAAGCCGGATACTGGGGCTTTGCAGCACTTGGGTCGGGTCCACAAACCCGGCATGAGGGCAAAGAACTGAGCCAGGATGCGGTGATCTGGATCCGCGCCTGGGATATGGAGTAAGCGCGAATGCACATTGTCGATGGTGCCCTGTCCAACCCGGTCGTGATCGGCGGAGCCGTCGCAGCCGCCGGTGGGATCGCCATTGGGTTGAGATCGCTTGATCTGGACCGCATCCCGACCGCCGGGGTGCTGTCTGCCAGTTTCTTTGTGGCCTCGCTGATCCATGTGCCGATCGGGCCGTCTTCGGTGCATCTGATACTCAATGGTCTGGCCGGGCTTCTGCTCGGCTGGGCAGCCTTTCCGGCCTTGTTTGTGGGGCTGTTGCTGCAGGCGGTCTTCTTTGGCTTTGGTGGCTTGACCGTACTGGGGATCAACACGTTCAATATTGCACTTCCGGCAGTCCTGGCCGGTCTGTTGTTCAGGCCCCTGATCGGGCGTGGAACACCAGTGTTTGGTGCGATTTGGGGCGGTATTGGCGGCGCTTTCGCAATAGCTGTCACAACGATCATGGTTGGTCTCTCACTTGCCTTGTCGGGGGACGAATTCCTGCCCGCAGCCAAGCTTGTCTTCTTTGCGCATATGCCCGTGATGGTCATCGAGGCTGTGCTGACCGGTTTTGCCGTCCTGCTGGCGCGCAAGGTAAAACCGGAATTGTTTGTGACAAGGTTTGCCGCATGAAGCAGCTGACGCTCATCCTGACCCTTTGCTGCGTTCCGCTTCCGGCGCTTGCCCACAAGGTAATCGCCGGGATATTTGCGTCTGGCGATGCCATCGAAGGGGAAATCGGGTTCTCCAATGGCACCATGGCCGTGGACACCAAAATTGTCGTAACCGACGCTGATGGGAGCGAACTGGGCCGCACAATGACGGATGCGGACGGGTTCTTCGTCTACATTCCGACCGCAGCGGTGGCGCACACATTCTTTGCCGATCTGGGAGCGGGACATGTGGCCCAAGTGACCATGTCTGCGGAAGACGTGGCCGAAATCATGGGTGTTGCAGCCGTTTCGGACACTGCCACCGAGCCCGAAAGGCATGTATCAGAACCTGTATCCGGCGGCGTCTCTGTGGCCTCTCTCAGCGCTGAAGAACGTGAGGTCATCGCGGAACTTGTCCGAGACGAGTTGCGCCCCCTACGCCGCGAGATCGCTGCCTATCGAGAGCACAATGATTTCCAGACCGTTCTGGGCGGCATCGGCTATATCTTTGGTCTGTTCGGGCTGGGGTTCTATCTTGCGGCAAGACGAAAACTGGCACCCTGATGGCGCACGTACTCGGACCACAGGAAAGAACACTCGCCGAGGCTGGCACGGTCGGTCGCCAGGGTTTGATCGCCGCGCTTGATCCGCGCATGCGCATCGTTATGGCTTGTGTCTTTGCGGTCGTGGTGGTTGCCCTGTCGTCCCTTGTCGCACTTGCTGCCGCACTGATGATCGCGTTGTCTTTGCTGGTGCTGTCCCGGCTGCCCTGGCGCAAGACGCTCAAACGCATGGCCATGATGGACGGCTTTATCATGTTCATGCTGGTGATCTTGCCGTTTTCGGTGCCGGGCGACCCGATCTTCACGATCTGGGGCTTTGCCGCCAGTTGGCAGGGCTTTTGGCAGGCGGTCGAAATCGCGCTGACCGCCAACGCTGTGATCCTGGCATTGATGGTGCTTGTTGGTACGATGGAGCCTGTCACGCTGGGCCACGCGCTGCACCGGCTGCGCTGCCCCGAGACTTTGGTCCATCTGCTGATGTTCACGATCCGCTATATCGATGTCCTGCACGAGGAATACCTGCGCCTGCGGGCTGCGATGAAGGTACGGGGCTTCCGACCGGGGACAAACTGGCACACGTATCGCGCTTTTGGGTATCTGGTCGGGATGATGCTGGTAAGAGCGATTGAGCGATCCGAACGCATTCTGGAGGCAATGAAATGCCGCGGGTTCTCTGGCGGTATGCTGTTGCTGCAGGAATACGCTCTGACCCGCCGCGACATTGCTTTTGGTCTCGGGCTGGGCATGCTTTGCGCGGCACTGATCATTCTGGATTTGGCATGACGCTTATCGCACTGGATAACATCTGTTTTGCCTATCCCGGTCAGGCGCCCGTTCTGAATGGGGCCAGTCTGAACCTGAATGCCGGGCAGCGCCTGTCGCTGGCCGGTCCGAACGGGGCAGGTAAATCCACGCTGTTGCGGATCACACTCGGCTTGCAACGCCCGTCCGCTGGCACTGTGACGGTCTTTGGCAAACCGCGCCGGGCCGAGGTCGATTTCCATGAGGTGCGTCGCCGCGTCGGCCTAGTTTTTCAGGACCCCGACGATCAACTTTTCTGTCCGACCGTGGCCGAGGATATCGCGTTTGGGCCGCTGAATCTGGGGAAGACACGCGACGAAGCGTTGGCCGTCGTTGATCGGGTGCTATGCGATCTTGATCTGATGCACCTGAAAGACCGCACCACCCACAAATTGTCAGGTGGCGAAAAGCGCCTGATCACGCTGGCCACGGTTCTGGCGATGGAGCCCGAAGCATTGCTGTTGGATGAGCCAACCAATGCCCTGGACATCAAGAACGAAGCCCGCCTGCTTGAGATTCTGCAATCCCTGCCACAGGCGATCCTGCTGGTCAGTCATTCCCCCGCCTTTCGCGACGCGCTGGCCCCAGACCGGTTGGACTTGCAAGACGGCAAGCTGGTTCCGAGGTAGCTGCAAGCGTGCAGCTCCTATTGCGAAGCGACGCCCCGAAACCGGGAACGGGTGCGATTGGCAAAGGCAACCAGAGACAACATGACCGGGACTTCAACCAGAACTCCGACCACGGTTGCAAGTGCCGCGCCTGAATGCAGCCCAAACAGGCTGATGGCTACGGCGACCGCCAGCTCAAAGAAATTCGATGTCCCGATCATCGCGCAGGGGGCCGCGATCCGGTGCGGGACCTTCAGCGCGTAGGCAGCCCCGTAAGCCAGCGCAAAAATACCGTAGCTTTGGATCAGGATCGGCACGGCAATCAGGACAATGACCATGGGTTTGGACAAAATGGTCTGGCCCTGAAGGCCGAACAGGATCACGACGGTTGCGATCAAGCCCATGATCGACCATGGCTTGACTCGGGTCGAGAAAGCATCGATTGCCTTTTGCGATCCCAGTTTCCGGCGGGTGAACAACCCTGCAATCAGCGGCAACACCACATACAACACTGTGGCCAGAACCAGCGTTTGCCAGGGGACCGAGATGTCGGTCACGCCAAGCAGCAGCGCCACAATGGGCGCAAAGGCCACGACCATGATTAGGTCGTTCACTGACACCTGCACCAGCGTATAGGTTGGATCACCCTTTGTGAGTTGCGACCAGACAAAAACCATCGCAGTGCAGGGCGCCGCACCCAAGAGAATCAGACCCGCGGTGTATTGCGCGGCATCTTCCGGCGCGATCCACGGCGCAAAGACATGGTCAAAGAACACCACCGCCAGCAATGCCATGGTGAAGGGCTTGATCAGCCAGTTGACCACAAGCGTTACGATCAACCCACGCGGTTGGCGGGCGACGCCTGCAACAGCGCGGAAATCGACGCCGACCATCATCGGATAGACCATGGCCCAGATCAAAAGGGCGACAACAAGGTTGACGCTGGCCACCTCGGCCGACGCCACCAGACCGACCAGACCGGGTGCGACCAGCCCAATCAACACGCCGCCAACCATGGCCGCGGCGACCCAGACCGTCAGGTAACGTTCGAAGATGCTCACAGGTATGCCCCTGTTGTCTGGTCGGTCAGCTTGCCCGAAATCAGCGCGGCCAACGCCACCATCGCCGAGGCCGTACCCAGCACAAGAGGCAGACCGCCGATCTGGTAGGTAAAGCCTGACAGGACGGTGCCCAAAAGGCGCCCCGCTGCGTTGGCCATATAGTAAAAGCCCACATCCATCGTGACCCGTTCGGATTGGGTGAAGGCAAGGATCAGATAGGAATGCAGCGAAGAGTTGATGGCGAAGATCGCACCAAAGACCAGCAGGCCGATGACCAGCGTAATTGTCAGCCAGGTCTCGGGGCCTGAAGATAGCATAACGACCAATGTTAGAGCCACAGGGACGCAGAACAGACCCGATGCCCAATTGCGCGCGGCGCGGATCAGATCGCCCTCGGACCGATTCGACGCCCGCAGGATCTTGGGTGCGTTGGCCTGAATGACGCCGTACAGAATGATCCAGAACGCCATGAAGGTGCCGATCATGAAAAACGCGGTGCGGTTGCCTTCCTCTGTGCCATCCGAAAGGACCGCGTAGAAATAGATCGGGATACCGACCACGAACCAGACATCCCGTGCCCCGAACAGAAAGACCCGCGCGGCGGACAGCCAGTTGACGTTGGCAGATTTCGAAAAGACCTCAGAGAACTTCGCGCCCTTGCGGCCCTTTGGCAGACCGGGGGGCATGAAGCGGATGACCGCGAACAGGATCACCGCCAGAACGACTGCCATCACGATGATCGCTGCCTGAAAGCCCAGCGTCGCCAGCATGGCCGCACCGAGCAGAAAGCCCAGACCTTTGACAGCGTTCTTCGATCCGGTCAGCACCGCCACCCAGCGAAACAGCCCGCCGCCCTCGGTCGGGGCCAACAGTTTCACCGCGGATTTCGAGGACATCTTGGCCAGATCCTTGGCCACTCCGCTTGCGCCTTGCACGATCATGACGAAGGCCACAGATGCGCCAATCGCCCAGTTAGGGTCTAGTTGCGTCAACGCCAGCAGCGCCACCACCTGCAAGCCCAGCCCGGCATAGAGCGTCGAGGTCAAGCCAAACCGAGCCGCGATCCAACCCGCTGCAAGGTTCGTCACCATCCCTGCGATTTCATAGAGGACAAACAGATAGGCCAGCTGCACCGGCGAGAAACCCAGCGTATGAAAATGCAATAGGACCAGCATCCGCAGGGCCCCATCGGTCAGCATAAAGGCCCAATAGGCCGCCGTGACCGCGATATAGGCCGACAACCCCTCGGGCCGGTCGGTCACAGCGAGGCCCCAACCATCAGCGCCACATCGACCAGACGGTGGGCATAGCCCATCTCATTGTCATACCAGGCGTAGATCTTCACCTGCGTTCCGTTCACCACCATGGTCGACGGCGCATCCACGATCGAGGAGCGTTCGTCGTTGGTGTAGTCGGTCGAGACCAGCGGGCGGGTCTCGTAGCCCAAAATGCCGTTCAATTCACCTTCGGCGGCGGTTTTGAAGAAGGCGTTGACCTCTTCGACGGTGGTTTCACGCTCAACCTCGAAAACGCAGTCGGTCAGCGAGGCGTTCAACAGCGGAACCCGCACCGCGTGGCCGTTCAGACGCCCCTTGAGTTCAGGGTAGATCAGCGTGATCGCCGTGGCCGAGCCGGTTGTGGTCGGGATCAACGAGTTCAACGCCGAGCGCGCCCGGCGCAGGTCCTTGGCGGGACGGTCGACAATGGTCTGAGTGTTGGTCACGTCATGAATCGTAGTCATAGAGCCGTGGCGGATGCCCAGATTCTCATGGATGACCTTCACCACCGGGGCCAGACAGTTCGTTGTGCAGGAGGCTGCAGTCACGATCTGATGGGTCGCCGGATCGTAGATGTCGTCATTCACACCCATCACGATATTGGCGGTCGGGCCGTCCTTGACCGGGGCCGACACAACAACCTTCTTCACGCCCGCCTTGAAATAGGGGGCCAGCTTGGCTTCGGTCTTGAAGACACCGGTGCAGTCGATCACCACATCGACACCGCCCAGCGGCAGGGCGCTCAGGTCCTTGGTGCCGATGAAGGGCAGGCGGGTGCCGTTGATGGTGACGCTGTCGTCGTCATGTTCGAAAGTGGCGTCCCAGTGGCCATGAACCGTGTCGAACTCCAGAAGATGCGCGTGCATCTCGGCGTCTCCGACCGCGTCATTGATCCAGGCGATCTTGGCGCCTTTCTCCAACAGCGGTTTCAGGGCCAGCTTTCCCATCCGGCCCAAGCCATTCACAGCATATGTGGTCATTTCAGTCTCCGACAGAGGTTCTGCCGATATCATCGACAGCAGATTGTAGGGCGATCCGGTCGAGGCTTTCGACCGGCAAAGAGGTAAACGCCTCAATCCGACGCTTCAGCGCGCCATAGGCGTTTTGAAAGGCGAGGCTTTTCTCGGCATCGGTTCCGGTGGCTTTTACCGGGTCTTCCATGCCCCAATGGCCGCTGATCGGTTGGCCTTCCCAGGCCGGGCACTCTTCGTTTGCGGCTTGATTGCAAACGGTAAAGACAAAATCCATCTCCGGCGCGCCGTCGGCTGCAAATTCCGACATATGCTTGGAGCGCAGGACCGAGGTGTCGTGCCCTTTGTCCTGCAGCACTTGCACAGCAAAGGGGTTCAATTCGGACGCGGGCTGCGTTCCGGCGGAATAGACGGTGAACCTGTCATCCCCCAGATCGCGCAGCAGCGTCTCAGCAAAGATCGAACGGGCGGAATTGCCCACGCATAGAAACAGGACGTTGAACTTGCGGTCAGTCATGTCTTGATTTCCTTGTGTGAAAGGCATGCAGATATCGGGACGACCCCGGCAGCAGTCGACAATCAGGAAGTCCAGCATCGCCTGCACTTTCGCCATATCGACGGAATAAAGCAGGGATGTCCCGGATCTCTGTTGCGTCACCAGCCCGGACCGTTGCAGCGCATTCAGATAGTTCGACATGGTGCTGGGCTTGATATCCAACTCGGATGCCAGCTCGCCCGCCGGCACAGTGTCAGGAAACCGTCGCATCAACATGCGAAAGACCGTGATGCGTTGCGGATGGCCCAGTATGGACAGTTGATCGGTGATCTCTTTTATCATATTTCATGAAATATTGAAAAAATGATGCAGAGTCAAAGCGACTTTGATGTTGTTACATAAAATTCACAAACGAAACCGTCCCGAGATAGCACACAGCGATTTGGGGATTTGCGCGAAGGAACGCGCCCCAGATTTTGGTGTGAGACGCAAGATCTGAAACATGAGTATCTTGGCTTGCAGGACCAGAACTGAAGGTTTAAACGAAGCTGCGCCCCCGGTCAGAACCAGGTCCGGGACACTAACGGTGCCGCTGTAGCTCAGCTGGTAGAGCACGTCATTCGTAATGATGGGGTCGGGGGTTCGAGTCCCTTCAGCGGCACCAGGCATCCAGTGAGTGTCACCGCCAGACATTCGTGCAAAACTCAACCTCAAGGCCGGGAAAGTGTCACGCTAAACGCCTGCGAGGCGACACAGCGTTGCGGCTCAGTATATTCGGGATCAGTTTCGGTCATTTGTCTTGAATTGAACCGATTCACGTTTGACTGAAACTGCATTCGAGGGCCATGGTGCCCAAACCTTTCTTTGTCTTGAGGGCCATCGTGACCAACTTAAACCTGATCGCTGGCGAATGGCTTGCCGGTGAAAGTGAAATAGAAAACCGAAACCCCTCGGATCTGAGCGATCTGGTCGGCATGTTTGCCCAGGCCAGCGCGGATCAGCTGGAGGCGACGCTGGATCAGGCGCGCGTGGCACAAACCGAGTGGGCGGCCTATGGGCTCGAGCGTAAACAAGCGGTTCTATTGAATATCGGCAACGAGTTGATTACGCGCGCCGAAGAACTGGGCACTCTGCTCAGTCGCGAAGAAGGCAAGCCGCTTGCGGAAGGAAAGGGTGAGGTCTTTCGGGCCGGGCAGTTCTTTACCTACTACGCGGCCGAATGCCTGCGTCAGATCGGTGAGAATGCAGATTCAGTGCGGCCTGATATCGAGATCGACGTGCGCCGTGAGGCCGTCGGGGTTGTCGCCGTCATCAGCCCGTGGAACTTTCCGACCGCGACAGCCTCTTGGAAGATCGCTCCGGCATTGTGCTATGGCAATGCCGTGGTCTGGAAACCCGCAAACATCACCCCAGCCTCAGCCGTGGCATTGTCAGAGATCATATGTCGTCAGGACATTCCAAAGGGCCTGTTCAGCCTTGTCATGGGGTCGGGCCGGTCGATCGGACAACGGCTGGTGGATAGCCCAAAGGTCAACGCCATCTCGTTCACCGGGTCGGTCCCGGTGGGCAAGGGAATTGCTTCGGCAGCCATTCAGAACCTGACCAAGGTGCAGATGGAGATGGGGTCGAAAAACGCCTTGGCCGTGATGGATGATGCCGATCTCGATCTTGCCGTCTCGCTGGCATTGGGTGGCGCGTTTGGAGGGACCGGTCAGAAGTGTACCGCGTCGTCGCGTTTGGTCGTTCATGCCACTGTTCATGATGCGTTTGTCGAAAAACTGGTGGCTGGTGCGCAGGCGATGAAAGTGGGTCACGCGCTGCAAGAGGGAACGCAGATGGGCCCCGTAGTCAGTGAACAGCAATTGGCCGAGAATCTCGCCTATGTTGATCTGGGCAAATCCGAAGGTGCCGAACTGGCCTGCGGCGGTCAGCGTTTGGACATGCCGCAGGATGGCTACTACATGAGCCCCGGTGTCTTCCTGAGCACAACCAACGATATGCGCATCAACCGGGAAGAAATGTTTGCACCGCTCACCTCGGTCATCAAGGTCGGCAGCTATGATGAGGCTCTGGCCACCGTCAACGATACGAATTTCGGCCTGACCTCGGGCATTGTCACGCAAAACCTTGCCCGCGCCACGCATTTCCGCCGCAACGCGCGCACCGGGGTCGTGACCGTGAACCTGCCCACCGCGGGCACCGATTATCATGTGCCCTTTGGGGGCCGCGGTGACAGTTCATATGGCCCGCGTGAACAGGGCAAGGCCGCCGCCGAGTTCTACACGACGGTCAAGACCGCCTATATCAGTGCCGGAAAGCCGATGTGATGCGGATCGACGGGCTGCAATACGCCAATTGGTCCGAAAAAATCTTTCGGCAACTGCGCGAAGGGGGCGTGGATGCGATCCACGTCACCATCGCCTACCACGAGAATTTCCGCGAAACCGTTCTGAACTTTGAACAATGGAACCGGTGGTTCGAACAATATCCGGACCTGATCGTGAAAGGGCAATGGGCCAGCGACATTGACAACGCGCGCGAAACCGGGCGCACGGCAGTGTTCTTTGGCTTTCAGAACCCGTCGCCTATCGAAGATGACATCGGTCTGGTCGAGATCCTGCACACGCTGGGCGCGCGGTTCATGCAGCTGACCTACAACAATCAGTCGCTGTTGGCGACGGGTTGTTATGAGGCCGAAGACACCGGGATCACCCGCATGGGACGTCAGGTGATCAAGGAAATGAACCGGGTTGGGCTTGTGGTGGACATGAGCCACTCGGCGGACCGATCAACCATCCAAGCGGCTGAACTGTCCGAGCGTCCGATTGCGATCACCCACGCAAACCCGTTCGATTGGTCCCCCGCCCTGCGCAACAAGCGCGATGCAGTGATCCGCGCTGTGACAGAAAACGGTGGGATGTTGGGATTTTCGGTCTATCCTCATCACCTGAAAGACAAGTCGGATTGTACCCTTGAAAGCTTTTGCGAGATGATCGCGCGGACGGCTGAAACCTACGGGGCAGAACATCTCGGGATTGGCACGGATCTGTGTCAGGATCAGCCTGACAGCGTGGTCGAATGGATGCGCGTTGGCCGGTGGACCAAGGAAATCGACTACGGCGAAGGCTCTGCCGCAGCCCCCGGTTTCCCGCCCATGCCAGCCTGGTTCAACGACAACCGCGATTTTGGAAACATCGAATCCGGTCTGCGTGCCACTGGCATGAACGACGACGAGGTCGCCGGGATCATGGGGGGAAACTGGTATAGGTTCTTTGACCAGAGCTTCATAGCTCAAGGATAGCTGAATGGAGACGGACGTACAGGCACAGGTCGAACGGCGAGACCCCGCAACCGTCATGCGATTGTCGCGGCTGGGGTCGTTGCATCAGTGTCGGCTGAGTTTCATGCGGCAGTTGACCCGCCGCATGGCCCGGGAAAACTGGTCCTTCTCACGCCCTGTCTTCGACATTGATGCAAATGGAGTGGGTAGGGCTGTCTACACGGCCCATGGGCCGGACCGTGCATATTCATTGGTCGCTTTCGCGCATGACCTGCCGCCTGAACAACGATCGGACCGTGTGATTGCCGAAGCGTGGGATGCCACCTTTGCTTTGTTCGATGGCGTCCCCTCCGAGGCTGATATCCAGCGTCTTTCGCAAAACGTACCGCTGCAAGAGGCCGGACGGATAAGCGAAAACGAGCTTTCGTTGTCGCGCGCCAACCGCTCGGTAAGACTGTGGGATCATGTCGTTGCAGCCCTCGCTGCAGGGCAACAACCCGATTTACAGCAGATCTACCAGGTCGGCTATCTGATGCGCACAACTGCTGTTTACGGCTCGGGCAAATTTGGAGCCGCAGATCGAGAGAAAGTTGCCGACCGTCCAGAAACCCAGGCGCCGTTTCAGGTTGAAATGCTGTCGGTTTTCCTGACCCGAACCTTCGTCCGCGATTTGGTTCAGCACATGGCCAATATCGCAGGTGGTGATCAGGCGGCAGAACTTGATCCGGGCATCGCTCGGTGGTTGGGAATTGGGAATTCGACCGGACTTGGCATGGCGCCATTCATCGTCAATCACCCGGTTTTGTTCAACAATTGGATCATGGCACGCGAAGAGGCAATCGCGCGGGTCCGTGCGGTTGATGTGGCCAGCGATTCCGAGATCAAAACCTTCAACGACGTTTTCAAGCGTAGCCAGCTGTCGATCTCGTGGTGGCAGTCTCAACATCCGATACAGGTCGCAAAACTTCAGGCCCTGAATGCCGATGTGGGAGCAATTGCCGAGTACCTTGCGCAAGATGGCCTGACAGAACATCGCCCATGGGACCGATTGGTAATCTGGTCACAAACCGCGCTCAGTGAAGAAGGTCAGGAATTTCTGGCTTCGCTCATTCTGGAACCGTATGACACCCTTGTGGATGGATTGGCCTCGTGTATGGCAGATAGCCGCACGGACGCGTTTGTCATCAACGGAGCCATGCCAATCCGGCACGTACGCGATCTGATCCGGAACACTTATGGCTGGGCTCTGACTCTGGATTGGGAAGCTGAAGAAAACTGCGCCCGTGCCTGGTATGTGTCAGAAGAAAAGCTGGAACCCCGCTTGGGGGAACGGTTTGAAGAACCGATTGAGGATTACGAGCAACCCTTGGCGCCGGCGCGGGATGCTGCGGCTGCTTATGACACACTTCAAAACTGGGAAGATGCCAGGCCCGTGGCTGAATTCCTGCTGCGCCATCCGGAACATCGCCACGCCATCCGACGTGTTCAAATGGCTCCAAGCGCGCCCTACGGCGAAATTCGCGACAATACGATTGGGTCAAAAATACTGCCTATTGATATGTTGCGGGCAAAGCTGTCTTTCTTTGGCGCAACGCATTTCGATCCGCGTTCTGATCGCTGGGTCCGCATTTGCATGTATTCCGGTGCGCCTTACCCGGAAGAACTGACTTGCGACAACGCCGATTTTTGGGTCTACCCTCAGGCTCCGGCATGATCTTTTCGCTAAATGAGGTAGAAGCAACTGCAAAACGGGCCACCCGTGGTGCAGGTTATTACTGGGGTCAGGCCGAAGAGGCCGCAAAAGCAACCCGCTGGCTTTGCCAGCAAGGGTTGGACGGCGCCCGAACTCTGGCCCGATTGCTTGAGCGAGGGCTCGCATCGGACCCAAAAGCGCACCATCCCCTGCAAATTGATAGCCCCTGGCAGAACACACGGGATTTATGCCCCTTGTTTGCAGGGCCCTTGTTGTCGGACAGCGCTCGCTTGCTCAAGACAGGCCCTATCGAGATACGGGACATCGCCGCGCCTGCCCTTCTGCTGCCCTTTGCATCTTATGCGGCCAATATATTGCAAGAGGTTTTGAAAGTAGACATGGATGGTGTGCCGGCACTGACCGATGGGGATCGCCTCGCGACCCCGAACGAATTGCCCGTCAAGGCACACAAAGTCATCGTTTCACTTGGTGATATGTCCATTCCCCCGCGCGCGCAGGTTGGGCGCGCTTATCCTGCCCCGCAGGATTGGGACATTCTGAACCGGTTTGCACATCGTACGTACGTGCCTGCAACCGAGGAATCCCGTCTCCTTGGCGCAGGTTCGGACCTTTCCGACAATGACTGAGAAAACACTTCGGTTGAGAGTTTGAACCTCTGCCCTTCAGGTTATTGATCTGATTATGTGAGATCTAGTTTCAAACGGTCGGGTGGAGTGTTTGTAGATCGAACGTGCTGTGCGGGTATTGGTTGCGG